>JAJSAM010000076.1 GCA_024274785.1 Planctomycetota bacterium | reverse complement strand
CGTCGTTCAGCCAGGCCCGCGCGGCGTCGTCCGCGGAGACCTCGAGAATCGCCGTCCGGCGGTCCGGCGACCAGATTCTCACCACGGCGTAAGCGAAGATCCGGTCGTTCGGCTTCATGCGGTTCAGGTCGAGGCGGCCGGTGTCCGGGCGGACATAGACCCAGCTCCTCTTGCCGTTGTCGGCGAGCCTCTCCGGATCGAACGGCTCGACCTCCGGCCACTCCAGGTGCTCGATGGCGATCTGCACCTGCCACTTCGAGAGAGTGAACGGCCCGGTGACGTGGTAGTCGCGAATCCAGTGGGCGTAGTGCGTGCCCCCGGCCTTCGCCCAGTCCATGTCGAGCTCGGTCTTCAGCTCGATCTCGTTGAACTCGACCGGTTCCTTCACTACCTGGAGAACGAGCACCCGGGGCCGCTTCGACTCGATACGCTCGGCCCCTCCGCCCTTCAGGATCACCTTGCGGTTGACGGCGAGCTGAAACTTGTCGCCCTTGAGCTTCAGGTGGACATCCACCTCGCTCTTCGGCATGCGGACGACCTCCTGGCCCAGTCTGCGCCTCCCGTTCCAGAAGCTGACCGCCAGGCCGGTCGGCTCCGGCTTCAGGCTCACGGTCAGGCCACCCTTCAGGTCCCACCCGCCTTCATAGAGCACGGCCTTCATCTCGACGGCGGACTTCAGGATGAAACGGAAGTCCGCACTCCGAAGGTCGAAGCGCTCCAGCCAGGCCAGCCCCTTCGTTCCGGTGAGCGTCCCATCGGCGATGGTCCAGCCCTCCTGGCTTCCGAAGTCGAGGAACTCGTCGCCGTCGTCGAAGGTGTACGAGAGCTTGACGGACTTGCCGGAGATCCGCTTGAGAACGCGGTACAGATCGGCGAGTTCGAACTTAAGCGTCTCCCCGGACGCGCCGAGGGCCTTGAAGATCTCCTCGCGGTGTTCCTTGAAGAGGACCGATTGGCGGTGGGTGCTCTTGAAGGTGTCGAGCGCGGCGTGGAGTTCGGGGCTCGGCTCGTCGAGCTGTGGCTCGAGGTCCACCCAGTCGGAGAGGGCCTGGAGCTCGGGTGACTCTCTGAGCACCCGGTCGATGACGTGGGAGTATTCAGAGACATCCTCGCCGCCGGCCCGGGCGAAAATCAACTGCCGCGCTCCTTCGACCCGGTCACCGCGCAGAGCGAAATAGGCCCCCGCCGCGAACCGCGCTCCCGGCGTCGCCAGCGCGTCCGCCTCCCTGGCCAGAGCTGCGATCTCACCCGCGGCGAGGCTGCTGACCCGGATCGTCTCAACGCCGTCCTCGCCCTGGATCAGGATCCCCTGGTCCACGGCCCGCAGCCGTCCGCTGATGGTCCGGTCGCGGAGTGCCAGCGTGATACTGCCGCCCACCTTCGGCATCAGGGCCTTCTCCGCCGCGGTGAGAATGGCCTGCATCTCACGCGCGAGGGCCACGGCCCGGGGAATCTCGTCCCGGTGCCCTTCCATCCGCGGATCGTCGAGGAGGGGAGCGCCGAGTTCGATGATCCGGTCGGGCCGCCCCTCCTTGAGCGCCCGCGCCGCTCCGGCCTTGAACTTCGCGGCGGCCGCCTCCGGACGGAAGGTCGGTTCCGGCCGGATCCGGGGCGTCGCCCGCGGGGGGGCATCCGGGCGGGAGCTCTCCGGACGCGATTCCTGCTCCCTCCCGGTGGCGGGGAAGCTGCTCACGCGCATGCCCTTCCGGCACCAGTAAATCTGCTGGTTCAGGTCGGTCATTCTGCTGTCGAGAGCAGGTTCCTCCTCGGGGTAGCGCTCGAGGTAGGCGAAATAGGCGTCCCGGGCCGCGAGGAGTGCCGCCAGGGCGAGTTTCTTCTTCTCCTCGGTTTCGGCGGTGCCGGGGGTGCTCAACATCGAGTCTTTGAGGTGGACGATCCCTTCGTCGAAGAACGCGTGGGCCTTGTTGAGTTCCGCGATCTTCGAACTCGCGGCGGGGGAGACCGCCGTGGGATGGACGGGTTCGTCTCTCGTTCGATTCTCTCCGGCCGATCCGAGCGGGGAATCACCCTTTCCGACTGGGGGATTTCCCGCGGTTTGGGGGGGGACGACCGGGGCATCGGATTCCGCGGTGAGCACGAGCACGGCCACGATGCTGAGGGCGACGGTCAATCCGCAGAGAATGTAGATGATGCGCCGGTTCCGGGCCGCCGCTGAGCCTATATCGCCGCTACTTTTGGTCGCCATGGGAGAGCGAAAGTCTTGCACTCACCCCTCGCACTGTCAAGGAGAGCGGGTTCGAACGAAGAATTGTTCGGATTGAATCGAGTCACCGCTCTTTCCGGCTTGACTTTCGCGGGGCCGAGTTATTGACTCAGTCGAGACGTACTTTCCCGTATCGGGTGGTGGGTGGGTGTCCCGCCGAAACGGTCCGCGGGAGGGTGCGAAACCGCACAGCGTAAGGTCGGGTATGAACCCCCGGCCAACATGGGGGTGTCAACCGACCCCGCCCGGATTCTATAGACACTGAACCTGTCTCCCCACCACTCCCGCTCGTTGGGCAATCGGCCCCGAAGGAGACGCGATGAAGTTCTGGAGGAAGCCCCTCGACCTCGACCAGCAGCTGGTCGCTCGTGGCGATGTCCACATCTTGAGAGAACGCTGCAAGGGCTGCGGATACTGCGTGGAATTCTGTCCTGAGCAGGTCCTGAAGCTCGACCACGCCTACAACAAGAAGGGGTACCACCCCCCGATGAAGCTCTCGGAGAAGGACTGCGTCGTCTGCAAGCTCTGCGAAATGATCTGCCCCGACTTCGCGATCTTCATCACGGAGAAGGAGCAGGTCGTCGCGGAGGTGCGCCATGGTTAAGGCTGATCCGCTCGGCGTCCTGACCGGGTCGCACTACCTGGACGGTGACGAGGCCTGTGCCGAAGGTGCGCTGGCCGCCGGGGTCCGGTTCCTGGCCGGATACCCCATCACCCCCTCGACCGAGGTCGCGGAGCGCTGTGCCGCCCGCTTCCCGTTCATGGGGGGGACCTTCATCCAGATGGAGGACGAGCTGGCCTCGATGGCCGCGGTCGTCGCCGGCGTGTGGGGGGGCAGCAAGTGTCTCTCCGTCACCTCCGGACCCGGTTTCTCCCTGATGATGGAGAACATCGGGCTCGGGATCATGATGGAGACGCCGCTGGTGGTGGTGAACGTCCAGCGCGGCGGCCCCTCCACGGGGCTCCCCACCATGCCCGGCCAGGCCGACATGATGCAGGCCCGCTGGGGCTCCCACGGTGACTACGAGGTCATCGCGGTGGCGCCCAACTCGCCGCAGGAGGCTTTCGACCTGACCGTCGAGGCTTTCAACCTCTCGGAGCGGTTCCGGACGCCGGTCTTCGTCATGCTCGACGAGTGCGTCGGCCACATGACCGAGAAGGTGGTCATCCCGCCCGCGGACGAGATCGAGGTCGAGCCCCGGTACATGTACACCGGCGACCCGAAGGAGTACCTGCCCTACAAGCTCGACGGCAACGAGTACAACGTCCCGCCGATGCTGCACGCCGGGCAGGGCGCGCGCTTCCACACCACCGGGCTGACGCACGATGAGCGCGGCTACCCGGACATGACCCCGGCCTGCCAGGACGTCCTGGTGAACCGGCTGGTGGACAAGATCCGCAAGCGCGACGACATCGTCCACCTCGAGGAGGACGGGATCGAAGGAGCGGATGTCATCGTTCTCTCCTACGGAATCAGCACTCGCGTGGCCTACGGCGGGATCAGGATCGCCCGTGAGCGGGGCGTCAAGGTCGGCCACATCGCGATGAAGATCGTCTGGCCTTTCCCGGAGAAGCGCATCCTCGAGCTGGTGGACTCGGTGAAGGGCATCCTCACCGTGGAGATGAACCTCGGCCAGATGGCGCTCGAAACCGAGCGTCTGGCCCAGGGACGCTGCAAGACCGTGCTGGCCGGCCATGCCGGTGGAACGGTCCACGACCCCAAGGTGATCGCGAAAGCGATCGAGGAGCTGGCGAAATGAGCGATACCGCTGTGACTCCCGTTCCAGTGAAGGAAGACACGACTCCGCACCCGATGGAGGACTGGCTCCGGATGGACCGGATCCCTCACATCTGGTGCCCCACCTGCGGTCTCGGCATCGTCGTCACCGCCCTGGTCGAGGCGATCAAGAAGTCCGCGTTCGACCCGGACCTGATGGCCGTGGTCTCCGGGATCGGTTGCACCGGCCGCGTGGCGGGCTACATCAAGCTCGACAGCTTTCACACCACGCACGGCCGCGCCATCCCCTTCGCCACGGGTTTGAAGCTCAGTAACCCGAAGCTGAAGGTCGTGGTGGTCTCCGGTGACGGGGACCTGACCGGCATCGGCGGCAACCACTTCATCCACGCCGCCCGCCGCAACATCGACCTGACGGTGATCTGCGTCAACAACTTCATCTACGCGATGACCGGTGGCCAGGTCGCTCCCACGACTCCGAACCCGGCGGTGACCTCGACGACGCCCTACGGCGCCTTCGAGCCCCCGTTCAACCTGGCGAACCTCGCCGAGGCCTGTGGGGCGACCTACGTCTCGCGCTGGACGGCGCTGCACGTTCGCCGGTTGGTGGAGTCGATGACCAGGGCCCTGATGAAGCCGGGCTTCTCGTTCGTGGAAGTGATCGCGCCCTGCTCGACGCTCTACGCGCGGCGGAACCGCCTGGGCTCCGGGCTCGACCTCATGAAGTTCTATCACGACAACGCGATCATCAAGAACGGCTGTCCCACTCCCGAGGTGGGCATCGACTTCCAGAAGCCGTTCGTGGTTGGTGACTTCGTCGACAAGGAACGGCCGACCTGGCACGACCGCATGCGTGCGCAGATGACCGCGACCCTGGGTGAGAAGTTCATTCCGAAAGTGGGGCCGTCAATATGTACGAACTGCGAGTAACCGGCTTCGGCGGACAGGGTGTCATCCGTACCGGGATGATCATCGGCAAGGCCCTCTCCCTCTACGGCGGGCTGCACGCCACGCTGACGCAGTCCTTCGGGCCGGAAGCCCGGGGCAGCGCCTGCAGCGCCCAGGTGGTGATCGACGAAGAGCCGGTCACCTACCCCTACATCACCGGCACCGACTTCCTGATCGCGATGTCGCAGGAAGGCTACGCCAAGAACGTCGTCAACCTCCGCGAGAACGGCACGTTGATCGCCGAGAAGGACCTGGTGGTCACGGACCCTGAGATCAAGCGCAAGACCTTCTCGGTTCCGGCCACCCGTATCGCCGAGGACCTCGGCGTCCGGATCGCGGGGAACCTGGTCATGATCGGGTTCTTCACCGCGGTCACCGGCCTGTGCGAACTCGAGGCCGTGAAGCAGGCCATCCCCGGCACCGTGCCGGATCGGTTCCTCGAGCTGAACCTCCGCGCCCTGCAGGAAGGTTATGATTACGGGGTGAAGGAGTACGGCGACGCGGCGGTGACCGCGGGGGAGGCGACCAAGTGAGCGAGAAGACACCCAAAGTGGTGGCCTTCGCCTGCCGTTGGACTCTCGGTGACGAACAGGCGGAGGTCGGGGGGGCGAAGCTCATCCCGGTCATCTGATCCGGTCGGGTCAGTCCCGGCTCCATGCTCCAGGCTTTCGAGTGGGGGGCGGCCGGGGTGCTCGTCGCCGGTTGCGGCACCGGGGACTGCCGTTACCTCTTCGGCGCCAAACAGCAGGAAGGCCAGTTCGCGATGGTGCGCGAGGTGGTCGAGCTGCTCGGCATCGGCGAGGAGCGGATCCAGCTCTCCTGGGTCAAAGGCCCGGAGGAGCTGGAAGAGGTCACCGCCGAATTCGTCAAGAAGATCGAAGCTCTGGGCCCGGCCCCGATCATCCCCACGGAGGTCGTCGCCGCAGAGGTTCCCGAGATCGCTGACCTGCGCGAGGTTTCGCGGGCGTTTGCCTGCATCGACTGTGGCAAGTGCACCGGGTTCTGCCCGGTTTCGCGCCACACCAGGGGTTACTCGCCGCACCGGATCGTGGGCCAGTCCGTCTTCAAGGACACCCCCGAGAAGGAGGTGGCGGAAGCGGTCTGGAACTGCTTCACCTGCGGACTCTGCGAGCGGCGTTGCCCGGCGGGCGTGAAGTACGCCTCGCTCCAGCAGGGCCTGCGCCAGCGCGCGCGCGCCGAGGGCGAGACCGGTCAGTGCACCCACAGCGGTTCGCTGCTCTCCATCATGCGTTTGCACGCCCACGGCGACCACCTGCCGCAGAAGAGGCTTTCGTTCCTGCCGGACGACGTGAAGGTGGCGGAGACCGGCGACACCGCGCTGTTCGTCGGTTGCGCGCCGTACTTCGACGAGGTCTTCAAGCACATGGGGGTCAGGACCACCGACGCCACGGTGGGCACCATTCGCCTGCTGAACGCCATGGGCATCGAGCCCGTGATCATGGGCGACGAGATCTGCTGCGGCCACGACCTCCTCTGGAGCGGCGACAGAGAGAACTTCGAGATCCTGGCGAAGAAGAACGTCGAAAAGATTGGTGAGCGGGGCATCACGCGGGTGGTTCACGCCTGCGCGGAGTGCTACCGCACCGCGAGCAAGGACTGGGCGGAGGTCACCGGCAACCTTCAGTTTTCCAACGTCCACATCACCGAACTGGTGGCGGACAGCAAGCTGAAGTTAAACGGCAAGCCGATCAAGGCCACCATCCAGGACCCCTGCCGCCTGACCCGTCACATGGAGAGGGGCGACGCGCTGCGCGCCGCCATCAAGAAGTCCGAAAGCATCGAGGTCAGGGAGATGATGCGGCACGGCGTCTCGGCCAACTGCTGCGGCTCCTCCTCGTGGCTGAACTGCAGCTCGGGCACCGCGGCCTTGCAGAAGGTCCGGCTCGGCGAGGCGAGAGCCACCGGCGCGGACATCCTGCTCACCGCCTGCCCCAAATGTGAAGTGCACCTGGCGTGTTCCCAGTTCGGGAAAGACGACGCCATCGAAATACAAAACGTCGCCTCGGTTCTGGCCGAGGCTTTGCCCGGCGCGCCTGACGCGCCTGAGAAGTCGGAGGGCTAGATGACTCAGGACTTCGGACTGAAACATGGCGAGAGGGTCGGTGTGTTCGTCTGCGAATGCGGCATGAACATCTCCGACACCGTCGATGTGAAAGCCGTGGCGGAGTACTCGCTCGGCATCCCGGGAGTGGTCCACTCCTCGGTGAACAAGTACACCTGCGCCGAGCCCGGCCAGCAGGAGATTCGCGACATCATCCGTGAGAAGAAGCTCGACCGCATCGTGGTGGCGGCCTGTACGCCGCGGATGCACGAGCCGACCTTCAAGGCGTGCGCGAAGGAAGCGGGTCTCAACCCCTACCTCGTCGAGATGGCGAACATCCGGGAGCACTGCTCCTGGGTCCACACCGACGAGAAGGAAGCCGCGACCGACAAAGCCAACGACCTGGTGCGGATGGCCGTCGCCCGGGCTCGCTACCTAAAGGCTCAGGACGAGACCGAGTCGAAGGTGATCAAGAAGACCCTGGTCATCGGCGGCGGGGTGGCCGGCATCCAGGCGTCGCTCGACCTGGCGGACGCCGGGATCGAGGTGGTGCTGGTGGAGAAGTCATCGACCATCGGGGGGATGATGGCCCAACTGGGCAAGACCTTCCCCACGATGGACTGCCCTACCTGAATTCTCGGCCCCAAGATGGCGGATGTCAGCCGCCATCCACGCATTGAGCTCCTCACCCTCGCCAAGGTCGAGGATGTGTCAGGGAGCGTTGGAAACTTCAAGGTGAAGGTCCGGCAGAAACCGCGTTACGTCGATCTGAAAGAGTGCACCGCCTGTGGTGACTGTGTGGCGGTCTGCCCGGTGCTGGTCCCGAACGAGTTCGAGATGGGGCTGACCACGCGGCGGGCCATCCACCAGCTCTTCCCCCAGGCCGTTCCGGCTGCCTTCTCCATCGACATGGAGAACTGTCTCGGCACCAACCCCATCGCCTGCGGAAAGTGCGCCGAGGTCTGCGACAAGAACTGCATCAGCTACGACGATCAGGAGCGAAACCTCGAGTTCGAGGTCGGCACCATCATCGTCGCCACCGGCCAGGAGGTCATGGACGCCACTCCGTTCGAGGAGTACGGCTACGGCAAGTATGAGAACGTGCTCTCCTCGATCGAGTTCGAGCGGATCATCTCCCCGCTCGGTCCGACGCTCGGCCACCTGTTCCGTCCTTCGGACCGGGCGCTGCCGAAGTCGGTTTCCTTCGTGCAGTGTGTCGGTTCGCGCTGCAACGACGGTCGCGGCCGGTCCTACTGTTCCAACATCTGCTGCATGAACACGATCAAGGCGGCACTGTTGATCAAGGACCACTGGCCCGAGACCGAGGTGAAGGTCTTCTATATCGACATCCGGGCCTTCGGCAAGGGCTTCGAGGACATGTACAACCGGTCCAAGGCGTCCGGCACGCTCTACATCCGGGGGATCCCGGGTGAGATCATGGAGAACCCGGAGACCAAAAACCTGGTGCTTTCCGTCGAGAATGGTGACACCGGCCAACTCGAAGAGCACGAGTCGGAGATGGTCATCCTCTCGGTGGGGATGGAGGCGCCGGCGGACATGCGCGACCTCCAGACCACCTTGAACCTGCAGAAGACCCCGGACGACTTCTACCTGGAGGCGCACCCCAAGCTGCAGCCGGTGGACGCCGCGACGAAGGGGGTCTTCTTCGCCGGTTGCGCCGAGGCACCGAAGGACGTGAAGGACTCGGTGACCCAGGCTGGCGCCGCCGCCGCCAGAGCGCTGGGCTTGATGGCGCTCGGGCACGTGAAGATCCCGGCGATCACCTCGGTGATCGACCAGGACAACTGCAACATGTGTGGGACGTGCGCCAAGGCCTGCCCCTACGGGGCGATCACCGTGGACAAGAAGACGGGGATCCTGGCAACGGTGGCGGAAGCCGCCTGTGCCGGATGTGGAACCTGCGGTGCGGAGTGCACCAGGGGCGCGATCGAGATGAAGCACTTCACCGACGAGCAGTCCATCTCCCAGGTGGACGCCATGCTCGCGGAGAAGGCTCAGGACAAGATCGTGGTCTTCGCCTGCAACTGGTGCAGCTACGCCGGCGGCGACTTTGCCGGTGTGAGTCGGCTGCAGTATCCGCCGACCATGCGCCTGATCCGGACGATGTGCTCGGGGCGAGTCGACAAGAAGTGGATCCTGCACGCCTTCGCCAAGGGCGCCCCGGTGGTGCTGGTCAGTGGATGTCACTACGTGGACTGCCACTACATCGACGCCAACCGCTGGACGCAAAAGCGCGTCGAGCGTCTCTGGGACCTGATGGAAAAGAAGGGCATCCGCCCCGAGCGTTTGCAGCTCGAGTGGATCTCTTCAGCCCAGGCGTCGAGGTTCCAGGAGACGATGGTCGCCATGGAGAAGATCCGCCAGACGGTAACGGCGGAAGAGATCGAAGAAGGCCGGAAGGTGTTTGCGAAGAACCTCCTGGAGGTCGAGATCCATGTCTAGTGACGGCCAGGTCAAGAGCAGGAAGCCGTGTACGTTCAAGTGCCTGCGGTGCGGGCTCGAGTACGACGGGAGCTACATCCCGGCGGTGATGGAAGAACTCCACTGCCCCCAGTGCGACTCGAACAGCCAGCGGCGCCTGAAGGAGAAGAAGAAGTAGGGGGTCAGGTCTGACATTTGTCCTGATTCGGACATTTTTCGACCGACCTCACCAGGTCATCCCGGAAGCGATTCCCCCGGGCGGGCGGCCAAGAGGCTTCCCGCCCGGTTCTCTGGATCGACGTCCCCTCTGCAACGGTGTTCTCGGGGTTGGTCACCGGGTCGGGTACCGCACCTGCACGCACAAAGGTCGGCACAGGCGGATGTGGTGTCTGCCTTTTCGGTTGGCCAGGCCCGTGTATCTTCCAGGATGTCGGCATCGTCGATGCTTGTGCCGATATCCAGAGGGGCTCGTGAGCACTCCCGTACGGAACAGGGCCGGACTACAGGAAACCGGGACAGGGATGTTCTTCCGGCTCGGCCAGCCAGAGGCCGTTGGCATGTCCCACGACCAGTTCAGGCGTCTGGTTGGCTGTCAGGTGTCCCTCATGGGGCCCCGCTGTCGGCTGCTAGATCAGATACACCACGACCGGTCCGGCCAGCGTGACCAGGATGCTGGCGACGGCGTAGCTGGCCGCGTAGCTCACCGCGGGGTCGCTCGAGTCCGCGGCGTTCTTGAGGGTGACGAGCGCGGCGGAGGACGTCATGCCCCCGCAGATGCTGCCCCAGGTGTCCACCGCGCGAAGACGTAACAGCCTTCGTCCCACGAAGAGCGCGGCGAGCATCGGGATCACCGCGATCAGGAACGCCGATGCCAATGAAGGCAGGAACCACTCCCGGACCGGCGAGAGCGGCTGTCCCCCCGCCCAGATCCCCATCTCGGCGATGAAGAGCAGAATGCCGAGATCGCGCACCAGTTGCCGCGCGGCGCGAGGGACGTCGGCCGAAGAGTGCCCGATGCGGCGGAACCGGCCGAGCACGATGCCCGCGAGCAGCAGACCGCCGGCCGCCCCGAACACCGCCGCGCCGCCGATCCGGAGTTGCGAAAGGAGCAGCCCGAGGAAGATCCCCCCGGCGTAGATGGCGATGTTGGTCTCGTGCACCGATTTCTCGAAGCGCCCCAACTCCACCGCGGCCCCCCGCACCCCGCCGGCCGATCCGGTGAGTTCCAGGACGTCGCCATGGCAGAGGGCGAGTTCCGCCGTGGGCTCGAGGATGACCCGCCCGCGCTCCACGGCGGTTACGAGGCAGCCGTGGCGCTTCGTCAAGTCGAGATCCGCGAGCGTCCGGTCGCAGACCGCGGCATTGAGGACCACCACGTTTCTGGTCGGGGGCTTGCCGAGGAGTTGGTCGCCCACCTCCGGCCCGACCAGTTCTCCGAACGCTTTCAGCTCGTGCGGATGGCCTTGCACGAGCAGGCGGTCCTGTTCCCTGATGACGGTATCGGCTTCCGCCCGGAGCAGCGTCGTGCCGCGTTGGAGTTGAACGATCGTGCATCCCGTCCGATGCGGAAGGCCGAGTTCCATCAGGCTCCGTCCGGCGACCTCCTCGGCCTCGACCTTGAAGACCCGCCACGCTTCGCTCCCGCGGTGGAGAGTCGATGGTTCGTCGTCGGGATCCGGATCAGCCCCCTCGGTCAGGTCGATCCGGAGCAGCTTCGGCACGATCTGGACGAAGAAGACCACGGTGATCAGGCCCACCGGGTAGCTGACCGCGAAGAAGATCAGCAGGTTCGGGTCCGGCAGCACCTCCGCCGCCGCGGCGTAGGTGGGGAAGCTGGTCATGGCTCCGGAGAGTGCGCCCGCGGCCACGGTCTCCCCGAAGCCGATCGTCCGGGCACAGGCTACCGCCACGACCACGGCGAGGACGTTCACCACCGTTCCCACCAGCACGAAACGCCATCCCTTGCCGCCGAGCAGGATGGAGAAGAAGCGGGGGCCCGCTTCGAATCCCACCGAGTAGATGAACAACGCGAATCCGAACTGCCCTACGGTCATTTGCGGGTTCCCGGACCCGTACATCCCGGAGAAGCTGAGTCCGAAGGCTCCGAAGAAGATGGCCACGAACAGCGTCGCGCCCCCGGGTCCGAGAGTGACCCATCGCCACCGCAATCGGCCGATGGCAAAACCGAGCGCCACGACGAGCATCAGCCCGGCGAGGGGAACGGCATTCAGACCCTCGATCCCGTCCACGATCAGTTCCATGGTTGCCCCGCCTGAAACCAGGACGTGTGCCGCGAGTGCAATGACGTTGCCGACCGGCAAAGCGACGCGCCATCCGGGTCGGACCGTGAGCCGTGCGTCCCACGCGTTGCCGACTCGCCCACCGGGCACCGGCTCGACTGCCCCGGACAGTATCACGGAATCCCGGAAATGGAGCCTGCCTCCGGCCTCCTTCGAGAAACGGTGAGAGGAACCTGCCCTCCGTCTTCCGCACCGGGTGGTAGAGTCTCGTTCGCCTCGAGGTTCGACCAGGTTTCGGAGAGAGAGTCCATGCGTCACCAATCGCCCCGCGTCCTCCTGATGGCCGTGCTCGCCACCTGCGCATTCGGAGTCACCGGCTGCATGTCCGTTCCGGAGCGCCATCCCCTGCCGGCCGCTCTCGCTGACCAGGCGACGGTGCCGGGTGGTGTGGATGCGCGATCCTGGGGAGACGCGCCGCTTCGTTTCGCCGATCGTTGGTTCGAGTTGAGCGTCGACGAGATGCGCGGGAGATCGGAGGGGATCTTCGGTCGTGAGCATAACTACCTGGCGATCTCGGGTTCCGGCGCTGACGGCGCGTTCGGGGCGGGCCTGCTCTGCGGCTGGACTTCGGCCGGCACCCGGCCGGAATTCACCGTGGTCACCGGCATCGGGACCGGGGCACTGATCGCTCCGTTCGCCTTCCTGGGATCCGACTACGACCGTCAGCTCCGCAGGCTCTTCACCACGATCTCCACCAGAGACATCATCGAGCAGCGCAGCATCTACGGCACCCTCACCAGCGATGCCGCTTCCAGCAGCGAGCCGCTTCGGGAACTGCTCGCGGAGCTGATCACCGAGGAACTGGTGCAGGCGATCGCCGTGGAATATCAGAAGGGCCGGCAGTTGATGATCGGGACGACGAATCTCGATGCCAGCCGTCCGGTGCACTGGAACATCGGGGCGATCGCGGCGAGCGGCGACCCGGGAGCCTCGGATTTGATTCGCCAGGTCGTGCTCGCTTCAGCCTCGGTTCCGGCCGCGTTTCCACCCGTCTTCATCGAGGTCGAGGCCGGGGGCGCGACGTATGACGAGTTGCACGTCGATGGCGGCGCCTCGGCACAAATCTACATCTACCCCTCGGGGGCCGACTGGAACCGGATCCTGAAGAAGCTCGAGGTCCCCGGGCGACCGAACGTCTATCTCATCCGCAACTCGAGCTTCGACGCCAGGTACGAACCGATCGAAGGTGACATCTTCTCCATCGTCCGGCGATCGCTCTCCTCCATGATCCGTCGGCAGGGAATCGGCAACATGGTCGAGATCTACCTGATCGCCCGGCGGGACAACCTGGACTACCACCTGGCATACATCCCGATCGACTTCGTTCAGGAATCGAAGGAGCTGTTCGACCCGGAGTACATGCGGGCGCTCTTTGACACCGGGTTCGAGGCGGCGCGGCGCGGCTACGCGTGGGAGAAGGTTCCGCCCGGCTACAAGTAAGGGATCGTCTGGAAAGAAGTGCGCCCGTTGCACCGAGAGCGCCGCCGCGCCCGAGAAAGCAAGGCGCGAGGAGCGCGCAACCTTGCTGGTTTCAACCGACGCGCAACAAAGCGTGGCGGTATGCGGCGGCCCTCGAATCCCGAAGCTGTTCTTGCGGGGGCCCCAGGATGTGGGAGCCGGTTCGCCTGATCGAACCGCGTCACTCACGCCTTTCCAAAGTCGGCCCATCAAGCGTTGCCCGAACCTGCCGGGCCGTCTGCGGACCCACGCCGGACACCCGTCGAAGATCCTCCTCGCTCGCGGTGACCACCTCCTTCAGCGATCCCAGGCCGGCGATCAGCCTTCTCGCTTTCTCGTCTCCGATGCCGGGGATGGTGCCGAGGATGTCGAGCGCGGTGCGTGCCGCGGTGCGTCCGCCACGAGCGGTTCGCCCAAAGCGCTCGATGCGCCTCTGTTCCTGCCTGGCGAGTTGAGCGAGGTTGACGGCGGTTTCCGAGATGGAGGCTGTTCTCAGGATCGGGATGCGGTAGCCGACCAGGAGCGTCAGCAGGATTCCTCGAAGCGCGTTCGGCGGAAGGCCGAGGAGGTCGAAGCCGTCTTCGCCCTCGAGGATCATGAGGGGGCGGAGAGCGGCTCGCGAGATGGCTCGGGCCTGGCGGAACAGGCGCCCGTCCTCGAGGCTGGCGGCGAAGTCGGTGATGGTCTTACGTTCGACGAGCAGTCGCGGCCCGATCTCGATGTCGGCCACCGGCAATCGCCCGATGAGCGTTGGTGTCCAGAGTGCGGAGACCGCCTCCGGCAACCCCGACCGCACCTCCCGGTCGTCGATTACGACTCTCAACTCCGGCGCCGGCCGCCCCTCCTTCGAATTCTCCATGCGCGCAGGGTAGCGCAGGGGTCCGACAGTCCGTCCTGCTGACGTCTGATACCTTCGCAGCGCTCGCAGAATCTACGGAAGTCTCCGGACTGCCAGCACGGTCGATACGGAGTTCGAGCCTCCGATGGCCTGATTCGGTCACCCGTCGTTTCTTTGTCGTCAGGCCGGCGGATAATCGGATGATCGAGCCTCCCCGGAGGACTTGCCTTGTTCGAACGTATCACCACCATCGTGGGTTTGCTGGCCATCGTCGCCGCCGTGGGCATGTATGCAATCCCGCACCTGCTTCCGGGTGACGCTCCCGGGGTGATGGGGCTCGATCTGGCGCGGATCATCGACGAGCAGAGCCGCCTCGACCTGAAGCCGCTGCCCGTTCCAGCCGAGGATCGCGAGATCTGCGCGGCTCTTGCGCGGGCGACGGCCGACAACGCCGGGGAAGGCATCGAGCGGATGCGCCGCCATCTCGCGGAACTCGGCGAAACCGCCCTCCGGCGAGCCGCCCTCGGCTGGATGTTGCTGCTCGATCAGCAGGGCGAGGCTGCCCGGAAAGAACTGGCCCGGGCACTCGAACTCGACCCGGACAGCCCCTACGCTCTGGTCGCCACTGGCTACGACCACCTCCGGTACGGCCGATTCGAACCGGCCGCGGCCCGCCTCGGACAGGCACTCGGAAAGTATGCGGGCAGCGCCGACTGGCAGCGCCTCTACACCGCCGCCCTCCTGGCAACCGGGAAGCTGGAGCAGGCCTTGGCCGCGGCGGAGCGTGCCGTCGCGCTGGACCCGAACACTCCGTCGTCCTACCTGTTGGTGGGCGACGTGCATCTTCGGGGCGGGCGGCTGTCAGAAGCGCTTCGCTGGTACGAGGCGGCGTGCGAACTCGCCGGACCGGACTCCGAGATCACTCGGAATCACCAGCCGGTGCTCGAAGCGATGCGGGAGCGCCTCGGATCCTGATCACCGGCGCTGCGCACGCTCGAGGAGTTTCTCGATTCTCGGCGTGTTCCCGGCGATCTCCTTCGCCTTCTCGAGGTGCGGGATCGCCAGGGCCGGACGGCCTTGATTGATCAGCGCATCCGCGAGACTCAGCCTGAGGTCCAGAGCCTCCGGCTCCCCGGCCACCGCCTCCTCGATCAGGGCAATGCCCTTCGACGGGTCGATCTTCCCCTTGATCAGTGCGCAGCCGAGGTTGTTCTTCGCCCGCGCCTTGCGGCTCTCATCGTCGTCGCTCAGGCGGAGGACATGCCGGAAAGTGCCTGCAGCCTCGTCGTAGCGTGCCGTGACGATCTGCACCATCCCGAGCCGAAACAGCGCGAAGTAGTGGTTGGGATCCCGCTTCAGCGCCTGACGAAACCGGGCCTCGGCGGTGACGAAGTCCTTCCTGGAGAAGGCGACGTTCCCGAGCATGTTCGCCGGCCGGGGGTCTTCGGGCATGTGCTCCGCCGCATACTCGAGATCCCGGACCGCCTCGGGAATGCGCTTCAACTGGAGCAGCACCTCCGCCCGTTTCAGCCTGACGAGCGGGTTCGCACCGTCTTCGGCCATCACCTCTTCGCAGAGAACGAGCGCCTGGTCCCACTCCTTCCGATGGGCGAGTCCCCGGAGCCGGACCAGCTTTCGATAGGATTCGATACGGTCTCGTGGATCCGCGCGGTCCGGGAGCACGACGCCGGCGACCTCACCGGGAGAGCCACCACCAATCGCCAGATAGCCGAGCCCCCGGAGGGCCGCCACGTCCTCCGGATCGAGGTCGCGCCGGGCATCCATCGAGCCGAGTCCGGGCGCCGCCAGGAGGGATGTCATCGAGTTCCGCATCCTGGCGAGCGCCGCGGGGCGCGCGGGACCGATGTCCTCGTCTTCTCCGCCCGCTCCGGAGAGATCGTGAAGTTCCACGCGCGGCCCTTCGATCAGTTCCAGGTTGCCGATGCGGAGCATGCGGAGGCCGCTCCATCCGAAGGAGATGCCCGTCCACGCCTCCATGTAGCAGGGCAGATCGGTGAGTTCCCCGTCGAGCACCCGGGAGAGGGATCGGCCGCGCATCGCGTCCGGTGCATCGAGTCCGGCGGCCGACAGAACCGTGGCGGCGACGTCCGCGGTGCGAACCGGCTCCTTCACGACGGCGCCGCCGGTGTATCCGGGGCCGGCCACGATCAGGGGGACCCGGGAGGTGCCGCGATACGTGAAATACCCGTGCGTGGGCTCGCCGTGTTCACCGAACGATTCTCCGTGATCTCCCACCACGATGATCAGGAGATCTTCACCGAACCGGGCCCGAAACCCGTCGAAGAGCCGGCCGAGCATCAGGTCCAGGTAGGCGATCTCGCCATCGTAGGAAGAGCCGGGATAGGCCCGATTGAATGGGACCGGCGGATCGTAGGGCACGTGGGGATCGTAGAAATGCGTCCAGACGAAGACCTGGTCCCCTTCGATCCCCTCCAGCCATTCGAGCGTCTTTCCCACGGTCTCCTCCGCGCGTCGGCTCGTCGGAAACCGGGTCCCCTCGTCCAGGGGCTTGTCGAACTCGTCGTCGTAGATCTCGAACCCCTGGTCGAGCCCGAATTTCCCATCGAGGATCACCGTGGAGACGAAGGCCCCGGTGCGATATCCGGCGGCGGCCAGTCGCTCGGGCACCGTTTCGACCTCGGGCCAGAGGCGGAAAAAGCCGTTGTCACGAACCCCGTGGTCGGGAGGAAAGACGCCGGTCAGCATCGTGGTGTGGCTCGGCAGGGTCAGGGGCGCGGCGGTCACGGGTTCGTCGAAGCGGACTCCGTCGGCGGCCAGGGCGTCGAGTACCGGCGTCGCCGCCCGGCCCGGCTGGTAGCAGGAGATGTGATCCGCCCGGGTGGTGTCGACCGTAACGAGGAGGATTGCCGGCCGGGGTGCCGGACGCAGGAGGAGGGTTGCGAGGAGTCCGGCGACGAGGACCAGCCCGATGAGGAGGAGGGATCGGCGGGTTCGCATACGTTCGCTCCGGAGTCTCGGGCACTTGCATCAAGTACCGGAGAATGCAGGAAGGCCGACCAGGACAGCCGGCCTCATGGTATCGAGGGCAGTGACGCGACTCTCAACCGCGATGCGCCGCGAGTGCCCCTCACGATCGTGTGCAATGGTGAGAATGCGGGTCAGGCCGCGCTCCGCTTTCGGCGCTGGCGGATCCGGTGTCCAACGAACAGGCTCGCGAGCCCGAACCCGAAGAGCGCGATCGTGCCCGGCTCCGGGACCGCCTGGAGTTGGATGTTGCCCCCTCCCGTGAGGCTTCCCGAGGTTCCGAGGGCGGCGGTGAGCGCAAAACCTCCGAACCCACCGGCCCGCGAGTTGAACCATGAGGTTACGGGAATGGAGAAGGACTGGTTCGCACCGAGGGATCCGGTCCAGATCGGAGCCCCGAGGAGACTGAAGTCGCTCGTGGTGACCGTGCCGTCTTCTCCACTGGTCATCGGCTTGAGATAGAAGAGGCCGGAATTGCCGTTCCCGGAAAAAGCTGCCGAAAACTTGAAAACCGCCGCGGAGGCCGTGCCGTAACTGGACAGATCGAACTCGAAGAAGAGTCGTGCCTCGAAGAGGTTGCTCGGGTTCTGAATCCTGCTGCTGCCCCCGACGTAAGTGCTGTAGGTGGTGGTGGTACTGCTGCTGTAGGTCGAGGTGGTGGTGCCGGTCCGGACGATCTCCCGTACATCGTTCGGAGCGACCACGGTCTGCGCATCGGCGACGCCGGCGAAGAGGAGAGCGAAAAGCAGCGTTGCCAGCAGTAGCGTCTTCGTCATTCGCGTTTCCTTACCCGCAACCGTATGCCCAGCGGTACGCGCAGCATAACCCGCCAAATCGGATATCGCAAGCCCGATCGGGCTCTATCGCGGGGCGACGGTCGGACCACGATCCAGTTCCTCGAGGATCTTCCGTACCTCCTTCGCGGCCGGGGCCTCCGGGGCGATTTTCAGGCATGCTCGGAAGCACTCCCGGGCCGCGTCCGTCCGGCCGGCCGCGAGATGTGCGTTCCCGAGGTAGCGGTGCGCCGTGGCCAGGCGGGGCATTCGCTTCAGGAGGTCTGTGAGGTAAGGCACCGCGGTCTCGGGCTTTCCGGCCTCAAGGAGGATGCGGGCGAGGAGGAGGACCGGGGCGTGGCGGCCGGGAGACAGGGAGAGCCAGCGGCGCGCGGCGGTTTCCGCTTCAGCCAGATTCTCCCGCTTTTCGCAAACGAGAGCACGCCGGCGCCAGACGGCTGGAGCCTCGGGGTGCGATTTCGTGAGGGCCAGGGTCAGGGCGGCGGCTTCATCCAAACGCCCGGTCCTGGTGAGCGCGATCACCTCGAATACCCCTGGCGGCAGCTCTTTCGGCCGGATCAGGGCGGCACTCCGGGCCCGCTCGAGCGCACGCTCCGGTGCATCGAGGGCCAGGTGGGCTCGCGCCGCCAGACAGTCGGCGGCGTATTGGATCTCGGCGTCTCCCGAGACCAGTTCGAGGTGGACGAGGGCGGCACGGGGGCGGTGAGCCGCGATGAGACTTCTCGCGAGGAGGAGCCTTTGCCGGGTGGCATCGGGATCGGCGCGAACGAGGGGCTCGAGGAGCCGGACGGCTTGTGCGGGGCGGCCCGCACGAAGATTTGCATCCGCCAGGAGTGCCCTGACGACCGTGTTCCTCGGTGCGATCCGGGTTGCTTCGACGAGCGGTTCGATGGCCCGCTCCGGTGAGCCGGACCGGAGATGCAGGAGACCCGCGAGCGTGCGCGAGGGAACGTCGTTTCCTGCGGATCGACGCGCCTCCTCGAATGATGCGAGCGCCGAACTCTCGCCCCTCTTGTACCGGACCAGGCCCCGGAGGAGGTGGGTTCGGAAATCGTTCGCCGCAATCGGATCCTGCTCAATTCGGGAAAGCGCGAGATCGATCGCCTCGCCTTCGCCATCCCCGTGTTCGACGGCCTCCAGAACCACCGCCCAATCCTCCGCGATCCGCGGGTCCGGGGCCAGCGGCCTCGGGACGACGATGGTCCCGCCGGAGCCCTCGATCGTGAGCCGCGCTTCGGCGCCTCCGGCGAGGTAGAGGGTGCGTGGAGCGCCGAGCAGCCGATCGAGCCGGTCCGACCCTTCCGCCGCGGCGGGAGGCCTCTGGCGGCGGAACGCAGACGCTTCGAGGTCGCCGGTCAGGGGCGAGACCTCGCGGAGCAGATCGAGAAAACGCTCCACCCGCGGTGGCGCCGGGAGGTTGGGGTCCGCCGTGCCGGAGCGGCCACCCGCGAGCACGGCCGTCAGTGCGACGGCGATGCCGGCCATGCGTACAGTTGTTCTTCGAGACATGAGGGGGGCAGTATAGGGTCGAAGACTCGCCGAGACCAGTGGAGAGGCACGACCAAATGGCCCGCAGCACTCCGGAGCAGAGTTCCGTCTGCCTGCGTTGTGGAAGTCCCATCCGGGAGGGGCATTGCGCGGCCTGCCATCCCGGGGGGCACCGGAGGCGCCGGGGCCTCCGGCGATTTCTCAGCCGCCGCGCGCTCCTCGTCCTCTGCATCCTCGGCGGAGTCGGGGTGCTTCTTTCGTACCGTCTGCTGCGCGTGAGCGACGAAGAGCGCTTCCAACGTGAGTGGAAGTTGGCCGCGAGCCTCTGCGCAAACGGAGAGTACGAGCAGGCCCACATCCACCTGAAGCGCCTCCGGGCCGAGAAACCCGGGAACCCGGTGATCGCGGTGCAGACCGCGGAGTGCCTGATTTTCCTCGATCGTCCCGGGGAGGCGGAGGTGATTCTCGAGGAGGTACTCGAGCGCTCTCCGCAGCATCCTCGCGCCAATGCCCTGCTCGCCCATGTCCGGCTCGGCGGCGGAGACTGGGCATCGGCGCGCGCGCTGGCCCGAGAGGCGATCAGGAACGGTGCGGATGATTTCACCGTGCGCCATGCCGCCGGCGTCGCGGCATACCGGCTCGGGCTGCGTGACGAGGCGATGGAGGAACTCGGGCGGGCGAAGAGCCACGACCCCGGTCACCTCGACACGCGGGCGCTCCTGGCGACCATTTCGCCGGATCGGGGAGCGCCGGGCGCCGTGGACCGGACGGTGGAGCTGCTTCGGGAGGCATACGAAGCCGGGGATCTCCGCGGTGCTCGCTACGTGGCGTTTCTCGATGGCCTCGGTCGCCCGGAGGAGGCGCTTCGCGCGGCCTTTGCGGAAGTCGGAAAGTTTCCGGGCGAGCCCGGTCCGGTGGCGGTCCTGCTCCCTCTCCTCGACTCCGGGGATGAGGCCGAGGCCGAGCGGCTGTTCGCCTCGATTGCGGAGCCCGGCTTCGCACTGCGGCGCGCGCGAGCGGTGCATCTCGGCCGGCAGGGACGGTTCGAGGAAGCGCTGTCGGTGGTCGCCGGAGACGCCTCCCGGGAGGGGGCGCTCACCCGGGCCCGCCTTCTCCGCGCGGCCCGTCGCCCCGAGGAGGCCCTGGTCGTGACCGAGGCGTGGCCCGACGACCCCGCACTGAAGCTCGCGGGGATCCATGCCCTCCTGGACCGCGGCCTGTTGAAAGAGGCCGGCGCGGCATTGGCGGCGATTCCGGAGCGCTGGCCGGACCGCCCGGACATCCTGCTGGCCGGAGCCGACGCGTTGCTGCTCGCTCTGGAGCGACGGGGACGCGCCGACCCGGAAATCGCCGCCCGGATTGATCGAATGCTGGCCATGAGTGGAGTGAACGAGGCCATGTTCCACGCCTGCCGCGCCCGCGCCGCCCTTCTTGGTGGCGATATCGGAAGGGCGCGGAAGCTCATCGGTCGTGTCCCCGCCAGGAACCGGAGCCCGATCGTCTGCCGGACCCGGGTGCGGATCGCACTCGAGGAAGGGCGACCGCGAAAGGCGATCGATCTGGCCCTGACTTCCCGTGAGCCGTTGCGCCCCGACCTGGTCGAGGACCTGGCGGCGGCGGCGGGCTCGATCGGGCGCCCTCGGAAGACCCTCGAGCTGGTCGACCGGGCGGGCCCCCTGGCGGAATCGGTGCCGTTTCTGCGGATCAGGGCTCGCGCGCTCCTCACCCTCTCGCGGACCGGGGAGGCGGTGGCCCTGCTCGAAGGGAAATCGGACCTGAGCCTCGTCCTGCTGCGTGCCCGGGGCCTTCGTCATCTCGGGCGCCACGTCCTGGCGGAAGAGGCGCTGGGGAGCTACGAGCAGCAGCCCCCGGCGCGCGCTCTGCTGGCGACCTGGCGGATCAAGGATGGGCGCGAGGAGGAGGCGGAGGAGTTGATCTTCGGAGAAGGAGCCGGGGGGGGGCCGGATGCGCTGCTCGCGCTCGTCTCCCGACTGGGACGTTCCGACAACTCCCTCGCGGCGGGATGGCTCGGAAGAGCACGTCTTCGGTGGCCGGAGAACCTGAGAATCCTCTCCCGGAACGCCCTTTCGGATCTCCGGTCCGCTCCGCTCGGCTCGCGAGCGAAGTCGATTCGAAAAGAGATCGAGGCGGAGAAGAACCAGGCGGGGATCCCTCGCCTCGGCCTCATCAGGGGGTACTTCGCCTTTGCGGACGGAGACGTGGACACCGCGGTGAATGCGGCAGCGGAGGCGATTGCCGGAGACCCCGGCGACGGGGAGGCGCACCTCCTCATGGCCTACGCGCTGCTCCGCCGGGGTGAGGCGGCCGCCGCCAGGAGCCACCTGGAGACGGTCCTGGTCCGGGGGCCGGGTCGTCGGAGGGCGCGGGGGCTGATCGCCTACCTCGACGTGGCCGCCGCGAACGAGTTGGTGACGAGCCGTGATCTCCCGGGGGCCGCGAGCGCTCTCAGGAGAGCCGTGGGGCGTGGACCCCGCGCTCGCCGGTGGCAGGTGGCGTCCGCGCGGTTGCACCTCGCCCGGGGTGAGTATGAAGGTGGCCGGAAAGCGCTCGAAGAAATTGGACTGACCGAGGCGGCGAAATTGCTGATCCCGGCGGAGGAGTTGGCCGTCCGGCTCGAGGAGGGCGACCTGGCCGGGGCATTGGCCGCCGCCACTCGCCTGACCAGTCTACGGCCGGAGTCTCCCCTCGGCTGGTTGCACCGGGGACGGCTCGAGACCCGGCTTGGAAAACCGGAATCAGGCCTCGCGTCCTTCGAGAAGGCCTACCAGGCCGCCCCCGACTGGGAACCTGCCTTCTTTGCCCTCTTCCGGGCCCTGTACGAGGGGGGACAACCGGAACGCGCGGCTTCCATTTTCGCCGCGCACCTTGAAGCGCACTCGCCGGATGCGGCCGCGATGGTGCTGCACGGTGAGATTCACCTGGAACTCGGGGAGCCCGGCCGGGCGGCGGCGCTTGCGAGAGAGGCTCTGGCGGCGGGAGGGGTGGAGCACGCTGCGCGGGAGCTTCTGGTTCGGGCGGAGCTTGCGCTCAAAGGGCCCGCCGCGGCGGCCCGGATTGCGGTCGCGTTCACCCGGGAAGACGCGCCGGACGCTCGAGCTCTCGCGCTGGCGGGCCGCACGCTCTACCTCGCCGGGGACGTGCGGCTGGCCGGAAAATACCTGCTCCGGGCCGTGGACCGTGATCCGGACCTGCTCGAGGCGCGCACCGCCCTGACCGGGATGCTCCTTGCGGAAGAGGGTGCCGAAAGGGCGTACCCGCATGCGCTCCGGGCCGTGGAGATCGATCCGGAAGACGCGGCGTCCCAGTTCGTCCTCGGCAGTATCGAGGAGGTTCTGGGACGGAGAGCGGAGGCCCTGAAGGCATATGAGATCGCGATCGGCGTCGCCCCCCGCCATCCACTCGTGCTCACGAATCTCGCCCGGTTGCTCGCGGAAGACGGCGACCTCGACCGGGCGCTCGAGCTCTCGGCGAGGGCGATTGAAGTGCTCCCCGATGTCGCCGAGGTGAAGTTCGTGCGGGGCTACGTTCTCTGTCGGGCCGGCCGGGCGGATGAAGCGCTCCCCCTCCTGCGAACTGCCGTGAACGAGTCATCTCTCCCCGACAGCCGGGCCATCCTCGTGCTCGCCCTGCTCGGGACGGGGCGCGGCGATGAGGCCCGAAGCGCATACGAACCGCTGCGGGGACGGATTGCGAGCGGCCTCGCGGAGGAGATCGAGCGGCGGCTCAGGACGCCTCGGTGAACCGGGGTGGCCCCGGTCTTCGATCTTCGGTCTTCGGTCTTTCCGGGCGCGTTGCTCTCCTGTTCACGCAGATGCCCGGGTGGCCATTCGCTTCGGCTCATGTCGGCACCCTTTGGGCCCGTCTGGAAACAACTGCTGCATTCGAGGGCCGCTGCATCCCGCTACGCTTTGTTGCTCGTTGGTTGAAACCAGTAAGGTTGCGCCCTCCTCGCGCCTTGCTTTCTCGGGCGCGGCGGCGCTCTCGGTGCAACGGTCGCACTTATTTCCAGAGAAGCCCTTTGCATCTCCGGGATGGAGAAGCAGCCTCCGTGGATCCTTGCTCGCGGCGCCATGACGAGGGACGGAGCGCGCAGGTCGCCCATCCAGTCGGCTCTTGGTCCGAGGAACACCGGGCCCGGCCATCCGGTTGCGGTGGGGGGGGCTCCGGCGATTGGGTGTGGCGCTCCCGAAGTTCCCTATACTCGCAGCTTCCTCATGATCGACGGATCCCGTCGAAGGAGCCGTACCCATGACCGATCTGCCCCACGTGGAGTGCCGGCAACTCGTGAAGCGCCTGCCGTCCGGTGAGCGCACCCTGACGATTCTCGATGGGATCGATCTGATCATACCCACGGGCGATTTCCTGGCGATCCTCGGTCCGTCCGGCAGCGGCAAGTCCACGCTCCTCGGCCTGATGGCCGGCCTCGACCGACCCACTGAGGGCAGCGTGCTGCTCGACGGCCGGCCACTCGAAACCATGAGCGAGGACGAGCTCGCCAGGCTCCGCCGCCGGCGCGTCGGATTCGTTTTCCAGAACTTCCAACTCCTCGGCAACCTCACCGCGCTGGAGAACGTGCTCCTTCCACTCGAACTCACCGGGACGAAGTATGCGCGGGAGCGCGCCGCGGACCTCCTCGATCGCGTCGGTCTCAGCGGCCGTACGCATCACTATCCAAGCCAGCTTTCCGGTGGTGAGCAGCAGCGTGTGGCTCTCGCTCGCGCGTTCGCGCCCGGCCCCCGTCTGCTTCTCGCCGACGAGCCGACCGGAAACCTCGACAGTGCCACCGGCGGGGAGGCGCTCGACCTCCTCATCGGGCTTCGGGAGCGGTCCGGCGTGACCCTGGTGCTGGTCACCCACGACCCCCAGGTGGCGGCTCTGGCCGAGCGGCGGATCCACCTCCGGGCCGGCCGGATCGAGCGCGAAGAGGTCACCGCGTGAACGTCCTGACCTATCTTCGCTGGATGGGCCGGGAGTCCCGGGGATCGCGCGGGCGGATGCTCTATTTCGTGGCCTGCCTGGCCATCGGCGTCGCGGCCGTGGTGGGCACCGGAGCGCTCTCCCTGAGCATCCAGGCCGGCTTCCGGGCGAAGTCCCGCGAGATTCTCGGCGCTGACTTCACCGTGGACGCCGGGCGCCCACTGCCCCCGGAACTCTACGCCGCGGTGAACGAAATCCCGGGGGTCCGGCGAAGTGACGTCCTCGAGACCGCTTCCCTGGTTGCGATGGCGAAAGCCAGAGGGCCGAGACGGAGCCGCCTTGCCCTGGTCCATGCGGTCTCGGGTGTCTATCCGCTCTACGGAGAGGTCGTCACCGATCCGCCGGGGGGGCTCGAGCGGCATCTCGCCGCCGATACCGTCGTGGCCTCCGCGGCGCTGCTCGATTCACTCGGCCTGAAGCCCGGGGATGAATTGTGGGTCGGAGGGAAGACCTTCCGCATCGCGGCCTCGGTCACGAGAGAGCCCGGTCGGTTCGGGTTCTCCTCCTTCATCGGTCCGCGCATCTACCTCGCCCGGGAAGGGTTCGACCGGACCGGTCTGCTGGGCTTCAGGGTGCGCGCGCGGTACCGCTCCTACTTCGCCCTCGAAACCCCCATGAGCCGGGAGGAACTCGACGACCTCATCACCCGGCTCAAGGACGAAGTGCCCGGTGCCGCCTACCTCGACTTCAACACCCATCACGAGGTGGGGCCGGGCGGAAGGCGCTCCACGCGGCGGGTGGAAGCGTTCGTCGGCCTCGTGGCGCTCCTGTCACTCGTCGTTGGCGGGATCGGGATCTCGCAGATCGTGAGGGCGTGGCTGGTCAGCCGTACGCCGGCGATCGCGGTGATGCGCTGTCTCGGACTCACGCCGTCGCAGATTCTCTTCCTCTCTCTCGGCCACACCGTCCTGCTGGCGTTCGTCGGCAGCCTGGTGGGAGCGGCGGTGGGACTCGCGCTGCCGTTTGCGGTGCGGACCGCGGCGCCGGATCTCCTGCCCGGCGTCGCCGTCACGGTTTTCCCCCTGGGCGCGGTTCTCCGGGGCATCGGCCTCGGCCTCGGCATGTCCCTCGTCTTCGCGCTTCCTCCGTTGACCGCCATCTGGCGGGTTCCTCCCGCGCGGGTCCTGCGGTCCGACGCGGAGCCGCTCCCGCCGAACCGGATCGCCGCGGTCGCCGCTGCGGTCGCGCTCCTCCTGGGAGTGCTCGCGGCGGCGTGGATCCAGGCCGGGGAGTTCCGCCCCGCAGCCTGGTTCACCGCCGGGTTCGCCGTGCTCGTCGGCGTGCTGTTCCTCTGCGCGAAGGCCCTCACTTTCGCGGCGAGACACCTGCCGCGCCGGTACCTGCCGCCCTACCTGAAAAACGGCGTGGCCGCGCTGGCCCGTCCCGGCGCCGGAACCACCGGGGCCATCGTTGCGCTGGGCCTCGGAACGATGGTCGTGACCGGCATGTGGCTGATCGAGACCCGCATGCGCGAGGGCATCCTCGGACGGATACCACCGGACGCACCCACCTTCTTCCTGGTGAACATCCGGGCCGGCCAGCGGGAGGGCGTCCGGAGGGAGCTTCTGGATGCCGGATCCCGTTGGGTGGGACAGGTGCCGGTCGTGACCGCGAGGATAGTGAGCATCGACGGCGAGTCGATCGACGACCTCGCGTCGGAGGCGAAGGACTCCGGCCGGTCGCGCCGGACCCTGACGAGAGAGCAGAGGCTCACCTGGCGCAGGGACCTGCCACAGGACAACGAGATCGTCGAAGGCGCCCTCTGGAGCGATCCCGGCCGCCCGGAAGTGAGCGTCGAGAAGCAGTTCGCGGAGCGACTCGGTGTGGAGATCGGTTCCCGCATCGAGTTCGATGTTCAGGGTGTTCCGCTGACCTTCTTCGTGACGAGCATCCGCTCGGTCGAATGGGAGAGCTTCGCCATCAACTTCTTCCTCGTCGTGGAGCCGGGCTTTCTCGATGAGACTTCAGCCCTGTACGTTGCGAATGCGCGGGTGCCCGAAGAAAACGAGTCGGGACTGCAGGACCGCCTGGCCGCGGCGTACCCGGGGATCATCGTGCTCCGGGTCCGGCCGATTCTCGAGCAGTTCCTCAACCTGCTCGGGCGTATTGCCGCCGGCATCCGCCTGCTCGGTTCGTTTTCCGTTCTCGCGGGGCTCGCGATTCTCGCCGGGGCCGTGTCCGCGACCGCCCTTCGACGCGGGCGGGAAGTGGCTCTGCTGAAGACTCTCGGTGTCACCAGACCGGGCGTCGCCGTGCTCCTGCTCACGGAGTACGGGCTCTCCGGCCTTGTCGCGGGCGCCGTCGGCGCGGCAGGAGCGCTCCTGCTCACGCACGCCTACTTCGAGTACGTGGTGGGGCTCGAGGTGACCCTGCCGCTGATGGCGCTGCCGATCGCCGCGATCGGATGCGGGATCCTCACCGCGATCTGTGGCGTGGCGGCGAGCGCCCGGGCCCTGAACGTCAGCCCGATCGAGGCCCTGCGGTAAGGGCCCGCGCAAGAATAACTTCGGGATTCGAGGGCTGCTGCATCCTCTCAAGCTGCGTTGCCCGTCGGTTGAAACCAGTCAGGTTGCGCGCTCCTCGCGCCTTGCCGGGCGGGCGCATCAGCGCTCTCGGTCCTGCGAACTTACTCTTGCGCGGCCCCTAAGGGCTCGTCTGGAACGGGCTTGCCGGGAGGCCCTCCCCGTTCACGAGATTGCACTCCGGATTGTCGGCCCACGCATATCGTACGGCCGTTGGAGCGGGGATGTCCGGGTGGCTCACGACGACGGTCCCGCCTTGGATGTTCGCGTTGCCCCAGCGGAATTTCAGGTCCGGACCGGCTATGGCAAATCCGGTGAGCGGACCGTCCGTCGCCGTCTTCAGACCACCGTTGGTGTGGGTGAAGGAGAGGACGATTTCGTTCCCCCTGACCTCGAAACTGTCGAAGAGGGGACCGCTGCTCACCACCTTCCGGCCATAGACCTCGGCCAGCGCGATGCGGGCGAGGCGAATCCCCACATCCCGCTTGTTCTTCGGGTGGATGTTGCCGGCCTCCCCGATGTCGATGGTGACGGCCATGCCGGACCTGGCGACCGTCTTCAGCGTGTGGAACTGGGCGTCGCGGAGTTGGGCCCAGTTCGATGGGGCCGGCTCCGGAAGTCGCCGGCGGTAGTTCGGGAGTTGCACGAAGTAGAATGGGAAATCCCCCTGGCCGAAGCTCTCGCGCCAGCTTCCGATCATCAGGGGAAAGAGGGTTCGGTAGAGTTCCGGATCGCCCGCATTCGACTCGCCCTGGTACCAGATCGCCCCGCGGATTCCGAGCCTTTGGAGTGGGTGGATCATGCCGTTGTAGAGGTTTCCCGGGCGGTTCTTGTGCAGGCGCTGCTTCGCGTCGGTTCCGTCCCCGATGAGTTTTTTCCAGCGTGCGAGCAGCGGTTCGGCCGCCGCGCTGGACTGCAGGGCCGGCAGGGGAGTCCATGCTTCCGCGGGAGTGCCGCCCACCGCGGACTGGATCAGCCCGATGGGGACCTTTACGCGTCGCCTGATCTCCCGGCCGAAATAGAAGCCGACCGCGGTGAACCGCCGAACGGTGGCGGGCTCGGCGGGCTTCCAGGCGCCCTTTACCAGCTCTTGCGGATCCAGGGTGGCGAGATAGGGAACGCTGAAGAGCCGCAGGCCGGGAATCGAGCTGTTCGCGATGTCATCCCCGGAGTCCCGGGAGCCGGCCATCGCGAAGACCATGTTCGACTGTCCCGAACAGAGCCAGACATCTCCGACGAGGATGTCCTTCAGGGTTCGACCGCGCCCCGAGCTGCCGCGCACCGTCAGGACGAAGGGTCCGCCGGCCCTGGTTGCCGGCAGGATCACCTCGAAGCGGCCCGCCGCATCCGCCGCGGCCTTCCGCGTGGTCCCCCGAAAGCGGACGCTCACCTTCTCCCCGGGTTTCGCCGTTCCGAAGACCCGGACTTCCCGCCCGCGCTGCAGCACCATGTGGTTGGAGAAAACCCCGGGCAGAGCCACGTCGGCCCGGGCGGCGGAGGGCCACAGGTTCAGGATGATCAACGCGAGCAACAGGCGATGGACGGTCCGCATGTTTCAGGATCCTCGATTGTGACGACTCGCTGAGCTAGGATTTGGCGATTGATCACCACCCAGTGAACTCCGAATGACGCCATCACGCAATTCACCATCCGGCCGGGTCTTCCGCGCGGTCCTCGCGATCGCCCTGCTTCCGGCGTTGGCCTCGCTCCTCACCGGTTGCCCCGGGTCCTCATCCGGAGTGCCCGACCGGACCATCGTGCTCACCTTCGACGACGGCTCCCGATCGCATCTCGAGCTGGTCGCACCTCTCCTGAAGGAGTACGGGTTCCGCGCCACGTTCCTCGTCACCGGGTACTGGACCGACAGCGGCGAAGAGCACCTCTCCTTTGCGGATTTCGGCGCGATCCACGAGATGGGATTCGAGATCGGCAGCCACTCCTTCGGCCACTTCAACTACAGCGACCCCGAGTTGACACAGTTCATCACCCTCGATCTCGGGCAACTGGAGAGCGAACTCGAGGAGGTCGGCGTCCCCGCGCCCACCACTTTCGCGTGGCCAGGGGATGCTTTCGGCCCGGAAGCCAGGTCCATCCTCAAGGCGAGGGGCTTCCGGTTCGCGCGCCGGGGCACCCTGCCGGGGAACGATCCCGGGAAGGATCCCCCTTCCGGCCCACAGCCGGTTCGCCATGGTCCGCACTACGACCCGACCAGGCACGACCCGCTCCTGATCCCGTCCACACTGACCCTGTCACCCGACGGCACGGTCGACGACCTGCGGAAGGTGATCGCCGGTGCCCGGGACGGGAAGATCGGAGTCATCCAGTTCCACGGCGTCCCGGACCTGACGAACCCGGCGGTGAGCACGGATCCCAGGATGTTCCGCCGCTTCCTCGACCTGCTTCGGGAAAAGGGCTGCAACGTCATCGGGCTGGGTGACCTGGTCCGCTATGTCGACCCGTCCGTTCACCCGAAGGATCGCCTGATCGCCGTCCGCTTCGATTGAGCCGGTCGCGGCCCACGTCGCGCCTTGTTTCCCGGGTGCATCAGCGCTCTCGGTCTTGCGAACGTATCCTCGAGTCGCCGATCAATCGCGTTGGGCCACCACGCGGTTCTTGCCCCGGCGCTTGGCGACGTAGAGGAGTTCGTCCGCACGGTGGAGCAGCGCTTCGTGGTGCTCGCCGTCGCGCAGTTCGGCGACCCCCAGGCTGAGGGTCACGGTCAGCCCGGACGCGATGGCCCCCCAGTTCTCCTCCTCCACCCGGGCGCGAATACGCTCGACGGCCTGCCGTGCGGTGGCGAGCGGGGTTTCGGTCAGGACCAGTGCGAACTCTTCGCCCCCGTACCGCGCGACGCAGTCCGAAGTCCGCACCGACTCCACCAGGATCGCGGCGACGCGCGCCAGGACCTCGTCGCCGACCTTGTGGGAGTGCCGGTCGTTCACCAGCTTGAAATCGTCCAGGTCCAGCAACGCCACGCTGAGTGGCCGCTGATACCGCCGAGCCTGGTACGACGCGTCTTCCAGCCGGCCATCGAGATAGCGACGATTGTGGACCCCGGTCAGACCATCCCGGATCGACAGCTCTTTCACCGTCTCATGGAGGCTCCGAAGATCGCGCATCCTCGCCTCCAGGATCTCCTTCGTCTGCTTCAGTTCACGAACGGTCTGCTCCAACTCCACGGTGCGCAGACGGTGGATCTCGGACTGCTGACGGGCCGTCTCCACTTCATGATCCACGCGCAGAGCCTGCAACTGCCGCTCGGTCAGATCGTCCGAGACCTTCTTTTCGAGGTTTCGGAATTCCTCGTGGTGCAGGAGGGCCCGGGAGGGGTGGCCCGCGAGCTTGTGCGCTTCGAACAGGCGCTGGTGGCACGTGGCTGATTCCACGTCGGAATTCAGGCTCCTGGCGATGAGGAGGGCCGCGTCGAGATCGGCGATGCCGGCGTCGACTTCTCCCATCGCCACCCGGGTCTTCCCCAGGTTCCGGAGTGCCACCAGTTCGCCCTGGCGATCCCCGTTTCGGCTGAACTCCCCGTGTGCGCGACGGAACAGTCCGAGGGCCCGGTCGAAATCCTGCTTCCGGAAGTAGATCTCTCCCTGGGTGTCGTGCTGGTTGGCCGGCGAGGGGTGCGGTCCCTCGCCGTCGGTCTGGAGTGCGATGCTTTCCTCGGTGAGTTCGAGGGCCCGGTCCAGTTCGCCGCACTCCATCAACGCGTAGGCCATCGTGTTCTTGACCGCCGCCTCGCCATAGGTCTGACCCCGATCGCGGAGGTGCCTGATGGCCTGTTCGCCGACGTCGAGGGATTGTTCGTAGTTCTTCATCTCGTAGTGCAATGCACACATCGCGTTCAACAGTCGCGTCTCGAGAATCGGGAGATTGTGCTCCATCGCGTGCTGGCGCGCCTCGACGAAGGCCTTGAGGGCCTCGACCCGGTTGGCGGTCCTCAAGTGGGCCCATCCGATCATGATGAGGTTGTCGCCGACTTCCTCGTGCAGGTCGCACCGTCGAGAGAGATCGAGGCCCCACCTCGCGTGACGCAGGCTCTCCGGGAAGTTGCCGAGATGGTGGTGGATGATGCCCCGTTCGGTGACGAGGCGGGCGGCGCGGATGGCGCGAGCATCCTCCCGGCAGGTCATCTCCTCCAATCGACGGTCCGCCTCCTCGATCAGCGCGAGCCCGCGGCGGGGGTCGCTTGTTCGCTCTTCGCGAATGCGGTCGATGAGAGTGTCGATTTCGTTGAGCGGTTCGGCCATCCGGATCCATCCTCCCCGTGAGGTTCTATCCCAGATCCGTGGCGATCACCAGAGACCGGATGAGGGAAAGGAAGACGTTCCACCGATACACCGCGGCGCAACCCGGTTATCGAGGGCGGCCGTCTCGGGGCACCTCGCCGGACATCGATCCGCCCTGGGGAGGGACGATCTCGCACTTCGGCAATGCGGTGCAGAGCGCCTTCATCGCCACCCGGGTGATGCCCGAGGATCCGTAGAAATCCAGCACTTCGAGCTTCTTCAGACTCTTCAGCCCGAGCAGTGCCTCGTCCGAGACCCCGCTGCTCCAGTTGAGGTAGAGCCGGCGGAGCGATTTCATCCCGGCCAGCACGGCCACGGCGTCGTCGTCGATGGTCTTCCCCTTCAGGTGGAGTTCCTCGAGCTTCTTCATGCGTTCGAGGACCGTCAGGTCGGCCCCGGCCAGGCCGGTGTCTTCGAGATCGAGGAACTTCAGGGTCCGGATCCGGGAGAGAGCGTCCGTGGCCTCCGGAGTCAGCTTGACCCCGGAAAGCGACAGCCACTCGAGCTTCCGGCAGAACTTGAGCTGGGCCAGCGCCGGGCCGGTAACTCTGGTATTCGAGAGATCCAGTCCACGGAGTGACCTCATCCTCGAGAGCTCCGAAAACCCCCGGTCCGTGATCGGAAGACCGTGCAGGCCAAGGTACTCCAGGTACTTCAGCGCGCCGAGGTGGGTCATCCCGCCGTCCGTGATCTTCCCGCACGACCGGAGGTCGAGGAATCGTAGATTTCGGAGCGGTCGGAGCCTGCGCAGACCGGCATCGGTGACCCTGGTCCGGGAAAGATCAAGCCAGACCAGACTCTTGAGGTTCCCGATCGACTTCATGGCCTGGTCGGAGATGTTCAGCGATTCCTCCAGGCTGAGCACCTGCAGATTCGGAAGACCCGAGAGAGCCGAGAGCCCCTCGTCCGTCAGTTTCCGCAGTCCTCCGAGGTCGAGGATGATCAGTCCCTTCAGCGCGGCGATGCGAGGGATCGATTGGTCACCGATCAGGCTGCGTCCGAGGGAGAGGTACTTCAGGTCCGGCAGGTCGACGAGCACCTCCGAGCCCTGATCGTTCAGGCGGCTGCCGAGGAGTGAGAACCCGGGGATCTTCTTCTCCCGGATCTCCGCGAGGATGGCCAACAGGTCGTCGAGGGTCAGCATCGACGTGGCCGGTTCCACGAAGTAGAGCCAGTGTGGAGGCAGCACCAGGGGAGCGGCGCTCTCGCCGGGGACCCGGTCGAAGGTGCGGATGGGACCGAGGATGCAGTCCCCGGGCTTGACCTCACCATCCGGCAACAGGACCGTGACCTTCAACCGGTTCGGGGAGCTGAGGGTGACCCCTTCCACCAGTTCCTGCTCTTCAAACACCCCGCGAGCTGAGAAAGGGAGACCCGCGGCCGCGGCCACCACCGCGCCGAGGAGCACCGCCATGAAGAGTACCGACCCGAGAATCAGGCGCATGTCCGCCTCACGAAAAACGGAAAAACGGAAAACGGTGTCAGGATCCTTTCACCGGACTCCGGCTATCTGTCCCGGAGCAATCGATGCGGACTCCGGCGAAACGATCCTGCCACCGTTCGTCTAGGGCCCTGATGCAGCTATTCCTTCTTCTTCCTCTTGTTCTTCTTGTTCTTCTTCTTCGGTTTCACCGGCTTGCAGACGTGCTCTTTCTCTTCCGCAGCGAGGCCGCACTTGCCGCACTCGAATTTCGCCGGGTCCGGCGTCATCTTCTTCTTCAGCTTCTTCGATTTGGCGCAGTCGCCCATGGTCCACCTCACATCGACCAGATCAGGAGAACAGGCTATCCTCCCATGAGATATCCCATCAGGGATGTCCCCGGGGCCGTGGGAGGGAGATCAGCACTACCTGAGCCCCTTGTCGAGACCGGCATCCAGTTCGGAGAGTATGCCGGCGATCGCCCGCTCATAGGCGCGGATCAACTCCTCTACCGAATCGTCCGCCAGCGGCTCCTCGCGTTTGAACACCCCCTGGTAGGCGACCAGCGAGTCCAGGTTCCGCTCGTCCATGAGCAGGAAGCCGATTTCGACCACCGCCCGCCGGTTCGCCGGATCGCTGTAGTCACCGTAGAAAGAGGCGAGGAAGCCCTCGAGATAGTGCGTCGGCTTGAGTCGGCTGGTCTGCGGAACGACCTGGGCGAACAGTCTGGATGCTTCGATCCACCGGATCGTCGCCTCGGTGAGAAGGTCCGCCGGCGGTACGAACAGCGCGTTGTAGTAGTCGGAAGCCCAGTCGAGCTCACCCTGGCGGTAGATCAGCTCCTGCCCCTCGTAGCTGCGCGAGACCTCGAACTGGCGGACTTTCAGGACCAGGTTGTCGAGGGGGACGCGTTCTTCTCCGGACCGCACGACGTGAAGACTGAAGTACCGCTTGTCGGGGTACTCCTTGCTGAACGCGGAGCAGCCGGAGAGGGCCACGGTCACGGCCAGGATCAGACCGATCGTGAGAGATCTCATCACTCTCCTCCCCTCTTGATTCGAGGCGGCGGATTTCCGAACAGCGCCCGGGACGGATCGCGCTTCAGCCCCTCCACCAGTTCGCGGAGGTCGGCGGTCACCACCCGGATGTTCTCGAGGGACTCGTCGATGCGGCCCCGCTCACTTCCGGCGAAGATGTCGATGCCGTGCAGCGTGCTGTTCACCAGGTCGATGGCCGTCGGCAGGCCGTTGCTGGCCTCGTTGATGTTCTTCAGGGCCGGGGTAAGCTCCTGATTCACGGAGGAGTTCAGGTCGACCACGAGACGGTCGAGGCTCTCCGCCACCCCGCCGATCTTCCGGTCGAGGTTCCGGATGGCGGGGGAGAGATCTTGCTTCACCAGGGTGGTCAGTGAACCCGTGAGTTCCCGGGTCTGGGGGCGCAGGTCCTCCGCGATGTAGGCCTCGACTTCGGCGATGGCGCCGGCCAGGCTCTCCGATGCCTGCTGTAGATTGTCGAGGGTCGGGCCGAGGTCTTCGTCCACGCCTTTCACCAGGCTGCGGATATCACCCACGAGCCCCGGGAGGTCCGCGTCGGTGAACTGCTTGAAGACCTTTTCCGCTCCCTGTGCGAGCCGTGTGATCGTGCTGGGCACCGAGGGCAGGTAGAGGCGGTCCGGCTTCCAGTCCACCTCAAGGGGGGGATCCCACTCGAGCTGGTCTTCCTCATAGACGTCGATCTCTATGTAGGAGGCTCCGGTCAGGCCGCCGGAAGCGAGGCGTGCCCGGACGCCACGCGAAACGGCATCGGTGATGGTTTCATCGATGCTCTCCCCCGGATTGCGGTGCGCCTTGTTCGCATCGAGGGCCAGGATCAGCAGGACATAGGCCTGGTCCGTGTCGTAGCGCCGGGAGACGAATGTGATCTCCTTCAGGGTGCCCACCGGAACCCCCCGGAACTTGACGACCGCGCCGACATCCAGCCCCGACACCGCCTCGTCGAGGTAGGTCTCGATCAGGAACTCCTCCTTCGACATCGCCCCGGCGCCGAGCCAGCCGGCTCCGACGACCAGGATGGCGCTGGCGGCGATCACGAAGAGCCCCACCTTGAAGTAGGTCCCATCCATCACGATGTCTCCTTCTCTTCCTCGCCCGACGTTTCCCGGCGGAAGAACTGCCTCACCCAGGGGTTGTCGGAGTGGTCCCGAAGCTCATGGGGGTTGCCGTCGGCGACGATCTTCTTCACCCGCTTGTCGAGCATGATCACCCGGTCGGCGATGCTGTAGATGCTCGCCAGTTCGTGGGTGACGATGATGAAGGTGACGCCGAGGCTCCGGGCCAACCGCCTGATCAACTCGTCGAGCGATGCCGAGGTGATCGGGTCGAGGCCGGCGGACGGTTCGTCCAGGCACAGGATCGGGGGGTCGAGGGCCATGGCGCGCGCGATCGCCGCGCGCTTGCGCATTCCGCCGCTGATTTCGGAGTCGAGAAACGTCTCGAACCCGGCCAGATCGACGAGCCCGAGTTTCATCCGGGCGATCAGTTCCATGGCCCTTGCCGGAAGATCGGTGAACTCCTTCATGGGGAGCATCACGTTCTGGATCAGGGTCATGGACCCGAACAGCGCGCCGGACTGGTACATCACGCCGAGCCGTCGCAGGATGTCCTTGCGCTTGCGACCGGTTGCGGTGGCGATGTCCCGTCCCTCGATCAGGATCCGTCCTGTTGCCGGCTTGTAGAGGCCGATGAGGTGCTTCAGGAGGGTGCTCTTCCCGCATCCGGAGCCACCGAGGATCACGAACACCTCGCCGGGATAGACCTGGAACGAGATGTCGTCGATGACCACGTTGTCGTCATAGGCCGCGGTGAAGTTCGAAACCTCGATGATCGGTTCGCGGTCACTCATAGATCGATCAGGTAGTAGAGGACCGCAAAGACCATGTCGGTGAGGAGCACCAGGATGATCCCCGCAACGACGGAGCGGGTCGCGGACTTGCCCACCGAGAGCGCTCCGGCGCCGGTCTGCAGGCCGCGCAGGCAGCCGATGCCGGCGATGATGGCGCCGAACACCAGGGTCTTCACCAGACCGCTCATCACGTCGCCCATACCGATGGCCGAGGTCACCCGGTTGGCGTAGGCGGTGAGCGGATAGCCCATGCCCATCACGACCAGCGCCGCTCCGACGAGCCCGGTCAGGTTGGCGAAGATCGTCAGGAGCGGCATGACGATGACTCCGGCGATGATCCGGGGGATGACCAGGAACTGCACCGCGGGGATGCCCATGGTGGTCAGGGCATCGATCTCCTCGTTGACCTTCATCGTGCCGATCTCGGCGGCGAAGGCCGAACCGGAGCGGCCGGCCACGATGATGGCGGTGATCAGCGGCCCGAGTTCCCGCACCATCACGATGGCCACGAGGTCGGAGACGTAGAGTTCCGCGCCGTAGGTCCGCATCGGGATGGCCGACTGGAAGGCGAGGATGACGCCGATCAGGAAACCGAGCAGGCCGACGAGCGGCACCGCGTCCGTTCCCGCCCCCTCCATGATCCGGATCGTCTCCTTCAGGCGGAGCCGCGCCGGGTGGACCATGACACTCGCAAGGTTCACCGTGACCTCACCGAGGAATGAGACCTGGTTGCGGAGATCCGTCAGCGTCTGGACGGTGGCCCTGCCGATCTTCACCACCGCGCTCACCGGCGGACGGGAAGTGTCCACCTCATCGTAGTCTTCCGCGGGGAAGAGGTCGATGAGCGCGGCGTACCCCTTCGCCAGTCCCTCGATCTCGAGGGTGCCTCCGGCTTCACGCATGCGGCGGCGAAGCTCGACGATCAGCCCGCTGCCGGAGTTGTCGAGATAGGTAACTCCGCCGGCGTCGAGCACGGTCCGCTTCGGCCGATGCGCTTCGAGAGCGGCAAGACTCTCATTCCAGACGGTCGCCACGCCGTCCGCGTCCAGGCGCCCGGTGACGGTGATGGTGAGCGTGTCGCCCGAGGACTCAGCCGAGGCCGTTGCTGCTCTTTGGTCTGCGCTGGTGACGATGGTGTCCTCATGCTCGAGGTGTGTGCCCGCGAACATGGTCACTTGCCGGCATGGGAGAGTCAATTGTTGCCTGTCAGAGAGGCACGCCACCCGTGCGCGCCTCGTGGCGTCCCGGACTGCCAGCACGGTCGATGCCGAGATCGACCCTCCGATGCGGCCGGACCGCGCTGCGTTTGCCGGGGATGTCCGCAGATGAGGATGAGCAGCCTGGAGGCGTTGAGCATGGCCTGATCGCGAACGGGGCTTTCCGAAGGTGAAAAGTTCCGCCTGGTGTCAT
>JAJSAM010000075.1 GCA_024274785.1 Planctomycetota bacterium | reverse complement strand
TGCTCAACCATCGCGTCGATGTCGTCGAGGGGGTTCTTGCCGCCGAGTGCACCGCTCTGATGCGGGAGTTCTTTCGCCGGAAACGGAATGGCGGGTAGCCGGTCTCTCGTATCGGACGCGGCGGGCTCGCACCCACGAAGACCCGCCGCGTCCGTCCGCTCTGCCAGTCAGGCGGCTCTCCGAAGGGGTGGGTGGACGGGAAGCCGGTCCGGGGCGGCCGTTTGCGGTGCCACGAAGGGCCGGGCGGTCTCCACCGTCGAGGAGAAGTACTCCTCGAGCGGAAAGAGGCCGTACGGCTCCAGTTCCCGAAAGACGCGTCCGAGTTTCTGCTCGATCCGATAAATCATATGGTAGAAATTGCCACGGTCGATCTCGAGCTTCTTCGAACAAAGCGCCCAACCCGCGCCCAGCAGGAAGTGGTAGTTGAAGACGCGGTATTCCTTCGGAGCCAGCTCCCGGCGGGCCACCAGGACGAAGTCCGCCATGTACTCCTCGTCCTTGCGCCCCCACGCCCGTCGCCGGTCCGTCCCGGGGGTGAACTGCAGCGAGGTCTTCGTCATCGACTTCTCTTTCGCCACGCAATAGCGGAAACGCCGGTAGCAAGTGCGAAAGACCTCACGCAGAACGCAGTTGCAGGGGGATTCCGTTCTCTTTCCAATCACCAGACCGAGGCCATGACAGGTCGCACAGTCTGCTGAGGCAAGCGCCAGTGTTTCTGATCGGGTCCATTCCATCTGTCGTATCCTCTCAGTCCCGCCTCTTGTGTTTCTTCCGGGCGGTCGTTACATGCTGGGTACTATCCTAGTAATCGTGGAAACACTGTCCACATCGCATGCGATTTCTTTCGCCCGCCGACTCGTGGCTTCGCCCTGACATTCGTCTATACTATTGAATACAAGGACTATCAGTGATGGTAAAAACTCACAACAATAATAGACTTATATCTTCAAATATGATTCACTAGGAAAGTATTGATGATTCTATTTCAGGCAGAAATAGAGGCGGCGCGGCGATGAGCTTCGATGATCTGGCGGAAGAGCTTTGCCGGACGCTCCGCCGGAGCGTACACAACGGCGAGGTGACCGAACGGGGGTTCGCGCGGCGGGTCGGGCTCTCGCAGTCTCATCTGCACAATCTGCTGAGCGGCACCCGGGTTCTCACGCTGAAGACGGCCGACCGAATCCTGCGGGGTCTGCGACTCGAGGTGGAGGATCTGATTGCCGGGGCCGGAACCGCGTCGGCCTCCGGGAAGAACGACGACCGGGCGCCGCTGGCCGCTACGATCCGGCCGGCTCGCTCACTATCTCCCGGTAGGTCTCGAGGACCTCTTTCGCCGTCCGGTTCCAACTGAAGCGTTTCACCTGCCTGTGCCCGCGCTCGATCAGCGTCGCTCTCAGCTCTTTATCGAGCAGGGCGTCCCGCAACCCTCTGGCGATGTCGAAGACGTTCTCCGGGTTGACCACCACCGCCGCGTCCCCGACGACTTCCGGCAGCGAGCTGACATTCGACGTCACCACCGGCGTACCGGCGGCCATCGCTTCGAGCGGCGGCAGCCCGAACCCTTCGTAGAGCGAAGGGAAGGCAAAGACCGAGGCGGCCTCGTAGAAGACCCGCAGCGTATCGACCGGAACGAAGCCGAGGAACCGCACGGCTTTGTCGACCCGGCTCTGCATCGCCGCCAGCCGCACCGCGGGATAACGCGAGATGTCGTCCCCGATGATAATCAGACGGAGATCCTTGTACTCGGGGTGGTTGCCCAACTCGCCCCGCAACACGGCAAAGGCCTCCACCAGGCGCGGCACGTTCTTCTGGGGCCGGATGTTTCCGGCGTAGAGGACGAAGGGGTACTGGATCTGGTAGCGTTCGAGAATCCGTTCCCGGTACCGGCGGTGGGCGTCGGGTCCGGCGACCCGGGCATCGGCCGCCGCGAACTTGCCGACCACCCTGGGCTCCGGCGCGTTATAGATCTGCCGGATTCTCTCCGGCGCGATGCCGAGCAGGTTCTCGATGGCGCGGCGCGTCGCCGCCGAGACGGCGATGACCCGGTTGGAGCGCTGCAAGCCCCGGCGCACCTGATACAACTCCAACTGGTAGCGCCAGCCCTCCGTGTCCCGATAGAAGAAGGCGCTCAGATCGTGTACCGTCACCACGTACGGCTTCGGCATCAGCAGGGGGACCCGGTACTGCGGAACGTGATAGAGATCGGCCCGGAACTGGCGCACGAACCAGGGAAACCGGAGATTGTCCAGGAGGTTCGAGTCGGGCCGGTCGTATTGCGCGATCTGGAAATTGTCCGGGAAACCGGTCAGTTCGGAGGCTTCGTCGGGCTGGGCGATCACGACATAGTGATTCTCGGAGTCGATCTCCGCCAGAGCCCGCAGCAGATTGCGGATATAGGTCCCGACTCCGAAATCCTTCAGGCGCCGGGCATCGATGACGATCCGCAAGGCCATCACTCAGGCCGTCGCGGCGCTGAACTTCCACTCGTAGAGCGGGTACTTCCCGGTCAGGACCGCGACCCGGCGGCGGACGTCTTCGAGCGCCGTCTCGAGGGCGGTTTCCTCTCCGCCGAGCCGGTCGAGCACGGCGGCGATGCAGGCGGCCACCTCCTTCATCTCCGGCTCGCGGAAACCGCGGGTCGTCACGGCGGGTGAGCCCAGCCGGATCCCGCTCGGGTTCAGCGGCGGATTCTGGTCGAAGGGGA
>JAJSAM010000074.1 GCA_024274785.1 Planctomycetota bacterium | reverse complement strand
TGTCCATTCCCAGACATTCCCCGCCATGTGCAGCACCCCGTAGGGACTTCGGCCCGCCGGCCAGCTCGCCACGGGCCAGGCGAAATCCACCATCGTTGGGGGGGCGAGCTTGTAGAGCCAGTGGTGCGAGCGGGTCGGATCCGGGTCGTTGCCCCAGGGGAAACTGCGTCCATCGGTGCCTCGAGCCGCCTTTTCCCACTCGGCCTCTGCCGGGAGCCGTCTCCCGGCCCAGCGACAGAAGGCGTCGGCTTCGTAGAAGGAGACGTCGACCACCGGGAGCACGTCCGCCCGGTCGTCCAGCCGCGGCTTGGCCCCTACCTCCTCTTTCCACGCCCAGCCTTCCGGGGACCAGGACGCCGGATCCTCGTACCCCCCGCCGGCGACGAATGCCCGGAACCGGCCCATCGAAACCTCGGTCCGCTCGATGCGATACGCGGGCAGGAACCTTCGATGTCGCGGCCGTTCGTCCGGGACCTCATCGCTACCCATCCAGAACGTTCCAGCCGGGATCGTCACGAGGTCGCCGGAATGCACGCCGTCCAGGACCGGCGGGGGAGGGCGGGGATGGCGGCTGTCCAGCCCGGGAATGGCGTCGGTGCCCGCAGGGGGCGGATCGACCCCTCTCGGCCGGTTGCTGGAGAACTGGAAGCCCGTGGTCACATTTCCACAACCCGGCCCGGTGTCTCGAGATCCGGGTCCGGGACAGGCCACGGCCTGGAGGAAAAGCCATATCGCGGCAATGCGCGCACCGGGAGCCAGGCGTCGTGAAGAGGTCGAGCCGCACGTGTTTTTGGCGTATTGCACCCGGATCACCCGTTCGCTTCGGTATTCCAGTCCAGAGCATACCTCGAGATCCCTTTCCAGCGCCATCCGCGCTGTCCAGAACCTGAGCAGTTTCGCGGCGAACCGAGGCCGTTGAAACAAGATTACCCCGGATTCCACGCAGTAGACGCCCCGGAAGGCGGGAGCACAGCCTGTTTGGAGCGGATTCCACCCCAGACCGACTGCGGCGCGCCCACAAATGCAGTTCACTTGATCGCACGGGGCGCGGGGACCCGTTCGCAGCCTCGAGATCCCCGGAAGCACGGAGCCGCGAGTACTCCGATCTCCCCCAAGACCCTTGCATCGCGGGTCGCTCCCGTACTTGACCCCTGTCGCCCATTCGACTATGCTGATGATGACAGGGTTTTTCCCGTTGTCACTTCCTGCGTCCCGGCCGGGCGCCGTGAGGTTGCCCCATGAAGCTCAAGATAGCCAACCCCATCTACGACAGTGTGTTCAAGTACCTGGTGAGCGACCCGGAGAGCGCGCGCCTTCTCATCTCGCGCCTGATGGACGAGGAGGTTGTTTCCCTCACCCTTGCCCCGACGGAGCACCAGGTCAAGGTCAAGTCCAAGGACATCACCGTGTTCCACATCGACTTCGCGGCGCGGGTGCGCACCGGTGACGGTGGTGAGAAGAAGGTGCTCATCGAGATCCAGAAGGCCAAGCTGCCCACGGACATCATGCGTTTCCGGAACTACCTGGCGACGCACTACGGGGAGGAGGGGGACAAGGCGTTCGTGGGGGATGGGGAGAGCCGGCCCCTGCCGATCTTCACGATCTATTTCCTTGGACATGAGCTGGCCCGGGTGAAGGTTCCGGTCATCCGGGTGCGACGGTCCTACCAGGATGGTCGGAACGGGGAGACGTTGGTCGAGCGTGAGCCGTTCATCGAGATGCTGACGCACGACAGCGTGGTGGTGCAGATACCGTTGTTGGGCGAGCCGCGGCGAAGCGAGTTGGAGGAGTTGTTGAGCATCTTCGACCAGGGCCACCAGGACCCGCGGGACCGCCATTTTCTGATGTTGGATGACGACGGGTATCCGAGCGCCTACTACCGATTGTTGAGGCGCTTGCTTGCGGCTGCGGCGGAAGCGGAGGTACTGGAGGAAATGCGTATCGAGGACAGCTACGTGGCGGAGTTGGAGAAGCGGGACCGGGAAATAGCGGCCCGTGACGAGGCGTTGAAGGCGAAGGATGCGGCCCTGCAAAAGAAGGCGGAAGCCCTGAAGGAGAAGGCGGAAGCGCTGAAAGAGAAGGAAGCGGCGCTGGCGCGGGAGCGGCGGGAGAAGGCGGAAGCCCTGAAGGAGAAGGCGGAAGCCCTGCAAGAGAAGGCGGAAGCCCTGCAAGAGAAGGAAGCGGCGCTGGCGCGGGAGCGGCGGGAGAAGGAGCAGGTACGTGAGGCTGCTGTCGCTGCGCTGATGGCCCGGGGTCTGTCCCGGGCGGAGGCAGAGGCGATACTGTCCGGTGTTTCTGGAACGTAGACAGCCCGTTGCGCGTCGCTTTGCTCGCGAGAAAAGCCAGCGGGCGCCAGGAGGTGTCGTGTCTCCCGCGGAGTAGGTACGGGACCTGCTCCTCGCCCCCCAACCGG
>JAJSAM010000073.1 GCA_024274785.1 Planctomycetota bacterium | reverse complement strand
CGGGTCCTGCCTGTCGGCGGAGTCAAGTCCAAGGTGCTCGCCGCCCATCGCGCTGGGATCACGCAGGTTCTCCTTCCCGCCGCCAACGAGAAGGACCTCCGGCGCATTCCTGAAGAGGTCCGGGATGCGATCGACATCGAGTTCACCGAGACTGCGGACGAGAACATCCGAGCCGTGTTGATGCCGATCTACCTCCCCGAGCCCCACCAGGAGGGACTCGAGGGCTTTCCGCCTCCGTTCGAGCAGGGCGTGCCGCCCTCCGCGCCCCCCTGAGCCGAGCCAAGAGGCGGGGCGTATGCTGGGCCTCGGGACGATTCCGGACGTGCCGTTCGTTCCATCCGGGTCCCGGAGGTCAAACCCATGCGCGGATCGTTCGCCTTCGCCCGGCGCCTCGTGCTCATCCTGCTCCTCGGCCCGCTTCTCTCCGGTTGCGACGACGGGGATTCCGCCAAGGCGGAGGATGCCGAAACCACGCCGGCGTCCGCGAGGATCAAGAACTGGGCCGACGCGGGCCCGACGAAGATTCGCCTCACGGACGTCTCAGCCCAGTCCGGAATCGACGTCGTCAACCACTCCGGGCGCCGCGGGATCAAGGAGTTCCTGCCGGAAGCCGTGGGGGTCGGTCCCTCTTGGCTCGACTATGACCACGATGGCCTGTTGGACCTGTATGTGCCTGACGGAGATGTCTACAGCAACTACACGTTGCGGTTCATCGACGACCCCGCCGGCGAGCCACGCCCACACCTGGAGCCCAAGTCGCCGCGCTCCGAGCAGTACCGGGACCAACTCTGGAAGAACAACGGCGACGGTACATTCACCGACGTCTCGAAGTCCGCGCACATCGACGAGTTGGCATGGTCGTTCGGATCCACGGCCTTCGACTACAACGGCGATGGCTGGACCGACATCTTCGTTGCGAACTTTGGCAAGAACTCGATGTGGCGCAACAACGGCGATGGCACGTTCACGGAAGTCGCTGAAGCGCTGGGCGTGGCCGGAGACCCCTGGGACTGGACGACGTGTGCGGCGGTAGGCGACATCGACGGCGACGGTCGGATCGACATGTACGTCGTGAAGTACTCTGATCCGGCGATCGAGGTCGATCGGCAGCGTGTCAAGCGTGGGCTGTCAGAGCACACCCCGGTGGAGTCCATCACCGGCCGCGATTGCCGGTGGCGCAGTCTGCCCGCCTATTGCGGTCCGCGGGGGCTGGCAGGACAACATGACACCATGTATCGCCAGACCGAGGATGGCACGTTCGAAGATGTGACAGCCAAGTGGGGCTTGATTCCGCGCGTCGCCAAGTATGGGTTCACGACGGCGATATTCGACTTCAACGACGACGGTCTCCAGGACATCTACGTCGCGAACGACTCTGAAGAGAACTTCATGTGGGAACAGGAACGGGGGCCGGACGGAGCCATCCGCTTCCGGGACTCGTCCGATACGCTCGGCGTGAAGTACGGCCACAACCTGTCTCCACAGGCCAGCATGGGCGTCGCAGTAGCCGACTTCAATCGTGACGGGCTGATCGACATCTTCGTGACCAACTTCAGTCATGACTACAACAACATCTATCTCGGTCATCGGGCGGGCGGCGAATACGGCACGTTCTTCTACAAGGATCGGGGGCTCCAGGTCATGGGGCAGGCCGTATTCTTCGACCTGTCCTGGGGCTGCGGTTGGATCGACTTCGACAACGACGCTGATCTCGATCTCTATTTCGCCAACGGTCACGTCTACAAGGAGATCGATCTCTTTGAGAAGACGGGCGCCAAGTACGACCAATACAACACGCTCTTCGAGTGCATGGACGCTGAGAATCTCGGGTTTCGCGAAATCGGCACCAAGGGGCAGGAGAACGCGCCCCCGGGCGTGGATCCGAAGGACCTCTTCGCCGGAAACGGAATGGCGGTGGAGAAGTGCACCCGCGGGATCGCGTTCGGCGACTGGAACAACGATGGGCGCATGGAGTTGTTCGCGCAGAACATGAACGAAAGACCGACCCTGTTGTTGAATACGAAGTCGAAGGGGGACGACGCGAACTGGATCAAGCTGGCCCTCTCCCAACCCGGTTTCAATCCGGAGGCGCTGGGCGCCCTGGTGGAGATCACAACCGGTGAGATCACTCAGCGCATTCCGGTGCTACGACTCAGCTCGTTCGTCGGGACGGATGATCCTCGTCTGCATGTGGGGCTCGGTGGTGCGAAGTCGTGCAAGGTCAAGGTTGTCTGGCCGGGCCGAGCCCGCGAGTCGACGGAGTACGAAGATCTTCACGCGGGGAAGTTCTGGAAACTCGATCGGGCGTCTGGAACGGCGACCCCCATCAAGCTCAGGGCATTCACCGTCTCGACCAAGTAGCGGGGTTTGAGTTCGCGGCGGTCGTCTGGCGGTTCGCCGGCCGTCCCGGTGGCGCCCGCGAGTCGGGCCCCGTTCGGTCGTCTCTCACAGAACCGCTGCAGATCTTGCCAGTGCCGGTACTGCCGGCGCCGAAGGCGGCGGGCATGTCGTGGGTCTGGCGGGTCGGAGAGGGGACCATCGCGATCCGGGCCTCGCGGACTTCCCCCGACCCGCCCGGGCTCCGGTATGTGGACCCCGAGTCCCCGTGGCCCGAGTCCTCGTGGCCCGAGTCCTCGTGGCCCGAGTCGGCGTGACCCGACGACGTACCGGACGTGCTGCGGTCCGCAGCCTGCCGCGCCTGCGGCCGCCCATGCCGGTCCACGATCACGCCGTTCTTGGCCCATACCGGGTCGTTCGCGTCACCCCGCACGAGCGTGAGAATGCCTGCATCGAACTCCGTGTGGTGGGCGTGGCAGAGCCTCGCCAGGTTGCACGCCTCGCGGCAGCCGCCCCCGCGGTGCGGGACGATGTGTGCGTACTCGAGAAACGTCCGGTGCTTGCAGCCTGGGATCTCGCAGGCGCCGCGCGATCGAGCATGGATCGCTCGCTTGACCTCGGCCGCGATGTACCGGCTGTCCACGTCGTGCTTCCCTGCCGAAGTGCCGTTCGAGGGCGCGCCGTCGGAACGTACGCTGTCCGGAGGCGTGTCCTCCGAAGGCTCGCTCTTTGAGGATGTGCTCCGTGCCCCGGCGCCGGATGTGTCGCCCACGCGACGCTTCCGGGGGGTCTTCCGTTCGGGGTCGTGGTTCTCGAGGAATTCGACGAGAACCCGGCTGATGACCTGACCATCGGACAGCGTCTTGCCCGCCATCCGGGACAGGAGTGTTCGCGTGCGCTCGAAGTCCATGAGCGTCTAGGGCTTCACGTAGACCGTCAACCCTACGAGCGTCCGGCTGCGCTGGGCCGTCTGCTCGAGTCGCTTCTTGACCTTGCGCCGCAGTCTCCCGATGGGGTCTTCGGCGGCCGACTCGAGCCAGTTGTCGCCCTCACGCGCGAGGTCGTGACGCGCCACGACGGGGCCGATCACGGCCGCCTTCTCGACCTCGACGATGCCGCGGCGGATCCGATCTTCGGCCTCAGGGAGGCCCGCCAGCGTCTGGCCAAGACCGCGGAGCGTCATCGCCTCCAGGTCGCCCGCACCATGAAACACGAGCCACTCCGCCACGGACGCGCAGCCCCCGAGGCGGAAGTGCCCCTTCTTCTCGACGTCGGTCACGAGACGAGCCAGTGCGATTTCGGCGTCGCGCTTTGCCTTCAGCAGCGCCGCGGCCTCTTCGTCGGCGCCTTCCATGCGCTCGACGACGAGTCGCCTCCGATCGGTTTTGATGGCCTCGTCTGACAGAAACAAGACGCTAATATCAGTGACGGACAGTGCCCAGACCCCTGATTTCCGGGGTCCGGACCAGACTCCCGAAGGGCTGCGGCGGCGACGGCGGATCGGTTAGCCGCGTCAGCGCTACTCGGTCGACCAGTCCACGGCGCCCTTGCGGATCACGTACCACCAGCCCAGAAACAGGATGCCGATGAAGACCAGCATCTCGGCGAAGAGGAAGGCGGGCATCGCCTGGAACTGGACGGCCCACGGGTAGAGGAACACGACCTCGATATCGAACAGGACGAACAGGATCGCCACCAGATAGAATTTGACGCTGAATCGCTGGTGCGCGTCCGAAATCGGGGGCATGCCGCACTCATAAGCGGCGTCCTTGACCGGGTTCGTCGGGGCTTTCTTCCCGAGCAGGACCGAGACCACGAGGCTGAACCCGGCGAAGGAGACCGCGAAGATCAGCATTACGAGCACCGGCACGTACTCGGAGACAGTGGCGATGACGGCAGGGCACGGGGTCACGGGACATCCTCCGGGTTGCCATTGAAGGCGCCAGCAGCTCCAGGGACCACCAATTCCCGGGCGGGGCGCGCCCTGCCGATTTTGGTGAGGATCGGGGGCTGGGGGTGGGGTTCTCTCCGCTCCCGATTCCGATCTGGGTAGGATCGCGGCGTCCTCCTCCGGAGACCCGCGATGGCCACCCAGACCGCCGACATGCTCGAAGCCACTGGCAGCAGTGAGGGATCGTTCCTGCTTTCGTCGGTGCAGGCGATGGCCAACTGGTCACGCAAGAACAGCGTCTGGCCCCTCCCGCTGGGCCTCTCCTGCTGCGGCATCGAGTTCATGGCGACGGCGATGAGTCGCTACGACATGGCCCGATTCGGCATGGAGGTCGCGCGGTTTTCGCCCCGCCAGGCCGATCTGCTCCTGGTCGCCGGGACGTTGACCTACAAGATGGCGCACGTCATGACGAGGCTCTACGACCAGATGGCCGAGCCGAAGTGGGTGATCGCCATGGGCGCCTGCGCGTCGTCTGGCGGCATGTTCCGCTCCTATCCGGTCGTCCAGGGCATCGATGAGTTCGTGCCCGTGGATTTCTACATCCCGGGGTGCCCCCCGCGTCCCGACGCCGTCCTCACCTGTCTGATCGAGTTGCAGAAGAAGATCGACAAGGATCGGTCCTATCGCCTGTCGTTCTCCGCGGAGAAGGTCGAGGGACAGACGCCGCTCGTCGAGCAGACCCAACTTCCCGGTCGTGGTGAGGGTCCGGCAGTCGCCATGGCCACCGCCGGCGAGCACTTCGGCGAAGATGGCCCGCAGAAGCGGGCGTTCCGCGGAATCAAGCCCGAGGAAGTCCGGTAGGCGCCACATCGGAACGGCCACCGGCCGGAGAGGGAGAGCCCCGTGGATACGCTCAAGACCAGTTCGATGCGCTACTCGGATGAGGTGCCGGAGGGCGTCGCACCCGAGATCGTGTCGGCCCTGGCCGGTTTTGCCGTGCAGTGGTCCGGCGGCGCGGGCGCGCCCCATCCGCACCAGGATCGCTATCCCGGCGTGCTCGTTAAGCGAGAGGACTGGCTTCCCGCGATCTCCGCACTTCGGGACGGGGCGGGGCTCATCTGGCTGGTGGATCACACGGCGGTGGACTATCCGGCGCGGCGGCCTGCTCGGTTCACCGTCGTCTGCATCCTCATGAACATGGCCACGCAGGCCCGCCTGATCGTCAAGTCCCGCGTTGCCGAGGGCGAGTCCATCGCCTCGCTGACGGGCCTCTGGCACGCCGCGAACTGGGCCGAGCGTGAGACGTTCGACATGTTCGGCATCGCGTTCGAGGGGCACCCGGACCTCACCCGGATCTTCATGCCCGAAGACTACGACGGCTTCCCGATGCGCCGGGACTTCCCTCTCCAGGGGCACCTCCGGTTCCAGGACTGAGCCCCGGTCCGAAAACCGTCTCGGACCGCCCCAAACTCGACTCGGACTCCGCGTCCCGCGCGCGTACGCTTCACGCCGATTTGCCCTCGGCAGGCAGGGATTTCGAGCACCCGGTGCGTCCCCGCTGCATCCCGTGAGGCCCCGCATGAGCGTGCTCCCCGACAGCTCCGCAGCAACAGCCCCCCTGAAGCCGGCAGCCCCGGCCGAGGAGCGCTCGATTGCCGATATCCGTCTCGACACCGAGGACGATCTCGGCGAGCGGATGATCCTGAACATGGGGCCGCAGCACCCATCCACGCATGGGGTGCTCCGGCTCGTTCTCGAGATCGACGGCGAGCGTG
>JAJSAM010000072.1 GCA_024274785.1 Planctomycetota bacterium | reverse complement strand
CTGGCCGAGGAGTTCGACGAGGTGCTCACCGCCCGCGCCCGGGAGTTGCTCAAGGAGGAGATCGAGGCGATCGAGCAGGAAGCCCGGGATCTGGCGGCGGAGCAGATCGAGAGCGAAGAGGTCACCGAAGAGGAGGCCAAGCAGAAGATCATCGACAAAGAGCTGGCCGATCAGAAGGTCCGGATCGACAACTTGCTTGCCCTCCGGAAGGGGGAGGTCTTCCTCGCGCTGGCGGAGGAACGTGGTCTGACCGTCAAGACCGTCGATTGGTTCCGGAAGTCGTACAGCCGGACCCGCTTCTTCAGCGATGAGGAGGATACCCCCGAACGGTTCCTCAAGGGCCGGAGCGAGCTGTTCCGGATGGAGGGCGAGGGCGGTGTCGCCGGACCGATCCGATACGACACCGGCAAGATGAACCTGATCGTCCGGGTGGCCGGCCGCAAGCCACCGGAACTGAAGGACATGCAGCTCCTCGACCGGCTCCGGGCCGAGAGTCTGGTGGCCCAGCAGGCCAACCCCATGGCCGCCTTCGCCCAGTACCAGGGCCAGTCCCTGCCCGATCCGCGCTTCGAGTACGGAACCCTGGCCGACGAAATGCAGCTTCAACTCCTCTCCGAGGAGCAGGCGCCCACCGACGAGCAGCCGGCGGAATAAGCGTCCGCGTCTCGCGCGGCCCTCGCCCCTGTTCCTCACCACGATCGATGGATTGGTCGGTGAGAAGATGCGGAACAAGGGCGGGGGCTCCTCACCCCTTCTTGTACCACTCCAGGGCCGGGTCGGCCATCGGTGCGAGCTTCTCCAGCAAGCTGGTCATCTGTTCGGCGGAGAAGGGCTTGAACTCGCGCGCCAGTTGGGCGTTCTGCCGCACCTGAGCGACGGACTCCATGCCGAGAATGGCGACGCTGACCGGAAGGCTGAGCGCGAAGCGCACGGTCTGCTCGATGGTCAGGAGTTCCTTCAGCAAGCGGCCGTCCGCGGAGGTCTTCATCGCCAGCACCCCGATGCCCCGTTGCACAGCCTTCGGCAGGACCTGCTTCTGAAAGCTGCTTTGGTGGAAGTCGATCGGGTTGATCGGGAACTGCATCGTGTCGAATCGACGGCCTCGGTCGAAGTGCTCCAGCACGCGGAGCAGCGACCCCGGGCTCGTGTGTCCGGTGACACCGATTCTCCTGACCACACCCTCTGACTTCATCTGCTCCAGGACCTCCATCGCCCCGTCCTTGGCGAAGGCCCGGTCGACATCCTCCTTGCTCCGCACGGAGTGGAGCTGCCAGAGATCAAGGCTGTCGGTCTGGAGTCGCTTGAGGCTCCCCTCCAGGTGACGCTTCGCACTCTCCGCGCTGCGGTCCGGATGACTGAAGGTCTTGGTCATCAGGAAGATCTCGCTCCTCTTCCCTTTCAACGCCGCTCCATACAGCTCCTCCGACTGGTCCTTCTGGTACGACTCCGCCGTGTCGAAGAAGCGAACGCCCTCTTCCAGCGCGGCGTCGATCATCCGCCCCGCCTCTCGATCCGACTGTTTCCTGAGGTGAAAGCCGCCCATCCCCATCAGACTCACCGCCGGGCCGTCTTCTCCCAGTCGGCGCCGGGGCAGGACGCCCGCCTGTTTCCCTTTCGCGCGGCAGGAGATCGCCAGTCCCGCCAGAGAGCCCAGGAGCTGCTGCAGAAACTGCTTCCGATTCATCGTCTGGTCCTTGGGGGTCCCATGGTGACACCGTAGGCGAAAAGAAGATCGGTTGCCATCCAACGGCCTGAAGAGTACTACGATCGTACAATCTGAGTCTCAGGTCAGTCGACCGGGTCGAAACCGCCGGAGCCGAACGGGTTGCACCTCAGGATGCGCCAGATCCCCTTGGGGATGCCGCGCAGCACGCCACGCTTGGAGATGGCCTGGACCATGTACTCCGAACAAGAGGGGGTGAACCGGCAGGTGGGGCCCTTGAGCGGCGAGATCAGGATCTGATACGCCCGCACCAACCAGATGAAGGCGGTTCGCAGGATCATCTCGGGCTCCCGCCGGCGGCGCGCTCGGCCTGGGAGAGAAGGAGCGGGGTCACCTGATCGAGTCGATCTGGAAAGTGTGGGGCGCGGGGCACCGCGATGAAGTCGAAGCCCGGGGGAAAGCGGTCGCGCTGCAACCGGAAGGCCTCCCGGAGGAGCCGGCGGGCCCGGTTGCGCACCGGAGCCTTGCCGAACTTGCGGCCCGTGGAGACCGCGAAGCGGGAATGCTCCAGATCATTCCGGAACGCCACCACAAGCAGCTCCGGACTCGCGGCCCTGCGTCCCTGCTGGAAGACCCGGTTGTATTCCACCCGGTTCCGAATGCGCAGGCTGGCTGGAAAGCAGAACCCGCCGGATCTCATCCCTCGTCAATCTCTGGATTCCGGATCAGCTTGCCACCGTCCAGCAGGGCCGCCTTGCGGCGCATGGCCCGGCGGACCTGATCGCCGAAGGTGGCGCCGCAACTCGCGGCCCGGGTCACGAAGGTGTCATAGTCGGTAATGGCCGCGTCCCGCGCCCCCAGCGCCTCGTAGGCCCGGGCCCGGTTGTAGTAGTCGGCCGGCTGCATGCTCTCCATGGCCTCGATCTGGGCGAAGGCAGAAATGACCTCTTCCCACCGGGATGTCTTGGCGGCCACGTTGGCGAGCAACTCCAGCGCCTCGATCTGCTGTTCCTTCAGATTCTTCAAGGTGCGTTCAAAGAGCGGTCGCTGCTGATCCGTGAGCGCCTTGCCCGCGAGCTGCTCTCCGCGCAGCTTGATGCTCGTGGAGAGAGTTGAAATCATGGCCCGCAGAATCTCCGCGGCATCCTCGTAGCGACCCAGCACCGAGAGCAGTCTCGAGAGCGTGGAGCGTGCCATGACGTTGTCCCGGCCCCTGGGAGAGTCCAGTAATTCGCGCAGGGCCTGCTCTGACAGCCGGTAG
>JAJSAM010000071.1 GCA_024274785.1 Planctomycetota bacterium | reverse complement strand
TCCGGCTCGAGGCGGATCTTCAGGGCAAGCGCCAGCAGCGGTCCCGCGGCGAACGGCCCGGCCCCGGGGGCCTGCCCGAAGAGAGAGATCAGCGCATGCTCGTGGGTCACCGGCAGCCCCGGCGGCACGGTACGCACTCCCCCCACCCGACCGATGGTCGCGAGTTCCGCGATGGTCGGCAGACGGCTGGTCGAAAGCGGGGTCTGGTTAGCATCCGGGCCGGACCGCCGGTCGGCGGCGCCGGCCAGGATGACGACGGCGAGCTTCATCATCGTCTCACTCTTCGGAATCGTCTTTCGGGGCCAGTTGGAACAGTTTCAGGCCAAACTCCTCGTGCTCGGCCCGGGGCAACTCGGTTTCGAAGTCGGTGATCGTCAGTTCGGCGGTCACCGCCACCTCCCCCTTGAACAGGTGGCCGGTGAAGGCGATCAGCTCCGGGCCGCAGACCGTGGCGTGGGCGTGCAGAAACGGCTTTCCGTCCACGGCGCCGATCGTTCCGGTGAGGTTCCCGAGTTCCATGTTCTCCTCGAAGGTCCGCTTCAGGTACTCCCGCTTCTCGACGTCGAAGCAGCCCATGGTGTGGTTCTTGACGGCGCCGATACCGGTCACGGTCCCACCGAGGATGCCCCGCTCCTCGAGAAACGAGGTGACGGTGGAAACGAGCTCCTCGTCCCGGTCGAGGACGAGAAGATAACGGCTCTGCGGGAGTTCTTTCACCTGCACGATCAACCTCCGGAGTCGGCGGAAGACTACGATTGAAACCGCAGATCGGGTCGCTTCCAAGATCGGATCGGCCCGTCCAGCCCGCATTTCTCACCAGAGCACACGATCTGAGGGGCGGTCGCGGCGCAGCGCCGCGTCAGACCTCCTCCGAGATGGGAAGGCGTCGCGTCGTCGGCCTTCCTTGCGCAGCATCCGCGCCTGCCTCCTCAAATTCACCGGTCCTCTCCTCAACCCGCCATGACGCCGCAAATGCTCTGCTGTTCTCCAACCCCGAAGAAACGCGGCGCGCGCTCTGGTGAGAAAGGCGGGCCGGGGTTCCGCGCTCGGGATTTCCCGTGGCGATCCGGACCGCGAAGAGTGTATCTCTCACCTCCGACATGAGCGAGTACGGGAAACGACAACCGATCCGGAGGGTCCACCTCATCGCGAACCCGATCTCCGGCGTCGCCGCCCGCCAGAAGATCGTCCCGCGCTGCGTGGAGATCCTGAGGGGCGGCGGTCTCGAGGTGACGATCAACCCCACCGAGGGGCCGGGGCATGCCACGGTGCTCGCCGGGGAAGCCTGCGATCTGGGGATCGACGCCGTCGTGGCCGTGGGGGGAGACGGGACGGTCAACGAGGTCGTGAACGGCATGAAACCCGGCCGCACCGCCCTCGCCACGGTCCCCACCGGCACCGCGAACATGCTCGCCCGGGAACTCGGGGTCCCTTTCGACGCGGAGGGGGCGGCAAGGGTGGTCATCGCGGGCCAGAGGCTGCGGATCGATGTGGGGATCGCCAACGGGCATCGGTTCGTGACGGTCGTGGGAGTGGGCTTCGACGCGACGATCGTCAGCGCGGTGAGCAGCGAGCGGAAAGGTCATCTCGGTCAGTTCCGCTACTTCTCCCACGTCGCGAAGACCGCGCTCGAATACGACTTCCCGCCCCTCACCGTCCGGGTCGACGATGAACTCCAGACCCGGCGGGCCGGCATGCTGTTTGTCTGCAATACCCGGAACTACGCCGCCCACTTCGCTCTCGCTCCGAATGCAAAGACGAACGATGGACTGCTCGATTTCGTGCTGGTGCACGGCGGCGGGGCCCGCGATTTCCCGCGATGGTCCCTGGCCGCGTTCCTCGGAACCCTCCCGCAATACCGGGATGTGACGTATGTTCAGGGGAGGAAACTCGAAGTGACGACCGAGAAGCCCGTGCCGGTGCAGGTGGACGGTGATCCCGGCGGCACGACGCCGCTGACCGTCTCAATCGAACCCGGCGCCCTGGAGGTGATGGTCCCGTGAGTTTGCCGCGAAACCCGTTGACCAGGGAGGTTACGGTCGGATCCGTGCGCTTCGGCGGAGAACTGCCGCCCGCCCTGATCGCCGGTCCCTGTGTGATCGAAGACGAGCAGACGCCGCTTCGGATCGCGAAGCGCCTGGCGAAGATCAGCCGGAGCAGCGGTTGGCCGATCGTCTTCAAAGCCTCCTACGACAAGGCGAACCGCACCAGCGTCGACTCCTTCCGGGGGATCGGCCGGAAAGAGGGCCTGGCCGTGCTGGCCTGCGTGTGGCAGGAGACCGGGCTGCCGGTGCTCTCCGACGTCCACTCGGCATCGCAGGTGGAGGAGTGCGCGGGGATCCTCGACTGCCTGCAGATCCCGGCGTTCCTCTGCCGTCAGACCGACCTCCTCCTGGCCGCCGGGAAAACCGGGAAAGCGGTCAACGTCAAGAAGGGCCAGTTCCTCGCCCCGGACCAGGTCGGGAACATCCTCGACAAGCTCGCGTCGACCGGGAACGAGAACGTCTGCCTGACGGAGCGCGGAGTCTCCTTCGGCTACGGCAACCTGGTGACGGACTTCCGGAGTATCCCGAAGATGCAGGTATTCGGCGCGCCGGTGGTCTTCGACGGCACGCATTCGGTGCAGGAGCCGGGCGGCCTCGGCACGAAAAGCGGCGGCGACCGCGAGATGGTCCCCTACCTGGTGCGCGCCGCCGCCGCGGCGGGAGCGGACGCCTTCTTCCTGGAGGTGCATGAGGATCCGGAGAAGGCGCTCTCCGACGGTCCGAACATGCTCTACCTGGACGATCTCGAGGACCTTCTGAACGAAATCACCGCGATCCGCCAGGCACTCGGCAGGAAGTAGGGGCGATCTCCGTGACCGATCCCGGAATCCCGAAGCCCCGCTGGCGCAGCAAGCGCATCGAGCAGTACGAGTGCACGATCTGCGAGAAGCACCCCCCGTTCGCCTGGGCCTGCCCCTGCGGTTTCCAGATCTGCGAGGAGTGCTTCGCCGAGAACGCGTGGGGGCTGACGTGCAACAACGTCACCTGGGAGTGCCCGGATTGCGGAGCGATCCGTTCATTCTAGTTCTCGAGGGGGGGATGGTCCGGCTCGAAGGTGGGGGAGAGACCTGCTGCGAGCCGAAAACGGAGCCTGGCAGGAGAAAGAGTGGGCCACGTACTGCAGCACGCGTGTCCGGGTTGAAAGGTGTGTTCCGTGTCACCCACCCGTTCCATCCGCGCCGCGGTGACCTTTCGAGCGAGGTCGCGTTCGATTTTGCGGATCGCCTGCTCTTCTATCCGAGCCATGTTGTCCCGGAAGCGCTGGCTGGTGAGTTGACTCTCCTTGACCGGGAGGAGTCGGGACAGATGAGGTCTCGGCGAACCACTCTCCGAGCTTCGCTTTGCTCTTTGGAGCCACGGCCCGATTGATGGCGGCGAGCATCGAGGAACATAGAGGTTTACCGGCACCTGCTGCAAGGCCGCGGGGCGAAGCCTGGCGACACTCGTCTGACCCGCCGGGCGGTCAGCTTCTTCGACCACGGCTTCCAGCCACCGTGCGGCCGACCGATTGTGGGTGGAACATTCCAACCGCATCAGTCGGAACGTTCCACCCTCCGAATGTCCCTCGACGACTCGCCGTCGGCAAGCGTCGCCGCAATCGGTGCCTGCCCTGAAGACATGAGAAAGCTCGCCTCGGTTTCGCGGTCTGCGGAGGGCCAGCCCCGGATCAGGTCGCATATTCTCGAGACCCAATCCGCTCCGGCGCCACCGAGCCCCCGTTCCACGGCACTCAGGATGCGGCGAGCGCATTCCACATCGAACTCCCGCGTCACCAGCACCGAGACGACATTGCGCAGTTCCACCCGCTTGAGCGATGGGGTGGCCAGTAGCCCACCGGATCCAGCCGAAGGAGCAGCGACCCGGCGTGGCCCACGATGTCTCCTGCCTCGCTGGTCAGGAGGAGCGCCAGAAGTTCCGCCTCGAAGCCCGGGATCTGATCGAGTGGTGCGCCGCGCAGTGCATCGAGGATCTGCTCCGCTTCTCCGTCTCCGGCGGTGGACAGCCCCCCGCGGAACGCGGCTGCCACTTCGGGATCGTCGACGCTGCCCCGGAGCGCGGTGACCAGGGCGAACCGCAGATCATGCGGTCCATCCGAATTCGTTGCGCCCCGGTAGATCCGAACCAACTCCCGGCGCACTTCGCTCTCATCGATCCGGTAGCCGGTGATACAGTGTGCAATACTCACCTCCCACCGGTTGAATGAAGTTCCGCCCCGACGCTGCCCCAGGGCCAGAGCGGCGAGGGAGGTGACATCGGTGGGAGCCGAGTCGCTCCGCACGACCTCGAGGAGCAGGCGATGCCCCTCGCCGGACGCCGCGCGGGCGAGCGCCAGGACACCGGCAAAGACCCGAACGTCGGAGCAATCCTCGCCGGACAGAAGTCGCTCTCTGAGCAGCGGTATCGATCCGGCCTCAGTCTCGATGCACGTGGCGAGCCGGTCGATGAGCAATTCAAGGGCCTGGCCTCCCAGCCCCTCCTCGGCGAGCAACGTCATCACTTCCCGGACATCATCAGTGGCCCGGCCATCCCCGCCCACCGGCGTCGTCGGCCGGACCTCGTCGGAACAATCCGAGGTGGAAGGGGAAGATTGGACCGGCGGCTCCGGCACGTCGGTATCCGGAGTGCTCTCCACCGGCAGTCGGGCAGGAATCATCTCACCTGGGCCCGGGGCCAGGGCGCCGAGGGCAGCACTCAGCCCGACACCCAGGAGGAACGCGGCCGGCCAATGCCACTTCCCGATCCTGGTCAGCCGCTTCAGTTGCATGAGTGGGCTCTCGGGCCGATGTAAAGAACCAAGCGTCCGGAAGCGAATGCCAGGGCCTTGGCCTTCGCAGAACCCGACCACTCAGTACCGGCTTTCCCCACCGAGATCTCCCGACTCAGCCTGCCCCGTCAATCGGGACAATGGAGTGAGACAATAAACGAGCTGAAACACGGCTACAAGTGTAAGGCCCCGGCCAACCCGTGTTTCCTCGCGACGGCGGTCCGGGCCGGGCCCACATCCAGCCTCATGGGCGCCGGGTGTCAAGGACCACGATAACGCAGGGTCAGCACCGCGATGTCGTCGGACTGGGACGCGTCGCCGACGAATGCGGCCACGTCCGCGAGGAGCCCCTCCGTGATGCCCGCGGGATCCCGGGTCTTGTTCTTCGAGACGGAGTCGAGCAGGCGCACCTCACCGAAATCCTTCAAGTCCGCATTGAAGGCCTCGGTGATGCCGTCGGTGCAGAAAACGATGCTGTCGCCGGGCGCCAGGGTCAGGGCAGTCGGCTCGAACCGTGCGCCGAGGTCGATTCCGAGGGCGAAGCCTCCCGCTGCCATCAGGAACTCGGTACTTCGCCCCGGAGAGGCCACCACCGGGAACAGATGACCGGCTCTGGTGATGGAGAGGTCGCCGGTCTTCAGGTCGAGGATGCCGAGGATGAGCGTGGTGAACATGCAACGATCGTTGTCGCGGCAGAGTTCCCGGTTCACCCGGGTGAGGATCTCCTCGGGGGTGCCCGAGCGAAGGGACTCGGCGCGCATCAGCGTACCCGTCTTCACCATGAACAGCCCCGCCGGGATGCCCTTGCCGGATACGTCCCCCATCAGGAAGCAGAGCCGGCCATCGTCCCGCATGAAGTAGTCGTAGAGGTCGCCGCCGACCTCCCTGGCCGGCTTGATCGTCGCGGCGATCTCCCACTCTCCGCCTTCTCCCGCCGCGCGACCGGCGGGCACCATCGTCATCTGCAGCGCGCGGGCGACGCGCAGTTCACTCTCGAGTTTCTCCTTCTCCGCGGTCGCTTCGAGGAGTTCCCGGGTGCGCACCGCCACGGTCTCCTCGAGATCGTCGCGGTACCGTTTCAGCTCGAGGTGATTGCGCACGCGAGCCTTCACCAGGGTCGTGTTGACGGGCTTGGTGATGAAGTCGACGGCGCCCAGTTCGAGTCCCCGGGCCTCGTCTCCGGCCGCGGAGAGCGCGGTGACGAAGATGACCGGGATCCCCTTCGTCTCCTCGATCCCGGAGAGTCGCTCGCAGACTTCGTAGCCGTCCATCCCCGGCATCATCACGTCGAGGAGGATGAGATCGGGGCGCGGCTCCTTCTGTGCGATCTCGAGCGCCTTCTCACCGTTCTTCGCCGCGACGATCCGGTAGTCGTTTCTCAGCGCTTCCATGAGCACGAAGATGTTCTCGGGAGTGTCGTCGACGATGAGGATCTTCTGCTTGTCGTCCATGGCGCTGCCTCTCCGCTGCAGCCGAAACTGCAAGAGTGAAAGCGGGATTGATAACGCTGGTCAGCCCGGCCGATTACGGGCTCGGGCGGAACATGAGTCAAGAATCGTCATCTCCCGCTCCGGGCGCCGCCGCCGGCTGCCGCTCCGGCTCGCCCATCCGCCGGATGATACCGTCTTCCATTTCATGTGTCGTGTCGAAGACATCGAGCGAACGCTGATCGTGCGTCACCACGATGACCCCCGCCCCCTGCTCATGGGCGACCCTGGCGAAAAGTTCCATCACCTGCCGTCCGCGATGGCTGTCCAGTGCGGCGGTGGGTTCGTCAGCCAGGAGCAGGCTCGGTTCGTTGGCGAGAGCCCGGGCCACGGCCACTCGCTGCTGCTGGCCCCCGGAGAGCATCGACGGCAGGTTGCGCTCTCGATCAGCGACTCCGAGATAGTCGAGCAACTCGAGGGACCTGCGGCGAGCCGCCCGGGAACCGATGCCACTCAACTCGAGAGCGATCTGGACATTCTCGCAGGCCGTCAGGAAGGGGATCAGGTTCGACTTCTGGAAGACATAGCCGATGTGCTTGCGGCGAAAGGAGGTGAGATTCGTCTGGGCGTACGGCCCGTCCAGCACCAGTTCGCCGCCGATGGTGACCTGTCCGGAGGTCAGGGGAGTGATCAGCCCCACGGCGGTCAGGAAGGTCGACTTGCCGGCGCCACTCGGGCCGAGGAGAGCGACGACCTCGCCACGGCGGACGTCGATGGAGGCGTCCTTCATGGCGACGACCTCGGTGTTGCCGCTGCCGTAGATCTTCGTCAGTTCGTGTGTCTCGAGGGCGAAGGTGTCGTTCATCAGGCGAGAGCCTCGTTCGGTTGAACCTTCATGGCCCTCCAGATCCCCAACAGGCTCGACAGGACTGATATGCCAAGGACGATGACGGCCAGCTGAATCAGATCGGCCTCGACCAGAATGACCCGGCGCGGGAAGTTGGGGAAGATCTTGTTGCCGAGCAGGTAGGCGATCCCGAACCCCAATCCTCCGAGGACGAGCGCCTGTTGCAGGATCAGGGCCAGGATCACCCGGCCGGGCGCCCCGATGAGTTTGAGCAGGGCGATCGAGTGGAGCTTGTCGAGGGTCAGCGTGTACAGGATGAGGGCCATGATCACCGTGGCGATCGCGGTGAGGAGGATTTTGAAGAGCCCGATCTGCTTTCGGGCCTTTTCGACCGGTCCCTTGAGCAGCAGCGCCTGCTGACCTTCCCGGGAATGGACGGAGACGTCCCCCCAGGCGGCGATCGTCGCGGCCACGTCCTCGGCGCGAGCGCCGGGAGCCACGCGCACCATCACGGCGCTGACCTGTGGCCGGGCGATCGCCGCGATCTGGGAGGCCGGCAGGGAAGCTTGCTCCACCAGGGACGGCTGCCGGGTCCCCAGGTCGCTCCTTTCGCCCCGGGCCTTGCGCGCCTCCCGCTCCAGACGCACCGCTTCTCCCGGAACATCAAACTGGATGGCCTGCGCATCCGCGACCGTGAACAGGCCGATGCCGTCGCCGGAAGAGCTGATCATGCTCGTCCCGATCCCCACCACGGTGTAGGTCTCCTTCCCCAGGCGGACACGTTCACCGAGCCGCAGACCAAGGGACCGGTCGGCGATCATCTCGAAGTGATTGCGGGCCAGGGGCCGTCCGGCGATCAAAGGCACCCATTCTCCCTTGTCGGTCGGCCAACTCAGCCCGAGCACGGCGATCCGAAGCGGCCTTCCGTCCCGCTCTCGCTGGATGGTGTGGTACACGAACTCCCGGGCCGAGATGACCCCCGGAACCGACGAGACCCGGTCGACGAGGTTGGCCGGCACGCGGGAGATCTCGGCGAAAGGCCCCCGCGTATCCCGCTGCACGACCCAGAGGTCGGCACCGACCCGATCCACGAGCAGGATGGCATCCTCGATGATCCCACGGTAGATCCCCCCCATGCCCATCACGACCATCAGGAGCATCCCGATGCCGAGGGTCGTCAAGGCAAAGCGCCCCAGATTGTGCCGGATGTCCTTCACCGCGAGGTTCATGGGACCTCGATCCGCTTGCCATCCACCAATCCGGCCTTCTGATCCCGGGGCACGATCACCGTGTCTCCGGGCTGCAACCCGTCCAGGATTTCTATCATCTCCGGACTGCGCAGGCCGAGCTGAACGGGCCTCCACGCCGCACGGTCCTCGACACTCACGAAGACCCCGGGCAGATCGTCGACCCAGCGGACATACGCAGCATTCAGCAGGGGCACATTGCCCTTGCGGGCGGTTTCGATGTAAACCTCCGCCCGTTGCCCGATGGCCCAGTTCCTCGGCAATTCCAGGACCTGAACGTCCACGATGAACTCACGGGTTTCCCGATCGGCTTCCTTCCCGAGGCGGAGCACCTTTCCTGTGTAGGAACGTTCCGGCTCCGATCGGAAGACGACTCTCGCCGGTTGACCGACATCGAGGCGGGCCATCTCCGTCTCGTCGATCCAGGCCCGGATCCACAACTGCTCGGTCGATACGATTTGAAGGATCCTGCTTCCGGGCACCGCCACGTCTCCGGGATCCCGCTGCCGCTGGATGATCAGACCGTCGAAAGGCGCCTTGATCACCGTGTCGGTCAATCGGGCCCGTTGGAAAGCGAGCGTCTTCTCGGCCGCCAGGACCTGTTGTTGCCCTTCGACGATGGACGCTTCCGCGCGGGCCAACCCGGCCTCGGCGATGGCCACGGCTTCGACCGCCTTGTCGAATTCCGACCCCGTACTGACCTCCTGCTCGACCAGGCGCTGAACCCGCTCATGTTCCCGCCGGGCCTGAGCGAGGACCGCCATGGCCCGGCCCCGGTCGGCTTTCAATCGGTCCACGGCCGCCTGTGTCACCGCGAGGGATGCCAGGGAGATCTCGACCTGCTGGGCCAGCTCATCATCATCGAGCCTGACCAGCACCTCTCCGGCTTCGACGCGATCCCCCTGATCCGCCCGGAGTTCCCGGATTCGACCGGAGATCTTCGGGCTGATCGTCACTTTCAGCCGAGCCTCGAGCGTGCCGGTTCCCATCACTTCGGCAACGATTTCACCGCGCTCGATGCGATGCGAGGCAACCGGTACGGGAGAGAACCGGAACAAGTAGATCAGATAGCCGGCGATGGCCACGACCAGCCCCCATTTCAGCCCCCGCCACAACCATCGCACGATCGTCTTTCGAGCCTGCCCCATGACGCTTGACCTTCCGGATGAGAATGGGGGTATCCTGCGCCCGTCTGCAGGGAAGCACAGCGCGGGCCTGCCGCAATGGAGGGCCGACCTCCGTGGCAACCGTGCTGGCAGTCCGAGCGCGTCACGCATATTCTGCGAGTACTGCGAAGATTCTGAACGTCAGCGGTACATGTTACCCTCCCGGAAGCGCCGATCGCAGCAGAACCGTCGCCGTCCTCACGAAGAGCGATACAGGGTCAACACCTTCCCTGCCAGGTGCTCCCGGTGCGCGACGGAAAGCCCCGCCTCGACGAAGAGCGCCCCGAGGCCGCCCTGCCGGAGGTAGTTCCGGAATGCGGCGAAGTGCCGGAGGCCGGCCGCCACTTCCACCATCCGCGTCATCAGGCCGGGGAGGTTGCGGGGTAGCGGAACCGTGTAGTCCACGGCCATGACGCAGCGGCTCACCCGGGCGAGTTCACGCAGAGTCGGGACCCGTTTTGCCGCGGGCATTTCGTGGAGCCCCAGGACGATCGTCGCGACGTCGAAAGCTCCATCCGCCCATCGCCGCAACTCGGTGACGTCCGCGGCGAGAAAGAACACGTTTTGCAGATCCCCGCGCCGGCGACGTTGCTCGGCATGCTTGATCTGCCGCGGTGACAGATCCACCCCCGTGACCCGTTTACACTTCCCGGCCAGGTGTAGCGGCAGGGCCCCCGGGCCGCAGCACGCATCGATCACGGTGGAGCCGGGTTCGATCATCTCCGCCAGCCTCCGGTGCAGCCCCGCCTGCAGCGGTTCGACCAGCATGGCGTACGGACGGCCGTCGTAAAAGGCAGTGCGAGGCTCGATTGCGGACCTCCTCATGATCCCGGGCCGGGACAAACCTGCTCGAAGAGAGACCATCCTCGCACCGGCCGAGCCACGCCTCAATCCGGAAGCAGGCAAAACCGGCCCGGCGACCGCGCAGCGGACAAAGCCCACCCGATCGACCAAAGGGAGACAAGGCGACGGCGCGAGAATCGTCTGGACGACCGGAGGGGTGGAGGAATAGGAATCCACTCCCGTGGCGCCTCTGGATCCGCCGCCGGTCGCCGGCGGCAGCACATCATGCAAGAACGAGGGGACTGCCGATCGTGAGTCCGATACTGAAAACAGCACTCCTGCTGATCTGCAGCAATGTGTTCATGATCTTCGCATGGTATGCACACCTGAGAGAGCTGGGTAGCCGACTCTGGATTGTCGCAGTTCTGATCAGCTGGGGGATCGCCCTCTTCGAGTACATGTTCCAGGTTCCCGCGAACCGGATTGGCTATGCCGTCCTGAGTGTCGGACAGTTGAAGATTCTCCAGGAGGTGATCACTCTGAGTGTCTTCGTGCCCTTCTCGGTTCTGTTCATGAAGGAACCGTTGAAGCTGGACTATCTGTGGGCGGGCCTGTGCCTGGTCGGTGCGGCGTACTTCATGTTTCGGGGTTGAATGACGCGGCAAGGTGAGTGCATCGCGATCATCGAGCTGAACGGTCCGCCCTTTGCGTCGATGACCTCATGAGGTGTGGTCGCCGGCGAGCCTCTGCAGACGAGCCAGTGCGCCCTCGAAATCGAACTCGTCGATCAGGTCCCGGATTGCGGTGACGGCGCCCTCGTGGTCGCTTCCCCGGAGCGCCAGAGACAGTTCGCTCACGACGGTCAGGGACTCGGTGTCGTCCTCGGCCAGCAGGCTCCTCAGGCGATCGATGATGTTGCGGACCTGCTCCGGATCCGCCGTCGACTCCGCCCCCCTCCCGGCGCCACCCTCTTCCTCGATGATGCCGAGAGCCGTGACGACCTCCGCGAGGACGGCCCGCAGGTCGCCGAGCGCCGGCTGTGCTCCGGCCCGCAGGTCGGCCTCCACCACGCCGGCCTCCCGTTCGACCGCCGTGATGGCGAGGTTACCGGCGACGCCCTTCAGCGTGTGGGCCATGCGCGTCGCGGTCTCGAGATCACCCTGGTCCCGAGCCTCCCGGATCTCCCCGGCGGCATCCGCCTGGCGCCTCCGGAACGAGCGAAGCAGTTTCCGGTAGAGCCCGGCATTTCCACCCACACGAGCCAGACCGGTCTTCACGTCCACGCCGGGGATGGCCGGCATCTCGACATCGGCACTCCCGATGGTGGCCGTAACGATTTCCACCGGATGGGCGGGCGTCACCCACCGGGACAGCACCTCGAAGAGATCGTGGACGTCGACCGGCTTCGCCACCTGGTCGTTCATCCCGGTGGCGATCGCCTTCTCGCGGTCACCGGCCATGACGTTCGCGGTCATGGCGATGATCGGCAGGTCCGCATACTTCGGATCGGCGCGGATCTCCCGCGTCGCCTCGTAGCCGTCGAGGACCGGCATCTGGATGTCCATCAGGATGCCGTCGAAGCTCTCGCCGCTTCCGGTGAGGATGTCGAGGCCCCGCCTTCCGTCTCCGGCCACGGTCACCCGGACCCCCGCGTTGCCGAGAATCTCCACCGCCACCTGCTGGTTGATCTCGTTGTCCTCCATGAGCAGGAGGTGAGCGCCACGCAAACCGGCGCCGAGTGCGGCGTTCTCCAGGGCGGCGTGGTCTTCGCGGCCGAGCGCCACGAGGATCCCGTCGAGCAGGGTCGCCGGGGATACCGGCTTGCCGAGGACGCCGGCAAGCGCCACATCGCCGGCTTCCCGAAGCAACCGGACCCGGTCGTAGGCGGTGACCATCAGGATCGGCGGGCTCACCTCGATCTCCGGATCATCCTCGATCATCCGGGCGGTGGCGATGCCGTCCTGATCCGGCATCTTCCAGTCCATGACCACGAGGTCGATCTGCCGGTCGGCGTCCTTGAGAACTTCGATCGCCCGACGGCCGGAGGACGCCTCGACGACCTCGTGGCCGAAGCCATTCAGGTAGCGGCCGAGGATGACCCGGGAGGTGGGGTTGTCGTCGACGAGGAGCACCCTGAGCTTCTCCGTGGCGCGGGACTCGCAACGCCAGGTGCCGACTTCCCCATCATCCGCGAGGCCGAACCGGGCCGTGAACCAGAAAGTGCTGCCCTCGCCGGGGGTGGAATCCACGCCGATCTCGCCCCCCATCAGGTGTGCAAGGCGGCGTGAGATCGCGAGACCGAGCCCGGTGCCTCCGAACTTCCGCGTCGTGGAGCTGTCGGCCTGGCTGAACGACTTGAAGAGCCGCCCCCGCTGCTCCTCGTTCATGCCGATCCCGGTGTCCTGAACCTCGAACTTGAGGAAGGCGCTCCCGGACTCGACCCGCTGGTTGCGAATGCGGAGAGTGATCGTTCCTTCCTCCGTGAACTTGAGCGCGTTGTTCAGCAGATTGATCAGCACCTGGGAGAGGCGGAGGGGATCACCGACCAGGGCGAACGACAGGTCGATGTCGAAATCGAAGATGAGATCGAGGCCCTTCCCGGCGGAGCGCAGGCCGATCATGTTGGAGAGGTTCTCGAGGACGTCCGCGTGGAGATCGAAGGGAATCGACTCCATGTCGAGCTTGCCGGCTTCGATCTTCGAAAAGTCCAGGATGTCGTTGATGATCCCGAGCAGCCCCTGGGCGGAGACGTGGATCTTCCGCAGGTAGTCCTGTTGCTGCGGATCGAGTTTCGTCTCGAGCGCCAGGTGGGAAAGGCCGATCACCGCATTCATCGGCGTGCGGATCTCGTGGCTCATGTTCGCCAGGAAGTCCGACTTCGCGCGGTTGGCCGCCTCGGCCGCCTCCTTGGCCACCGCCAGTTCCCGTCGGGCCCGGAAGCGTTCGGTTACGTCGGTCAGTACGACCGTGTTGAGATTCTCTCCCGGAGTGTCCATCGGAGCGGCGGTCACGAGAAAGACATGTGTCTCGCCGTCCTTCGATATCCGCGCCAGGTTGGCCGCCTCCGGATTCGCGATCACGTGCTCCACCCACAAGTCCTCCCCGACCCACTTCTGGAGATATTCGCCGCTGTCGTCCGGGAGGAAGGTGTCGCAGATGCAGCCATGCTTCCGGTGGAACTCGTCGATGGAAGCCACACCGTAGAACTCGAGCAATGCCCGATTGGCCGACCGGAGTCCCTCGCCGCTGGTCGTCAGCACCCAGGCGGTCTGGCTGTCGAGGACCGTGTTCAGGAAGGTGCGGTTCTTGTTGAGCTCCGTTTCCACGACGGCCCGCTTCCTGATCTCACGCGCCATCCCCCGGTTTCGCCAGACGATGAACAGGAGTACTGCGAGTCCGACCGCGCCGATCTGGAGTACGAGGGTGTAGTCGATCTCGCTTTCGAGGCGCAACGCCGTCCAGCGACGGGTGATCTCATTCCGCTCCTCCGGAGTGATGTCGGTGAGGGCCTTGTTCATCAGACCGCGGAGGATGGGCAGATCCTTCCGAACGCCGATATACAGGCGGTGGGTCATCCCGGTGGTCGCGGACACCTTGAGGTTTCCGAGGCCGGCCTCCTGGATGATGTACCCGGCCACGGTGAGGTTGCCGACGTAGGCGAAGACATCGCCCTTCGAGACGGCTTCGACTCCCGCCCGGACATCGTCCACCGGCACGGTCACGATCTTCGGGTACCTCTCCTTCAGCTCGCTCGCTATGAAGTAACCATCCACCACCGCAACACGCTGCCCGGAAAGGGAATCAAGGCCGGGGACGAACGGTGTATCTTCCCGGATGAAGATCGCCTGGGGAGCCTCGATGAGCTCCCTGGTGTAGATCACAAACTCGCTTCGCTCCGCGCTCGGGGTTACGGCGGAAATCACGTCGAGCCCCCCGTCTCGAGCGGCATCGAGGACTTCAGCCCAGGTGAGATCCCGGGCGAGATCAAATCGAATTCCAAGACGCTTCGCGATGAGCGCAAGGTAGTCCGCGGCGATGCCCTGGTGCCGATCGTCCCGGATGAAGTCGATCGGCTGCCAGGAAGGGTCCGCACCGAACCGGATCACCGGATGGGTCGCGAGAAACTCCCGCTCCTCTTCGGTCAGCCGAAGACCAGTCGGAGTTGCGTTCGAGGCGCCCATTCCGACCCAGCGACGAGTGATCTCCCGCCGGGTCCCGATGGGCAGCTCTTCGAACACTCGATTCAGGATGCCGGCCAGGACCGGCCAGTCCCTTCTCACCCCCATGTACAGGTCGTTCGCCTCGAGCCCGGCGTTGGCCGCCACGGTCAGGCCGACCAGGGAGTTCTCCTCGATCACCCGTGTAACCGAGCCGATGTCACCCACGAAGGCGTCCGCACCACCGGTGAGGACGAGCGAGAGGGCGTCGAGCGCGTTCCCGACATCCACGAACTCGATGTCGAGATCGAGCAACTCCAGGTTGTCCCGCGTGGCGTAGCCCCTGATCCCCGCCACCCTCTTGCCCCGAAGGTCTCCCTGGCTCCTGATGTCCTCTCGACCAGCTCGCACGTAGATGAACGAACTCGTGCTCGTGAATGGTCCGGAGAAGGCGATGTACTCCTCGCGCCCGGCGGTTCGCCACAGGGCTGCGAGCATGTCGAGTTCACGGTTGCGAATCATCCCGAGGAGTTCATCCCAGGTCGGCCCGGTGAGAACCTCGAACTCGACGCCGAGCTTGTCGGCAAACAGGTCGAGGTAGTCGGGAGCGATGCCCCGGAATTCTCCCGCCTGGTCCACGAAACCGTACGGCGCCCAATCGATCTCCCCACCGACCCGAATGACCGGGTGGGCTTCGAGGAACGCGCGTTCTTCCGCGGTGAGCGAAGCGAGAAACTCTTCGTCCGCGGCGAGAGCAACGGGGGCGGCGAGGAGGATCAGGAGGAGAATCAGCGCGCGCTGTTTCAGCATGATCGCGGCGGTCCCGCAGAGCCGTCCGGACAGCCGAGCAGACCGAGTTCGGTGCGACGTCCCCGGATCGAAACCCGCCCCAGGTCCACCAGGCGTGTTCGCAAGTCGTCGGTGAGCCGCTCACCAAGATCGCTCGAACAGAGGATGCTCTCCTCGTACTCCTTCGTGAGGGCTTCGAGACGCGCCGTGATGTTGACGGTGTCGCCGATGATGGTGAACTCCTTGCGCGCGGAGCTGCCGATCGTGCCCTGCAGCACCGGGCCGTAGTGGATGCCGATGCCGTTGTCGAAGGCGGGCAGGCCGGCTGTGGCCCACCGGGCGTTGAGCTCACGAAGCGCACCACGCATCGCGCGGGCGGCGCGAAGAGCACCGTCGCAGGGATTCTCAAGGTCGATCAGGCCCCCGAAAACCGCCATCACCGCGTCGCCGAAGAACTTGTCCACCGTGCCGCCCTCGGCGGTGATGCACCGCACCATGTGCTCGAAGTATTCGTTCAACTGCGTCACGATCTGCTCGGGTTCACACTTCTCGCTGTAGGCGGTGAAGTTGCGAATGTCGGAGAAGAGCACCGCCACGTGCTTCCGTTCCCCCACCAGCCGGTTCTTCTCGGAGATGATCTTGTCGCGCACCTCAGCGGATACGAACTGCCCGAAGGCGTGCCGCATGAAGTCCCGGCTGCGCTTCAGCTCGAGGTGGTTCCGCACCCGTGCGCGCACCAGTTCCGGATTGACGGGCTTGGTGATGTAGTCGACGGCGCCCAGATCGAGTCCTCGCGCCTCGTCGGCGGCGTCGCTGAGTCCCGTGATGAAGATGACCGGGATCTCCGCCGTCGCCGGGTCCTCCTTGAGCTTCGCGCAGACCTCGTAGCCATCCATCTCCGGCATCATCACGTCGAGCAGGATCAGGTCCGGGCGGGGCTCCCTCCGGGCGAGGGCGAGGGCCTTCTCCCCGTTCCGGGCGGCGATCAGCCGGTGATGCTCTGAGAGCGCCTGCACCAGAATCTGCACATTCTCGGCCTGATCATCGACGATCAGGATCTTCTGGCGATCCTCGCCGTCGTTCATGAGCCCTCCCGGGATTGGCGATGCCGGATGATCACCGCGGATCCCCGGCGAAAGGTATCCGCCCCGACCCTCGACCTCAATCTCCATCCGGATCGGGAACGACCATCTTCGGCCTCACTCCAGCCGCGGAGCTTCGCTGCGCGCACTTCAATTCGAACGATACCTTCTGGCTGCCGACCATACCGCACCTGGCCATCGGAGGGTCGGACGCTGTGCCGACCACACTCACCCGCCACCTTTCCCCGGAAGTTCCGCCTGTGCCGAAAAACGATTCGCCGTCCTGACCGTCAAAGAGCATCGCCTCCACATCAAGAATTCCACGCCACACTCGACCTGCGGACGAGGGGCAATCGGGGCTCTTTGACGCCAGGGAAGGAGGACGATTTCCCGGCACAGGCGAAACTCCCCGGATCGATGCGACGTTGTGACTGGTCGAGACGGCGCTCGACCCTCCGAGGGAGGATGGAACCCGACATTGAAAGGGCGAGATCCCCGGCGTGCGAATCAACACCGCCCGGTCCGCTCAATGCGGACCGGGCGGCTGAAGACGCGGCGGAATCTCCGGACTACGCAACCAGCCTCTTCCGGAAGCGCGAGACGGTGCCGAGGATACCGAGGAGCCCCAGTCCCATCAGGACGGCGGAGGGCAGAGGGACGAGGGCAAGAGGCGATCCCGGTACCCCACCGAGCGGGAAAGCCGGGTCGCCCGTCTGAACATCCTGGGACGTCCATGACGCCTGGTACGGAGCGGGGGTCTCATCGTAGGCTGCGGTGAAACCGAAACCGCTGAGATAGTTTACAGGACTGTTGTCGGTCGCCGGGAAGATCCAGTTCGGCTCTGTTTCATCCTGCGGGTCGACAGCGTACCAGTGCAGGACTTTCCCCACCGTGGTGAACGGGCTGCCGCCGCCCTGGTAGAAGGGGTCGCCCGCGGTCTGCCAGTTCGCGACGCCCTGCCAACCGGTGCTGGAATTGGCAGAACCGATTTCCTCGATCGTCCACGCCCAACCTGCGGGGCTCAGAATGTTCGTGATTCCGGCGTCCCCGAACCAGGGAAGTTCCCAGTCGTAGATGACCGGCATCTCAAACACGTAGTCGGTGCCCGTTACGCCTGCCTGGCTGTCGTTGTAGACCGTGTACCCGTAGGTCCAGATGCCGTTTCCCTGATCGACGACCGTGTCTTCCACGTGCGACGAACGAACCCAGGAGCCGACGGGCGGGCCGCCGGGGGGGCCGCCACCTCCAGGGGGGCCACCATCGCCGCCGGGGCCACCAACAGAAGCACCCAGCGAAAGCTGGGTGAGGGAGAGCACCACGATCAGGCTGATCATTGCGCTACGCATAAGCCTTCTCCTCCAAACTGTGCGCTGCCCATCCCGACCCGGGCCATTGTTCTATTAGCATTTCCGCCCTTTCCTTTGCGAGATTCTCGAGAAGTCTTCTCCGCCGGGATGCTCGTATGGTGATCGTATCGAGCAGGCGCGCGCAAAGACCATGCGCCGAGAGGCGCACGCTCTTTCGCATTCATCCTGGATCGCGCGTGCCGAAGCTGCTCCCACCGGATCGGGACGGAGCCCGCCACTCCACGTGTGGCCCCGGCTCCGTTTCGGAGGGCCACGCTCCGTCGCCGCCGCGAAGGTCGCGCGGGGACCGAAGGGTGGCGCCTCAGTCCCACCTGGCGATCTTGCGCTCACCCCGGATCAGATCGTCCCAGGTTTCGCGCGAGCGGATCACGTCGTAGTAGTCGCCGGAGACCATGACCTCGGCCGGGCGGGGGCGGGAGTTGTAGTTGCTCGCCATCACCATGCCGTAGGCGCCCGCGGAGAAGACGCAGATCAGGGCGCCCTCCTTCACCGGGGGGAGCATGCGGTCGAGGGCGAAGAAGTCTCCGGTCTCGCAGATCGGCCCCACGACGTCGGCCGGAGTGGACACCGCTTCCGCCTCCGGGCTGCCCTTCTCGAACTCGGAGTCGATGGGCCAGACCTCGTGGTGCGCGCTGTAGAGCGACGGGCGGATCAGGTCGTTCATGCCGGCGTCCACGATGATGAAACGCTTGTCCCCGCTCTCCTTGACGTAGAGCACGCGGGTGAGCAACAGGCCGGCGTTGCCCACGATGAAACGGCCGGGCTCGATGATCAGCTTGTAGCCGGAGCCCGCCAGTGCCGGCAGAAGCGCTTCGGCGTAGTCCGAAGCGGGAAGCCCCTCATACCCCTGGTAGTGGATGCCGAAGCCTCCGCCCAGGTTGATGTACTCCACCGGATTGCCGAGTTCCCGGCAGCACTCGGCAAAAGCCATCACCTTCTCGAGCGCGGCGCGATGAGGCTCGACGTCGGTGATCTGTGAACCGATGTGCGCGTGTACGCCGACCAACCGGACCCCGGCACGGTTACCCATCTCAGCCGCCAGGCGCTTTGCCGTCACGAGATCGATCCCGAACTTCGATTCCCTCTTGCCGGTGGTGATGTAGCGATGGGTCTTCGGATCGACGTCGGGGTTGATGCGCAGGGCGATGTCCGCCACCAGGTTCTTCTGCGCGGCGATCAGGTCGATCACCTTCAGCTCGGCCTCACTCTCGACGTTGAACATGAGAATGCGACGGTCGAGCGCGAACTCGATCTCCTCCGGAGATTTTCCCACTCCGGCGAAGACGATCTTCTTCGGATGGCCTCCGGCCTGCAACGCCCGGAACAGCTCGCCTCCGGAAACGACATCGAACCCGGCCCCCATCTCGCGCAGGACCTGGCACACCGCCAGATTCGAGAGGGATTTGACGGAGTAGCAGATCAGCGTCTCCACGGTGCTGAAGGCGTCCATCAACCGGGTGAGGTGCTTCTCGATGATCTCCCGGCTGTAGACGTAGACCGGGGTACCGACCTTTTCGGCGATGCGGCTGACGGGAACCTCACCACAGAAGAGATCCCGATCCCGCAGGTCATAGTGGAGGTATTTCATGGCGCCGCTCCGGAGTTAGTCACCGGGGTCGAACGCTATCACGACCGTCCGCATTCGACAATGGTCGTTGGATGGCAGCTCAAGTTCGTTCCAATCGCCAGGGAGGCCACCGGACCCTGGCGATCGAGTGCCTCATGGAACCTACGGACGCTGCGAAACCTCGAGAGGTCGGTACCGCAGGAAGGACGCAGGGCTCGCACAAGAATAAGTTCGCAGGACCGAGAGCGCTGCTCAGCCCGCCCGGCAAGGCGCGAGGAGCGCGCAACCTTACTGGTTTCAACCGACGAGCAACGCAGCCGGGCGGTATGCGGCAGCCCTCGAATCCCGAAGTTATTCTTGCGCGGGCCCTTACCGCCGTTCCTTCATCCCCCGCTTCTCGAGTTCCACCAGCAAGTCGGACGACAACCTCCGGGAGAACAGGTCGCGCCGGACGACATGGTGAGACCCATCCACCCAGCGCTCATACGCTTCCTGATACAACCCCCCGCCCAGCGAGTAGTCCAGGTACGCCACGCCGCGATGGGTCTCCGGGACTCCATTCAGAACACGTCGTATCCGCCCCCGATCCTCCTGCGCGAGGCTGAACTCCCTGCTCTCCGGCGCCGTGTACATCACGAGCAGGATCTGCTCCGCCTCACAAAGAGAGACGATCTCCTCGAAGTCCTCCCGCAGCAGCGCATCCACGCCGGCGCGGTGATCCGGAAAGACCTTCTCGAAGCGGCCCTCGTTAAATGGCTCTGCGACGCGCGAAAGATCCTTTTCCGCTTGCCGCGAGCCGTAGTCACCGCTCCCCTCGCCACCGGCGACCCGCTCTCGAACGGTCTTGGCCCAGTTCCTCCAGAATGCCGGCTGGTATCGAAACAGGTACCGAAACAGCCACGGATCCTCCAACACCAGATCTCCGGTAATGCTGTGCAACGTTGTCCGCGCCCGGTTGAAGGTGAACCACGAGACCTCCAGCAGCACGACCTTCGGCACCCTCCTGCAGACACTCAAGTACGCCTCGAGAGTCAATCTCGATACCGAAACATCGGCTGACGAGTAACCCAGATTGGCCGATTTGAGCGCCACTCCCTCTTCCAGGATTCTCCGGTCCAGCGAAGCGAGGACCCTGCTGTTCCCCAGCGCAATCAGGTCGAAGTCCCGCTCCTGGAAGGCACGATTGAATTCATCCGCATAGTACATTCTCGACGATTTGAACTCGTGCCCGGTGGAAAGCCCGATGTATCCCACCACTTGCAGTATCAACGCCAGACCCGCGACAAGTCCCGTCTTCAGCAGGAATCTCCTCATACATCCCTCAGAACTGGAAGTAGATGAATGGCTGACCGCTGCCTCCGAGATAAAGGACCGCCAGCACAATCCCACAGTAGATCCCGTAACGCACCAGAGGCGGTATTCTCCTCCCATTCAATGCCAGGCCGTGCTCCCTCCCTCTCTGCATCCACTCCACCACGATCAACACGCCGATCATTGAAAGCACCCTCCTGGGCAGGATGGCGGGGCAGGAGAACAGGGTTCCCGAGAAGATGCGGGAGAGATACCCCAACGCATCTCCCAACGACTCCGCTCTGAAGAAGACCCACGCGAGAACAGTCAGCCCGAACGTGACGGTCATCTGCGCCAACTCAACGAGATTCGGCAGCAGGGTTCCCTCCGCCACGGTGTCCGTGTTCCTTCGGTTCCGGCCGAGGAGCAGCAACGGCAGAAAATAGAGGGCATTCAGGAGCCCCCAGACCACGAACGTCCATCTCGCTCCGTGCCACAGGCCACTCACGCTGAAGATGATGAACGTATTCCTGATCCTTCTCCAGTTGCTTCCCTGACTACCCCCCAGGGGGATGTAGACGTAGTCCCTGAACCAGGTGGACAACGTGATGTGCCATCTTCTCCAGAATTCCGCAATGTCTCTCGAGAAGTACGGAAAGGCGAAGTTCCTCGTCAACCTCATCCCGAAGAGCCGCGCCGTTCCTATGGCGATGTCGGTATAACCGGAGAAGTCCCCGTAGATCTGAAATGCAAATACGACGGCACCCAGGAGAAGCGTACTCCCGGTGTGCGTCGAGTAATTGGCAAAGATCTCATTGACGACCACGGCACAGTTGTCAGCAACCACGATCTTCTTGAACAGGCCCCACAGGATCTGTCGCATCCCATCAACGGCTTCCCCATATTCGAAGGTCCTCTTCTTCGAGAACTGGGGCAGGAAGTCGGCCGCCCTCTCGATCGGCCCGGCCACCAGTTGGGGGAAGAAGCTGACGAACGCGAAGAAATTGAGAAGATCCTTCGTCGGCTCCATCCTCCGGCGATAGACGTCGATCGAGTAGCTGAGAGTCTGAAACGTATAGAAGCTCACGCCCACGGGCAGGATGATTCGCAACCCCTGGGGATTGATGGGGTGTCCCAGAAGCCTGAACGCCTCCACGAAGTTCTCCAGGAAGAAATTGAAGTACTTGAAGAGCCCCAGGATTCCGAGATTGACGACAAGACTCGCGAGGAGCAGTAGCTTCCGGCGGAGTCTCTGCGCGGTCATGGACATCCCGATTCCCACGAGATAGTCCACCACGGAACTGATGACGATCAGGGAGAGAAACCTCCAGTCCCACCATCCATAGAAGACATAGCTCGCCAGGAGGAGAAACGCGTTCTGCATCCTCAGGTTCCTGCTGACGACAAACCAGTAGACGAAGAACACAACTGGCAGGAACACCATGAAATCGATGGAGTTGAACAACATCAGGCAGGCGTCTCCCCCGGGCGATCCGGAGTCCTGCTCCCACGGCCGGGCGCGGTTTCCTCCGCAGGAATCGGGTCCGGTTCCGTCTTCTCCCGGCGCCTTGCGCCCCGGAGATATCTCGCGAACCCGGCTTCTGTACGGTCAGCGTTCAGGGGGTTTCGGGCCGGGCTGCTATACGCGCAACTCGGCTTCCTGCGGCGCCAGCTCCTCCTTCAGACGGCCCATGATTCGCGCGTGGATCTGACAGACTCGCGATTCAGACAGGTTGAGGAACCGACCAATCTCCCGCATGGTCAGGTTCTCGTAGTAATACAGGATGAGAACCTGGCGTTCCTTCTCATCGAGATTGCGGTTGATCAGTTCCGCGATGTCGGCGCGCTGGATCTGCTCCACGGGGTCGTTCTCGGCACCCTCCGCGAGGAGGTCGAGACGAGGAGAGCCGCCGCCGTTGTCGCTGTCGTCACCCGAGCCGGACAGGGAGACGAAGGTGGTCGCCGCAGACTCGCGACCGAGGCTTTGAAGCTCCTTCATCTCGACGCCCATATGGCTCGCCAGCTCCTGGTCGGTGGCGACCCGGCCGAGTTCCATCCTGAGCTCGGCCTGCGCCACCTTGAGCTTCTGGGTCCGGTGGCGCACCGGCCGGGGCACCCAGTCCTGCGCGCGCAACTCGTCGAGAATGGAACCTCTGACGCGAACCGAGCAGTAAGTCTCGAACTTGATGCCCCGCGCCATGTCGAACTTCTCCATCGCCCGGATCAGCCCGAAGATGCCGGCCGACCGCAGGTCACGGATGTCCACCCGCTTCGGCAGGCGCGAGAAGATCCGATCCGAGATGTACTTCACGAGTGGAAGATATCGGAGGAGAAGGCGGTTGCGGACGACCGAGTCACCCGTCCGTTTATACTGTTTCCAGAGTCTTTCCGTTTCTGCGGTCGCCTTTACCACAGCGTACCCCTTTCCATCTGGCCGCGGTGCGAGCGCCGGGAAGTCCACGCGATCTCGGGACCTTCCCACACAAGCGCTTCGACCCGCGGTCCTCGCCCATCCGCGTCAGATCGGGGATCCAACCGAACTCCCCTGATCCCCCGACAGTTCGTGGGCTGAGTTCCTGATCGAGGACACGCGCGCCGGCGACGGGGATTCGCACACCATCCACGGTTCGTCCGGCGCATCGGGTGATTTGTTTGCCCTTCATAACCCTGAACCGAAGTGTAGCCCCCGCACCACTTAGGTCAAGAGCATTCTTGCAAGATGCAGGGACTCAATGAATTTGACGCCCTATATCTTGTAGTGTCGGGAGGCACACGGGGCATCCACCTACAAAGGATCGTAGATGCGGATTTGTGTGTGGCGCGGGCCAGGATCCGGGCTGGGGGGCCGCGCAAGAATAACTTCGCAGGACGGAGAGCGCTGATGCGCCCGCCCAGCAAGGCGCGGGAAGGGCGCAACCTTACTGGTTTCAACAGACGAGCAACGCGGGTCAAGGGGATGCTGCTGCCCTCGAATCCCGTAGTCATTCTTGCGCGGCCCTAGGATCCGCGGCTGCGCTCGACGTAGCGCATGCGGAGGTCGAAGAGGAGGCTCATGAGAATCTTGTTCTCATCCTCACTCAGGTTCCCCTCCGTCTTCTCTTTCAGCATCTCGAGCAGGTCGATCGTGTACTTCGCCTGGGTGAGGTCCGGCTCCGTCTCGCCGGACACCGGGTTCGGCGCGAGCCCCAGATGCACCATCGCCTGGGACCCCATCGAGTAGCAGAAGAACGCAAAGTCCGGCTGGGGCAGGGGCGCCTGCTCTTCACTCATCGGTAGCCTCCGAACGCGTCGGGTCGCCGGCCTCGAAAATCCCCGCCCGCGCCGCCGCCGCCCGGACGAAGTCGCGGAAGAGCGGGTGCGGAGAGGTAGGCCTGGAATTGAACTCCGGGTGGAACTGCACGCCGACGAACCAGGGGTGGCCGGGAATCTCGACGATCTCCACCAGGTCGTGATCCACGTTGACCCCGGTCGGGATCAGACCGCTCTCGGTGAGCCGGCTGCGATACTCGTTGTTGAACTCGTAGCGGTGACGGTGCCGCTCCTCGATGTCGCTCTCGGCGTAGGCCGCGGCCGCCCGGGAGCCGTCCGTGAGCCGGCAGTCGTAGTTGCCGAGCCGCATCGTTCCGCCCATGTCCACTACCTCGCGCTGCTCCTCGAGGAGCGAGATGACCGGGTGGGCGGCGTCCTTCACGAACTCGGTGCTGTGGGCGCCCTCGAGGCCGGCGAGGTTCCGCGCGGCCTCGATCGTGGCGCACTGCATGCCAAGGCAGATCCCGAAGAACGGAATGCCGTTCTCCCGGGCATAGCGGATCGCCTGGATCTTCCCCTCGATGCCCCGCTCCCCGAAACCGCCCGGAACGAGCAGGCCGTGCACGCCCTCGAGCAAGGCCCCGGCGCCCTCCTCCTCGATCCGTTCGGAGGCGATCTTACGGAACCTGAGCTTCACCCGGTTGGCGATGCCGCCATGAGAGAGGGACTCGTAAATCGACTTGTAGGCGTCGTGCAGTTCGATGTACTTCCCCGCCACCGCGATCTCGACCTCGCCGTGGGGCGTCTTGATCGCCTCGATCAGCTCTTCCCAGTCGGAGAGGTCCGGGGCGTGGGGAGACTCGAGCCGCAGATGGTCGATGATGAGGTCGTCCAGGCCCTCGTCGCGGAGGACCAGCGGGACCTCGTAGATGGAGTGGTCGACATCGCGCTCCTCGATGACCGCTTCCTTCGGGACGTTGCAGAACAGGCTGATCTTCGCGCGGTGCTCCTCCTCGAGAGGCACCGAGCTGCGGCAGATCACCACGGCCGGCTGGATACCGATCTCGCGCAGCTTCGCCACCGAGTGCTGCGTCGGCTTGGTCTTGGTCTCACCGGAAGTGGGCAGATACGGGAGCAGGGTCAGGTGGATGAACATGGTGTTGCCCGGTCCCTCGTCGAGCGCCATCTGCCGGATCGCCTCCAAAAAGGGCAGCCCCTCGATGTCACCGACCGTACCGCCGAGTTCGGTGATGACCACATCCACGCTGTCGCTCACCCGCCGGATGCACTCCTTGATGGCGTTGGTGACGTGAGGCACCACCTGGATGCAGGCCCCGAGATAGTCACCGCGGCGCTCCTTGCGGATGACCTCGTTGTAGATCTGCCCGGTGGTGTAGTTGCTGTGGCGGTTGATGTCGCTGTGGGTGAACCGCTCGTAGTGTCCCAGGTCCAGGTCGGCCTCGGTCCCGTCGCGGGTGACGTAGACCTCGCCGTGCTGAAATGGGTTCATCGTCCCGGGATCCACGTTGATGTAAGGGTCGAGCTTTTGCAGCGCCACACTGAAACCGCGGGCCTCGAGCAACAGCCCGATGGCCGCCGAGGTCAGGCCCTTGCCGAGCGAGGAGACCACTCCGCCGGTCGTGAAGATGTACTTGGGCATGCGGTTATCCCTTTCCCGGCCCTTCGGCTCGGGATGCAAAGCGTTTCACGAAAGCCCGATAGGCCTCCATCGTGTCGATTCCGGGAGGGGCCGAGGCAACGAGCGCCACCCGGATCTTCATACCCGCGCCGAGCGCGCGGAGTTGTTCCAGTTTCTCGGTCCGCTCGAGGCCGGTCGGCCCGAGCGCGGCGAAGCGCCGGAGCGCCTAAGCGGTATATCCATAGATGCCGAGGTGCCGGTAGCGCACGGCAGCCCCGTCGCCGTCCCGGTCGCACGGAACAGGCGCGCGGCTGAAGTAGAGTGCGTCGCCGGCCTCGTTGATCACCACCTTCACCACCGAACGGTCGGCGAACTCCGAAGCGTCCGTCAGGGGCGAAGCCAGCGTAGCCATCTCCGTCCCCGCCGTCGTCAGAGTCGAGACCAGAAGGTCGATATCCGCCGGGTCGATCTCCGGTTCATCCCCCTGGAGGTTCACGAAAAACGCCTCGTCCGCGAAACCCGCCGCCACTTCCGCGATGCGATCGGTGCCGCAGGTGTGCTGGCCCCCGGTCATCACGGCTTCTCCGCCGGCGGCCCGGACGGCTTCGAGAATCCGTTCATCGTCGGTGGCCACCACCGCCCGCGTGACGAGTTTCGCTTCGAGCGCACGCTCGAGGACGTGGACGATCAGTGGTGTCCCGGTCTCTTTGAGGAGAGGCTTCCCCGGCAGTCTCTTGCTGGCATAGCGCGCGGGGACGACGAGGATGGCCAAGGCGTCTCCTACCGGACTCGTCGGGCGTTCGAGGGAATCCGGAATGTGCGGTTGGGATCCTGCTCGGAGGCCGGCGCCAGCCAGTACGTGCTGCTGTGGAGGGCGATGACCGCGTGCTTCACGTTCCGGTAGAGTTCGGGAATGACGGTATCCGCCATACCCGGCCCGAAGACCAGCGCCCAGTTTTCGTCTCCGTTCTTGACGACGACCGCGCCCTTGCCTTCGCCCATGCGGAGCGACTCCACGCTGCGACCCTTGCTGGCCTCGTCGAAGAAGTCGTACTCCTTGAAGGCGGTCAGAAGATTGGCCATGGTGAGGTCGTCGATCGGCTTCACGTGCGTCCACGCACTGGGATTCGCGTAGACCTGGCGGAGTTCCGGGGAGCTTCGGTTGATCAGACCGAGGGGCGGATCGTTCCGTCTGGGATCGAGGTTGACCCACTCGACCCGGATGATGCGGCCGGTCACGGTGGGAACGTCGCTCACCTCCTCGGGTTCCGCGCCGCCGGAACCGGAGTTCCCGCTCGGCGCGGACGAACAGGCCGCGAGCAGAATCACGAAGAGAAACAGAAGATAGCTGGGAATTCTCATGGCGGAACCCGGGACACTGATCGGACTGACTCCGGCTTGCGGGGGCATGATAGCGCCCGACTGCCGTGACCTGCACTGTTTTGACCGGCTTCACGTTATCATCCGTTCGCCATGGACACGAATCCGTCACGACTTTTCGCCACATTGCTCCTTGTCGTCCTCCTCGTCTCGTGCGCTTCAGCCCCCGGGAAATCGGGCACCGCGACGCTGCTGGTGCTGCACACGAACGACCTGCACAGCAACTTCCTCCCCCACCCGGACGGAGAAGGAGGGCTCGCCCGGATCGCGGGTTATGTCGACCGGGAGCGGTCCCGGCGGGCCGACGTTCTGTTCCTCGACGCCGGGGACGGCGTGACCGGGACGCCGACATCGTCGATCTACGAAGGGCGGCCGATCTTCCACGTCATGAGCGTGATGGGCTACAACGCCATGACCCTCGGCAACCACGAATTCGACCACGGCTGGCCTCTGATCGAGGAGTACCGTCGGATTGCGGAGTTTCCGATCCTGGGTGCGAACGTCACCGGCCCGGACGGGAAGCTGATCGCCGATGACGCCTACCGGATCATCAACGTCCGCGGGCTCAAGGTGGCCGTGATCGGCATCCTCTCCCCCACCACGCCGGAGCACACCGCAAAGGGAAAGACCACCGGCTGTGAGTTCCTTCCCGCGGCACCGACGGTCAGGGCGCTGCTGCCGGAGCTCACGCCGCAGTCGGACCTGATCGTCGTCCTCAGCCACCAGGGCGTCCAGGCTGACCGCAAGCTCGCGAAGGCCGTCCCGGAGATCGACCTGATCGTCGGGGGGCACTCCCATACCGCGATTCCCGAACCGGAGCGTATCGGCGACACCCTGATCGTCCAGGCGTCGGCGGAGGGCCGGAGGATCGGGCGCCTGGAACTGACCGTGGACCGCGAGACCGGCACGATCGTCACCGCCAACGGCTCGCTCATCACCGTGAACGACCAGCTTCCGGCGGACCCGGCGGTGCGGAGCGCGGTGATGGTCTGGGAGGACCAGGTGGCGGAGCGGGTCTCCGCGGTCATTGGCCGGACGTCGAGCGATATCGGCCGGCCGGAACTCCGTGCGCACGCCGCCCGGGTCTTCCGCGAGGCGCTGGGCACCGACCTCGGTTTCCAGAACGAGGGCGGGGTCCGGGCGGCCGTGGCCGCGGGCGATATCACCGTGCGCGACGTCTGGAACGTGCACCCCTTCGACAACACCCTGATCACGGTCCGGATCCGGGGCGGCGCGCTCCCGGCCTGGGCCCGGGAGCAACTGGGTGAGGTCGACCCGGAGGAGGTCTACACCGTGGCGACGAACTCCTACGTGGCCGGCCACCACGAGCGCTACTTCCCGAAGGGGATCGAGGGCATGGCGGACTCCGGCATCCCCATGCGGGACGCCTTGATCGAGGCGGTGAGAGCCCACGGTGGTTTCAGCGAATAGCCCGCATGAGGGGTATCGAGTCGACTCAGGTTGAGTGCCCGAATCCCCTCGGAGGGTCGAGCCCCGGGGAATTCCATGATTCCGGGACAGAACCGGCTTAGCCTCGGTCCCATGAGATGCTACGCCCTCGCCGCAGCCCTCTTGCTGCTCACGACCACCGCTGCCCTGGGACAGGAGCGGCGGAAACCGGTACGCCTTCCGGAGAACGTCGCCGGCATCGTTCACGGTGAGTTCATCACCATCGCGGAGTTCCGCGACGTGCTCGTCAAGCGATACGCCCGCACCGAGGATGGAAAAAAGGCAGTCGAGACCCTCGCCGAAGAGGAGTTGATCCGCCGGGAGAAGGAGATCCGGGGGATTCACATCACCGACGAGGAGATCAACCGGCGGATCGCCAAACTGGAGCGCGACGTCATCAAGGCCACCGCCGGAACCCGCACCCTCGACGACGTGCTCGAGGAGAAGGGATCAACGCGGAAGCAACTCGCGGAAGTCGCGCGAGACTATCTCGCCCGGCAACGGATGGCGGCTGCGGACACCGGGATCCAGGGCGAAATCAATCAGCAGGCGCTCGGGATCTGGCTCGAAGACCTGAAGGAGAAGCGCGGTGTGGTGCTCGAGGGCCCCGGAGTCCCCGCGGGAGCCCTCGCCCGGGTCGGCGATCGGGTCATCACGAAGAAGGACCTCGGTGCGAAGCTGCTCGAGTTCCTGCCGAAGTCCAAACTGGAGAGCGCGCTCTGGGACCTGGCCATTTCCCGGGCGGTGCAGCTCAAACTGAAGGCCGCCGGCATCCTGATCGAAAAAGCCGATATCGACCGGGCGATGGACGACCTCGAGGAGGAGTTCAAGGCCGACACACGTTTCAAGAACACGACCTTCACCTTCGCCCAGTACGTGGAAGCGGCCCGCGGCCTGACCATCCCGGAGTTGCGAAAAGACCCGCTCTTCCTCGCGCAGGTGGGTCTGGCCCGGATGATCCGCGCGGAGATCACCGCGGAGGATGTCCGGAAACACTGGAGCGAGAACCGGGACCGGTACGGCGAACGCCGCACCTTCATCCACCTCCTGATCCGGGCGGACGACCGGCCTTCGACGCCGTTCGGCGGCAAGTCACGCTCGTACCGCAAGGCCCGGGAGATCATCGACGCGGTGTACGCCCGGTATCTCCGGGGGACGCCCTTCGAAAGGCTGGTGATGGATGCTTCGGAGGATCGCGACAAGTTCAAGCGTCCGGACCGCCCCATCCGGGTGACCCGCGCCTCCCCCCTGCCGGAGTCCTGGAAGAAAGCCGTCTTCAGCGCTCCGATCGGCGACGTGATCGGACCGATCCGCTCCCCCTACGGCTACCACCTGGTGAAGCTCCTGGAGGTCGAACCCGCCCCCACCTTCGAGGCGGTCCGGGCGAGGGTTCTCCGCGACCAGGTGAGGGACGGCCGCACGAAGGCGCTCCTGACGATCAGGCAGGACCCGCAGATCATCCTGCGGTACTGAAGGGCCGCACAAGATCAAGGAGCGTTCGAAAAGAAACGACGCCGCCGGGGGACCGGCGCCCTCCAGGGTGGAGGCGGGACCCTACTTCCTTTCCGCAAGCCACCTCTCCCAGTCGGCAATGACCGCTGCCTTGTCTTCGGTCATGAACTTGTAGACCGCGCTCGCCTCCTCGGTGACATCCGCAGCCGGATCCAGGCAGAGGGGAGGAAAGCCCTCGGCACGACCGGTGATTCTCTTCAGTTCCCGCATGGCGCGCCGGACGTTTCGCGAGTCGGCGTGGGCGAGTTGGCGAACCAGGTACGGCAGCCGGTCCTGGTCGGTGTAGGCCGGAGGGACCAGCCGATTCCATTCTGCGATGGCCGCTTTCTTCCGCGGCTCGTCGTTCATGAACTCGCGGACCGCGGCGGAACGGGTGCGGCCCCCTTCACCGGCCATGAGCGGCATGTCCCAGGAGAACTTCTTCCACGCCTCGTCGGTGAATCCGAAATGCCGCCGGGTCATGGAGAAGAGCACGACCAGCGACTTCTCCACCACCACCGGGTCGGTGTGTTTCAGGCAATGCACGACAAAGGGGATCTTGTCGTCGCGGCGATAGTGCCGCACCGCCCACGCGAGGTCGCCGGGGAGGGAAGCCCACCAGTCCTCCGCGAGATACTCGAGGTTGTCCATCAGACTCGGGGCGCGCTTGTCCATCAGCGTATCCACCGCGTGACGCCGGACGACCTCGTTCACGTCATTGGTCAGATACTCGAGGATCGGAATGACCTCCGGATTCTTCACGTTCTCCAGATCCGCGGCGAGGGCTTGCCGAACGGGGATATGGGAGGAGCGGGCGGCCTGCCAGTAGATGCCGAGGTCCTTCGAGTAGCCGGATTTGATGATCGCCTTGTAGGCGTACATGATCACGAGCGACGATTCCGTCTCCCGGGAGGCGACGGTGCGGAGAGCCTCGATGACCCGGGGATCGCTGGTGTAGTACTTGAGCTGCCGGGCGGCGACTTCCCGGCTCCGGTTGGCGTAGCCTTTCGGCACGATGCCGCTCACCTCTTCTTCCGACCGCTTCACCAACATCCCGACGAGCATTTTCGCCACCCGGGGGTCGCGCCAGAAGGAGAGCTCCGCCAGGCCCATGTCGAGCTCCGGTGAGGCCAGATCCTCCGTCCACTCCTCGTAGACCGCCAGGATGTCGCCCGGCAACGGGCGGGGTGGGGCGGTGCGACGGGCATTCAGCAACGCCATCGCCGCGGCCCGCTTCACGGTCAGGTCATCCGAAGTGAGGGCCCGCTCGAGCGTTACGGTGTCATAGAACGGAGCGAACGCCAGGAGCCGGGAGAACCGGAACTGCGCCGGGAAGCTGCGTCCCCCCGCCAACAGCGCCTCCCGGATTTCCGCGCGATACTCCAGACCGTAGGCGAGGAGAGCCTCCTCGGTCGACCCGGGATCGTCCTCATAGCCCGCGAGGGTCCGGCTGACCTCGATCGACTTTCCAAAGATCGACCAGAATACAAAGAGGGCCAGGCCCACCGCCATCGCCGCGAGGATCCACCGCCGCCATCGGCTCACGAGCCACTTCATCGGGTTTCCGCCTGCCATGCTTCGAGCTCCTGAATCTGGACCGCCAACACCTTAACCGGCATCTCTCGCCGGGGCATACGATCTGAGGGCCGGGGGAATTCTCTTACCCACCCGCACCGCCCCTTCACAATGGGCGCTTCATGCCCGGCGAACCTCAGAGCTTCGAGCCCGACTACGAGAGCCTCGTGCGTCATCGATTCACGGCGCTCCGGGTGGACGGGGGCATCCGGCTCGACAAGTTCCTGGTCGTCCGTTTTCCGGGATACAGCCGGACCATGCTGCAGAAGTTCTGCAAGGAAGGTCACGTGCGGGTCAACGGGAAGGTTATTCGCCCCGGCCGGGCGATCGAGGAAGGCGACCGGGTGGACATCCGGCTCCCGCAGCTCACCAGGGCCTACGCCATCCCCGAGAACATCCCCCTCGACGTCATCCACGAGGACGAGGCCCTCGCCCTGATCAACAAACCCTCGAACATGACCGTGCATCCCGGCGCCGGCCAGCGCCGCGGGACCCTGGCGAACGCCCTCGCCTACCGCTTCGGCCAGATGTCCCACGTCCAGGGCCAGCTTCGCCCCGGCATCGTGCACCGACTCGACAAGGACACCTCCGGAGTACTGATGGTGGCGAAAGACGATCTGAACCACCACTTTCTCGCACGGCAGTTCCGGGAGCGGACGGTGAAGAAGGAGTACCGGGCGATCTCTCACGGAGTCGTGGAATTCGACTCCGACCTGATCTCCCTGCCCCTCGGCCCGGATCGGCATCGCCCCACGCGGATGGCAGTGCGGCACGATATCGGACGCGCGTCGGACACCTTCTACGAGGTCATCGAGCGGTTTGACCGCTACACTTATCTCCGATGCCGGCCCCGGTCCGGGCGGACGCACCAGATTCGGGTCCATCTCTCCGCCATCGGCCACCCGATCGTCGGTGACAAGCTGTACGGCGGAAAGGGTGGTGAGCTCGATAAAGTGGTGCACCGCCAGATGCTGCACGCGAGGCGGATCACATTCCGCCACCCCCTCTCCCGGGAGATGGTCACCTTCGAAGCTCCCCTGGCTCCGGACATGCAGAGCCTGCTCGATCACCTGCGAAGCGAGCACTCCTGATGGGGCATGAGATTCATTTCTTCTTGGAACGGAAAAGACGCTTGTTTTAGGAATACCCTCCATGGCTGATCGCAAGGACGGAAGAAGAAGACGGGGAGGACGCGGCAGGAAGCCCTCGCGTGAGGGCAAAGCGATCCCCTATGACGAGGATGCCGCGCGGAGGGTCGCACGCGATCCGGCGCTGGACCGCGAGGAGGTAGCCGCCCGGGAAGCGGGAATCTACGACGAGCCCCCCGGGCTGGCGCCGAATGCTTCCCGGCAGCCCACCCCGGAGCCGGAGGAGAGGCCGAAGCCCAAACGGCGCTCCCGCCGGCGCTCCGGGGAAAGCCGCCGCCGTCGCCGACCGGAACAGCGGCCGGCCCCGGTGGAGCACGAAATCCCGGTGGAACTTTCCGAAGTTCCGGCCCCCACCGGAGACGAGCGCGTCGAGTGGTGGGACGAAATCGAGGACGCGCTCGATGGCGAGGATGAAGTCGAGGACGACTTCGACCCCGAGGTGGCCCCGGAGCAGGCAGTTGAGCCCGTCCCGGAACCTGCTTCCAGACCCATCGCGAAGCCGGCACCCGAGGAAGAGGAGGAGGACGGCTTCGACCTCGGCATCTTCGCGGAGGAAGCCGGGGAGATGCCCGATCCGGTGAGGGGCACCGAGGAGGTCGTGGACCTGGAGCCCGAGCCCGTGGAGGCGCCTCCCGAGCCCGAGGGGGAGGAAGCCCCCCCCGCCCGCCACCGCGCCCGGTCCGGATGACCCCGCCGGCCGCTGGATTCGCGAGGTGTGGGCGAAGGCGGTCGAACAGCGCCCCGAGCGGCGTCCCGAGTTCAGCACGACCTCCGGTGAGATTCTCTCCCCCCTCTACGCCCCGGAGCCTGAGAAGACCGCGGCGTTCGAGCAGACGGTCGGCAATCCCGGCGCCTTCCCCTTCACCCGGGGAGTGCAGCCGACGATGTACCGTGGCCGGTTCTGGACAATGCGGCAGTACGCCGGATTCGGTTCCGCGCGGGCCACGAACGAGCGCTTCCGGTATCTCCTCGCCCAGGGCCAGACCGGCCTGTCCGTGGCCTTCGACCTGCCGACCCAGATCGGCTACGACTCGGACGACGAGGCCGCAGAGGGCGAAGTGGGCAAGGTCGGCGTTCCGATCAACAGCCTTGCGGACATGGAGTTGCTGCTCGAGGGCATTCCCCTCGACGAGATCTCACTCTCCATGACGATCAACTCCTCGGCGCTGGTCCTGCTGCTCATGGTCGTCGCCGTGGCGAAGAAGCAGGGCATCCCCATCGAGCAGCTCCGGGGCACGGTGCAGAACGACATGCTGAAGGAGTTCGCGGCGCGGAACACCTACCGCTTCCCGCTTACCGCGCACATGCGTCTCGTCACCGACCTCTTCCGCTACAGCGCGAAGAACCTGCCCCGCTGGAACATGATCTCGATCTCCGGCTACCACATCCGGGAGGCGGGCTCGACCGCGGTGCAGGAAGTGGCCTTCACCCTGGCCAACGCCATCGCCTACGTGGAGCGGGCGGTCAAGGCCGGTCTCGAGGTGGACGAGTTCGCTCCGCGCCTCTCCTTCTTCTTCGCCGCCCACAACCATCTCCTCGAGGAGGTGTCGAAGTTCCGGGCCGCGCGGCGGCTCTGGGCGAAGATCATGAAGGAGCGCTTCGGCGCGAAAAACCCGAAGTCGATGATGCTCCGCTTCCACACCCAGACCGGCGGCTCGACGCTCACCGCGAAGCAGCCTCGCAACAATGTGGTCCGGGTGGCCCTGCAGGCGCTCGCCGGAGTGCTCGGCGGCACACAGTCCCTGCACACGAACAGCTGGGACGAGGCGCTCTCCCTGCCCTCCGAGGAGGCGGTGCTCACCGCGCTTCGGACGCAGCAGATCATCGCCCACGAGTCCGGAGTCACCGACGTGGTGGACCCGCTCGGCGGCGCTCCGCTGATCGAGGAACTGACCGACCGGATCGAAGCCGGCGCGGTGGCGTACATCGAGAAGATCGATGAGTTCGGCGGCGCCGAGGCCGCCATCAGGAACGGCTGGATGACCGGCGAGATCGAGCGCTCCGCCTACGAGGCCCAGAAAGCCATCGACAGCGGCGACCGGATCGTCGTCGGCGTCAACGAGTTCGTCCTCGAGAACGAACCGGAGCCGGAAGTCTTCCCCATCGACGAGGCAAAGGCCCGGGAGGTGCTGGCCGACCTCCAGAAGTTGAAGAATGAGCGCAACGCGGCGAAAGTCGAATCCGCCCTCGCGGCGCTCGAGATCTCCGCGGCATGGGGCGACGCGGACCTGCCGGAACTCGTCCTCGAGTGCATCGAGTCCTACTGCACCCTCGGCGAGATCTGCGCCAGCCTGGAAAGCGTGCTCACGGCGGAGGAGTCGTAGTGGCGGGCCGCCTCGATCATGTCAACATCGCCGCGCCGGACGCCGGGGGACTCGCGAGGAAGCTCACCGAGGCCCTCGGCATGGAGGTGGTGAAGGAGACCGTGGTCGAGGAGCAGGGCGTCAAGGTGATCGTGCTCGACGCCGGCGGCAGCCACCTGGAGATCACCGAGCCGCTCGGGCCGGACACGCCGGTCGGCAGGTTTCTTTCGAAGAAGGGCCCGGGCCTGCACCACATCGCGATTTCGGTCCCCGACATCGAGGCCGCGCTCGCGAAGATGAAGGCCGCCGGCATCGCCCTGATCGACGAGACTCCGAAGATCGGCGCCATGGGCAACAGGATCGCTTTCGCCCACCCGAAGTCGTTCGGCGGCGTACTCATCGAGATCGTCGAGGGAGAGGCCGACTGAGCCGGATCTTCCGCTTCACCAGCATCATCTGAGGAGGCCGACCGTGGCGCACGAGGACAAGTACCGCCGGCTCGAGGAACTTCGGGAAGCATCCAGGAAGGGCGGCGGTGAAGAGGCCGTTCAGCGCCAGCACCAGCGCGGCAAACTCACCGCCCGCGAACGGATCGACCTCCTGCTCGACCAGGGCTCCTTCGTCGAGACCGACGCCTTCGCCGCCCACCAGTGCCGCGACTTCGGCATGGAGGAGAAGCGCCCGCTCACCGACGGCGTGGTCACCGGCCACGGCCTGATCGACGGGCGCAGGGTGTTCGTCTTCTCCCAGGACTTCACCATCTTCGGGGGGTCGCTCTCCGAGGCGTACGCCCGCAAGATCGTGAAGATCATGGACATGGCGATGAAGGTCGGGGTGCCCGTGATCGGGCTGAACGACTCGGGCGGCGCCCGCATTCAGGAGGGAGTGATCTCCCTCGGAGGCTACGCGGACATATTCCTCAGAAACACGATGGCCTCCGGGGTGGTGCCCCAGATCTCCGCGATCATGGGGCCCTGCGCCGGCGGCGCGGTCTACTCCCCGGCCATCACCGACTTCGTGTTCATGGTCGAAGACACCTCCTACATGTTCGTAACCGGACCGAACGTCGTGAAGACCGTCACGCACGAGGAAGTGACGCTCGAGGAACTCGGCGGGGCTTCGGCCCATGCGGTCAAGTCGGGCGTCGCGCACTTCACGAGCCCGGACGACGCCACCTGCCTGGCGCAGGTCCGCAGGCTGATGGCATATCTCCCGCTGAACAACATGGAGGACGCACCGGCGACGGGAACGCGGGACGACCCTCGCCGCGTCTGCGGGAAACTCGATGACATCATCCCGGAGGACCCCAACAAGCCCTACGACATGAAGGATGTCATCGCCGAGGTGCTCGACGACGGGGAGTTCATGGAGGTGCACCAGCACTTCGCCGAAAACCTCATCGTCGGCTTCGGTCGGATCGACGGCCGGTCCATCGGCATCATCGGCAACCAGCCCGCGGTGCTCGCCGGCTGCCTGGACTCGAGCGCATCGTTGAAGGGCGCACGGTTCATCCGCTTCTGCGACTCCATGAACATCCCGCTGCTTACCTTCGAAGACGTACCGGGGTTCTTGCCGGGCACGGACCAGGAGTGGGGCGGTATCATCAAGCACGGGGCCAAGCTGCTCTACTCCTACTGCGAGGCGACGGTGCCGAAGGTGACCGTGATCACCAGGAAGGCCTACGGCGGCGCCTACGACGTCATGAACAGCAAGCACGTCCGGGGGGATGTGAACCTGGCCTGGCCCATGGCGGAGATCGCGGTCATGGGGCCGAAGGGTGCGGTGGAGATCATCTTCAAGCGGGACATCAAGGCCGCGAACGACCCGGCGGCACTGGAACAGCAGAAGGTCGCCGAGTACCGGGAGAAGTTCGCCAACCCTTACATCGCGGCGGAGCGAGGCTACATCGACGACGTGATCATGCCGTCGGAGACGCGCCGGAAGCTGGTGGAGGCCTTTGCGCTACTCGAAACGAAGCGGGATCAGAACCCGCCGAAGAAGCATGGCAATATCCCGCTGTAGGAAGTGGGGGGAACGGAGCAGAACGTGTCGAACCAGGATTTGAACGAGTACCGGGATGACGATCCGCGCGGGGATCAGATGCGGCCACCATCGAACTTCGGAGGAGGCCTGTCCAGCGATGAGCGCACCTGGGGCATGCTCGCCCATTTCTCCGCTCTCATTGCAGGCATCGCCGGGTTCAGCTTCCTCGGACCGCTCATCGTGATGCTGACCAAGGGCAAGGAGTTCAGCTATGTCGACTATCACGCCAGGGAAGCGCTGAATTTCCAGATCACGGTCTACATCGCGGTGATCGTCTGCATTCCGCTGGTGTTCATTTTCATCGGAATTCTGCTCATCATCGTGATCTCCGTCGGGGCGCTGGTCCTCACGATCATCGCGGGTATCAAGGCGAACGAGGGGGTGATGTACCGATATCCCATGTGCATCCGGTTCGTGAAGTGAGCGAAGCCATCGTCCTTGGTACCGCCCAGGACGGTGGGCTGCCGCAGCCGTGCTGCGAGTGCCGTAACTGTTCCACGGCGCGGGGAGACACCTCCCGGCACCGTCTCGTTTCCTGTCTGGGGCTGATCTCCGGAAACGGTCGCGGCTTCCTGATCGACGCTACACCCGATCTTCGCGAGCAGGTGACGCAGCTGCCGAAGCTCTCCGGCATTCTGCTCACCCACGCCCACATGGGTCACGTCGCGGGCCTGCTCTGGCTCGGCCGCGAGGCGATGGCGGTCCGGGAACTGCCGCTCTGGGTGGGACCACGGATGTTCGAGCACCTCTCGGGAAACGAGCCCTGGGCCTCGCTCATTCGGGATCGCTACCTCATGCCTCGGATCCTCCGACCCGATGAACCGGTCGAACTCGACGATGGTCTGACCGTCATCCCGGTCCCGGTGAAGCACCGCGCGGAGTGGTCGGAAACGTTCGCGTTCAAGGTGGCCGGAGAGAGTCGAGCGCTACTGTGGGTACCCGACATCGACGCCTTCGGTACGAACTCCCTCTCGAATCTGCTCTTCGGGGTGGACGTGGCTTTCCTCGACGGCACGTTCTACTCCGGCGCCGAACTCCGGAACCGCGACCTCGCGGAGATCCCCCATCCCCTGGTGGCTGACACGCTCGTACTGCTCGAGGCCCTGAAGCCGAAAGCGGAAATCAACTTCGTCCACTTAAACCACACCAACCCGCTCTGGGTCCCGGACTCGCCCGAAGCGAAGACACTCGGGGAGCGGGCGCAGGTGGCGCAAGCGGGCGTGCACTTCCAACTCTGACGGCGAGTGAGTTCAGGCATCCGGCAGGAATCTCCGGCCGCGGCCCCCGGCTCAGGGCGAAGAAGAACCCCTAGCAACGACCAGATTCAACGTGGCCGAACTCCTGGTCGGAGTGGCTCGGGCACAAGATACCGATACCGAACGCGGCAAGATCGAACACTTGCTCCGCCCGTTCACGATCCTCGAGTTCCACGCTGACCCCGCGGAGATCTTCGGTCGAATGGTGGGGCACCTGCAAGCCCGGGGCACGACCATCGGTGACATGGATGCCCTGATCGGAGCGGCCGCCCTTCAGGCCGGGCACCCGGTCATCACCCGAAATGTGCGTCACTTCGAACGAGTCGTCGGCCTGCAGGTGATCTCCTACTGATCCGGACTCAGAGCAGTCCGCAAAGAGTGAGCCCCATCCGGGGTACCGGGATAATGGCCGGTGCAATCCGATCTACTATGGGGGGATGGAAAGACGGGACTGGCGGCCTGGCCGTTCCGGCGGACGGCAGCGTCACCGGATGTGTGCAGAGCATCCGCTCCGAGGCGGAGGCGGAGGGCAATGTCCGGACGGCGCGGTTGCTCGACATCTGGCAGCAGGCTTCGCGACCTGCCGCTTCGCCTCGTCCTGGCGTTACTGCGCGATCCGAATTCGGCAGTGATCCTCGTGGCGCCGCCGGGCAGGTCCCGGAGGACGGCGTACCCGGGTGTTTCCGTGAAGAGGGCGAGGATCTGCCACTCTCCTTCGAGCCGAGCGTGGAACTTCGGCCCGAAGAACCAGGCAGCGCTCCACCGTCAGGAAGGCGGCCGGCGTCTCGGGATCGAAGCGGAGACTTTCACCTCTGGATTCCGGGCGGTAGGATTGGCGCCCATGAAGATCCTTGTCGCCAACCGGGGTGAGATCGCCGTCCGCATCGTCCGTGCCTGCCGGATCGAGGGAATCGAAACCGTCGCCGTCTATTCCGACGTCGATCGCGCCGAACTCCACGTCCGCATGGCCAGTGAAGCCGTGAATATCGGTCCGCCCGAGCCGGCGAAGAGCTACCTGAACATCGAGCGGATCGTCGATGCGGCGAAGCGAACCGGGGCCGACGCCGTACATCCCGGCTACGGTTTCCTCTCGGAGAATGCCGCGTTTGCGCAGGCGGTGACCGACGCGGGGCTCATCTTCATCGGGCCGAAGGCGGAGCACATCAGCGGGATGGGCGACAAGATCACCGCCCGCCGGACCATGGAGGCCGCCGGGGTGCCGGTGGTGCCGGGGACGCTCGAGCCATTGTCCGATCGCGATGCCGCCGTGGGCATCGCCGCGGACATGGGCTACCCGGTGATGCTGAAGGCGGTGGGCGGCGGCGGCGGGAAGGGCATTCGCATCGTGCGCGAACCGAGCGAGCTCGGCCCGGCTTTCGACCGCGCATCTTCCGAAGCGGGGAATGCGTTCGGCAACCCCTCTCTCTACGTCGAGAAGTACCTGGAACGGCCCCGCCACATCGAAGTGCAGATCCTCGCGGACAGCCACGGGAATGCCATTCACCTCGGCGAACGCGAGTGCTCCATCCAGCGCCGCCACCAGAAGATCATCGAGGAGACGCCCTCCGCGGTGATCGACGAGGCGAAGCGGCAGGAGATGGGCGATACGGCGGTGCGCGCGGCAAAGGCGGTCGGCTACGTGAACGCCGGAACGGTGGAGTTCCTGCTCGACACCGATGGGAAGCACTACTTCCTCGAGATGAACACGCGGCTGCAGGTCGAGCACCCGGTGACGGAGATGGTCTACCGGCTGGATCTCGTCCGCGAGCAGATTCGCATCGCGCAGGGTGGCAAGCTGAAGCTCAAGCAGGAGGACGTCCGGCGCATGGGCCACGCACTCGAGTGCCGGATCTACGCCGAGGACCCCCAGACGAACTTCCTGCCCTCGCCGGGTACGATCGAGCACCTGGAGCTTCCCGGCGGCCCGGGAGTGCGCCTCGACACGAACCTGTACGAGGGCCAGGAGATCTCCCTCTACTACGACCCGATCCTCGGCAAGCTGATCACCTTCGGATCGAGTCGCGAATCCGCCATCCGCCGCGCGCGGCAGGCGCTTCGGGAATTCCAGATCAACGGGATCAAGACCACCATCCCCTTCCTGATGCGGGTCCTCGATCATCCCCGCTTCCAGTCCGGAGAGTTCGACACCTCCTTCGTGGACCGCCACCTGGAGGACCTCGGCGGCGAAGGAGAAGGCCGTCACCGGATCGCCGCCGCGGTGGCCGCGGTGATGCATTGCCGGTACGAGGCCGAGACGAAGGCCCCGGTGCGAAGAGAAAGCAACGGTGGTGGCATGAACCCCTGGACGCTCGCCGGGCGGCGGCACGGATGCGGGAGGTGAGGAAAATGAAATACTACGTGGCCATCGACGGCGAGGACATCGAGGTCGAGATCCTGAAACGAGAGGGGAAGACCTTCGCGCGGGTCGGCGAAAAGGAACGCGAGGTGGACTTCCGCACCATCAATGGCGGCTCCGCCGGGACGCTCCTGATGGACACCCTCTCCCGCCAGGTCTCTTTCGAATCCCGCCCGGACGGACTCTCCGTCACCATGATGAGCGAGTCCTACGTGGCGCGGGTCGAGGACGAGCGCACCCGCGCCGCCCGCGCCGTTTCCGGGAACCGCGGCCGGCAGGACCACGGCAAGGTGATCCTCTCGATGATGCCGGGCATCGTCCGCGAGATCATGGTCACCCCGGGCGACGAGGTGGAGGCCGGCCAGCCGCTCCTCATCCTCGAAGCGATGAAGATGGAAAACGAGATCCGCGCCGCCCTGCCGGGAGTGGTCAAGACCGTCCACGCCGGGGCGAACCAGACGGTGAACAAGGGGGACGCGCTGGTCACTCTCGAGTGACGGGGCAGCTTCCGTACCACGCGACTCGGATCACCTCTTCGGAAAGGCGCTCCATGTCCTGGTGTCATCCGGTTTCGCCTGGCCGGACCAGGTGAGTTTCTCCGTGAGATCCGCGGTGCCGATGGCGAAGGCGAGGCGGAAGCCCTCGCGGGGATCGAAGCCGGTGTCGATCAGGGACATGGGGATCAGTAGTTCCAGCACCACCCCCCGCACCGCTCCGGGCCGGGCCCGATGGGGAGCACGGCGCTCCCGCACGGGGACGAAGACGCCGTCGCGGAGCAGCAGATGCCGGGTGGCGACGCGGTCCGGATAAACCGTGAGCGCCACGGCCTCGGCCAGCATCTTCTTCCCGGCGTAGGCGACGACGAACCGTTTCGGGAGCAGTTCGGGCCGGCCGGTCAGGACGGCATGCAGGTAGCTCCCCCGCCGAGTCGCCGAGGCCTTGAGAGTTCCGCCTTCCACCGTGAACTCCCCGTGGAGGCCTGGCCCCTTCCCCTCCGCCTCACTGAACTCCCCGTCGAGCGCCACCCCACCCGCGAGAATCGTCCGGAACCAGTTGGCGATCCGCTCCTCCACGCCCTTTCGGGTCTTGAACATCTGCGTGCCGTGACTGTTGCGCTCCTCGAAGAGATAGACGCTGCAGGTCGGTCCCACCGCCTCCTTGATCGCGGTGGTCCCATGCGGCGCCTCGAAAGTGGAACAGAGGATCTTCATGGGCCGGGCCCCGTAGTCGCGGATGTGCTGCGAGGTGGGAATGCCGAGATAGCCGAGTCCCGGGGTCATGAGCAGGACGCCCCGGACCGTCTCCCGCCGCACCGCCGCGTCGATGGCCACGCTGCAGCCGACACTCGCTCCGAGAAAGGCGATCCGCCGGGGGTCATTGCCGCGGGCGATGAGAAAGTCCATGGCGGCGAAGGCGTCGCGCCACATCGACTGGAAGAGCTCCGGATCGCGCTCGGCCACACGCTCGGAGAGGTTCACCTTCCCCTGGATCGCGCTGTCGCCATGCCCGCGCAAGTCGATCGTCAGGAGGTCGATGCCGGCGTCGTGCAGCGGCTTCACCACCGGCAACCACGCCTTCCGGTCCGAGCGGTACATGTGGAGCGCCACCACCGCCGGCGCCCCCTTCGCTCCCGTGGCGTAGAGATCGCCGGCCAGCGTCAATCCGTCCGAGGTCCTGATCGGGACGACCTCCGGTGCGGCGGCAACGGATGCCGCCGAGATCACCGGAAGGGCCACGGACAGAATCACGCCCCACCAGATCCGAAATCGCTTCATGTGCTCCTCCGGTTGCAATCCGCCCCCCCATCCTACGAGAATTCGTATTTCTTTGCTTGGCACAGGCCATTTGTGGGGATAGCCTTTGGCTCTATGGATCAGGGGGGCATCCCTTCGCCACTCGTGATGATTTGAAGAGGTGTGAGTTATGGTGATCCGGAACGGTTCGGTTCTGGCCTCGCTTTTCGTGGTTTCGATGGTAATCCTCTCCGCGGGCTCCGCGGAGGCGGGCGTGGTCTACACCGATGAGACGGCCTTCAACAACGCCGTGGCCGGGCTCGGCCTGGCGCCGTCCTGGACGGAGGACTTCGAGAGCACCCCGGCCGGCCCCGTCAGTGACCCGCTGCTGATCGGCGGCGGTCTGGCGCAGGTGGTGGATGGCGGGAATGCTTTCGTCGGAAGCTTCGGCGCCACGGGGAACTCCTGGATGCAGCCCGATGGCTCCCAGTCCTTCGCCTCGATGACCGGACCGGGCGGCACCGGTCTCGGCCTGCAGGCCATCTCCTTCGACTTCGGCAACGAGGTGAGCCAGACCGTGTCCTTCGTCAACACCGCGGGCATCGACACGAGCGCCGTGATCGCGAGCGCCCCGGCGACCACCAACTTCGTGGGCTGGGTCAGCACCGGATCGGAGACTGTCCTGACCACGCAGTTCGGCCAGTCCGGCGGGATCACCCTGGACAACATCGATGGTTTCGTCGCCCACGCACCGGAGCCGGGGACGTTCATCCTGTTCGGGTTCGGCGCAGCCGGGCTCTTCTTCGCACACCGTCGCCGCAGGGCACACAAGGCGAAGTAGCGCCGGGAATCATGCCGATCCGAAGGGCCCCTCCTCGGGGCCCTTTTCGATTCATGGAGGAAGTCCCCGATCTGCGGGTTTCCGGAGCGGTGAAGGTGCAGCCGGCGGCGCTGTTCGCCAACCGTACGTTTGGTCGTTTTAGCGGCATTCAGACGACCGGGGAACCGGTAGAATGCGGGCTCTGCGCTCTTTTCAGAGGCTAGCCACAGGAGGTTTGCATGGCAGGCATCATCGGCTATGGAGCGTACGTTCCCCGGCAGCGAATCAAGGTTGAAGAGATCGCCAAGGTCTGGGGAGCGGACGCGCCGAGCTACAAGAAGGGCCTGATGCTCGAGGAGAAGTCGGTCCCCGCGCCCGACCAGGACGTGATCACCATGTCCGTCGAAGCGACACGGAACGCGATCAAGCGTGCCGGGATCGACCCCAAAGAGATCGGGTGCATCTATATCGGATCCGAATCCCACCCCTACGCGGTAAAGCCCAGCGGCACCGTGGTAGCGGAGGCGATCGGCGCCACCCCGGACATCCACTGTGCGGACATGGAGTTCGCCTGCAAGGCCGGTTCGGAGGGGATGTACGTATCCTTCGGGCTTGTCACCGCGGGGCTCGTCAAGTACGGCCTCGGGATCGGCGCGGACACGTCTCAGGGCGCGCCCGGCGACGCCCTCGAGTACTCCGCGGCGGCCGGCGCCGCAGCGTTCCTCTTCGGGAAGGACAACGTCGTCGCCGAGGTCAGGGAGACCTACGCGTACATGACCGACACGCCGGACTTCTGGCGACGGGAGTATGAACACTACCCGAAGCACGGCGGACGCTTCACCGGCGAGCCGGCGTACTTCCAGCACACGCTCTCCTGCGCCACCGGCACGATGGAGCGGGCCGGGATGACCCCCGAAGACTTCACCTTTGCGATCTTCCACCAGCCGAACGGGAAGTTCCCGCTGCGCGCGGCCTTGAAGCTCGGCTTCACCAGGGAGCAGATCGTTCCCGGCTGGCTCTCCCCGCGGCTCGGCAACACCTACTCCGGGGCCTCCCCCATCGGCCTCTCCGCGACATTGGACGTCGCGAAGCCGGGAGACACCATCCTCATGGTCTCCTACGGCTCCGGCTCCGGCAGCGACGGCTTCGTCTTCGAAGTGACGGACAAGATCGACGAGGTCCGCAATCTGGCGCCGTTGACCACGGACTACCTGGACAAGAACAAGATCTACCTGGACTACGGCACCTACGCGAAGTACCGCGGCAAGATCAGGAAAGGATGACACGATGAGAGACGTAGCAGTAATCGGAGTCGGCCTTTCCGCCTGGGGCGAGGTGTGGAAGCAATCGCTCCGCGACCTCATCACCGAGGCAGCGGTCAACGCGGTCGACGATGCCGGCGTCGAGAAGCTCGACGCGATGTTCATCGGTTGCATGTCCGGCGGTCTTTTCGCCGGCCAGGAGCATATTGGCGCCCTCGCCGCGGACTATCTCGGCATGGGCCCGATCCCCGCAACCCGGACCGAGTCGGCATGCGCCTCCGCCGGCACCGCCTTCCGCACCGGCCTGATGGCCGTGGCGTCCGGCTACCACGACGTGGTGCTGGCGGGCGGGGTCGAAAAGATGACCGACGTGGACGGCGGCGCCACCACGCGTGCGCTCGCCGCGGCCGCGGATCAGGAATACGAGGCCTATCACGGCGTCACCTTCCCCGGCCTCTACGCCATGATGGCCGTCGCGCACATGGCGAAGTACGGCACCACCCGCGAGCAGCTCGCGATGGTCGCCGTGAAAAACCACAGAAACGGCGCGATGAACCCGCACGGCCAGTCCCCCTTCGAGGTCACCCTCGAGCAGGTGCTGACTGCCACGCGCGTAGCCGACCCGCTTCGGATCCTCGACTGCTCACCCGTCACCGACGGCGCGGCGGCGGCGATCCTCTGCCCCCTCGACATGGTGAGCCGGTTCACGAAGAGCCAGGCCATCAGGGTCACGGGCAGCGGTCAGGCCACCGACACCATCGCCCTGCACCAGCGCAAGGACATCTGCGCCATCGAGTCGGCCGCACTGGCCGCAAAGGTGGCCTACGACATGGCCGGCGTCGGCCCCGGCGACATCGACTTCGCCGAGGTGCACGACTGCTTCACGATCGCCGAGATCATGGTCACCGAGGCCCTCGGTTTCTGTGAGCAGGGCCAGGGCGGCAAGGCGGTTGAGGCGGGTGAAACCGCGCTCGACGGCCGGATCCCGATCAACACGAGCGGTGGGCTGAAGTCCAAGGGGCACCCGGTGGGCGCCACCGGCATCGCCCAGATCCACGAGATCGTCACCCAGCTTCGCGGCAACGCCGGCGGGCGGCAGGTCAAGGATGCCAAACGCGGTCTCGCCCAGAACATGGGCGGCACCGGCGCCAGCTCCACCGTGCACATCCTGGAGGTGATCTGATGGGACTGACCACAGCCAGATACTGGCGCGAAGTTCCGCAGCGCTACCGCATGGAGGCCGGCGAGTGCACGGCCTGCGGGGAGATCCACTTCCCACCGCGACGCATCTGCATGAAGTGCGGCAAGCAGAAGTTCGAAACCGTCGTCCTGCCGGACACCGGCAAGGTCATCACCTGGACCGTGATCCGCGTGGCGCCGGACGAGTTCACCGACCTCTCGCCGTACGCGGTCTGCCTGGTGGAACTCGAAAACGGCGTGCGGCTCATGAGTCAACTCGTGGATGTCGATCTGGATGAAATCGAGATGGGCCTCCCGGTGAAGATCGAATTCCGGAGAATCAGGGAAGACGGCGCGGACGGAGTCCTGTTCTACGGATACAAGGTGGTGCCGGCGTAGTGGCCGGCTACACCACCATCGTGGCTGACCTCTCCGGTCGGGTGGCGCGTATTGCGCTCGCCCGGCCGGAAGTCCGCAACGCGTTCAACGAAATCCTGATCGAAGAGCTGAACGACGCTCTCCGCCGGATCGAAGAGTCCGCTGACATCCGCGTGCTGGTCCTCACCGGCCGCGGCAAGTCCTTCTGCGCCGGGGCCGACCTCAAATGGATGGGCCGGATGAGAGGGTTCTCGTTCGAAGAGAATCTCGCCGACGCCCTCCCGCTGGCCGACCTGATGCGCAGGCTTTATCTGCTCCCCATCCCCACGATCGCCGCCGTGAACGGCGCGGCCATCGGCGGAGGCAACGGCCTGGTGGCCGCCTGCGACATCGCCGTGGCGAGCCACCGCGCGGAGTTCTCGCTTTCCGAAGTGAAGATCGGCCTGGTACCGGCGTGCATCGGACCGTTCGTCATCAAGCGGATCGGCGAGCGCGCCGCGCGGGAGTTGTTCCTGACCGGGCGCCGGATTTCGGCGGACCGGGCCGCGGTACTCGGGCTCGTCAACGAAGCCGTCTCCGCGGGCCTGCTTTCGAGCAGAGTCGACGAATACGTCCGGGACATCCTGACGAGCGGGCCGGACGCGCTCCGCTACGCCAAGGAGTTGATCGGGAAACTTCCGGGGATGACGCTCGACGAAGCCGGGCCGTACACCGCGAAGATGATCTCGGAACTCCGGGTCGGAGATGAAGCGCAGGAGGGCATGGCCGCGTTCTTCGAGAAGCGGCGGCCGAAGTGGTCCGAAAGGCCGGAAGCCTGAGTCTGACGCGCGAGCAGGGTCGGACCGTGCGCCATGCGTTGGTGATCCTGGGCCTCTGCCTGGCCGCCTACTACCCCTCGCTCTCCGGCGAGTTCCTCTATGACGACGTCCGCTTCGTCGAGGACAACGAAGCGATCCGGAGCCTGGCTCCGAGCAGTATCGCCTCCTTCTTCACCGACCCGGCCACCCTCGCCCCGGTCGGCTGGAAGGGCATCTACCGGCCACTTCGAACCCTCGACTTCGCGATCGACTGGGCGATCTCCGGCGGGAAGCCGTGGTTCTTCCACTTGCGCAACGTCCTTTATCACGCCCTCGGCTCGGTACTCCTGATGCTGGTGCTGATGGAGCTGTTCGCGCAGCGGGGCAAGTCCTTTGCGACTCGCGCGGGATTCCCGGGCGCCGTGCTTTTCGCCCTCCATCCGGTGCATACGGAATCCGTCGCCTGGATCACCAGCCGTGGGGACGTGCTGGTCCTCGTCTTCCTCATGCTCGCCCTGCTCGCACATCTCCGGGGAAAGCGGGTCGCGGCCGCGATCATCCTGGTGATCGCCCTCCTTTCCAAGGAGTCGGCGGTCGTGTTCGTCGGTCTGGCGGTGGTCGTCGATCTGTATCGTGGCGAGAAGCGCCGGTACGGATGGTACGGGGTCTACACCGCGATCGCGCTTTGCTATGTCGTGCTGTGGAACCTCATCATGCCATCCCCGGAGTTCATCCAGATGCCGGGGCACCTCTCGAGATGGTGGGGCGGCAGCTACGGGGCGAACCTGCTCACCATGTCGAAGGGCTATCTGCTCTACCTGCACCGGCTGCTGTTTCCGGTTGATCTCCTGATCGACTACCACGTGCCGGCCCTGGGCGGAATCGACGTCGGGAGCGCGGTGTCGATCGCGGTGCTGGTTGCGCTCCTTGCCGCCGCCATCCGGGGAGGGGCACGCTCGCGGCTCGCCCTGGCGTTCTTCTTCATCGCCCTGTTCCCGGTCAGCAACCTCATGATCAAGGTGGGCATCCCCACCGCCGAGCGGTTCCTCTACGTCCCGGCCGTCGGGGTGATGATCCTCGTCTCGCCGTGGTTGGCCCGTCTCAAGCCCCGACTGGTCGCCGTGGTGTTCGCCTGCTTCTTCCTGCTCACGTTTCACCGCTGCTACGACTGGCGGAGCATGGAGGCGCTCTGGGGCGCCACCAATGCCAGGGCCGCCACCCCCCGGGGACTGTCCCAGCTCATTTCGAAGGACTTGCTGGCCGCGCATGAGGCGCAGAAGAAGCTCCGGTCGGCTCCCCTCGGCCGAAAACGCGAACAGGCCGCGGCGGTGCGGCGGCACGCCGAAGCGGTGATCCGCCGGACGGATCAACTCATCGGGCTGTACCGGGACGAGATCGGAATGCCGCCGGACCTCCTCGGGAGCCGTGCGCTGTCGATGAAAGCGAATGCGCTGATGCTTCTCGGGCGTCCCGAAGAGGCACTCGAGGCCGCCGACCAGGCGCTCCGGATCTCCGCGGACAAAGAGCAACTCGCCCCGTCGGCCTGGTACAACGCCGCCCTCGCCTGCCAGGAACTCGGCCAATACGCCTCCGCCGCAAAGAACCTGGCGAAGGCGAAGGAGGTGGGCTACGAGAGTGGCGGCGATCTCACGCCGGCGATCGCCACACTTTGGAACCGGGCCGCGGCCGAGGCCGAGGCGATCGGGAATCTTCCCCTCGCCGTCGGGCACTACCGCAGATCGTGGGAAGCCCTGCCCGACCGGACCAGGAACGCTGTGGCCGCCGCCGGCCTGGCGCGACTAAGGGGCCGCGCAAGAATAAGTTCGCAGGACCGAGAGCGCTGATGCGCCCGCCCAGCAAGGCGCGAGGACGGCGCAACGCGGCTGGGCGGGATGCAGCAGCCCTCGGATCCCGAAGTTATTCTTGCGCGGGCCCTAAACCGGTAGATGCCCCCATCCCCATGGATCGATCCCACCATCTCGACTACCATGCAGAACCCGCATGGAGCTTGCGAATGAGAAGTCTTCCGATCCTGCTGCTGACGCTCTGGCTCACACAATTCCCGGTCTTCGCCGGCGACGAAGTCACCGCGAAACTAGCCTTCGAGATCGGCGATCCGGCGCGCTACCCTCTCGTGTCGATCTCCCCGGAAGAAGAGCCGCCCGAGGGGCTGACCATTCCCGAGGGCATGGAGGACGCCCGATTCGTCAAACGCAACTTCGGGGAGGGCCGGGAATTGCTGCTCGCGGTCCGGTTTCGCCCGGAGCCCGCATGGATCCGCGTCGATCGCGATTTCGACGGCGATCTGGCCAACGAGGAGCCGTTTTACCTGACGCAAGTCGGCTCCGGGACGGCCTGGGAGGCGCTCATCGAGGTGGAAGTCCCGCTCGACCCGATGGGCGCCCCGCGAAAGATCACCCTCCGCTTCGTCCATCACAGGAGCAAGACGAGCCACTGTCTGCATCTCGCGGTGCCGGTGCGAAAGGAGGGCGAGGTCGTGCTCGCGGGGCGGATCCGCAAGGTGGTGCTCAGCGACGGCGATCACGACCTGTTGTTCGAAACCCCGGAGCAGGACCGGCTCTACCTCGATCTCGACGGCGACACCGAGGTCCGGGCCTCGAGTTCCGGTCACGAGATGATCGAGCCGGGCAAGCCTTTCCGCCTCGGCAACTTCGGGTTCATCGCCAGGCTCTCGAGACACGGAGAGGTCACGTTCGAGGCCGCCGCCCGGACCCCGGCTCCCGATGAGGCGTCCTGGCCCCGGATCAACACCGTCGCCGCCGGGAGGAGAGTCACCGGCCATGTCGCGACGTTCGCGGAGTTGAAGAAGCAGTACGCGCAGGCGGAGGACAAGGACCGCGCCGCCGGGACGGGCGTCTCGACGAGCCGCAACAAGGTCATCGCGGACATCGGCAAGACCCGGACGCGGGAGGCGTTCCGGTTCCTGGTCGGCCTCGCGAAGAGCGACCCCGACATCAACATCAGGTCGAACGCGCTCCGGGCCACCGGATACCTCTGCTACCGTCCGTACTCGGCGGCGATCTTCGAGTTCGCCCGGGGATCCGGCCCCGTCGCCGTGCGCATGGCCGCGTTTGCCGCCCTGCACGGCATGGACGCCCCGGACCGCGAGGCGCTCCTGCTTCAGATCCTGAAGAGCACCAGTGAGGAATCGATCTTTGCGGACGCCGGACGGAACCTGGCCTACCTCGGGAGCAGAGAGGGCCTGGCCCTGCTCGAGGAATTCGCCACCGAAGACCCCCGGGAGAACTTCCGCTACCAGGCCTACCAGATCGCCTCACGCTATCGCACCGGTCCCCCACCCGCGGTGATGGTCATCGGCGCGGCGGTGTCATCGTATCCCCGGATGAGGGCCCTCGGGCTCCAGCATGCCCTGATGCTCGGCTTGCCGGAATCGATCGATCTCGGCGCGGCGGCCCTGAAGGACCGCGACGGCAAGGTCCGGCTGGCTGCCGTCCGGCTCCTCGCGACGCAAAACGACCCCGCCGCGGTGGTCGAGATCTTCGCCGCGGCGGCCGGCCTGGACGCGACCGAACACCTTGCGGCGGTGAAGCTGCTCTCTCCGGTCCGCAATCAGGCATCGATCAACGTGTTCTGCGACCGTCTCGCCACGGGAACCCCGCCGCAGCGCACGCTGGCCGCGGAGGTGCTCACCACGATCCGGACCGACCAGACGACCAGGGCTCTCCTCACCCGCCTGCGGTCGGAAAAGGACACGAAGGTGCTCACCGCGATCATTCGCGCGCTCGGCGTGCATCGCCCTCCGGGAGCGGACGCGAAGATCGTGAAAGCGGCGGAAGGCACAAAGGACGATCCCCTCGCCTTCGCCGCGGCGCTCGACGCCCTGGCGGCCTTCGGCCTGGACAGCCCGAAAGTGCGGCGCTTCTTCGAGAAGGCGCTCCGCTCGCGGGACTTCGAGGTGCGGGTGGTAGCGATCTCCGCAGCCGGGAAAGCCGGGGGCGAGGTCGCCGCGGACCTGTTGCTCGATCACATCGATGACAAGGCCTGGCAGGTCCGCCTGACCGCGGTGGAGGGACTGGGAAAGGTCCGCGTCCGCCGAGCGGTGTTGCCGCTGATCAGGAGACTTTCGAAGGAGGAGGTTCCACGGATCGTCGCGGCGATCGCCAACACCCTGTTTCGCACCACCGGCCGGAACTTCTACGACATCGTCGAGCTGTGGGAGCGTTGGTGGAAAGAACACGGGGAGGACTTCGAGGTCCCGGAAAAGATCCCGGAGATCAAGCCCGACGACCACAGCGGCCGGAGCGTGGCGAGCTTCTACGGCGTCCCGGTGGAGACCGACCGGATGATCTTCGTGATCGACCAGTCGGGTTCGATGAGTTCACTCTCCGGAGGCAGGACCAACCTCCAGGTCGCGGTGGAGCAGACCCTCAAGGTCGTCAGGTCACTCGGCAAGAACGCCCGACTCAACGTGATCCTCTTCGAGACGAGGATCCACCCCTGGCAAAAGCAACTGGTGAAAGTGAATGCGAACACCCGCGGCGCGCTGAAGAAACACCTGTTGTCCAGGCGGCCCATGGGAGGGACGAACCTTTACGACGGACTGGAGATGGCACTGCTGACCAGGGGCGTGGACACGATCTACCTCCTCTCCGACGGCTCGCCGGGCTCCGGGAAGTTTGTGCAGCAGGAGGACATCCTCCGGGAAGTCAGAAAAATCAATCGCACCAGAAGGATCGCCATCCACTGCATCGCGGTGGGCTTTGATTCACCGTTGATGAAGGAGTTGGCCGCACAGAACAGCGGCCGGTATGTGTGGCGGAAATGAAACCCTGGGAGTTGATCGATACCGCCCGGATTCCCGGAAGCGGCGGCGAGATCCGCCTCTTCCGGCGAGACGCCGAGTACTCGATCCGGGTGGCGGGCTTCGAGTTGATGAACAGCCGCGTCCATGGCTCCGAGGACGAGCTGGCGCACCTCGCCATGGAGAAGATCTCCGGCCGACCGGCGGCGAGGGTTCTGGTCGGCGGCCTCGGTATCGGGTTCACCGTGGCCGCCGCGCTGGCCGACCTCCCACCGGACGGATCCATCGACGTGGTGGAGTTGATTTCCGTCGTCGTCGATTGGCACCGGGAGTATCTTGCCCCGGTGGCCGGGCGGCCGCTCGACGACCCGAGAGTCACCGTCACCATCGCGGATGTCGCTCACGTGATTGGCCGGGCCGGAACATCCTTCGACGCGATTCTACTGGATGTCGATAACGGGCCCGAGGGGCTCACCAGGAAACCGAACGACCGCCTGTACTCCCGGAATGGCCTGGCCGCGACCCGGAACGCACTCCGGCCCGGCGGGATCCTCGCGGTGTGGTCCGCGACCCCCGACGAGGAGTTCACCGCGCGCCTCGAAACAGAGGGTTTCACCGTCGAAATCACCAGGGTTCGTCCCGGTCGACGACGACGCGGGGCCCGCCACACGATCTGGATCGCGACCAAAGCGGAGACGAACGGATGAAAGCGCCAGAGGTGTTGAAGAAGCTCGGACGCGTGCTCCTGAAGATCCTCGCCGCCTTTCTCATCCTCGAACCGATCTGGATGCTGCTGCCCTTTGCGGGCTTCCTCTACGGTTCGGTGCTGAACATCCAGTCGCTCTCGGCGAACCCGTCCACCGCCTGGCTCACCCACTTCGTCTTCCCGGTGATGACCATCGGGCTGTTCGGGCCATTGCTTTCGTTGATCGGCCTACTGCTGTTTTTCGTGGGCGCGGCACAGATCTACACGGCAAAATTCAGGAAGACCGGACTCGTCAGAACCGGGCTGTACCGGATCGTCCGCCACCCCCAGTACATCGCGCTGACTTTCTTCTCCCTCGGCATCCTGCTCACCTGGGGCCGCGCCATCGCCTTCGTTGCGGCGTTCGCGATGATGCTCCTCTACTACCACCTGACGAAACTCGAAGAGCGCAAGTGCATTGCTCTCTTCGGCGAGGAGTACGAACTCTATCGGGCACGCACCTCGTTCATCATTCCGGGTGATCGCCACCTGCGCGGTATCTCCGCGCGCCTCTGGGATGTGGGAGTCCCGGCGTGGTTGCGGTTCGTTGGAACGGTCGTTCTCGCGGCGGCGCTCTGTGTCGGATCGATGGGGCTGATCCGAGCGGTGAAAAAGGCCACGCTGGTGGTGCCGTATCTCGATACGGAACTCGAACTCGCCGATCAACCGGCGCGGCCCGATGTCGATCTTCAGGCCGGAACTGCCGGCGGATTGCCGTACGTGACCGATGGCCGCATCGTCGCGATCCGAGGCCCCTACCGCGCCGCCGCCGCACCAGGCTTTGCCGAGCGCGTCGTTCTCCGGCTGCGCGACTCCGCGCGTCTCGCGCCGTTTCTCGCGTTCCTCGAGAAGCCCGGTGCCGACGTGGCCGTCGTATTCGGGCTGCCCTTCGATCGTAAGGCCGGGAATCCAGGTGCGCGGGAACAGCAAAACCGTGGCCCGGCTCCCGACCCCTTCGGGACGGACCGCGCCACCCTCTTCCTCTTCCGCATGAGCAGGGTAGCCGGCGCATCGGTCGAGGCCGCCGTCGCCGATCCGGCGAAGCGCAGGATCCAGGGCGCCTGCCAGGCGCAGGTGGACCTCGGACGTCCGAAGGGCGAGGAGATCGTGGCCGGCGAGTTCATCCGGCCCGGCCCGAGGTTCCCGGGCGAAGACCGCTTCGCATTTGTGACGAGGCAGGTGCTCGAGCAGATGACCGAAGGTGGTGCGGCGGCAGATGTGCCGATGGTTCCCGGCGCCAACGCCTCGACGCGTCTCGTGCTCGTGAAGGCGCCGATCTACCGCACCCGCCGGGATCCGGCCTTCGCTCAGGAGATCCTCGATCGGTTGAAGGCATCCCCCCGGCTCGCCGAACACCTGCGGAAGCTCGGGGTGGGCGGCGAGGTGGTCCCGCTCGTCTTCCCGCGACCGGGGGAGAACTGGTACCGGGAACATCACGGCACGCCGAAGCTCACGCTCTTCGTGATGCTGGTTCGATCGGATGACGGAGACTCCTCGATCGATGCCCTCTTCGACCGGGAACGCCGCAGCATCCTCGGAGCCTTCACCGCGAGCATGGACTTTGCGGTCGATTCTACCGAGGACTCCATCTCCGATTTCGCCTCGATCGGCCTGCGCCGCGATCTGGAGGAGCGCTTCGCGTTCTTCCTGTCCGGGCTGTAGTACTGACGTTCGAATTCTTCGCAGCGCTCGCAGCACCCGCGTGACATTCCCGGACAGCCGGCGCGGTCGCCCGGAGGTCGACCCTCCATTACGGCTGGGCCGAGGTGTGATCAGGGATGCGGATGGTGGTGGCCGGCTTCGCGCATCATACCGCTGCGTTCGCAACCGGCAGGTCAATGGGCTCCACCCCCTCTTTCCGGCCCCTCCCCTTACGGTTTCAGAATGAACAGCGGGTGGTTCAGCTTCACCTCGCCGGAGTCCTCGGAGACGATGCGGTGCACCTTCGCCGTCTCCGGCAGGCCGTCGCCGCCGTACGTGATCTGGTTGAAGCACTTCATCACCTCCACCAGGCCGAGAACCTGGCCACGGGTGACCGTGTCGCCCTCGTTGACGTAGAGGGGCTCGTCCGGGGACGGCCGGCGGTAGAAGATGCCGTCGGTGGGAGCGCGCAGGGCGAACATGCCTTCGGGGATGGCCTCCTCCGATGAGTCGGTGACGCCCGTGTCCCAGGTGACGCCGAAGTCGATCTGATCCGCTTCGCGTGTCAGCTTGAGGATCGGCTGGCGATACTCCACCGGCACCGCCCGGCCGAACACCAGGACCTCCTTGACGATGCCTCCACCGCCGGCGGGAACCACGAGGTCGAAGACGCGCTGGAGCACTTTCAGACTGCCCGCCGGTGCGCCGGGGGAGAGGTAGGTGCCCACCGGCGGAGCGTGAAGATACCGGCCCACGGTGGGCGCCCGAAGGTGGTCTCCGCTCTGGATCAGAACCATAGTGTCTTTCATCGCTCAATCCTCGGTCAGCACCGCAATATCATGCATCGACCAGATCCGGGGGTTCTTCACGCGGCGATACCCGGTGCCCTGGTAGCACATCTCCACCATGGCCCGGAGGTACTCGCGCAACTCGCCCATGAGCACCACCTCGTCGGTATCCATCAGCGCCGCGGAGTGCAGGGGGTTCATGTCGGCGGTGATGCGATCCTCCACCTTCTTCATGCCCCCCTCGACCTTCGCCCGCTCCTCGGGATCGTCACTGATGATCTCGAAGTTGTCGTCGAGCCGGGTTCGGTAGGCACCGATCGCGAGCGTCCGACCCTCCATCACCGCGAGCCGGGTGATCGGAGTGGAAAGCTGGATCACCGGATCGTAGGGCGCCCCGGCCATGGCGTAATAGCCGGCGCCGGAGGCCTTGCGCAACAGCACCGTGATCATCGGCACGTGGTTGGTGGAGTTCGTGTAGATCAGGTTGCTGCCGTAACCGAGCAGCCCCTCCTTCTCCGCCTCCGCACCGATGTCGAAGCCGGAGATATCCTGCAGCCAGATGATCGGAATACCGTCGGATTCGCAAGCGCGGGAGAACTGGGAGATCTTGGCGATCCCCTCCTTGTAGAGGATCGCACCGGGGCGCTTCTGGTCCGGCAGGTCGGGGTGGTCGATCAGGAACTGGTTGTTGGCAATGAACCCGGCGTAGAGGCCCCCCACCCGGGCCACCCCGGTGATCATCTCCTCGCCGCGGTGGCTCATCAGCTCCCAGAAGAGGCTCGAGTCCACGAGCCTCGCGATCAGCTGGCGCGTGTCGTAGGGCATCCGGTAGTCGGCCGGAAAGAGGCTGTCGAGATCATCAGGCGGGTAGAGCGGTTCCGCGGTGTCGCCGCCGTACTTGTAGTACTCGATCGCGGTGGAGGGTAGCAGCGACACGTCCCGGCGAATCATGTCGAGCACGGTTTCGTCGTCGGGGCCCCGGAAGTCCGCGCAGTTGCTGAGGTGCACGTGGATGTCGGGGCCGCCGATCATGAGCGATGTGATCTTCTGCGACTTGGCGCCCTTGATGAGAGCCGCGCCGGCGATGACCATGTAGGCCTGCTCGGTCATGTACACCCGGTCGGAAATAATCGGCATGTACCCGCCGCCGGCGATGCAATCACCGAAGACGCCGGCAATCTGGGGCACGTGCTCCGCGGAGAGCAGGCTGTTCATCTTGAAGATGTGCCCCGCCCCCACCGGGCCCGGAAAACTGCGGGACTGCTCCGGCAGAAACAGACCGCTGCAGTCCACGAGGTAGACCACCGGCAGCCTGAGCCTCCTGGCGATCTCCTGGGCCCGTTCGATCTTCTCCGGCGTGAGTGGCCACCACGCCCCGGAAGCCACCGTATTGTCGTTGGCGATCACCACCGTCCAGCGCTCGTGGACCTTGACGAAGCAGGTGACGACTCCCGCGCCCGGACACTGCTTCCCGCCCTCGAACTCCACCCCGTGATTGACGAACGTGCTCACCGGCAACACGTTGCTGCCCGGATCCTTCAGTCGCTCGATCCGCTCCCAGGCGGTGAGCTTGCCCTTCTTGTGCACGCGGGCGACATACTCCTCGCCCCAGCCGCCCTTCACGAAGACGCGGCCATCGACCACCGGGGCTGCCGAGCCGGCCATGGCCGTTCGGTTCGCTTTCGCTGCTTTCGCGGTCATGATCTCCTCGAGGGGAGAACCGATCGATTGCAGAAGTACCCTGGCCATCAGTCCACCCCGTTCTTCTCAAGAAGGCTCGCCACGAGCCGGGTGTCGTATGCACCACTCCGAAACTCCTCGGAAGCGAGGATCTCGAGGTGGATCGGGATCGTGGACTTGACCCCCTCGATCCTGAAGTCGTGCAAGGCCTCGACCGTCTTCTCGATCGTGGAGGCCCGGTCCGGCCCGCGGCAGATCAGCTTGGCGATCATGGAGTCGTAAAAGGGCGGCACCACGGTGCCGGGCCTGACGTGCGTATCGACCCGGACACCATCGCCCTCCGCCGGCGGCGCAAAGACCCGGATCTCTCCCGGTGTCGGCCGGAAGTTCTCGGCCGGATCCTCCGCATTGATCCGCACCTCGATCGCGTGGCCGGTCATCTTCACGTTGTCCTGCGAAATGGAGAGCTTGCGGTTCGCGGCGATGGCGATCTGCTCTTTCACGATATCGAAGCCGGTGACCATCTCCGTCACCGGGTGCTCCACCTGCAGCCGGGTGTTCATCTCCATGAAGTAGAGGGTGCCGTCGGTGTCCCGGAGGAACTCCACCGTGCCGGCGTTGGTATAACCGATCTTCGCCACCGCCGCGGCAACCCGGGCCCCCACCTCCGCGCGCTGCTTCGCTGAAACCACCGGCGAAGGCGACTCCTCCACCAGCTTCTGGTGGTTACGCTGGACCGAGCACTCGCGCTCCCCGAGGTGAACGGCGTTGCCGTAGACATCGGCCAGGATCTGGAACTCGATGTGGCGACCACCCCGAATGAACTTCTCGAGATAGAGATCCGCGTTGCCGAACGCCTTCTCGGATTCCATCCTCGCCTGGGAAAACGCCGTCGAAAGACCCGCCTCGTCCTCCGCGACGCGCATCCCCCGCCCCCCACCGCCGGCGCTGGCCTTCAGCAACACCGGGTAGCCCATCGATGCGGCCACTTCGCGGGCGGCGGCGAGCGTGCGGACAATACCCTTCGAACCGGGAATCGGCTCCAGCCCCACCGCGCGCATCGTCTCGCGCGCCGATGCTTTCACGCCCATGTCGCGGATGGCGGCGGGCGAGGGACCGATGAAGGTGAGCTTCGCCTGTCCGCACATGGCGGCGAAGAGCGCGTTCTCGGCAAGGAAACCGAACCCCGGATGGACCGCCTGGCAGTCCGAGAGAAGCGCAGCCTGAATCACCGCGTCCATGTTCAGGTAGCTCTCCCCGCTCCGTGATCCCCCGATGCAGATGGCGTCGTCCGCCCACTCGAGATGCGGCGAATCCCGGTCGGCCTCGGAGAAGACGGCCACCGATCGGATGCCGAGTTCCTGCAAGGCTTTGAGGATCCGTTGGGCGATCTCGCCGCGGTTTGCTACGAGTACCGAGCGAAACATGGGGTGTTCCTCCGAAGTTATTCTTGCGCGGCCCCACAGTCAGAGCGTGGTCCTCGCCCGCTCGAGGCGAAGCAGGGCCGCCTTCACCGCGCGCCTGGGAATGAACAGTTCGAGTTGCGAAATCGCCTCGGAGATCTCCCGGACCTTCGCCCCCGCCCGGAGCGCACCCCGAATGTGGGGGGTGAGTTGGCGGGGGAGTTTCAGAATCGCCAGCAGGCAGCACGAGAGGATCTCGCGGGTCATCAGGTCGAGGTACGGCCGCGAAAGCACCTTCCCGTAGGCATCCTCCGTGATCCAGTCCATGAACTCCGGATGGAAACCGGAGATCCTCGCCATCACCAGCGAGGTGTCGTCGCGGTAGATTTCCTCGAACAGTTCCCGCCCGCGGCGGCGATAGAACACCCCGGCCGTGGCGCGATGCGGAACCCGGTCGCACCTCGGAGCAACCCTGAGCTTCCTGGACTTAAGGACATCATCGAGCCTCTCGAACGCATGCAGAGCACGGGGATAGCCCGCGCAGAGCATGGTCTGGAGGAACACTTCCCGGATCAGATCGACCGAGACCCGTCGTTCGAGAGCCCAGTCCAGCTCATCGGTGAGGTCATCCGAGTGTCCGAGCAGGGTGAGCGCCCCGATGTTGACCAGATGACGGATCCCCTTCTTCAGCCCCCGGCGCTCGTACCATACCCTCGCCCGTTCGCGGAACTTCGGAGGTTGCCTTGCGCTGCACGATCGTTTCATGGACCGGGAATCTTAGCCTGCATTTCCCGACACGGCTCACCCTTTCGGAGGGGTATCCTCGTCGCCATGTTACGGGAATGGCGATGGATCAGGTCCGGTCCACTGGGATCCGCGGAGAACATGGCGCTCGACGAAGCGCTCCTGCGGGCGGACCCCATCGTCCCCACGCTGCGAACCTACTCGTGGGATCCGTGGACACTCTCGCTCGGGTACTTCCAGACGGCGGACCCGAACCGGCTGGCCATGGTGCGGGATGAGGGCTTCGGGGTCACCCGGCGGCCCACCGGCGGCGGGGCGATTTTTCACGGCCCCGAGCTCACCTACGCGGTGGTCTGCCCGCTCGACGAACCCGGTTTCCCCCGGGAGGCGGAAGGCGCGTACGGTGTCGTACACGGGTTTATCCGCGAAGCAATGGGAGAACTCGGCGCTCCGGTGGAGATGCGCCGGAAACGCCCGCTGCGATCGGATACGGGCGATCCCGGGGAGTTCTGGTGCTTCTATCACTCCACGTCCTTCGACCTGGTCCTCGGCGACCGCAAGCTGGTGGGTTCAGCCCAGCGCCGGTCCGGAAGCGGCTTCCTGATGCACGGTTCCATCCCGATCGCTCCGAACCCCTTCACCCCCGAAGCCGCGGTGGCTGACGTCACCTGCGGAGATCTCGAGAGCGCCATGGCCCGTGCGGCGGAACGCGCCCTCGGGATCCGCATGATCCCCGGTGCTCCGACGCGCGACGAGGCCGCGGCCGCCGGGAGGCTCGCCGCGGATCGGTACGCAACGGAGGACTGGCTCTTCAAGCGATAGGCCGCAGCGACTAGAATGGTCGGTCATGGAGAGCTACGCAGTCCTGCTGAAGTCGGAGTCGAACGTCCCCGCCCCGGCCCTCGCCGCGCACCTCGCGGAGATCCTCGATCGTCCCACCGGTGCACTGACCCGCGCCTTGCGGGAACACCCCTGGATCCTGATCGAATCCGTGGATGCCGCTCACCTCGACGCGGTGTTTGCGGCCCTCGGCAAGGCGGAGGTCGTGGCGAAAGCGATTCCCGAGATCCACATGCCCCGGCTTCTCCCCGCGCTCCGCGTCCGGCAGGCCGACCCCATGCAGAAAGGGCTGTTCCTCAGGGCGGCCGAGCCGCCATCTCCGCCCTTCCTGCCCTGGAAGGAGATCAAGCTGGTGGCCGTGGGTGAGGTGACCCTGGCCGCCGGTGAAGAGGATCGGGTCTACGGAGCCTGGAAGGGTGGAGAGGCATCCTCGACGCCCACTCGCGGAGCGGACCACACCATCGGCTCCGCGGCCATGGCCACCACGCGGGGGAAATCCAGGAGTCCGCTGCTGATGGCCATCGTGGGCTTCGGCGAGGAGAAACCGACCTTCGCCATCGACGCCGGGAACTTCTCCTACGACTACCTGAAGACCCGGATGCGGCCCACCAGCCGGGAGAACCTGAAACTGCTGCTCGGAGACATCAAGGCAAGGCATCCGGCGGTGGAACTCCCCCCTCGCACCGAGGTGTGGCTTTCGGGCATGACCGGCGGCGACCATCGCTTCCGGTCCTTGAAGGCGTTCGCCGTCTACATCCGCTGGGTGCTGCAGCAGATCGAGGAGCGGGAGGCGGAGGAAGCGGAGGAGGAGCAGGGGCAGGGGAGGTGATGTTCGGGTGAGTCGAGAACGGGACGGCGGCCCGAATGGGTGCAGGCGGACATGGCTCTTTGTGGCGATGCTCGTGCCGCGCCGGCACGCGGTCGGCCCACCTCACTCCGTGACGCGCACGGCGATCACGGTCAGATCGTCCGCGTAGCCGGTTCCCCCTGAGAACTCCGAAACCTCGCTGACGAGTTGCTCCACGAGAGCCCGGGCGGTGTCGTGCCGCTCGGCCAGGATCTCGTGGACCCGTTCCATGCCGAAGAAGCCACCCTGGGGGTTGCGAGCTTCGGGGATGCCGTCGGTGTAGATCAGGAGAACGTCGCCCTTTCGAAGGCTGACCGGCCCGAAGTCCGAGTAGGTGTAGTTCCGGTCGAAGCCGAGCCCCATCCCACGACCGGCGAGGGTCTCGATATTACCCGAGGTTCCGCGAAGCAGGATCGGATCACAGTGCCCCGCCGTGGCGTAACGGATCGATCGCCGCTCAAGATCGAGGTCTCCGTAGAAGATCGTCATGAACTGGTCCGTCGCCAGGTCCCGGGCGAGTTCGCGGTTCAGGAGGGTCACCACGCGCGCCGGGTCCGATTCGGTCGAAGCGTAGGCCCGAAGGAGCGCCCGCCCGGTGGCCATGAGCAGGGCGGCGACGAATCCGTGCCCGGAAACGTCCCCGACGACCAGGCCGAGCCGCCCCTCCTTGTGCCGGATGTAGTCGAAATAGTCACCGCCGACCTCGTCGCACATCCGGGAGAGGCCATGGATGTCGAATCCGGGCAGAGCGACGGCTTCCGTCGGCATCAGGCTGCGCTGCAGATCGCGAGCGAGCGAGAGACCGCTCTCTTTCCTGGCCATGCGGGCATTCTCGATCGCGATGGCCAACTGGTAGGAGAGGGCCTTGAAGAGGCTGAAATCCCCGTCGGTGAACTTGCGGGAGCGGGCCGAACTGTCCACGTAGAGGACGCCGATGACGCGGCCCTGGACCGAGAGGGGAGCGCACATCACCGTGAGCAGGCCGAGGTGCTGGCTGGACTGGGTCAGGGAGATCCGGTTCTCGCTGGCGGTAGAGGTCATGCAGACCGCCTTGCCGTCCTCGAGGACCTGGTTCGGAACGGGCCGGCTGTAGTCGAGATGGTGGTCGAGGAAGTTGCCGCAGTTGTCGCGAGCCACGTGGATGTGGAGCTTGCCCGCGAAATCGTAGAGCATCAGGATGCCGCGCTCGGCCATCGTGAACCGGAGAGTGCGGTCGACCACCGAGACCAGCAGCGTCTCGAGGTCGCGGGTGCGATTCACCTCGGCGATCGTGTCCAGCAGAATGTCCACGTTACGCCGGTCGCGCTCCCGGTCCCCGGTCAGGAACCCGGCGAAGGTATCGCCGGGCCGGAAGCAGCCGGTTTCTGTGGCATCGTGGTCCCCGCCGTGATTCCCATCCGGATCCCGGTCGGGGTTCTGCTCGGACTTTCCCTCACACATGGACAGGTCATCCTATCCGGTCGGCTCGTCCTCGTCAGGCAGGCGACGCAAGATCTCGTTCCAATCGACCTGATCGGTCTCCTCGGGCTGAAACGGCCCCATCTCCTGGAACTTCCGAAACTCGCGGTAAGACGCGAAATCTCCCCAGACCACACCTTCGTCGCCGGCCCCCGCGCCGAGTTCGTCGAGCGGTTCACCGATGAACTCCCGCAGGAAGTCCTCCGGCGCCTGTTCCGACTCCAGATCGGTGAAGCCCGGAAAGTAGAACAGGTTGATGTTGATGTCCCCGGATCGACCGGTGATCAGCGGGTAGAGTCTCCGGAACTTGCCGGGGTTGATTTCCCGGGCCAGGAGGAACTCGCGTTTCGCCCGCTGGAACCGATGTTCTTCGAGATAGAGCGCGCCCAGTCTCAGGTGAGCTTTGAAGCAGCGAGGAACGAGCCGGGTCGCGCTGATCAGGTGGTCCCGGGCCTGTCCGAGGTCGGAGCGGTAGCGGTGATAGCGGGCGGCAATCAACAGGAATGGGAGCACGGCAAAGCGCCGATACACGTTCCTGACTCGCATGGCGAGCCCCTTCATGACTCCTTCGCCCTCCCTTTCCCCCTCAAGTGACCAGACGGAGAAGGTCGATAGCGAACCTGACGGATCAGGTGCCGGCCCTGGCCCCGGCGATTTTCAGGGGGCATGACCCGGCTCCCGAGAAGACCGTTCGGGGTGGCACGGATCCAACCTCTTTCCGGCGGCGATCGTAGTCGCGGGGAGGGGGTTGACAAAGGAAAAGGAGAGGCTGCCGCCGGTAGAGGAACCGGTGGCCGAGGAGCAAGATGGCCCTCAAAGGCAACCTCAACAGCGTAGATCTGGCGAACGTGTTTCAGATGCTTTCCATCAATAGGAAGGAAGGCACGCTGAACATCTTCGACGGCGATACGCGCAAGTCGATCTACTTCTCGAAGGACGGCGTTTCCATGCTGTCCCGAGGCTCTGCGGATTCGGATTCCCTCGGCCGAATCCTGCTGCGATTCCAGCGCATCACGGAAGAGGACCTCCAGTCTGCCAGGAACCTCCAGGAGCAGGACAACAAGCCTCTCTGGGCGGTACTGGAAGAGACCGCGATGGTGCCCCGAGAGGTCATTCAGGACGCTCTCCGGCTCGAAATCGAGGAGGAGATCTACAATCTCTTCATCTGGAAGGATGCCAGCTTCGAGTTCATTGAAGGTGCCCCGACTGATCATCGCGGCCCGGCCGAAGGGGATCTTTCCCGGCTGACCTTCAACGTGAACAGCCTGATCATGGAGGCCGCCCGTCGGATCGACGAGTCGGAGATGATCCAGAGTCGCGTCGATTCCGTGCGTGTGGTCTTCCGCTACACCGGCCGCAACATGGACCTGACGGACCCCATCTTCGAGGAACCGTGGTGCGACCGGGTGCTGGCGGCAATTGACGGCCGGAGCGACATCGAGAAGATCATCGATTCCTCGTACGTCAGCAAGTTCGAGGTGCTGAAGATCCTGGCGCTTCTCGTCGATGCCGGCGCGGTGGAGCCCCTCCCCGCGGACGAGCTCATGCGGGAGGGAACGGCAGCGCTGGAGCGTGGGGACGTCGAGCAGGGAATCAGGTTTCTCGAGCGTGTTGCCGAAGTCGGCGCCGAGAGCCCCGATCAGCAGCTCGCGCTGGCCGCGGCGTACGAAGGCGCCGGAGAATTCAAGGCCGCGGCCGACCTTTATCGCCGCCTGACGGACCAGAATCTCGCCGCGGGAAACGCCCAGGAAGCGTTTGACATCAGTCGCAAGATCGTAACGATGCTCCCCACCGATCTCGCGGCATCGGACCGCCTGATCCGGATCTACACGGAGAACCAGCGGGACCTGGAAGATTGCACTGAAGAGATCGTCGAGCGCGCCAGAGTGGTCGCCGGAATCTGCCTGGAACTCGCTCGGACCGAACAGGCCATCGAGGTTCTTCAGCGTGCCATCGGCCTGGCGCCGGAGGAATTCGCGCTGCGCCACCTGCTGGTGAGCGTCTACCTGTCCGGCAAGATGTCCGTGGAAGCGGTCGCCGAATACCAGACCATGGTCGACTGGTATTCCCAGCGCAAGGACTGGCCGCAGGTGACGAATCTCCTCCGGAAGATCCTCGTCATCGATCGTTCACGTGCGGATGTGAGGCAGCGGCTGGAGCACCTGCTGACCCGCCAGGAGCACAAGAGCAGGGGGCTGAAGCGGGTCGCCATCGCGTTCCTGGTCTGCCTGGTCCTCGGCGGATTCGGCTACGCCTACATCACCTATGAACTCGATGGCAAGGCGACCCTCGCCGCGGAGGAGAAGCGCGCCGGCAAGGCTTTGGCCGAAATGTCGAAGAACATCGCCCAAGCCAGCGCCAGGTTGTCACAACTGCAGGATGAGCTCAGCAAGGGCGACCTGAACGTGGTGAGCCTGGTCGCCACCTACCGGGAAGCGGAAGCGCTGCTCGATCGGTTCAGTGTTCAGATCGACCAGGACATCAAGGAGTTGATGACTGTCGCGGAGAAGTTCAGATACACCTCCGCCTACAAGGACTCGGTCCGGAAGCAGGAAGAGCTCAATGTTCTGAAGGAGAGGTTCGAGAGTTCCGTCGCCGCAGCCAGAGATGAGATCCAGGAATGCAGCGTGAGACTGGTGGGCGACGCCGAAAAACTGCTCATGCAGGGCGAACCGAGCGCGGCACTGATCAAGTACCAGCGGGCCACCGACATGGCGATCGATCACACTCCCCTGCAGAACCTGAATGTTCCCCAGAAGATCGAGGAGTTGAAGAAGAGCCTGACTGTGGTGGCGGACCGGATACGGGAGATGGACAACCTCTTCGACGACGGCCGGTTCGGAGATGCGCGAGAAATCGCGATCGCCCTCATCCGGGATTACTACCTCCGGGAGGTGCTCGACCGCGTCCGGGTCCCTCTTCGGGTGAATTCCTGGCCGGCCGGCGCGGAGATCCACGTGAACGGAATGACGACCGGGAAGTTGACTCCGTCCTGGATCCGCTGGCGCCCGGGAGCCGATGCGATTGTCGAGTTGCGCCACTCCGGGTTCGCCCGCAGCGGAAAAACCGTCCTGCGGCTCGACCTGAAACAACGGGAGACCGAGATCCTGCGTCTCTCCGAGCAGGAAGAGATCGTCGTGGATCTGGTGAAGGAGGTCGATTGGCAGGAGGGGATCGAAGGCTCGGTGGAGGGTTTGCCGGCCGTGAGTGGGGACCACGTGTTCCTCGCCACTCGCAGCAGTCTGGTCTACCGGATCAAGCCGAAGCAGCGGGCCATCGAGGAGGTGTACCGGGCGGACAGCCTGAGCGGCATCGCGGCAGGGGTGGCGGTCCGCGACGGCCACCTCTACCTGGCGACGATCGAGGGAAGCGTGCAGCGCATCTCCCTGGCGACCCGCCTGCCGACGTGGTCGAAGCGCGTCCCCGGTTCGGTGTACCGACGGGTGGTCCTCGCGGGCGAGTTCGTGATTGTCTGCGACGACTCCCGCCGGGTGACCGCGTTTGACGCCGTCACCGGCAAACAGGCCTGGCAGACCTTGCTCCCGGCTGAGGTAAGGGGAGATCCGGTCGTTCACCAGGGACGCGTGTACGTGACGGGTGAGGATGGCCACTGCTATGGGTTGAGCGTTGCCCGGGGACGAAAGGAGTTCGACGTGATGCCTCGCGGTGCCGCGGGCTCCATCCTCGGCGGCCCCAGCATCAGCGGGTCCAGACTCCACCTCGTGAGCACCACCGGAACCGTTCACGCATTCGACCTCGAAAGCGGACGGGAACTCTGGAACTACGCCACCGGGGCGGAGATCAAGACCACCCCCACGAGCTTTGGACGAATGGTCATCGTCGCCACCTCCAATGGTCGGGTTTACGCCCTCCGCGACGGAGCGATGGTGGACTCCTTCGAGTTGAAGAGGCCCTTGAGGACCGCGCCCGCTCACTCAGGAAACCGCCTGTTCTTTGCCGGTGACGACGGATTGCTGACCGCCATGGACTTCAAGGACGATCGTTTCCACATGGTGTGGCGATTGGAACTCGGTGAGGATGTGAATCGGATCCTCGTCCCGGCAACCGCCGTGGGCGACCGGATCCTGGTTGCTTCAGAAGATGGTCAGATTTTCGTGTTGAGGAAGTGAGTGGCGCACGGGAACAGCTTTATCCCGATGCACCGAATGGTCGATAGGGAACCATCGGACAACACAGGAACGGAACGAACTCGTGACGAGTGTACTTGAAAAGCTGAGAAAGATGAGCGACCTGCATCGTTTGAGGGGAGCGGTCAAACGCGCCCCCACGCCGGCGGCCTTCGCCGACCTTGCGGAGCGGTACATATCGCTCGGCAAGATTCGCGACGCCAGCAGGATCGCCAAGCGCGGACTCGCCTTGTTCCCGAGTTCGGAACGGTTGGCATCCATCAGCACATACCTCCGCAAGGACGGGCTGAAGGGCGAGATCTCCCGCCTGAAGAAACAGGCGGCCACGCACCCCGCCCCGGCGGTTTTCAACAGCCTGGCCCATTGCTATCTTGAACTCGGAGATCACGAGCGGACCCTCGCGATCTGTGATGAATGTGCCAGCCGCTATCCGCTGAATGAGAAGCCCTACCTCGTGGCCGGCGAGGTACACGCAGAGAAGTTCTTCCAGCATATCCTCGCCAACGACGGCATCGAGGGCGAAGCACTGCTCCGAAGAGCGCTCCGGCTCAACGCACAGAACCTGAAAGCGCGCCTGATCCTGGCCCAGCTCTACTACGCCATCGGCGCACTGGATCACTTCGACGCCGAGCTGGCTGAGATCCGCAGGCTCTCACCTGATTACGAGGACCTGATGATCTTCCGCACGGCGATGGAGGTTCCCGCGGAAGAGGATCCCTCATCGACACCGGGGCCATCCACTGCTGAGCGTTGCCGAGCGGCCGAGGCGAACAGGAGGTTCGTCCATCACCCCGGCAGATTCCCACTGAGCGCACTCACCGATCCCAGCAGTTGCATCTGCACGGAAGCGCATATCGACAAGGCGCGCATTTCCGACACCGTGATCGAGTTGGCGAGCCACCAGGGAATCACGAACGTCATGGCACTCGGGCCCGACGGACGGCCGGTGAACATGGCCGGCGGCACGAGCCAGCTCTCCTGTGAAGAGTTCGCTGCCCTGGCCGCCGAGATACTGGACACCGCCTCAGACGCAACGCGGAAGATGGAATTCGGCGCCCTCGATTGGTGCACGATCGAGGGCGATTTCGGGGGAATAACAGTCAACCAACTGAAGGGGGTGGCACTGGCCGCAAGCTTCGGTCGTCCCCTCAAGGTCGGTCCCGCGCGACGATTGGTCGGCGAGTTTGCCGCCCGAAGTCTCTCTGCGGAGGGGGAGGGATAGGCATGCAAAGCGTACTCGAAGACCTGAACGAGCTCATCGGCATCAGCGGTTCGCTGGTGGTGAGTCGGGACGGCATGGTCATCTCTTCCCGGCTGAGCGGAAGCCTCGATCAGGACCGGGTTGCGGCCATGGCCTCGAACGTGGTGTTGCGCACCGGCCGCGCCCTCGCTGACCGGGGACTCGGCCCCTTTTCACGGCTGAGCCTCACGTCATCCGACGGCGAGATGGTTTTCGAAGCCACCGGGGAAGCATACCTCGTGGTTGTGATGGACCGAGGCATCGATCTCGGACAGGCAGAACTCGAGATTCGCAGTACGGCGCGCCGGATCGGCGCTCTCGGGGAGATACACATCGCATGAAGTCATTGGATGGAAAGGGCTGAGGCATGGTTCAGATCAACTTCGCCCTCCGTGAAGTGAACTGCAAGATCGTCTACTACGGTCCTGGCTTGAGCGGCAAGACCACGAACATCGAGGTGGTGCATCTCAAAGCTCCGGAGTCCAACAAGGGTGAGCTGACGTCGATCGCGACGGAGGGTGATCGGACGTTGTTCTTCGACTACATGCCCCTCGATCTGGGAAACATCGCGGGGATGAGGACGAAGTTCCAGCTGTACACCGTGCCGGGCCAGGTCTACTACAACTCGACCCGCAAGCTCGTGTTGCAGGGAGTCGACGGGATCATCTTTGTGGCGGACTCCCAGGCCGACAAGCTCGAGGAGAACCTGGAGTCCCTGGAGAACCTGCGAAACAACCTGCTCGAGGCCGGAAAGGTGCTCGAACAGCTCCCCATGCTGATCCAGTTCAACAAGCGCGATCTCCCGGGAGCCCTCGACATTGAAACCCTGAACCGGAAACTCAATCCCCGCGGCCTGCCGACCTTCGAGGCGGTTGCCAATACCGGGGAGGGGGTCTTCCCCACATTGAAGGCGCTGTCCTCGCTGGTGCTCGAGAACCTGAGCAAGCAGCGGACCGCGACGAGTGCCAGGCCGGTAGCCAAGGCAGAGGCACCAGTTGCAGCCGCTTCGGTGGCACCGGCTCCCCAGGTGGCACCGGCTCCCCAGGTGGCACCGGCTCCCCAGGTGGCACCGGCTCCCCAGGTGGCACCGGCCGCCCAGGTGGCTCCGGCTCCCCGGGTGGCTCCTGCTGGGCCTCCGCCCGCATCGCCGCCGCAGCAGCAGGGCGGGATGCCGAACCAAGGTGCCCCATCCCGGGCCGCCGTGCCCTCACGAGGCGAGTGTGCCCCCCCATCGGATGCCCCTCCGGCAAGAGCTGCCGGGCAGGTTCCCGATGCGGGCCCATCGGTTGCCCAGGTGCCCGCAAGAAGGAAGTACGCATCACCGCAGCAAAAGAAGAAGAAGAAGAAGAAGAAGAACGCCGGGAAGAAGCACCAGGTGCCGAGGATCAGCGCACCTGCGAAGCGCACCGGCAAAGTGCTGCTCCAGAATGCGTCCATCGGTAACAACCGGGGCAAGATACTCACACTGGTCGCCTTGGGCATCGTCGTCTTCGGCGCCCTCGGCCTCATCCTCAATTCGTTCGGGGTGCTCTGAAATGAACGCCAAAACAACCAGGCTGATGAAAAGCCCCTCCTGCGCGACGATGCCTCTATCCGTGAGAATCGCCTGGTGTTCTACCGGGACGACATGGCGGTCATCGACAACATCCTGTCGGAGTTCCTCAGGCTCTCGAATGCCCGTGCTGCGCTTCTCGTGGACAAGGGCGGTCACATGATCACCAAGCGCGGAAGCACGCAATCGTTCGACTCGGACACCATCTCCGCGTTGGTGGCGGGCTCGTTCGCCGCCACGAAGGAAATGGCCCGGGTTCTTGGTGAGGAAGAGTTCTCGGTCATGTTCCACCAGGGGCTCCGCGACAACATTCAGCTCTCTCTGATCGGAGACCGCACGTTGTTGACGGTGATCTTCGATGAGGCGACGACGATCGGAATGGTCCGCCTCTATGCGAGCGAAACCGCCAGAAGGCTGGAAGAAGTATTCACGGAGGCGAAGAACTCGGATAAGCCACGTGAAGCGGACGAGGAGATCAGCGAAGACTTCTCCTCTTCCGCGCAGACTGCGCTGGATGACGTGCTGGGCTTCTAGTTATTGGGGCTTCTGATTGGTTGGGGCTTGTTGAATTCCCGAACGAAAGCGCGCCGATCCCTGGATCGGCGTGCTTGATTCCGCACCTCTTCCGCGCTACCGCACGCCGAGAAACAGCTCGGAGTTCAGGCTGGGCCCGAAACTGCTGTGGTCGTAGGGCAGGGTGGTGGCTTCGAATCCGGCGCGGGCGATGAGATCGAGCCAGTTCTTCCGGGGAAAGAGCCCCATCACGTGCTCTTCGAACTCGCAACGAAGCGGTTTCCCGGGCTCACGGAGCATGTAGGAGAACGACATGGTGTAGGTGTGGTCGGAGGGGTCCGGATCGTAGGCCCACTCCAGGTATCGCATCGAGCGATTCCCTCGATCGTGTCCGCCGTTGCTCGTGAAGGGTGCGAAGCTCTCGACCGTGTAGTCGGGAACGAAGAGGGCCACGCCTCCGGGCCGGGTGTGCTGAAACGCGGTGGTCATCGCCGCGAGCAGGTCCGCTTCGGTGGTCATGTAGACGATCGCATCGTGAACAAACACGGCATCGAACTGCCGGCCCATCCTCAAGGTGCGCATGTCCCCCTCCACATGTTCACACTCGGGATTCAACTCGGCGCTGACCTCGAGCATTCCCGGGGAGAGGTCCACGAGAGTCAGCTTCCAATGGTCTTTCAGGTGGCTGGCGTTGTTGCCTCCGCCGCAACCGAGTTCGAGGACCTCCCGCACCGGGATGGTGGTGGTCTGCTCGATGGCGTCGCGAAAGATATCCGCCTCCTCGTCGTAGTGGGCGGGATCGCTCATGACCGGCCACCAGTCCGAGAGTTCGGTGTAGAGCAACTCGCTCAAGATGTCCCCTCTACTTTCCGCCGGGAAGCAGGCCCCTCAGTCCGCCGGGCACCTTGTCCCCGAGTTGATCGTCGATGAGACGCTCCGCGGCGTTCTTCAGTGCCCCTTCCGCGTCCACCGTGATTTTCGGCGAGCTGAGTGATCCCTTGAAGCCGAACGGGATCGTACCGGAGTCACCGAGGACCTTCTCGAGGTTCTTGTTCCTGGCGATGAGTTCATCCAGTCCCGCCGCGATCATCGTGTAGTCCACCGTGCCATCCAGTCCCGTGGAACCGGCGATCTCGAGGTTCAGTCCCGCCCCCTTCAAGGAGAGGTCGTCGGTGAAGATGCGGCCGTCGTGAATGGAAAACGTGGACTGCAGGAGATCGAACGAGAGCGCCTCTCCCCCTTCGCCACCCGCGGCCAGGGCACCGAGGTCCCGTGCGCCGATGGCGCGCAGCGCGGCGTAGATCTGGGTGACCGGACCGCTGGCCATCGTCCCCGCCGCGAGCGAGAGATCCCCTGACCCGGTGAGCGAGCGCTTGAGGGATTCCATGTCGAGCCCGTCCGCTTTCAATCCCTCGATCCGGAATCCCAGGGTCCCGGACGCATTCTGCGGCTTGTCCCCCATCAGCGGAATGAACGAGGCGAGGTGAACGCCGTTGGCACTGAACGTCGAGCCGTCGATCACGAATTCCTTCACCTCGAAAGGCGACGGCTGCTTCGACAGATCCGCGTTGGCGACGAGTCTCACGCCTCCCCCGTTCAGGTCGAACTCGGAGTCGATGACGAGGCGTCCCTCCATCCACTGGGCTTTGGCATCGATGTCCTTCATTTCGATGCGGGTGCCGGCCTTCTGATCGATGAAGAGCACGCGGCCGGCGTTGATGAAGAGGTTCACGGTGACCGGGGGTGCCTTCTTTCCCGGTGACGGCTCCGGCGCCGACTCGTCGGCGGTCTTCTCGATGAGGTCGTCGAAGTTGAAGTTCCCATTTCGATCCCGGACGATCACGATCGAGGGACCGTCGATGGTGAGATCGCTCACCTCGATCTTCTGGTCGAGGATCTGCTTCCACCCGAGGTCCAGGCTCAGCCCCTTCAGCTTGAAGAGAGGCCCCTCCTCGGCGAAGTCTCCGGCCTTCTGTTTGACGACGACGTCGCTGACGGTGAGTCCGCTGGTCCAACCGAAGGAGATGTCACCGAGTTCGACCTCTCTTCCGGTGCCATCGGCCATCGCCTTCCGGATCTTCTCCTGCGCGAACCCGGTGCCGAGGAGCGCCGGCACGCCGAACCAGACGCCCACCCCCACCAGGATGATGATGACGATCAGCCACTTGATGAGCTTGCCCATGATGTCCCCCCGCTTCTTGCCGCCTACAGGCTCTTCAGGTCGTGAAACCGCAGATGCACGGCCAGTCTGTCACCGGTCATCCGCTGGAAGACGAGAACGTAGCAACCTATTGCCTTGCGAGCCAGAATGTACCTCTCACCCACCGCAAGATTGCGACGGTAACCTTCGCCGTCGTCGGATCGCATACCCTGCGCCATGTAGCGGACGTGAAAGTTCACCTCGAAGTCGAGCATGCTTCGGGCGCGGAGCTCCAATTCGTCCGCCACGATCCTGATCTTCGTCCGGTCGAGCGAGGACCAGAACTGAAATGCGCCGGCCTCTCCGTCGGCCTCGATGACGATGGTCTTTTTCCTGCTCGGGCGGCGGCGGAAATCGGCCTCCCGGAAGCCGGGTGGAGGAAAGGTCTCGCCGTGCTTGCGCCACCAGGCCCGGTAGAGTTCGAGGGCGGTGGACTTTTGCTGCATCGTCATCTTCAGGTACTGGCGGTAGAGGAGATCGTCCTGTATCCGCGTCAGGGTGGCCAGGCCTCGGAGCGCTTCCTCTCCCGGAATGACCGTCACCTCCTCACCCCGGAGTTGAATGGTCGCTTTGTCCCTGTCGCCCAGATTCAGGAGGGCCCAGTCGAAGACCGCATCGAGGCGCGCCTCGAAGGCGCGACGCGCGGCCACGGCGCGCACCCCGGCATCCGGGTCGTCGAGCAGCGCCACGAGCGAGCCGCTTTCGTTGCCGTCATCCGCGCCGTAGTTCACCAGGTCGCCGAGGCAGAGAGCGGCCCGGCGCCGGAGTGCCGGCTCTTTCGCCCGGGCCTCCTTCCCCGCAAGGTGTCGCGCGAAACGCAGGTCCGCAAGCCCCATGCTCTCGACGAGGAGCGTCTCCCGAACCTCCGGCTTGTCGTCGGCGAGCAGGTCCACCAGCCCCTCGATCTCACGGATCGGTTCATCACCGAAGAGCCGTTGCAGGTGCTCCCCCACCAGCAGCGCGAGGACGACCGGGAAGGAGCGAGGAGGTTTCTCCACCTTCCGCAATCGGGCAATCACCCGGCCCAGATCGGTGGTTTCCACCTTCTTCCAGGCCTTCACCAGGAGTCGCTTCTGCTGGTCCTTGATCGCTCTGGCCTTCGCCGATCGAAGCGCGGTGTCGTAGAGCTTCTTCGCATTTCGGGTCAGGTCCCCGTCCGCGGCCGGCGCGGTCTCTCCGAGCAACGATACACCGAGAACGGCGACCAGGAATGCGAAGACGGCATGGGAGCTCTTGATCATCTGCGTTCACCACCTTTTCGGAAGTAGCCAAGCCCGCGCAGGGCATCGTCCACGTCAGGGGGAGGATCGTCGGCGCTCAGGCGATCCCCGATGAGCAGAAAGCGTCGCAGGGCGGCGGTCCATCGTTCGGCCACCAGGGGGTACTTCCCGGTGAGGTCCGCCGCCTGGTCCGGATCGTCGCGAGGTTCCACGAGCATGGTCTCGCCGGTTTCCGGCCAGAGCAACGCGCGGTGGCGGCTCGTCGTGACGGAGACCTTGTACCTGGTATCGATGCCGGTGCGGTCGGAGACGGTCTCGCGACGCCTCGCTTCGGAGTAGACCGGAACCGTTTCGGGATCCCGGGATCGCATCCAGCAGCGAAGGCTCCGGCCCCGTGCCCCGGGGAGCGGAGCGAGTCCGGCGAGATCGAGCAACGTGGGCGCCACGTCGAGGTTGGCGACGGGTTCGTTGACGGTGAGGGCTTCCCGCACGCCGGGTCCGAAAAAGAGCAGCGGCACGTGGAGGCTCGCTTCATCGAGGAGCGAGCCGTGCCGGAACCAGTAGTCGCTTTCCCCGAGCCCCTCCCCGTGGTCGGCGGTGAACGCCACGATGGCATCTTCCGGCAGGGCCTGGAGCAGCCGGCCGACTTCGCGATCGGCGCGAAAGATCTCACCGTCGTACCGGGCGAAGTAATCATCGGGATCGAGGCTGCCATCGTGCCTCTGGTACCTGACGATCTGTTCCGGCGCAAGAGGTGGACGGCCGGAGTCCCGCCGGAAGCGATCCGCGATCGCGTCGCCGGGATCGTAGGGCCCGTGTGGATCGTAGAGATGGACGAAGAGGAAGCGGTTTCGCCCCTCGTGCTCCTCGAACCAGGCGAGCGCCCGGTCCACCGTCTCGGAGGCGGGCCGCTCGAAGTCTTCGTGGCCGAAGTTCGGCGAGGTCATCTCGTGGTCGTACTGGTCGAACCCGCGGTCGAGCCCGCAGGCCCGGGGCTTCAGGAGGTACGTGGAGACGAACCCACCGGTCGCATACCCCGCCTCCTGAAACCGCTCGGCCAGCGTTGGAACTTCGGCATCGAGGAGATCCCCGTTCTCCCGCACCCCGGTCTCGCGCGGATATCGCGAAGTATGCATGGAGGTGATGGAGGGGCCGGTCTCCGGGTGTTGAGAAATGCAACGGGAAAACCGGGCCCCTCGCAGCGCCACCGCATCGAGGCAGGGCGTCGTCGGAAGCGAGTATCCGAAGGCCGAGACATGGTCCGCCCGCAGGGTGTCGACGGTGATCAGCAGAACGGTCCGCGGATTCCCCGCAGAACCCGCACCGCAAGCGATGGCGGTCAACCCGAGGATGGCCACAAGGATTCTTCGCACGCCCCCCATTGTGCGCCAGTGTGATAGGGAGTCAGGCCAAAACCTGCCGGTTTCAGCCCGCCGGGCCCCGCCCCGCTCCCGAAAACCCAAACCCCGCCCCCTCCCCCGAGAATCGAGCGAAGCGAGATTCGAGGCGTCCGGCACCCCGCGAAGCACCTTCGCTCCCCTCCCGCATCCGGCGTCAGCGTGTAGGGGTAGGCGCGCGCGGAGCGGAGCGAGCACGAGCCGCAGGGGACCACGGTCCCCTGAAAAGATGCACCGGTGAGGATCCCCCGCCGCACTTCGACGAATGAGAAGCGCGGCGGGGGATCCGAACACGGCACCCGGCGAAGCCGCGTGCCGCCCCGAAGGTCGCCCAGCGACCGCAGGGCGGTGCGGAGCCCCCCCCAAGCGTTCTTCCGGGGCCGGCAGCGCGCGAACCCGACCTCCGGAAAGCCCGCGGAACCGGGGGGCTCCACGGTCCAAAGATGTGTGGACCCTCCGAGGGTCCGGGGGAAGTATCGGCAAGGAGCGTGCCGGACCTGCGAGTCAGCATTTCAGGGAGGTTCAGGCAGTCGTGCCGTCGGGACCGGTTACCGCCGGGTAGCGCCTTTTCCGTGCGGTAACGATCTCTCCCGGTTCGCTCGCCGATTGGGGCCCGTCTGGAAATACCTGCTGCATTCGAGGGCCGCTGCATCCCGCAAAGCGGCGTTGCTCGTCGGTTGAAACCAGCAAGGTTGCGCCCTCCTCGCGCCTCGCTTTCTCGGGCGCATCAGCGCTCTCCGTCCTGCGAAGTTGTTCTTGCGCGGCCCCTTACTCGACGGTCAAGCGCTTCCTCAGGGCGGCGGACTCTTCGGTGAGCTTGTTCAGACGGCTTCGCGCGGAGAGGAGTTGATTGGTCAGGTTAGTCTCCCGCTCCTTCTCCCTCCACTCGTCGGCGATGGCCCGGCGTGCGGCGATGGACCGGTCGAGGTCGTCGAGGAGAGTGATGGCTTCGAGGCCGGAGCGTACACTGCGGGACTTGGCTTCCTGCAGGTTCGCCTGTACCGGTCGCGTGAGATACCGGTAGATCACGCTGCGGACCCGCGAGTGTCCCTTCGCGAGGACGTCGGGGATGCTGCTCAGCGCGGCGCCGTCCCGCATGATCAGCATCTCCGCGGCCTCCTCGGCTTTCTTGCCGATGTTCCGATCCACGGCCAGTGCGGTCAGCGCGGCGATGGCGGTTGCCTCCGGCAACTCGTCGAGGAGATGGATGGCGCCCACGGTCTGGGCGGGGTTTCGCTCATCCGTGCGGATGAAGCGAAGCAGGGCGTTCGCGGCCTCCTCGGGCGGCTGAAGCTCCGCCAGCACGCCAAGCAGGGGGATGATCACCTGGCGTTCCTGCCGGTGTGGTTCGAGATCGAGGTAGCGCATTGCCGCATCGCGGCGGGCTTCCTGCACGGCGGGGACGTTGCGCACTCTCTCGAGGTATGCGATCAGCAGGCAGATCTCGAGGGGGGCCTCGTTGCCGCGCAGGACGGTGATCAGGGCGGAATCCCCGGAGATACCGCCGATCTGTGCGAGGGCGTCGATGAGCGCCAGCCTCAGCCCCGGGTATCCGAGCAGTCGGCCGCTCAACACGGTCCACGTGTCGGTGAATTTAACGTCCATCCCGTTGTCCAGATAGCCCTGGATCTCGGTCACTGCCGGCGCTCCGGCTTCGACGAGCCGTTGCACGAGATCCTCGATCTGGGTGGCATCGGTCTCCGGGCCGCAGCGCTGAAGCTCCTCGATCGTCTCGCGGGCCACGACCTCAGGCTGCTTCTCCTTCTCTTCAAAGGCGATTTCCGCCTTTCGCAGGAGCGACCGCAGGCGGTCGATCTCGGCGCCGTTGGCCTCGATGATCTTGCGCAGGCGGGATAGTTCCCGATGGAGGTCCGCCTCACCCTCCGGTGTCTCGCGCATGCCGGCCGGATCGGGTTCCCCGGGGCGGTCGACCACGTCCACTTCCGGTGTGGATATTGCGGCGGTGCCGGTGGCCGCCGCAACATCCAGGTCCGCCGGGAGTATCGGGGAAGGTTCCGGCCGAAGCAGAATGACCGCGGAGGCCACGACCGCCGCGGCCAACAGAACTCCACCGAACAGTCCGGCCTTTTCCGCACCCGACATTCTCATCGTCTGTCTCCCGGCCCGCCGAGCGCCCCACGCACCGCATCCACCGCCAGTTCCACGGCATGTCGCCGCCCCACGGGCAGATCCGCAAACCAGCCGGCCAGCATAGCAGGGTCCACCATCAATGCCTCGGCCACGGAGCCGCCGGTGATCCGCTCGGTCAACAGGCTGATCGCGGCGATGGAGGCGTGGCAACCGAAGGCCTTGAAGCGCACCTCCTCGATCCCTTTGTCCCGGAGCCGGAACGTGACGTGAACCTCGTCTCCGCAGACCGGGTTTACGGCCCGGTACTCCGCATCCGGGGACTCGATCTCGCCGACGTTCCGCGGCGCCTCGAAGTGATCCATGATGGAAACCGGTTCCATGTCAGCAGGCTACCCGCAACCTCGTAGAGCCATCAGGGAAGATCCTGCGCATCAAACCCTTCTCCCAGCAGCACCCGCCGCAGATCCTGGGGCACCGGCGCCCGGACCCGCACGTCCTCGCCGGTGATCGGATGGCGCAGTGCGACTTCGAGCGCGTGCAGCCATTGCCTCCACAGGCCGTACCGACCCTGCATGAGGCGGTTCATCTCCCGGTTGCCGTAGGTCGGATCTCCCACCACGGGACAGCCGGCGTAGCGAAGATGAGCCCGGATCTGGTGGGTTCGTCCGGTGATCAGGCGAAGCGACAGGAGCGAGAGGCCGCGGCATTCGGCCAGAACCTCATAGCGGGTCACCGCTCGCTTGCCGTTCTTCTGGTCCACGCGCACTTTCGGGCGATCCTCTCCCCCGGTGTCGTCCCTTCGGAGCGGAGCGCGGATCTCGCCCCTCGCCTCCGGGAGCGTCCCCGACCCCAGGGCCAGGTAGGTCTTCCTGATTTTGTTCCGGCGAATCGCCTGGGTCAGGTTCCGGAGGGCTTCGGCGCTCTTTCCGACCAGCACTACCCCGGAGGTGAGGCGGTCCAGACGATGAGCCAACGCGGGCTTGAAGGTCCGTGCGCCGGAGGGCGGACAATGCGCGGCGATGAAGTCGAGCAACGTCGGTTCGTCTTTCACCTGACCGGGATGCACAAGCACGAAGGGCGGTTTCGACAGGGCGAGGAGATCGTCGTCCTCGTAGAGCACCCGGACCGAAGCGGGGGGGCGGCGGGTGGATGGCTTTTCCTCCGGGCCGCGAAGTTCGGCCAGGCGGCGATCGGCGAAGTGGAGATGGACGAGATCGCCCACGGCCAGCCGCTTTTCGGGACGGGACTTCCTGCCGTTCAGCGTCACCTGCCGCGTGCGGATCAGCTTGTAGATGGTGGGCAGGGCCGCGCCTTTCAGGTACTTCCTGATGAAGCGGTCGAGACGTTGCCCGGCGTCGTCCTTCAGAATGCGGATCTCCTCCATCGGCGGAAGGATAGCATGATGGATCAATCTCCGGGGGCGCACTCCGCACCGCTGGCCGGTAGAATACCGGCATGAGTGAGGCCGAATACCCGAACCTGACGGTCGTCTTTCACGGTTCCCTGAGCGAAGCCACGATCCTCCGGTCCGCGCTCGAGGCGTCTGGTTTCGATACCTTCATGGAGGACGAGAACATGAAGGTCACCGACCCCGTCGCCACTGGCTCATCCCCTCTCTGGGTGCGGCTCCTGGCGAGGAACGATGACGCGCCGGACATCGAGGCGGCGATCGGGGAGCTCAGGAGCGGCAAGTTCGCGCTCCCGGACGAGGACTGAGAAACCGGCCGGGATCTTCCGGGTTCCAAGCACGCGAACCAGTCCCTACAATGCGCCATCTCCATGTCATCGATGCGCAGAATCCGAATCGGAATCATCGGGCTGGCCGCGATCCTCATCGCAGGCACATTCGGATTCGATCACGCTGAAGGAAAGGGACTCTTCACGTCCTTCTACTTCACGTTCGTAACCCTCACCACCGTCGGCTACGGAGACGTGGTCCCGGTGACGACCGAGGGGCAGGTCGTGTCCCTCTCCATCATCGCGCTGGGTCTGCTCTTCTTTGGTGTGGTGATCGGATCGCTGACGGAGTTGCTGGTGGAGGGCCAGGTCCGGCGGATCTTCGGGAGAATCAGGATGGAGAAGGACATTGCCGGGCTTTCGGACCATTACATCGTGTGCGGATTCGGTCGGATCGGAATGATCGTCTGCCGCGAGTTTCACCGGAGCGGGGTCCCGTTCGTGGTGGTGGAACTGGACGACAACACCGCCCACCGCGCCACCGAGGAAGGCTACCTGTGCCACCGGGGGGATGCCACGGACGATGACGACCTGACGAAGGCCGGCATTCTGCGGGCGCGCGGACTGGTCAGTGTGCTGGCATCGGACGCGGACAATGTCTACGTCACCATGTCCGCCCGGGATTTGAACCGCCGCCTCCAGATCGTGGCCCGTGGCGAGGAGGAGCGCACCGCGAGAAAGCTGGCCCGGGCCGGGGCGTCCCGGGTGATCTCGCCCTACGAGATCGGTGGGATCCGCATGGCGCACGCGATCCTGAAACCGAGCGTCATCGACTTCATCGAGGCGGCGACGACTTCGGGATCGGAAATCGACATGGAGGAGATCCGCATCCAGGCCTCGAGTCCGTTCTCCGGCAAGACCCTGGCGGACTCGGGCATACGCCGGGGTTTCGGGCTGATCATCGTGGCGATCCGCAAGCCCGACGGTCGAATGAGCTTCAATCCGAGCCACCAGACCGTGATCTCCCCGGATGACGTTCTGATCACGATGGGTCACGCGGAGAACCAGGAGAAGCTGGCGCGGGCTTGTTCGTAGCGCCCCGGTCCACGGACGGCATAATGGAGTTCCCGGAGTACCCGGTGTCCCCGGCGCCGGTATCCGGCTCACGATTTCCGGCTCATGATTTCTGGCTGAAGAAACGGTGAACGCATGGCGAAGCTGGTGGTGATCGCAGGCAAGCTCTCCGGAAGAGAATACGAAATCGTCAAGCCGATCATCATCGGCCGGGGTGAAGGCCTGGCCATCCGCCCTCCGGACGGAAAGATCTCCCGCGAGCACTCCAAGGTCTTCCGCCAGGGCGAAGAGTACGTCATCGTCGATCTGAACAGCCGGAACGGTACGCTCGTGAACGATGCGCCGATCACCCGCCGCGTCCTGCACCACGGTGACGAGATCCTGCTGGGGTCCACGCGGCTGCGCTTCGATCATCCGGAGGCCGTCGTGGCCCCTCCGGAACCCGAGGTCAGGGCACCGGCGTTCCGCCAGGTCGAGGACCTCAACGTTTCCGCAAGGCCGATGTCGCCCCCGGGCCCGGCGGGCTCGATCGACGCGGACCAGATCGTAATCAAGGACCGTGCGCTCCAGTTCTCGAAGAAGAAGGGCCGCAGGAACCCGAACGTGCTCCTCGACGACCTGAGCCAGAGTCCATTCGTGCACCAGTTGCTGATGATCCTGGTGGCGATCGCGGTGGGCGGGCTCTGCCTCTTCCTCGGCCTCTACCTGGCGGGTGTCGTCGGCGGAAAGTAGCTACTCCCCGAGGCGTTTGTAACCGCGCAGCGCCGCCGCCCGGTCCTCCGTTTCATCCTCGCCGGTGAAGGTCCTGGCGAGGAGTCGGTAGGTCTCCGGCAGTGACGGATTGAGTTGGAGCGCGGTGAGCAACACCTTCCTCGCTTCCACCGTTTCGCCGCGTTCGAGCAGCGCCGCGCCGTACGAGAGCCACGCCGCCACGTTCACGCGAAAGCCCTTGGCCACGCTGGCTATTCGCTCGTCCTCCACCTTGCCGTTGAGGACGGCGGCGAAGGAGGCGCCGAGGTTGCTGATCCGATCATTCTCGGACAGTTCGAGCGCGGTGGTAAAGACTTCGAGGGCGCGTTCGTGGTGGCCCCCAAGCAGCAGCGCCACTCCGAGACCGGCCCGGTCGACCACCGAATCCGGGCGGTCCGCCACGCCGGACTCCTGGCGCCGCACCAGTTCGTCCAGGTTGCCGAGGGACTCGCCGATCCTCTGGAAAGCCAGGCGCAGACCGGCGGTGGGATCGGCATCCTCGTCTGCGCGCAGTATGGTCAGTTCCGCGGTGACGAGGAGGCTCAGAGCCTGAAAGTCGGCCGGGTTTGCGCGCAGGTTCTTCCGGATCTTCGCCAGCTCTTCCTCACGGCGCTCCTTGAACTGGCCAAGCAGCAGGGCGACGCGCTCCACGAGATCCTCGGGAACGGGCTCGGGGTGCAAAGCGAGGGCGGCGCGGTAGCGGGCGAGGGCGTGTCCGTACTCCCCCCGGGCGTCGCGCCACTTCCCGAGGTTCAGGTAGGGTTGCGCGTAGAAGGGTCGCAGGCCGATCGCCGCCAGCCAGTTGGGTGGAGCCTGGTCCGACAGACCGGCCATGACCAGGGCTTCTCCGAGGTCGTTCAGGTAGACCGGATGACGCCCCTCCACCAGGGCGACCGCCTGCTTCAGGTCACGCAGCCCCCCCTCGATGTCGCCCATGGCGAGTTTGCCCCTGGCGCCCTTCCAGAGCTTCTGGGCCGCGCCGGTCGGATTCTCCAACGCTTCCCGGGCCGGGTCGGAAGAGAACCGGGGTGCCACGAGCATGTAGATGGCCACGAGGATGAAGACGATCCCGGCAACGCCCACCAGCGACCAGATCCAGTCCGCGAAGGTCCTCTTCGTCTCACTCATGTCGCTCTCCCGCTGCCATGCACGAAACTCCGAGCCTACCGTGATCGGTCGCTCTCCGGCTGCTATTTCATGCCATTCCGAACCCCACCGGTCCCCTGAAAAACGCGGCCCCGGCCTCCCCCCCGGGCCTCCAGACGGTCGCGGAGGCGAGCGCCGATCCGGCTCACATCGGAGGGACCGTCCGGACCGGCCTGCACCAGGAAGCAAATCGAGCTGGTCGCGGGATCCTCGGCGGTGAGAACGGCCACCGCATCCGGACGAAGCAGAAGCACTTCAGAAGCCACCGCTTTCAGGAAAGCCGGCCCACCGGATCCGACATGCCCCTGGATCTCGGGCCCCTGGATCTCAGCTCCCCCCGCGGCGGCGAGCTCCCGGCCGAGATGGATCGCGAGTTCCCCCTCGAGCGACTTGATCCGCTTCGCGGTGGCCTTGCGATCTTCGACCCAGCCCTCGATGATCCCGCTGAAATCCCCGGGTCCCGCCCCCAGCATCCGTTTCAACCGGGCGTTTCGCTCGTGGTCGGCGTGGAGCATCCGGAAGATCCGCTGCCCGGCCACGAATCTGATCCGGGTTCCGCCTCGCGCCGGGTGAGCATCGATCAGGTGGATCGCCTGGAGTTCCGCGAGGTGGGAGACGTGCGTGCCGCCGCAGGTATTGAGGTCGATGCCCTCGATTTCCACCAGGCGCACATCTCCCCGCTGATCCGCCGGAAGTCCCCGCGAGCGAACTCCGAGGGCGTCGAGTTCCGACGGCTTCACCCACCGGGTCCGCACCGGGCGGTCGGCCCGGATTTCCCGGTTCACTTCGGCCTCGAAGCCGGCCAGCATCGCCGGGTCCGGAGCGGGCCCGGCAACCTCGATCGCCACGTAGGACTCTCCGAGGTGAAAGCTGGTCGTGGCGAGGCCGTGCCGGTTGGAGAGTACGGCGGTGAGCAGGTGCTGGCCGGAGTGCTGCTGGCGGAAGTCGAAGCGGCGGGCGCCATCGATCGTCGCCAGCGCCGGCCCGGGCTCGAGAGGCGACGCGAGGAAGTGGCGGATATCGTCTCCGACGGTCTGCACATCGATCACGCCGACGCCGTTGATCGCTCCCCGATCCGCGGGTTGACCGCCGCCTTCCGGATAAAAGACCGTCTCGCGCAGGACGACGTAGGGCGTGCCCTCCGACGTGCCCGACGAGACGATTTCGGTCTCGGCGCTCTCGCGTGCGGGATCTTCGAGGTACAGCCGCTGATCCACCATCGGAACAGTGTACGCGAAGGTCGAGAAAATCAGCGCGCAGGCCGTCGGGCGGACGGGATGATTTGCAGGGAACGCGTGATCCCGATGGCGCGCTGATATCTAGAGCGTATCCAGAACGCCGAGCAGCGCCCTCGCGGCGGCGGTCCAGGAGTAGCGGTCGGCGCGTGCGCGGCCCGCGGTGGCGAGCCGGGACCGAAGATCTCCATCCCCCAGAATCGAGAGGACCGCATCGTGCCACGCCCCGGGATCACCCGGATCGCCAAGCAGGGCCGCGTCGCCGGCCACTTCCCGGATCGCGCCCCGATCGGAGCAGACGACCGGCGTCCCGCAGGCGAAGGCTTGCAGGATCGGGATGCCGAAGCCCTCGTAGATCGACGGCATGAGGAGCGCGGACGCGCTGGAAAAGAGCGCCGCCAGGTCCGATTCAGGTACATATCCGACGAAGCGGACCCGGTTACCCAGGCCCTCCGAGGCGACCCGGTTTCGCAGATGGGCTTCTTCCGGCCCCCCCCTTCCGGCGATCACCAGAGGGGGCAGTTCGCGCTTCCCCCCAGCGTCGATCCCATAGAGATCGAGCAGGAGGTCGAGGTTCTTCCGGCGTTCGAGTACACCGACGCAGAGCAGGTGCTCCGACGGCAGCCGCCACCGCCTCCGCACGCTCTCGATCTCTTCCGAAGCGGCACGACGAAAGCCGTTCGGAACGCCGTTCGGCACCACGTGCACGCGTTCTTCAGGCAGTCGCAGCCTCGTGAGGATTTCAGCACGCATGGTGTTCGAGACGGTCACCACCGCTCGCGCGTTTCCGGCGACGCTGGCGTATCGCGCCCGGAACCACGCCCGCCGGAGCAGGCTTCCCGCATCGTCGAGGGCCAGGTAGCGGAGGTCGTGGATGGTGAGCAGGGTTCCAAACTCAGGTCCCCGGGGCGGTCGAATGACCGGAAAGTGGTCGGTGATGAAGAGATCGGCCCGGTCGGCGCAAAGACGCCTCCTGAACCAGCCCCGGCTCCACAAGAAACGCGCCAGCGGACGATCGGGCGAAAACGGAGTCCGCCCTCCCTTCTCAAGCGGCCCGCGAAACGCCGCCTCGAGGGAGAACTCTCGCGGCGAGTAGATGATGAACCGGTGTCGGTCCTCTCCTTCGGACAGTTTCCCGGCCTCGGCATAGAGATGGAGGAATCGGTCCCGGGCGCCGCTCGAGAGTTCGTCGTAGGCCGTCCCGTTCAGGGCGATGATCAAGCGGCCACCACCCCGAACAGGCCGAGGGCCCGCTCGGCGACGCCCGGCCAGCGGTACGCGCGAACGAGGGAGTGTCCGCGGTCGGAGAGGTCGCGGCGCAACCCCTGGTCCTCGATGGCTGAGCGCAGGGCCGCGGCGAGGTCCGAAGGCGAGGCGGGGTCGACGAGCAGGGCGGCGCTCCCGGAAACTTCGGGAAGGGCGCCGGCGCGACCCGCGACGACGGGTGTTCCGCACGCCATCGCCTCGAGCGGCGGGAAGCCGAAGCCCTCCGAGATCGAGGGATAGGCGAGAACCCGTGCCAGGTTGTAGAGATGCACGAGATCCCGATCGGGGACGTAGCCGAGGGGCACCACCCCGGGGGACGCGGGCACCTCGGCGGCATCCACGCCGGCCAGCACGAGAGCCGGTGCCGGACGCATGTGGTCGCGCAACATCCGCACCGCCTCGATCAGCACGGGAAGGTTCTTGCGGCGGCGGGCCTTGCCGACGAAGAGCACCACCGGATCATCGGGAAGCGCCAACCGCCGCCGCATCCGTATCCGCCAGGGATCGTCGGGCAGCGGCTTGAAGATCTCCTCGACGCCAAAGGAGAGCACATCCACTTTCCCGGCCGCGGCCGGGGCGAGCGAGAGGAGATCCCGGGCCACGGTCTCACTCGGGACGAACAACCGCATTGCCACCCGGGCGGCGATACGGATCCGGGTCCGGTAGATCAGCTCCCGCCGTCGCCCTTCGATCCCGGGGTGCCGCAGCCACGGCATTTCATGCACCGTGGCGATGCGGGGGATGCGCGTCAACAAGGGGATCGCGGCGACCGGGGAGTGCAGGACACGCACTTCGTCGCGAACAAGCGCGCCGGGGAGGGCGATTTCGCGCCAGAGTGCAACGGCGCCGGGTCCCCCGACCGGCCGCTCGATCAGGTTCGAGCCGAGCGGAAACGGCCAGAGCACCGGTTTGCGGCTGTAGAGCAGGACCTCGAGTCCCCCGGAAACCTCGCCGAGGGCGCGCACCAGCCCCACCGCCGCGCGCTCCACGCCGGTCCAGCGAGCCTCTTCCAGAATGCTGACGTCGAGTCCAATCCGTTCCATGGAGAATCCTGAGACTACCGTGGGGCTGCGTCTATTCCACAATCGCTCAATCGTTTTCGCAATCGTTGGGATCCCATGCTAGTTTTCGGAACTGCGATGACTTTGCTTTCTGCGAGGTGAAACGTGTCCGGTTACCAGCCTATCCACGCCCCGAGAGGCACCGAGCTTTCGTGCCTGGGGTGGCAGACCGAAGCCCCCTTCCGCATGATCCAGAACAACCTCGATCCCGAGGTCGCGGAGGATCCGGAGCACCTCGTCGTCTACGGTGGCTCCGGAAAGGCGGCCCGCTCCTGGGATGCCTATCACGCCATCCTCCGGACCCTTACGACCCTGAAGCTCGACGAGACCATGCTGGTGCAGTCGGGCAAGCCGGTCGGCGTCTTCCGCACCCATCCCTACGCGCCGCGCGTGCTGATCGCCAATTCCCTCCTCGTCCCCAAATGGGCCACCTGGGAGCACTTCCGGGACCTCGAGAACAAGGGCCTGATGATGTTCGGCCAGATGACCGCGGGTTCGTGGATCTACATCGGCACCCAGGGGATTCTGCAAGGCACCTACGAGACCTTCGCCGCGGCGGCCCGGATCCACTTCGGCGGCAGCGCGAAGGGGCGGTTACTCGTGACCGCCGGGCTCGGGGGCATGGGCGGCGCGCAGCCGCTGGCGGCGAGCTTCGCCGGGTTCACGTCGCTCTCCGCGGAGGTGGACCGCGACCGGATCGTGCGCCGCATCGACCACGAGTACCTCGACGAGATGGTGGACGGAATCGATGCCGCGATCGACCGAGCGCTTTCCGCGAAGGAACACGGCGAGGTGGTCTCCATCGGCGTTCACTGCAACGTGGTGGACCTGCTCGCGAGGCTGCTCGAGCGTGGAGTCAACCCCGACTTCCTCACCGACCAGACCTCGGCCCACGATGCGTTGAACGGCTACGTTCCCCACGGGATGTCCCTCGAGGCCGCCCTCGACCTCCGCCGGGAGAACCCCGACGAGTACGTGAAGCGCGCCATGGCATCCATGGCCGAGCATGTCCGGCTGAATCTCGAGCTGATGGAGCGCGGTGTCATCTGCTGCGACTACGGCAACAACCTGCGCGGCCAGGCGCTCGAGGCCGGTGTCGAGAACGCTTTCGACTACCCGGGCTTCGTGCCGGCGTATGTCCGGCCGCTGTTCTGCGAGGGGCGCGGGCCTTTCCGCTGGGCGGCGCTCTCCGGCGATCCGGAGGACATCTACAAGACCGACGAGGCGGTGCTCCGGCTCTTCCCGGACGACGAAGTGCTCTGCACCTGGATCCGGATGGCCCGGGAGAAGGTGAAGTTCCAGGGGCTGCCTTCGCGGATCTGTTGGCTCGGATACGGCCAGCGCGCCCGGTTCGGCAGGGAGTTGAACGACATGGTGGCGCGCGGCGACCTCCGGGCTCCGGTGGTGATCGGCCGCGACCACCTCGACTGCGGTTCCGTCGCCTCCCCCAACCGGGAGACCGAGGCGATGAAGGACGGCACCGACGCGGTGGCCGACTGGCCGGTGCTGAACGCGCTGCTGAACACCGCTTCCGGCGCGACCTGGGTCTCGGTCCACCACGGCGGTGGAGTCGGTATCGGTTACGCCATCCACGCCGGCCTGGTGATCTGCGCCTACGGCACGAAGGAGATGGAGGAGCGGCTCGACCGCGTCCTGACCTGTGATCCGGGGATGGGCGTCATCCGCCACGCCGATGCGGGCTATGAGCAGGCGATCGACTTTGCAAAGGAGCGGGGCGTGCGCGTCCCGATGCTGGAAACATGAGCGAACGAGCCGACCTCGTCATCACCAACGCCGGAGAACTTCTGACTCTCGACGATGACGAGGACGGCCCGGCCACCGGCGCGGCAATGCGAAACCTCGGGATCGTCGAGGGCGGCGCGATCGCGATCAGCGACGGCCGGATCCTCGCCGTCGGCCGCAGTTCGGTGATCGAAGCGAGATACCCGGCCGAGCGCACCATCGATGCCGAGGGTCACGTGGTCATGCCCGGCATCGTGGACCCCCACACCCACCTCGTCTTCCCGGCCACCCGCGAGGACGAATTCGAGATGCGTTGTCTTGGCAAGTCCTACGAGGAGATCGCCGCGGCGGGAGGCGGCATCCGGAACAGCGCCAGGAAGATGCGCGCAATCGGCATGAAGGAGCTGCACGTGGCGGCGCGGCGGCTTCGTCGCTCGGCGCTGCTCCACGGCACTACGACGGTGGAGATCAAGTCCGGCTACGGTCTGGAAACCGAAGCCGAAATCCGTGCCCTCGAAGTCGCCCGGGACATCGACGACCGCGGCGACGTGGTCCGGACCTTCCTCGGCGCCCACGAGGTGCCGGACGAGTATCGTAAGAACCGGGAGGAATACATCCGGCTCGTCATCGAGGAGATGATCCCGGTGGTCGCCGAGCGAAACCTGGCGAGCTTCTGCGACGTATTCTGCGAGGAAGCCGTTTTCACCATTGCAGAATCGAGGCGCATTCTCGAAGCGGGGATAGCCGCGGGACTCGGCGCGAAACTCCACGCCGACGAGCTCCATCCCACCGGGGGAGCGGAACTGGCCGCGGAACTCGGAGCCGTCTCCGCCGATCACCTGATCCGGGTGTCTTCGGCCGGCATCGCCGCGATGGCGGAGGCCGGGGTCGTGGCCGTCCTGCTTCCGGGGACGTCCTATTTCCTCGGCATGAAGCACTTCGCTCCCGGTCGGAAGATGATCGACGGCGGCGTTCCGGTCGCCCTCGCCACCGACTGCAATCCGGGATCATCGATGACCGAGAACATGCAGTTCGTGATGACGACCGCCTGCCTGGGCTATGGCTTCACGGCCGCCGAGGCGATCACGGCCGCCACGCGCAATGCGGCGTTTGCGGTGGGGCTCGGTGACGAAGTCGGCTCTCTGGTTCGAGGGAAGCGAGCCGACGTGCTCGTGCTCGACGTCACGAACTACCGAAGGCTCACCTACCATCACAGCGTGAATCACGTCCGGACCGTGGTGCACCACGGCGAGGTGGTGACGTGAGGCGGATGCTGCTGATCCTGTTCCTCCTGGCGGCGTTGGCGGGTGCGGAGGAGGAGGCCCCTCCGAGCGCGATCGACAAGCTCCCGGGCTGCCTGAAGCCCGGCGCGAGCGGCACCTTCACCCAGGGGCCCGTCGAGGGCCGGCTCAAGGGAACACTTGCCTATCGAGTCGAAGCCGGAGGAGCCGCGAACACGGTGTGGGTTTGCACCGACTTCACCACCGCGGACGTCGGGCCACTGACGTTCCGCTATCGCCTGAAGGCCCTGCTCGACGCGAAGACCAGGCGGTTCACGTCGTTCACCTGGGAGGTCGGCGGCAGCGACCCCGAGGTCTTCCACCTGCTCGCCAGACTCGCACCCGATCCCGATCGGCCCGGGAAATGGAGGCACGAGAGGTTCAGGTATCGGGAGGGCGGGGAGGCGCGCGTCACGAAGAGCCGCCCGAAGTTGCCGGCGAGCTTCGCGCTCGATCTCCTCGAACCGTTCTGTGCCGGACTCGCCACCGCCGGGGAGGAAGCAGCTTCCGAGGCATCCGCGCTTGCGATTCTCACCGTGGAGCGTGGCCGTATCCTTCGGCAACCAGTGAAGTTCAAGGCTCTGGGAGTCGGGAAGATGGAGATTTCGGGAGTTGAGGTCCCCTGCCGTATCCTCACCAGGACGAAGGGCGACGATCGGAGCACGATCTACCTTCGGAAGTCCGATCTCATGCCGCTTCGGTATGGCGTTACCAGGATGAAGGAACCGCGATGAAGCGCGAGCAGCTTCTGCACCAACTGTCGGCGGTGACGCAGAGCGTAACCGACCTGTTTCACCTGACGCCGATCCACAAGCTGGATTCCCGGCCGGCGCCGGGCGTGCGCTCCCTGCTCGAACTCGGCAACCACTTCGCCGCCGTCCCGCTGGTCGACCTGGCCATCCTGCAGAGCAACTCCCACCAGGTGGTCGAGACCATCGAGGACACACTGCACGGCGCCGGCCCGGTGGACTGGATCGAGATCTTCGAGCGCGGCGCCCGCGCGGTCGCGGAGTTTTTCGAGCGGATGAGCGAAGAGGATTTCGAAACGAGAATGTCCCGCGCCCACTACGGCATGGCGAACGAGCAGTCCATCTGGCTCCTCGAGATGCTCGGCCACATCTACCACCACCGCGGCCAGTTCTATGCATACCTCAGGATGCTGAACGTCAAGGTGGACGTGGAGCACCTGTACACCTGAGGCGCCGAGGGACCGGAATCCTCCCTTTCGCCTTCGCACCACGGTGGAGGGTCGAGTCCGTCTCGACCCATCGCAACGCAGCATCGTTCCCGGCAGTCCCGCCTGTAGTCCTGACGTTCACAAGCTTCGCAGCACTCGCAGATTCCGCCTGACGCTCCCGGACTGCCAGCACGGTCGACCCTCCCACGGCGAATTGTGATTCGGACCGGAGGGCTGATTCTCCTTCACGGCGATGTGACGGATCAGCGTAGAATCCATCCGCGCGCATTTGCCCCATCGGGAAGACTGAAATGTCGAGACTGCTTGCCTTCCCCACCCTCATCCTGCTGATCGCAGCCATGGGCTGCGGAGATGCTGCCGAAGCGAAATCGCCGGCGTCCTCGGAGTCCTGCCGGGACTGCCACCGATTGCTCCATCCCCGGCTGATCGCCGACCTCGAGTCGAGCCCGCACGAGCGGGTGCCGGTGACCTGCGACGAGTGCCATGGCGACGACCACGACATCATCTTCGCGGTGAAGGGTGCCGTGTCCCCGCTGGTCTGCGCGAAGTGCCACGAAAAGGAGTGGGAGGAGTTCAGCCGCAGCCGGCACGGGCGGTATCTGAAGGAAGGGAAGATCGACCCGATGCTTCGGGAGCATTACGTCTCGGTGGGTGGATGCAGCGTCACCACCGGTTGCCATTCGATCCAGCAGAAGTACCCGGACGGTGCCGTCGGGAAGTGCGGATCCTGCCACCCCACGCACTCGTTCAGCAACCACGAGGCGCGAAACCCGCGAATCTGCCTGACGTGCCATGCCGGCCACGACAACCAGGAGTACGAGATGTGGCAGCGCTCGGCGCACAGCCTGGCTTCACCGAGCAAGCCCGGCCCCATCGCGGACTGCGTGGAGTGCCACGACACACACGACGTCTCCGCGGGAATGACCCACGGGCTCTCCCCGGTGACGAAGATCGACCCGCCGCTCTTCATACCCACCATGGGGATGGAGGAGTTCCAGGCGGCGCGGAAGATCATGCTCGAGCGCTGCGCGCCCTGCCATGGGAAGCGATTTGCGCGCGAGGCCCTCGCCAGGGCCGATCTCTGGCGTCGCCGCGGCGCGATCCTGGTGCAGGCCGCCGCCGATCTCGTCACAAAGCTGGATGCCGACGACCTCCTCCCTCACGCCCCGGAGAATCGCATTCCGAACCCCGCCCTCGGCGCGAAACTCCGCCTCGGCGGCGCGCAGATCTACGACGTGGACGCCTCGCTTCCGGAACGTATCTACTATGACATGCGGTTTCACCTCTATCCGGCGCTCTGGCGCGGCGCCTACCACAACGACCCGGAGCGGGTGGTCTGGGAGTTCAACGACGCTCTGAAGACCTCGCTCGATCTGCTCCGCGACATCGACCGCCGGGTCCGGGCCGAGGCGGAGCGGCGGGAGGCGGGCAAATGAAGAGAGCCGCGCTGATCCTCCTGCCGATCCTGGTTGCCGTACTCCTGGCCGGCGCCGCGGAAGACGACGGTGGAGGCGCTGTCGAAGCTCCCGCCGCCCCGGGCTATGCCAACCACGGATCCTGTCGTTCCTGCCACACTGAACTCTACGACCACTGGGCCGCCTCCGCCCACGCCCTGACGACCAGAGAAGCCACCGCCGAGAACCTCCCCGAGGTCATGGTCTCCGGGGGAGCGGCGAGCCATCCCCCGCTCACGAGCAAGTTCCGCCGTGATGGCGATAAGTTCTACGTCACGACCCTGGGCCCGGACGGGAAGCCGGGCGAATACCCCATCACCCATGTGGTGGGGCCGCATCGGATGAGCTTTTTCCTGACACGACTCGAAAACGACAAGCTTCGGGTTCTCCCGGGGATGCACGACATCACCACCGACACCTGGTTCGACTACACCCACCTGATCTTCGGCGTGCCGGGGCTGCCATACGAGACACCACCCTACGTCCGCCCCGGGGAGCCATCGTTCTGGACGGGAGCGACGCGGTCATTCGACCGAACCTGCGGACGGTGCCACACGAGCGGTCGGCGGGCGGAGGTCGCCCGTACGGACGGTGAAGGTTTCCGGGAGACGTGGTCGCCGCTTCAGGTCGACTGCGAGTCCTGCCACGGTCCGTCCCTTGCGCACGTGAACTTCTGGCGGAATCCGCCGGAGACGCACGTCGAGGACCCGATCCTCTCCCTCGGCAAGCTCACCCGCGAACGCGCGCAGGCCGTCTGCCTCTGGTGCCACATGGAAGCGGAGGTGGTGAACCGGGACTGGCGTCCGGGCGACGACGTGTTCGAGTTCCTGACGCCGACGCTGCTCGACAGCATCGAGCGGATCGACCCGGCCGGTCGCCCCCTCGAACTCGTGTACGATGGCCTGCCGTTCCTGTTCAGCCGCTGCGCCGAGGAGGGCGGGCTGACCTGCATGACCTGCCACGACTCCCACGGCAGCGGCAGGATCGCGGACCTGATCGTCCCACCGGAGCGGACTTTCACCCTCTGCACCGGCTGCCACCTCGACATCGCCGCCAATGCGAAGGCCCACACCCACCACGACATGGATGACTCCGGAGGCCGCTGCGTTTCCTGCCACATGCCGTACCTGACGATCGAGCGGGGCCATGGCCACGTCCGCGACCACACCATCGGCAGCCCCATGCCGGACCTCTTCGGCGAGCGCGTGGCGAAGGACGCCTGCACCTGGTGCCACACCCGGGGACGCGGTGCCCCGCAGGATGCCCCGCTACTCGACGGGAAGACGATCCGCCAGGCCTACGGGAATTGGTATCCGGGCGCGAAGTTCCGTCCGTCCTGGGTTGGTGCGATGGCCAGGGGCCGCGACCGCGACCCGGAGGGCTTCTACGACCTGATCGAGGTGGCGGGCCGGAGCAGCGATCCGAAGCTGATCCGGGCTTCCGCAGTGAAGCTTCTCGCCCTCTACCCGGAGAAGAGCCTGTCCTACCTCATGAGCTTCCTCGAGGACGAGGACAGCCTGGTGCGGCGCTCCGCAGCGGCTGGGCTCGCCGGAATCCGGCATCCGGATGCGGATCTGGCGCTGCTGATGGCGCTTGAGGACGAGTCTTTCGCGGTGCGTGGTGAGGCGGCGCGGGCCGCGCTCTCCGGCTGGTCGCGGGTGCGGGAGAACAGGGAGTTGCTCGCCGCCATCCTCCCGGTGCTCGAGGCGGAGGCTCTGGCCGTACCCCTCGAGGACACGCGGTGGTTCCGGTTGGGCGCCGCCCGGCAGATCGCGGGCGACGTGAAGGGCGCGATCGAAGCGTACGAGCGGAAGATCGACCTGGATCCTTACGCGGCATATGTCCGGAAGGCATTGGCGGATCTGAAGGTGCGACTCGAGGAGGAGTAGGGCCAGACCGGGTCGATCAGCCGCCGAACTCGACCTCGTACAGCCGATAGCTCGTAGCGGACATCCCCATCGCCTCGTAAACCGCCCGCGCGGAACGATTCTCCCTCTACACGTACAGCCGCACGCCGCACACGCCCTCGGTCGCCATCGCGGCATCGCAAACGTCCTCGTGCAGCGCCCGATAGACGCCCCGCCGGCGAAACTCCGGGCGAACGTAGACGCTCTGGATCCACCATAAGATGCCGTTGCGCCAGTCGCTCCACTCCGTGGTGACCATGAGGGAACCGACGATCTCGCCTTCGCTCTCCGCCACGCGGTAGACCGCCCGCTCGGGGAAATCGAAGACGCCTTCGACGCCGGCCTGGAGAACGTCCGCGGAGAGCCCCTTGTCCTCGGTCTCCGCGGCCATGGCGAGGTTGAAGTCGGTGATGGTCGTCGCGTCTTCCCGGTTTGCCGGTCTCACGGTGATCTTCATCCCGGGATTGTATTGACCCGGCCACCCGAAGGGGTAAACTTTGCATCGCAAAGGAGTTCTCCCCTGGAACTGCACGACGCACCGACCCGGATTACCGGGATCCGTGAGCACTTGGCCAGAACGGAGGTGTTCCGCGGATACCGCGCCCTCCCCATCGCCCTTTCGGGCCTGATTGCCGTCGGCGCCGGCCTGGTTACGCTCGCCCTGGCCCGGGACGCCTGCGCCTCCCCCCCCGGCGATGAGCCTGACCTTCGGCATCGGGCAGTTATCCGCAGCGGCGGTGTTTTGCTTCACGTGGGAACGGAACCATGACCCGGAGCCCTGAGAGCACCGGACCGGAACCGGATCCCGGCGGCCGATTCGCGTATCACGGCCTCTTGCGCGTCATCCACGAGAGGGCGCGTTTGGGGATCCTCACCAGCCTGGCCACGAATCCCGCGGGCCTGTTCTTCATCGACCTCCGGAAACTCTGCGCGTTGACGGACGGAAACCTGAGCCGTCACCTCGCGGCTCTGAAAGAGGCCGGCCTGGTTCTGGTGCTTCGGGGGAGTTCCGGCGGGCGGCCGCAGTCCCTGGTGAAGATCACCGCGACCGGTCGGGTGCGATTCACGGAGTACATCGCGGAACTCGAGCGAGTGGTCTCGGACGCCATGGAGCGTTCCGACGCGGGAGAGGAAGCCGCCGAGCCCTGGCCGGATGGCTGGTCGCCGGCATAAGGCCCCGCGCAAGAATAACTTCGGGATTCGAGGGCTGCTGCATCCCCTTAAGCTGCGTTGCTCGTCGGTTGAAACCAGTAAGGTTGCGGGCGGGTCGGGTTTCTGGCTGACGATCGCGGCGTCAGAACGCCACACCCCCTCCGCAGGCTGATCGGAGCAACGAAAGCGCAGCGCGCCCCGGCGAGAGAAGCGGGCTCAAGCCCATCGCCGAGCAGTGAGCCACCTGCATCTGAAGCGGATCTTGACCACAGCTCCGCTCCCATCCAGAATGCCCGGTCACACTTGTAGAGAGGGCAAATCCAATGAGACTCGCAATCAGCATCGCTGCGCTCCTGATTCTCTTCGCCGGCGCGGCGTCCGCGGCAACCGTCGTCCTCGAGAACGGGGACCAGGTCAGTGGCGACATCCTCCGCACCGAGGGCAAGCTGCTCGTCATCCGGAACGAACTCATCGGCGTCGTCCGCGTTCCGCTCTCGGCCGTAACCTCGATCGAGACCGATGGGGTGTTCACGGTCGTCCTCGCCTCCGGGGACCGGGTCACCGGAGAAGTGAAGACCGATGGCAAGGGCAACCTGAAGATCACGAACGACGCCGGCACGGTCAGCGCACCGCTGGCGGATGTCCACGGCATGCTCCCGGCCCCGCGTGACCTCGCCTACCCGGAGATCCCGGTACAGGCTCCGGATGCGGTCGACACCGCCATCGACGAAGTCGTGGAGCCCCTCTGGGAAGGCCAGGCGGAGCTCGGATTCAACTGGCAGACCGGCAACACCGAACGCCTGGGCCTCGTCTTCGGCCTGACCCTCGACCGCGAGACCGACTACACCAGGACCGGGCTGCGCCTTGGCATCATCTACACCGAGGATGACAAGGTCCGGTCGGCGAACCGACAGATCCTGGCCGTCCAGCACGACATCAAGTTCTCCCCCAAGTGGTACTTCTTCGGATTGGCCGTCCTCTCGCGGGACGAGTTCAAGGACATCAACTTCCGCGGTGCGATGACCCCCGGTATCGGCTATATCGTCAATGACGACGACGCGTGGAAGCTGCGCGCCGAAGCCGGTCCCACGCTGACGTACACGAGCTGGGACAACGCCGACAACGAGTGGACCTTCGAGCTCTTCGTCGCGGTCAAGGCCGAAGTGCAGGTCTTCGATGAGGCCAGGCTGATCCAGAACATCTTCTGGTACCCCTCGATCACGAACTCCCCGGACGGCCGCATCGTCTCGGAGACCGTGCTCGAGCAGCCGCTGAGCGAGTCGCTGTTCCTCAGGATCTCGTTCCTGGTCAACTACGACACCACCGTGGTCGCCCCGACGAAAGAGACGGACACGAATCTCCTCGTCACCCTCGCGATCAAGTTCTAGCGCGAAGTCCGGAGGTCGTCTTGAGCCCCCGCATCGTCGCACTGGCGCTTGGTGCCGCGACGATCGCGGGGGCTCTGCTGCGCCTGGTCGACCTCTCCTTCGAGAGCCTCTGGATCGACGAGATCTGGAGCAGCTACCTCGTTTCCGGTTCACCGGCGGACGTGATCCGCCGCCTGATCGCCGAGGACAACCACCCTCCACTGTTCCACTTGCTGCAGTGGCCGTTCCCGAGGGTGTTCTCCATCGATGGGGGGCTGCGGGCGCCCTCGGCCATCTTCGGCATCCTCTCGATCCCGCTGATCTTCGCCGTCGGCCGCCGGCTCTTCGATGAACGGGTCGGCCTCGTCGCGGCGGCGCTGCTCGCGATGTCCCCCTTCGCCGTTCACGCCTCACGGGACGCGCGGTACTACTCGCTCCTGCTCTTCCTGTCGCTCCTCGCCACGCTCGCGTTCCTCGGACTGCGCAGCCGTCCCTCCCGCGCGCGAGCCATCGTCTTCGGTCTGGCTCTCTCCGGAATGCTCTACACCCAGTACATGGGCGGCCTCTTCGTCGCCGCCCTTCTGCTCGCCGCCTTTCTCGAAGGCGGCGCGGTGCGGCGCGGTGCGATCCTGGCCGGTGCGATCGCTTTCGCGATGTTCCTGCCCTGGATCCTCGCCGCGCGGGCGGGTTTCGACCATGTGATGGGCAACTACTGGATCCACCCTCCCACCTGGACCTCCGTCGCCGCGGCCCTCGGTGGACTCACGGTGCTCGGACGATATCCGTGGTCGTGGCCGATCGTGCCGGCGGTGGTGCTGGGAGTGATCTTGGTCTCGGCCGTGGCCTTCGGGGCGATGCGATCCCGGGATCGCCCGGCGGTCCGGATCTGCCTGCTGCTGCTCGCCGTGCCGGTCGTGGCCGAACTGGCGATCAGCACGGTGCGGCCGCTCTTTCTCGCCCGGACGCTGATCCCCATCATCCCCCCGATCCTGCTGCTCGGGGCAAGGGGCGCCACGGCCCTTCCCCGCCCGAAACTCGCCGCCGCCGTGTTGATCGCCACCATGCTTCCCGGTTCGTTGTGGCTGCACGTCGAGAAGCAGAAGGAAGACTGGCGTGGTGCCATCGGGTACCTGGCCGCGAAGATCGAGCCCGGGGAACCCATCGTGGTGGATCCGTTCCACCGCAACGCAGTCAGGCACTACGGATACACCCGTCCGGCCGTCCGGGACGCGGCTATCGTCCTGCTCCCTTCCCGTGAGACGGTGGAGGACTTGCCCGCCCTGATCCGGGAGCGCCTTGGCCGGGAACCCCGTTCCTTCTGGCTGGTCATCCGCACCTGCGACCAGGAGGACGCCAGGACACTCGACCTGGCGAAGAAGGCCCTGCGCATCACCGGAAGCTACGTGCTGAACAATGCCGCGGCGTTCCGGCTCACCGATCCAGCGAAGCGATGAGCTTGCGGTTGCCCCAGAGGTAATCGACCAGGCTGTAGGCGGTGTAGACGGCGGTGATGCCCATCAGGATCTGCGCCACGATCTCGATGTTCTCCTCCCCCAGCCCGAAGAGATTCGGCCAGACCAGGAAGACGATGATCGTGATCGCCGCGATCGCCTGCACCCAGGCCTTGATCTTCCCCGACCAGCGGGCGCTGATGATGATCCCCTTGGTCGCGCCCATGATCCGGAGCGTGGAGACCAGGCTGTCCCGCCAGAACAGGATCACCACCGCCCAGATCAGGGAAGGGTAGAGGTGGAGCAGGCAGAGGAACACCGTGAACCGGGAAACGGAGTCCGCCAGCGGATCGACAAACTTCCCGAAGTCGGTGACCTGCCCGGTGCGCCGCGCGATGATGCCGTCGAAGAAATCGGTAAACTCGGACACGAGAGCGACGACGAGCGCGCCGGCGTACCCCCACCTCGACTCCGGAGACCCCTGCGTGAAGAAGAACACGAACACGGGCGCCAGGGCGAGACGAGCCATCGTCAGGATATTGGGAAGGTTCAAAGCGGGTCCCTCACACCACATGTCGCGAATCCGATTGAAGAAGACGAAACCCCTTGACCCCTAGGGAAATCTGTCGGGGCGGCTACAATCCTCAGATGCCTGCCGCGGAGATACTCGAGGTTTCCGGCCTGACCCGTCGTTACGGAAGAAGAAACGCGCTCGACGCGGTCAGCTTCTCCGTTACCGCGGGGAGCATCTACGGGCTGCTCGGGCCGAACGGCGCCGGCAAGACCACGCTCGTCCGGATCGCCCTCGGACTGATCCGAGCCACCGCGGGTTCGGTCCGCCTGTTCGGGCTGTCGATGCCCGGGGGCGCCATCGCCGCGCGGAGCCGCATCGGCGCGATGGTCGAGATCCCGCGGTTCTACCCCCACCTCTCCGGCCGCGGCAATCTGCGGGTACTCGGGACTCTCTCCGGTATGGACGATCCGGACCGGATCGACGCCGCTCTCGACGCGGTAGGCCTGGCGGAGCCGGCGGATGAACCCGTCCGGGGCTGGTCGCAGGGCATGCGCCAACGCCTGGGGATCGCACAGGCGCTGCTCGGTGAGCCGGACCTGGTGATCCTCGACGAACCGACCAACGGGCTCGATCCTCACGGCGTGCGGGAAGTGCTTTCGATGATCCGCAGGTTCAACCGCGAACGCGGCACGACGTTTCTCATCCTCTCCCACCAACTCGACGAACTGGAGAGCATCGCCGACCACGTGGCCATCCTGCGCCGGGGGCGGCTGCTCACCGCCGGGCCGATCGAAGAGATCGTGGCCGGCGAGGTCACCCATCACCTGCTCCTGGTGGCGGACCGGGAGACGGCGCGCGCCGTGCTCGGCGATCGCGTGACGGACGAGCAGGGCAAGAGGCTCCGGATCCGGGCCGGAACCGGCGAGATCCCCGGCCTGCTCGCTGAACTACTCGCCGCGGAGGTCGCCGTCCACGAGATCATTCCGGTCCGCCGGAGCCTGAACGAGTGGTTCCTCCAGATCACGAGCGAGAAGGAGGCCGATCTTGGGCGCTGATCCGCACCCCGTCCCCTCGCGCGGCACCCGGCTCGTCCGGGCGATGCGATCGGAGATGCGGAAAGCCAGCCGGCGCCCGATCCTGCTCACCTACATCGTCCTGCTGGTGCTCGCCGCGGCGCTGGTCGGTCCACTCGACTACGCAACCGAGCGCGAGAGCCAGAGCCCGACGGCCCCGGCCACGGTCACACACACCTTCGGCGAAGAGCCCGCGCCCAGTCCCGTCGCCACGGAAGAGCGCGGCGTCAACGGGTACTTCGTCCTGGCCTCCTCGGGCCGGGCCGGACTGATCCTGGCGGCGATCCTGCTACTCACCTTCTCCGCGGTGGGGATCTCCGGCGAGGCTACCGGCGGCACGTTGCGACTACTGCTCACGAGGCCCCTCTCGAGGACCGACCTGCTGATCGGCCGGGCCGCGACGCTGCTGCTGACCTCCATCGTGCTCGTGCTGGTCGTCGCGATCACCGGCTGGCTCGCGGGACTGCTCACCGGCGGCTACGGGGACGTACTCGACGCGGAATACGGCACGATCGACTACACCGCCGGCCAACTGACGAAGGTCAGCCTGCTCGTGCTGGCGGTCGCACCGCTCGCGCTCTTCGCGATCGCGTGCTTCGGGCTCTTCCTCTCGGTGCTCTGTGACAATTCCGCCACCGCGGTGACGTCGGCGGTGCTGCTCGGGCTGGTTCTGTTCTTCCTGGATCTCGTCCTGATCGGCCAGGCCTCCGCGCTCAACTTCCTCTCGTGGGTGGACCGCCCGGTAAGGGTGCTCGAGTCGCTGGCACTCGGCCACTCCGACTTCGGCCTCCGCCTGGACTGGGTTCTTCCCGCGATCGTGGTGCCCGTCGGCACGGCTTTGTTGTTCCTGATCGCCGCGGGATTCGTCTTCCGGCGCAGGGACATTCACTCGTAGAGACTGTGGACGTGCGTGTACGCAGGCAGGAGACAGGGGTGGCACTCAGACTGGAGAGCATCACACGCCGGTACGGTTCGCACACGGCCCTCGACGGGGTGTCCCTGCACGTCCGCCCCGGGGATTGCTACGGCTTTCTCGGCCACAACGGCGCCGGGAAGACCACCGCCCTCCGTATCGCCCTCGGCCTGATCCGAGCCGACTCCGGCCGCGTGCTGGTGGATGGTTTCGACCAGGCCCGCCATCCCCGGGAGGCGCGCGCCCGGCAGGGGGGCCTGATCGAGCGACCCGGCTTCTATGGCTGGCTCTCCGGCCGCCGGAACCTCTATCTCCTGGGGCGACTCGGGGGGCAGAGCCGAAAGGCGACGCAGAAGGAATGCGACCGCCTGCTCGAACTGGTGGGACTCACCCACGCCGCCACGCGCAAGGTCGCCGGCTACTCCCAGGGCATGCGCCAGCGCCTCGGGATCGCACAGGCGCTCCTCGGCGATCCGGCCTGCGTTCTGCTCGACGAGCCGGCGAACGGCCTGGACCCCGAGGGCATCGAGGAGTTCCGGCGGATGCTCCTCACCCTGACCCGGGAAGAGGGCCGCACCGTGATCCTCTCGAGCCACCAGTTGCACGAAGTCGCCGGGGTGTGCAACCGAATCGGCATCCTCAAGCAGGGCCGGATGCTCGTGGAAGCGGAGACAACCGAACTCCTCGAGGAGGGCGGAGGCCGGGTGTTGCTCCGAACAGACGACAACCCCCGCGCGCTTTTACTCATGGCGGACGCCGGGCTCGACGCGCACGAGGAACCGGCCGGAGGCGTGGTCGTCGCGACGACCGACACGCGAGAGCTCTCCCGACTCGTCACCGGCAACGATCTCACCATCCTCGAACTGTCTCCGCGCACCACGAGCCTGGAGGAGATCTACCTCCGGTACTCCCGGGGGGAAAACGCCACGAAACGGGAGACGGCGCCGATCGAAGTTCTCCCTGCTCCGGCGGAAAAGCGGGCACCGCCTCGACCGGTGCTGAAGGCGTACGCCTCGGAGGTCCGCCGGCTCCTCTCCCACCCTTCCGCGGCGATCGCCATCGCCATCCCGGCCCTGGTCGCCGGGCTCTCGGTGCTGCGGTTGTGGAGCGAAGCCCGGGGGCACATCGAAGACGTCTCGGCCGGCGACGTTTTCAGCCACACGCTCGTCACCGCCTTCGAAGGAACCACGGTGGGCCTTGGCGATGCCCTCCCCGTGGCGGCGCTGATCCTGGCGGGTCTCGCCAGCCAGAGTCTGGCCGGTGAGTTCTCCCGCGGGACGCTTCGCAATCTGCTGCTGCGTCCGGTGGGCCGGGCCGGCCTGGCCATCGGGAAACTCCTCGGCGTGCTCTCGGCGGCGATCGTCTGCTACCTGCTGCTGGCCACGGTCGCGGTCGTGGTCTCCGGAATGGCCTTCGACTTCACCGATGTGGTGGAAATTCTCGAGACCGACAACGCCGATCCGTGGGTCATCACCGAGGCGGCGGCGCTCTGGTCACCGTTTTCCTCGATGCTCTCGGCCATGATCCTGCCGTTGCTCGCTTACACCGCCGTCGGCTTTCTGGCGGGCGCGCTGGTGAAACGCGGCGTCACCGCACTCGCCCTCGCGGCGGGCTCCGTCGTCTTCCTCGACATCTTCCGCGTTGCCGGCCGCTCGTTCGGCTTCGAGGGCGGACTGCTTTCCTGCTACGCTCCCTCTCCACTCGGAGACACCTCGCGCGTCGCCCACGTTCTCGACCTGATCCGCGCCCCGAACAGCCCGCCGGGAGGGATGCTCGACGGGTCCATCCTCGTTCCCGCGGTCTGGCTCGTCCTGGCCGCGGTGTTCGCTACGATGCTGCTGAAGAGGAGGTCGGTCCCATGATCCGAAGCCGTCTGCTGCCGATCTGCCTGCTGCTCCTCGCCGGGGGGTGCAACTCCCTCGTCCCCCGTAGCCTGCCGGATGAGGCGCCGCCGCTCGCCGACATGGAGATCTCACTCGCCGACGCCGAGGAGCCGATGGACGAGGAAGCCCGGCTCGCCCTCGACTACGGCGTCTTCACCGGCATCGACCTCGGATCACCGCCCCGCCGACGCCGGGGTGAGGAACCGGAACCCGGACTACCGGTAACCGGTGTGGTCGAGAACTCCCCCGCCGACGCCGCGGGCATCGCCGCCGACGACATCCTGATCGCGGTGGTCAGGGCAGATGGAACCGAGGAGGAGATCTTCTACCCGAGCCAATGGAATGAACTCGAGATCGAGACGAAACCCGGCACCGAAATCCACGTCATCTACGACCGCGCCGGACTCGAAGGTGAGACACGCATCGCGCCCGTCCCCCGGGTGCATCCTCGCAGGCGCCGGAAGGTGGAGCGCTATCGGGAAGCGGACCATATCGGCGTGATCCTGCGCACCGCCACCGAAGCGGAGGCTCGCTCCGCGGGCATGGGCCCCGGGGCCGGGGCGGTCCTGATCGGAATGTCGGAGCGAAGCCCCTGGCGACAGGCGGGGCTGCTCTTCGGCGACCTGATCGTTCGCCTGAATGGAGCCACCGTCTCTCATCCCCAGGTGATCCTCGACGCCGTGCGCGAAGGGGACGACACCATGGAAGTGACCTACTTCAGACGGGGGGAAACCAGAGTGGTCACGACCGCGCGATCCGAACGCGAGCGCGAACTGCATCGCATCAGCATCCCGGTGCTGTTCAGCTACGAACGGGACCGTGGAGACACCGAGTGGGCGGTGCTGCTCGGCCTGCTCGGCTATGAGAGCACCCCCGCCGCATACCAGTGGCAGTTGCTCTGGCTGATCCACTTCGGCGGCGGCGACGCGGATCTTCTCGAGGAGGTGGATGCACCGTGAAACGTATCATTCCCGCGCTTCTGTTCAGCCTGCTCAGCCTGCTCAGCCTGCTCCTGCTGCCCTCCGGCCCCGCGCCCGCCGCCCCGAAGCAGGCCCTTATCACGACGGTGCAGGTTCCGCGGGGTCTGGTCGTCCGCGGCGCAATCCTCTCCGACGTGAACGGTGATGGGAAACGAGATCTGCTCATCGCCTCCCAGAACTACTTCAAAAACTACGACCGCCGACTCCGGGTCCACCTCCGTCGAGATGCCGCGGTGTGCTTCGGCTCGGAGCCCGCCGCCGAGATCGCGTTCGATCCCGGCGATGTGGCCTTCGCCGCCGCTGATGTCGCGAGTGCGGCGGGCGAGGAGATTCTCTTCATGGGAGCGCGGGAGGTCTTCGCCGGCCCGGTGGCAGGCGCCGGTGAGAAACCGCCCGAGTCTATTCTCCTGGCCGAGCTCCTGTGGCAGCTTCCGCATCCCCGGGAGATCTACACCTATACCGACGCGGTGGCGGATCTGAACAACGACGGCCTGCCCGACCTGGTCCTGCCTGGTCCGAACGGGTACAGCGTGGCGATGCAGACGAGGGCGGAGGACGGGACCCGCGGTTTCGGACGGGTGATGAACCTCTCCCTCCCGGGCGCGAGCGACCAGGTGGTGGCGGCCTCCCGTTCCGGCCAGCGCATGCAGGCGCGGGAACGGTTCCGGAAACTGGAGCTTTCCATCTCTCTGGGTGGCGCGGAGAAGCTCGGCAACCAATCGCTGATCTCGGTCGCCGAAGCCGTACCGTACCCGGTTCTCGAGGACTACGACGCGGACGGTCGAACCGACATCCTGGCGCTCTCCGGCGACGAGCTCTCCGTCTGGCCGCAAAGCGGCAGCGGCACCTTCAACTCCGTGCCCGCGGTGCGGCTCAGGTTCCCGGTCACCGTAGACCAGGGCCGCCGGCTCGACCTCTCATTCGGCACACACGCCGGAGACCTCGACGGCGACGGTCGCGTGGACTGCGTCGTCTTTGCCGGGGACCGGCGTTCCCGGGACATTCGCACCCAGATCCTGGTCTACCGCCAGACCCGCGGTGCGCTGTTTGCCGCGAAGGGCCGGCCGGACCAGGTGCTGCTGGTAAAGGGCTTTGCCGGAAAGGGCGCCCTGGTGGACGTGGACGGGGACGGGGATCTCGACCTCACTTTCCGCACCTTCGACCTCGACGCCATCGACACCGTCCGGGCCGCGACGGGCGGCGGCAAGCTCGCGGTGTCCCTCCGCGTCCATCTGAACAACCAGGGCCGGTTCTCGAAGCAGCCCGACCTCGCCATGGACCTGGACGTCCCGGCGAAGGGACTCCGCGACACCGAGAAGCGCAATCTGGGCCAATTCATCGGTGACATCACCGGCGATGGCCACCCGGACCTGCTGCTCCGGAACGACCCCACCACGGTGCGGATCCACGCCGTGCGCCGCACCAGCCGGGGCCTGATGGTCCGTTCGGATCCGTACTTTGAAATGCGCGTCACGAAGCGTGCCGATGTCCTCGTTGCAAAGGGAGATCGGGGGCCGGAATTGCTGATCCTCGAGAACGCCGAGGTCCACCACGTGAGGTTCGCGCGATGAAGAGCATCCGAAGCCTCATGCTGCTGCTCGTGTGTATCGCGACCCCGGTGACGAATGTCGCGCAGGCCCAGGATGCGACCGGGACCGTCTCCCTCTCCCCGGGACTGTCCTACGGCGCGCACCGGGTCCTCGATCTCGACGGGGACGGCACCGCCGAACTGCTCTTCGTGGATCGAGAAGGCCGGGTGCGAGTGTGGAGCCGCGGGGACGAAAAGGGAACGATGGCCGGAGAACTGACCGGCGCGCTCAACCTGAGAAACGCCGATCGCACGCTGCTGGCGGTAGGCGATGTCATCGGCGACGGTGGTCCCCCCCAGCTCATGGTCCTCTCCCCCGACGGGCCGAAGATCTACCTCCCCGCTCCAGGAGGCGGCTTCGTCGCGGAGGGCCGGCCGGTCATCCGGAAGCGGGCGCCGAAGTTCCGCCTGCGCTTGGGCCACCCGCAGTTCGCCGACATCCTAGACGACCTGAACGGCGACGGCCGGGCGGACCTGCTCGTCCCCCACGCCGAGGAGTTCGAACTCTGGTTGAACCAGGGAAAGGACGAGCAGACCGGCCTCCCGCACTTCGTGAAAGCAGCCGTCGTGCGGACCGACATCAAACGCACCCAGGTCACCGCGGGCAAGGCCCTCTCCGATCAGCTCGAGAGCCGGTTCCGTATCCCCAAGCTCCACTTCGAGGACGTGAACGGCGATGATCGCGTGGACCTCATCGTGGCCGATGGCGACGGCCGCGCTTTCCACCTGCAGCGGGAAGACGGTACTCTCCCACGGGACCCGGATCGCGTTCTCGATCTCGACCTTTTTCGGGATACGACCGCCGAAGCTGACATTCGCCCGGGTCGAACGCTCGCCTCGAGCAAGCACGCGAAGCTCTCGATGCAGGATCTCGACGCGGACGGCATCCCCGACTACGTCATTTCCCACCGGCGCAAGATCTGGGTCTTCAAGGGCACGCGGGATGGTCCTCTTTTCACGAAACCGAGCGACATCCTGAAAACATCCGAGGATGTATCCGCGCTCCTGGTCCTGCCACTCGACAGCGATGGCCGCCCGGACCTGCTCCTGCTTCGCGTCGAGGTGCCGGACGTGGCGGCACTTCTCAAGGGCTTCTTTGCCGAGTTCGAAGTGGTCATCTCCGCAGTCGGCTACGCCGGCCGCCCGGGTCCGAAGTTCACGCGCAGCCCGCAGTGGAAAGGCGAACTGGCCATCGTGCTGCCGGCCATCAGCGAGGTGCTGAAGAACCCGCAAGCGCTGCTCTCGAGGTGGGAGGAGACGACGAACAAGTTCCGGTCGGCGGTGGACGGCGACTTCGACGGGGACGGATCCGAGGATGTGGCCATCCTCTCCGAAGACGGCATGCGCGTGGATCTGTGGAAGGTCCGCGGCGAGCGTCGCGCCGCTCTCGATTCGTCCGGACTGGGATCTCTCTTCTTCGATTCGAAGGATCGGGAGTGGTCGCTCGACCGCGTCCTTGAGTGGCTCGGTGACATCGCCAAGCGCCGCGTGGACCGTCTGACCGGCGGGCGCCCTCCGGATATCACCATCCCCCTCCGTGACCCATCTCGCTTCGACGTGGTCTCGGTGGAGTCAGGCGATCTCGACGATGACGGCCGCGATGAAATCCTGGTGATCTACAAAGACAGGGAGGCGAAGGGCTCCGTGGTGCTCGACCTGCACTCGCCCCGCTGAAGAGTGCCCCTCCCGGCCATCTCGATCGCCGGGTGGATGCTGAGGGCCCGCCTGGAAAGAGCTGCTGCATTCCAGGATCGCTGCATCCCGCTGCGCTTTGTTGCTCGTCGGTTGAAACCAGCAGGTGCGCCCTCCTCGCGCCCGTCAGTCCTGCAGAGAGCGCCATCGTCACTCTTGCCGACCCGGGAGTCGATTGAAGGTGAGCAAGGCCTTGTCCGGGTGATCCCGGCCTTCGAGCGGGTTCTGGCGAGCGGCGAAGTTCGGGACTGATCCCGGGCCCCGCTGGATGCCCTTCCCGCCGGAGAGGAAGACCGGAGCGGCGACTTCGGCAAGAGTTGCCTCCATACGTTGTCGATCGTTCGTGTGCCCCGGACCGGCCTCCGGGCGAGGGCTCCTGCGGACAATCGTGCCGGCGGACGGTTCGCCGGCCGGGGCGGAACTTCCGGCGAAGGGGAGTGAGACGCCGGTTTGGGCGGTCCGGGAGGGTTTGCCTGTACGTCCATCGCCCGTATCATGCTCTGCGGCAGGTTTCCCGAGCACGACCCTATTCCGATACCAGATCCGGATGACCACAAGGCTGTTGGCCCTCTTCCTGGTCCTCTTCCTCTCCGACGCCGCGGCGTCCGGCGCGGAACTGGTGACCGCCCTCTTCACGACCGGCGAAGACCGGATCCGTGAGGTTCGCGTGGCGGACCTGACCGGAGACGGGATCGCGGAGATTATCGCCTTCACCTCGGGCGACGCCGGACCGGGGGTGCAGATCTTCGACGCGCGCCCGAAAGGCCCCGGGCCGTATCCTCCCCTGGCGATCCTCCGCCCGGCGGATTCCGGTCTTCGCGACATCTACTTCGCGAGCCTGGCGCGCCTGACCGAGACCGGCGGAACAGAGCTCGTGCTGGTGGACCGGAAGCAGGGTGTCATGGCCTTTCACCTGGTCCCCGGAACCGCCGGCGCCGGCGCACCGAGGTTCTCTGCAAAGAGACTGCTCGGCCCGGCCCCGGAACTCCCCTTCTTCCCGGAGGAGAACGGTTTTCCGGTCCTCGATACCGCCATGGACCTCGATGGCGACGGGATCGATGAACTCGTCCTGCCCTCAGGAAACGTACACATCGTCCTTCGCGCGAAAGCGGGATCGACCACGCTCGCCACGGGGGTCACGCAGGTGCTCGACACCCCGGCGCACCGGTTCATGACACTCAGCACCACGGTGCCGCGACCGGTCATGCTCGATTGGGACGGAGACGGCCGCAAGGATCTGGCGGCGGTGCGTCGGGGAGTGCTCGTCCTCCAGCTTCAGCGGAAGGACGGGTCGTTCTTCCAGGTCTCTCGCCCGGTGAACGCCCTCAAGCCGGGCCCCACCGGGGCACCACGCGCGACGCCTCTCTTCGGCGACGTGGACCGCGACGGCCGGGCGGACCTGCTCCTTACGCTGAGCCCATCGAGCGTCGGCCTGTTCGAACGGTTCACCTCGCGGCAACTGCTCTTCCTCTCGCCGCACATCGTGGGAGCGGAGACACCGGGAAGGCTGGCCACGCCCACCGACCTCGTCAAGACCGAAGGGATCAGCATCAACCCCCTGCTCTCGGACTACGACGGCGACGGCGACCTGGACCTCCTCGTGACTTCCCTCGGGCTCGACATGAAATCGAGGATCCGCAAGAGCGTCGAGGCGGACTACCTGCTCTTCCGTTTCGACAAGAAGCAACGGAGATTCGAGCACGACCCCTGGTTCAAGGTAACCCGACCGTTCCCCATGGATCAACTCGAGCGAAACTCCACCGCGCCGGTCTGCTTCTTCTCGGGGGATTTCGATGGCGACGGAAAGAAGGATCTGCTCGACATCGCCGACCAGGGGCACCTCTCCATCCTGAAGGGCACCACGGACACCGGACTCTTCAGCAGCGCCCGGTACGCTTTCAACGACTCCCTGTTCAAGGCCCGCGCCACGGTGAAGAACGACGTGGTGATCCAGGACCTCGACGGCGACGGCACCTCGGACCTGGTGGCGCACGACCAGAGCAGGATCTATCTCGTCAGGTGCCGGCGATGATGCTCCGGCTCCTGATCATGCTGCCCCTGCTGCTCGCCTCGGGAGGTGACCCCGGGCCTTTTGCGGTGATCGATTTCGGCGCACAGGGACGCGTCACCCGGACCGACTTCGCGGACCTGACCGGCAACGGAAAAGTGGAGATTCTCCGTTTCTCCGGCCATCGAATCCGGCTTTACGCCCTGACCGAAGAGGGCAGCTACGCCCCGGCAGCACCAGTGATCGTCAACCTCCCGCAGGAAGCCCTCTTCTTCGATCTCGGCAGCGTGGACGCCGACCCGAAAACCCTCGAACTCGTGGTGGTGACGCCGGAGGGGATCGTCGCCGTCACATTCCTTCCGGAGACCTTCGAAACCACGAGCCGGCTGATCATCCCCGCGAAGAGCCTCGTCATCGGCCCTGAAACGGAGAACCTGAAGCGACGTGACTTCCTCCACGATCTCGACGGGGACGGACTCTTCGATGTCGTGCTGCCGACGGTTTCCGGCTTTGCGCTCTACTTCCAGCGAAAGAGCGCGAAGGGGCTACCGGGGCAGTGGCCCGCCGAGCCGGACCAGGTCATTCCCATTCGCCTGATCAGCAAGCTCACCGTGAAACCGGGGGTGCTCGGCGGCTTCGAAGGCCGCATCGGGGTGCCGGAGTACATTGCCCGCGACTTCACCGGAGACGGCCGCCCGGACTTCGCCGTCGTTGATGGTCGCAGTTTCCTCATCCATGCGGCGATGGGAGAGCGTGGCTTCAGTGAGCAGCCCAACCCCATCGTCGATCTCACCGAACTCGCCGGGGCCGACGGCAGGATCCCGCGGTTCAAGCTCGCCGACGTGAACGCCGACGGCCTGCTGGACTTCCTCATCACGCGGCGCAAGGAGGGGATCACGGACATCCACCTGTTCGGGAAGCCCCTCGCCGACCCGCCGCTTCGCATCAAGCTGCCGGGGTGGGCATTCTCTCCGAACCTGGCGGACCTGAATGGCGACCGGAAGCTCGACCTGATCGTGCCCTGCACGCCGGAGATCGGGGTATCGACCGCAATGTCGGTGATGATGACCGGCGCGCTGACGGTGACCAATCACATCTTCCTGAACACGGGTAATGCCGATCGCCCCTTCGCGAAAGAGCCGGATGAGGCTCGGGATCTGCGGGTGAAGATGCGGCTCTTCGTGGATCTCACTGGAAGTATCCGCGCCGCGCACTCGGTGCTGGTGGATGTCCAGGGGGACTTCAACGGCGATGGTCGCAAGGATCTCGTCTACCGCTCCGGCAGCGAAGAGATCCTTTTTTTTTCCGGCCAGGCGGAAGAGGTGTTCGCCGACTCTGCCGCCCGTGTCGTGACGATCCCGGATACGGAGGCGTTCGAGAACCTCGGTACGGTAGTGCGCGACCTGAACGGCGACGGCCGGCTCGACCTCTCGATCATCTGCCGGAGCACGGACCGCAAGGGGGATTCGCTGATCGTCCTGCTCTCGACAGCGGAAGAGCAGGAATAGACCCCGGCATTCTGCGTCCTATGATGGTCTGGAGAGAGCCATGATCCACACCAGCAAACATCGCAGCGAGCGGGGCATCGCCCTCCTCATCGTCCTCATCGTGTTCATGCTTGTTGCGGTGCTCGCTCTCGAGATCAAGGCTACCGCCGCCCTGCACATGCGCCTGGCCCAGAACAAGCGCGACGACTTCCTCATGCGCCAGGCGATCCGCGGACAGCTCGAGGTGGTCAAGCAGGTCCTGCTCTACGACAAGTCCGAGAACGACGTCGAGGCCCTGGACGACCGCTGGAACGAAGACAAGTTCACCCAGTTCCAGAAGGCCCCCGCCAAGGACGACGAGCGGGATCCAGAGGCGCCGGTCACCAGTGAGGCAGTGGAACTCAATGGCCGCATCGAGGATGAGGCCCGGAAGTTCAACCTCCACAACCTGGTCACCGATGACGATGACCTCCGGGCGCAGTGGGAAGAGATCTTCCTTCGACTCCTGACCCTCTACCGCGAGGACAGTGGCAAGCTCTCCATCTCCCGCAGCAACGCGGAATCGCTCTTGAAGAACCTGAAGGGCTGGTTTGCCCGAAAAGACAGCGATCGCAACTTCCCGGTTCCCGCCACGGGCGACGACAAGCGAATACTGGTGACCCCCGACGAACTTCTCATGATCAAGGGCTTCACCCGGGAGATGTTCTACGACCAGCCCGGTGAAGACGCGGACGATGATGCGATCCCAGGACTCTACCGCTACCTGACGCTCTGGTCGGAAGGCCCTATCAACGTCAACACCGCGGAATTGCCTCTGCTCTACGCCATTTTTGCGAGCCAGGACAGCGACCTGGCCGACCGCATTGTCGAGTGGCGCCAGGCCGAGGCGGAGAAGCAGAACGACAAGGCTCCGATCGACGCCGAACCGAAAAACAACGCGGTGAGCACGGTGCAGGACCTCCTGGAGATCGAGGGCTTCGATGTGCAGGCCATGCAGCGCAACAACCTGACCCAGGCCATCATCACCGGGAGCAGCAACACCTTCTCGATCCACATCACCGCCAAAGCATCAAACTGCCTGACCCGCCAGGAGCGCTGGATCATCCGGAGGAACCCCAGGGGTTTCACAACGCTCCTCGCCGAGCAGCGGACCGACCCGATCTTCAATGGCACCAGGGAAGAGGACGAGTAAGGGCTCGTCTGGGAATAGGTGCGCCAGTTGCACCGAGAGCACCGCTGCACCCGCCATCCGCGGCCCGGTAAGCGGGCGTTCAGAGGGATCTCCCCCTCGTCCCGCCCGCCACGGGCCGGCTGGCGTACTTCATTTCTTAGTTTCACTTGTCAAAGAACAGGCACTTCAGGTCACTTCAAGGCACGTCCGCTCACTACCAATCGCTCAGCCCAGCGCGAACGCCCCGG
>JAJSAM010000070.1 GCA_024274785.1 Planctomycetota bacterium | reverse complement strand
GGCACTGACCGACAACCTGAACACCAGCAGGGCCAGACTCGAGAACCTGGAAAAGGCCCACGAGAATCACGAGTTGATCCAGCTCGAGATCGACCGCCTGGAAAACAAGATCCGCACCATCTCCGAGATCTCGGTGAACCGCCAGGAGCCGGAGTTCATCAGCAATCAGGTCGACGCCGTCGCCGGCAGTATGCTGGAGACGGAGAAGACCATGAATGAATTGCAATTCGCCACGGGCATGATCGCCTCCGAGACGGCCGTCCCGGAGTTGCTGACCCGGGAAGCTCCGGTGGAGGAAGAGGAGCTGGAACCACCGCCGCTCCCGCCGAAAAGATACTCCCGGCAACGGCGCAAGGAGAAGGACCTGGAGGGCTGACCATGCTGGATAGAATCTCACCGGAACTCTCACGCCGCATCATCTTCCTGCTCAGGGAGGACGGCCTGTCCCTGACAGAGATCGCAAAGGAGGCCGGCACCACGGTCGCCTACCTCCGAAAGGTCGACGCCGGCGAGGCGGCACTCAAGCCAGGACACCTCGAGAGGCTCGACGATGCCCATCCCGGCCTCCCCTTCCGCATCGGCCGCGAACTGGTGAAGGAGAACGTCGGGAAGATCGGAGAGAGGGGCCGGACGGTCGCGAAGAAGATCCAGAAGAGGGGTGGGCAGGCGGTGGACAGCGTAAGCCAGAAGCTCCGGGAGGGCGCCTGGTCCCTGCTGAACAAGACCCTCGACGATAGCTGAGATGCGACTGCCGAACCTGCTCTTCGCCGCCGCCGCCCTCGGCGGGATCCTCACCGTCGTCGGTGCGGGTGTGGTGGCCGTGGCGTGGTTCTACCCCCACCAGCTCATCGACCTGAAGGGCGCCGACGTCACCTCCGAGGACGTGGTGAACGGCTTCCACGTGCAACTCCTCGGCACGCTGATCGGACTTCTGGTGGCCACCTCCGGTCTGGCGATCAACATCCTCTGCTTCCGCGCGCTGGGAAGGGACATGGAGCGGATGGTCCGGGACAGACCGGGATTTCGCCGGAAAGCCTGACCCGGCAGCTCAGTCGATGAACAGCTCCGGACTCACCTTGAAGCGAGCGGCGAGCTTCCGCAGGTGATTGACCGTCAGGGGACGGTCCCCCTTGAGGAGCTTTGAGCCCATGCCGGGGTGCACCCCCAGCAGTCTGGCGTCGAGATTACCAGGCAGTGTGTCTCAACAGTCCACGCCGAGTGGCTTCCGGGTAGAATGCGGTGCATGGTGCGATTTGCCTCTTACCCGACCTTCCGACTTTCGATCCTCCTGGTGCTGTTCCTTCTTCCGCGGCATTCAACTGCCGCCCCCTCCGAAAGCACCGTCCGGGCGGGGAAGCTCGCAAAGGTCATCTGCCACTTCGAAAGCGATCAGTGTGCGGACGCGGCGCTTGCGGTCGCGGAATCGGCGGTGGACCGCACGCTCGATGTGCTGGGGTTCAAGGCGACCGATCTGAAGCAACCGGTGGAGATCAACCTCTACCGGAATTCCGCCGCGTACCGGGAAGTCGAAGCCCGCCTGACCGGTGGAAAGTTCGCGAAGAACAACGCCTTCTCCAGTCATGCCGAGCGAAATGCGCATGTGGCGCTCGTGCCGGACTGCGACTACGCGGTTCTCGCGCGCCTCGGGCCGAGCCGCATCGCGCTCCGGCAGGTCGCGCACGAGGCCGCGCACCTGACGGTCTTCACGCTGGTCAGGAGTTTCAAGGACCACCCGGACTGGCTGGCGGAGGGGATCGCCACGGTAGTCGAGGAGCAGGCGCTCACGGCGAACGGTCTGACCGCTGGGGTAATGAAGGAGCCCTTCTCCTCGACTCGGATGGTCCGGGCACGAAGGCTGCGCCTGGCCGACAAGCTGCCGGACCCGGCCACGATCTTCGCGGGAGACGCCGACTCTCTCGCCAGCGGTGACCGCTATTCCGTCTGCTGGCTCTTCTTCCGATACCTGCGCACCTCTCCACACCGGAGAAGGACCGCGGCTCTCCTGAAATCAGCCCGAGCGTTGGGAGGTGGATCCACATACGCCAAGCGCCTGGCGGAGAGGGCTGCGCGCATCTGGGGCAGGAAGGGGCTCGTCTCTCTCGGCGAGGATTTCGCGCAGCACCTCGCGAAGCTCGAGCCCGAGTGGGAAGAGGTCTACCGCTCCCTCGAGGTCGAAGGCGGGGTCTGGACGCAGCGTGCCTATGACTCCAGGAACGCGATCGCCTGGCGGACGAAGCCGGTCCTCTCGCGCAGGTACACGATCGAGGGCTCGGCTGAAATCCTCCACTCCGGGAAGCCGCAGATGAACGTCCTCCTCGGCCGGAGCGACGCCGGGTTCGTCACCGTGGCCTTCCGCCGTGGCTTCGGCGTCACGGTGCTCGGCTACGACTCGAAGGGGAACGCCTGGTCCAACCTCGCCAACGCCAGGCACGAGCAGGTGCGGGCGGGCGGGCCGTTTCAGTTCGAGGTGCGGATCAGGGACAGAAAGGTCGAGGTCCGGGTCGATGGCAAGACCGTCCTCTCTGCGAACATCGGCAACCGAGACCTCACGGGCCCGTGGGGACTGGGGGTCCAGGCCGGCGGTGCCGGAGTGTGGAAGGATGTGCGCCTGGCCCGGTAGCCTGCCCCCCTCGCCATCTTCCACCTCATCGAAACCACCCCTGTCAAGTAGCTCAACCCACCATATGAGTTGACGGCAGCACGTTTGGGAAATCAGTCTCTATTGTTCGGAGTTGCGCAATCCATCCGGAGTCGCCTGGCGCGAGAAGCAAAACGAAGGGAACTCCCGTGCGGGATCGGCCCGAAAAACCGCACCTGCCAGAGTGGAGCTGGCGCGGCGTTGATTTTCGCCGAGAGCTCCCGGGCAGTGCCCGCGGCCTCCTCGCGCAGGATCTCTACGGGGAGGTCTGACGCAGCGATGCGCCGGACTCAGATCTCCGGGTCGAAGTCGTCCGCGGGGACGTCGGGGAGGTCGTCCAGAGCGATGCTCTCCGCGTCGGCCCAGAGGTTCTCCAGGTCGTAGAAGTCCCGGGCTTCGGGCTGGAAGAGGTGCACGACCACGTCGCCGTAGTCGAGGAGGATCCAGCTCATCGCCTCCTTTGGAGACCGGTTCATCGGGAGGATCTTCCTGTCTTTGAGCCCGCGCTCCACCACGTCCCGGAGTGCCTTGACATGCCGGGAGTTCCGGGCCGTGGCGATCACGAAGTAGTCCGTCAGGGGAAGGACCTCGTCCATCTTGAGCAGGACCACGTCCTCACCCTTGCGGGAGAGCAGCAGGGAAGCGATGAGCCGCGCCATCCGATCGGTGTCGAATGGCGCGGCGTCGATATTCATCTTGTCGTCAGTCGTCGTCATCACGTCGGTAACTTAACCGATCTCCTTCAGATAAACAGAGGGATGAAGACGAGCGAAACGATGGACATCAGCTTGATCAGGATGTTCAGGCTCGGGCCGGAGGTGTCCTTGAAAGGGTCACCAACGGTGTCGCCGACCACTGCGGCCTTGTGGACATCGCTGCCCTTGCCGCCGAGATTGCCCGCTTCGATCCACTTCTTGGCGTTGTCCCAGGCCCCTCCGGCGTTCGCCATGAAGATGGCCATCAGGACACCGGTGATCAGCGAACCGGCGAGCAGTCCGCCGAGCGCCTTGACGTTCCACATGCCGACGCCGATGGGGATGATGATGGCCAGCACACCCGGAACGATCATCTCGAGCAGGGCGCCACGGGTGGCGATGGAGACGCAGCGGCTGTAGTTCGGCTCCGCCTGGCCCTCCATCAGGCCGGTAATCGTCCGGAACTGGCGACGAACCTCGGTGATCATCTTGTGCGCCGACCGGCCAACCGCCTTCATGGTGAGGGCGGAGAACAGGAACGGCAGCATGCCGCCGAGGAAGAGCCCCACGGTGACGATCGGGTCGAGGATGTCGAGGGCGAGCGTCGTCCCTTCGGGGGCCTGCATCAGGTAGGCCTCCTTGAAGGTGGTGAACAGGGCCAGCGCGGTCAGGGCCGCGGAACCGATGGCGAAACCCTTGCCGATGGCGGCGGTAGTGTTGCCGGCCGCGTCGAGCGCGTCGGTGCGGACCCGGGTTTCGGGCGGGCAGTGCGACATTTCGGCGATGCCGCCGGCGTTGTCGGCCACCGGGCCGTAGGCGTCGATGCCCAGGCTGATGCCGAGCGTCGAGAGCATGCCGATGGCGGAGATGCCGACGCCGTAGAGTCCGGCGAAGTAGTACGCGCCGTAGATGGCCGCGGCGATCAGAATCACCGGGATCGCGGTCGACTGCATGCCCACCGCCAGGCCGTGGATGATATTCGTCGCCGCGCCGGTCTCGGACTGCCGCGCGATGTCCTGCGCGTGGTGCTTCTGCTCGGAGGTGTAATACTCGGTAACCTTCCCGATGAGCACACCGAGGAGCAGACCGGAGTAGATGGCCCACAGGATCCCGCCGGGCCCCTGGAAGCCGGTGTTGGCAACCGACTTGAACTCGGCATTGTCGAACAGGTCGAGGAAGTGGATCAGGCCAAAGGCCAGACCGGCGAACAGGAACGAGGAGATGATCAGCCCCTTGAAGAGAGCCGAGTGCAGCCTGCTCTCGTCCTCGGTCTTCACGAAGAAGGTACCGAAGATCGAGGCCAGCGTCCCGAGTGCGGCGACGCCGATCGGCAGGAAAATCAAGCCCAGTCCCTCGAACTTGCCGAGGTTCGACAGCTCCACGTCAGCCCTGGCGAGCAGGGCCGCGCCGAGGGCCATCGAGGCGATGATGGATCCGACGTAGGACTCGAACAGGTCGGCGCCCATGCCGGCCACGTCGCCGACGTTGTCGCCCACGTTGTCGGCGATGGTCGCCGGGTTCCGCGGATCGTCCTCGGGAATCCCCGCCTCGACCTTCCCCACCAGGTCCGCACCGACATCGGCGGCCTTGGTAAAGATGCCGCCACCAACGCGCGAGAACAGCGCAATGGAGGAAGCGCCGAAGGAGAAGCCGAGGAGGATGCGGATGCTGTCCGTGACACTCTCGGCGGTGGAGTCCTTCCACAGGAAGAGGGCGATGACGCCGATGAGCCCCAGGCCCACCACGGTCATCCCCATCACCGCACCGGAAGAGAAGGCGATCTTGAACGCAGAACCCAGGCTTTCCCGGGCGGCGGCGGCGGTACGAACATTCGCGCCGGTCGCGGTGCGCATGCCGATGAAGCCGGCGAGCGCGGAACAGAACGCTCCGACCACTAAGCAGACCGCGGTCCCGTTCATGGCCGCGACCTTGAAGTCGAACTTCGCGCCCTCTTCGAGTCCCTTCGAGACCTCGGCCCAGTCGATCCAGAAGAGGATCGATCCTCCCACGATCATGACGAAGAAGAGGAGCGTCAGGTACTCGGTGCGCAGAAACGCCATGGCGCCCTTGCGAATGGCCTTCCAGACCTTGATCATCTCGGGGGTGCCGCGATCCTTCCCCGCGATCTTCACCTGCAGAATGAAGGAGAAGATGATGGCGAGGAGGGGTGAAGCGGCGGCCACCGCTACAAAGATGTGGAACTCCTTCTGGTCGCCCGAGAAGAGTTCGTTGATGAAGCCCTCCATCTGTGCCTCCGGCTCAGTGAATTTCGATGCGGGCGGCCATGCCCGGACGGCCACCCAGCGGGCGGATTCATTGGAGAATCAAGCGGACAGGATAACCCTCCACGATAGTGCGCTCCCGTAAAACGTAAGGGTTTCAGCGTCGGGAAAGCTCGTCCAAAGTGGATCGGATTTTGCTCAATTTGTCCTGGAGCTCGGTCGTGTCCGACCGTTCGATCAATCGTTCGAAGTTCGTCAGCGACTCTCTCAAGGCACTCCTGGCGCCATCGCGGTCTCCGCGCTCGAGAAGCCGGAGCCCCAGGAGCCGGGCCGACTCCCCCACCCCGGCGATCGCGGGCCGCTCATCCGGACGAAGGTGAACGGCCTTCCGGAACGCCGAGAGCGCGAGGGCGGAGGGTGGCTCGCCGAGTTCCCGCTCGGCGATCGGGCGGATATCCTCCCGGGCCGTCAGGCGCGCCAGAACGAACATGCCGAACGCGAACTGAAGATCGTAGGAATCGGGGTTGTGCCGAAGCCCTCGCCGATAGATCCCGAGCGCCTCCCGCGCATACTTCCATTGCTCCTCCGGATCCCCGGAGCTCTCGGAGTTCCGCCAGGCGATGTAGTGGCCGAGCACGGCCCAGCCGTCCGGCACGCGGGGCTGCAGTTCGGTAACGAGTCGCACCGCGGCCATCGCCTCCGGCAGGCGCTGCTCTTGCAGGAGCTGATCCGCGCGAAGGAAAAGGAGGTCCACGGCGAGCGGCTCGAATCCACCGAGGGGCACCCGGCCCGGCGAAGGGATGATCCCCGCGTCGTCGCGCGCGGCGTCGGCGAGCAGGCCCCCGAGACCGGCCAGCACCAGCAGGATCGCGGCGGGGAGGAACCTCACAGAAACCTCCGCACCGTCCGGAACCCGAGCGAAAGCAACAGGAGTCCCGCGGCCCCGGTGAGAGCGGCGAAGCCACGGGAAAGCAAAACTTCGACTTCGATATCCCACCGCGTGGTGACCTGCCGCACGAGGTCGTAGGCCATCAGGTCCGGCACGAGGGCGATGATCACGTCAATCACGTGCCGGGCGATGTCGGTGACCGGCAGCGCGAGTTTCTCCAGGTGTTGCACGGACTCGTTCAGGAGGTCGTGGGACCGGCCGAGCAGCGCCATCAGCAGCGTCCCCGCCGCGGCGACCGGCGCGCCCACGACCACCGCCATGGTATTCGCCCCGGCCATCACCACGAGGAGGCCAAAGAACCAGGAGACGAAGGTCTTCAGGAGGTTCAGGGGAAACGACCGGATGGCCCCCTGCACCACCAGCCCCCCGGGCGCCACGCCGAGCGCGTAGGCGGGATCGATCCGCCGCACTTCGATCCGCGTGCCGCCGGCGTCGTTCAGTTCCTTGCGCTGCACGGTGAACTCGAGGGGGTTGCCGGTGCGGTTTTCGATGATCCGGTCCGGCCCCTCGCCGACCCGGACGGCCACCCGATAGGTCTCGGGGATCACGCCGCCGAGTTCCTCCACCATCTCCCGTAGCTGAACAAAGACCTGGGCGTCTTCACCAGGTTCGAGGTCCGCCGCGGTGGCGGGAAGCGTGTAGGTCGCGGAAGGGGCATCCATCACGAGGCTCAACCACCGCCCCACGACCTCGCGGCCTTGATCGTCCACCAGGTGATCGGCGCGAAGGGCGGTGCGGGTCGCGGCGCGGTCGCGGTCTCCCCCGGCGAAGAGTCCGGTAATGGCGATGGTGGCGAGAAACATCCCGAGCAGCAGGACCAGCAGGCAGGCGGCGTGCCCGAGGAGCCCGCCGACGAGCAGTTCGTGTTCCCGGATGGCACTGGACCGCAGGACGCTCTCCCGCCCGGCTTCCCGGTCCGCCGGCAGCGAGGCGGAGGCGATGGACGCCGCCGCCAGCACGGAGACGAGGAGCGCCGCGTTCAGCACGAAGGTGTCCACCGCACGCTGCCGATCGACGCCGGGCTCACCGGGACTGGCGAGGGCCGCGGCGATCGCCAGGACCGAGAACAGGAGCAGGAACCAGAGCACCGAACCGCGCAGCCCCTCCCGGGCCCGGAGCCCGGCCACACCGAGCAACCGGCGAAGAGCAGCCACGGTCAGGCGCCCTCGAAGATCCGGAGGAACAGGCGGTGCAGGTCCTCCCGCGGATGGCGCAGGGTAACGTCGGTGGCCCCGCCGTCGGCGACGAATGCCCTGACCCGCTCCGCGAAGTCGTCCCCGCCGCCCCGAAAGCGCACCTCGTACTCGTCCTTCAAGGTGAGCAACTCGTCCGCCGGGCCGCTGTGCATCACCTCGCCGCGGCCGAGGATGGCCACCCGGTCGCAGAGGCTCTCCACGTCCGCCAGGAGGTGGGAGGAGAGCAGGACGGTCCGTCCCGCGGCTTTCAGCTTCCTGATCCGCTCCTTCACTTCAGCGGAGGCGAGGGGGTCGAGCCCGGAGGTCGGCTCGTCGAGGATGAGCAGCTCCGGGTCCCCCATCAGGGCGGCACCCAAGCCAAGGCGACGCGTCATGCCCTTGCTGAAACCGCCGGTGCGTCGCCGTGCCACGTCGGCGAGGTCGAGGTCGTCGAGCAGCGCCCGCGCCGCCGAAGCCCCCTCCTTGCGGGAGAGCCCGGCCACGGATCCGAAGAACCGCAGCGTCTCCTCGGCGGTGAGGAAGGGAAAGAGCCGGGTCTCCTCGGGCAGATACCCGACCCGGCGCAGCGTGGCCCGATGCCCGGCCGGCTTCCCGAGCACGAAGGCCTTCCCGGCACTCGGCCGGATCAACCCGAGCAGCAGCTTGATGGTGGTAGACTTCCCCGACCCGTTCGGCCCGAGCAGCGCCACCACCTCGCCCCTCTTTACCGTGAGATCGATCCCCCGCAGCGCCTGGACCCGGTCCCGCTTGCGGACGGACCGGTACTCCTTGGCGAGTCCGGTGACGGAGATGGCGGGCTCGGTGGCGGTCATGGACAACTCGTATGTACTCCGCGAGCTATCGGGAGGGGAACTTTCTCCAGACCCGCCCGGACCCCGCCCGTCCACCAGCAGCGGCCATACAGCTTTCTCACGTCTCAGGAGCCTCGGGTGGTCGATCCCTAACCCGACGGCATTGGAGGAGTGAGATGCCGAGCTTGTACAGACTTGCGACCTCCCGTAGACGCAAAGCGATGGCATCCGGGGACATGTCCGGAGCGGATTCAGGCCGGGTTCCCTCAGTCATCGGCATCCCCTTCGAGAACCTCGAGATCCGCCAGGTCCTGGGTCCTGCCGGCAATCCGCTTCATCTCGGCGAGTCCCCGCCTTGAAACCACTCTCAGGATCCGGCCCTCCCACTCGAACTCCTCCCGCTCCGCCCAGACCCTGTCGAGGAACGGGGGAAGAACGAGAAGGTCGAGAGTGAGCATCTCCTTGCCCTCAACTTTGCTCAGTCGCCTGACCTCGCGAGCTCCGGGCCCCATGGAATCGAAGGGGATCAGCCCAGCGTCGATGATGTACCCGAGGTTCCGGGCCTGCGCCACGACCTGCTCCATGGCGGCCCTGGGAACCAGAAGATCTATGTCCTTCGTGAAACGAGGATGTCCGTGGACGGCGAGCGCCAGGCCGCCGCACAGAGCGTACTCGGCCCCGATGTCCTCGAGGGCATCGACCAACAGGGTGAGTTCGCGGTGGAGATCCATCAGCCGCATTGTAATACTCCGCAAGCAGGGTGCCGAGCCTCGAAGCCCCCCGCACGCCGCAGCAGCCGGCGCGGCCTCGGTATGCCCCTCCCCGACGGCACACCCCTCGGATACAATCTTCGGGTTCCGAGCTTCCGGAGATGGATCCAGCATGACCAAGGCCGCTCCACATGTCCGAATGGCGGAGATTCTCCTCGTCTCCGCAGTGCTCCTCCTTTGGGGATACCGGATGCTTCCGGAGTTGCTGCCGGTTCCGCCGGCGCCGGTGATTCCACCGTACCGGGTGGAGCTGAACCGGGTGGACTGGACGGAATTGGTGAACCTCCCGGGAATCGGTGAAGCCCGAGCCAGGGAGATCGTCCGGGATCGGGCCGAGCATGGTCCGTTCTCGTCTCCGGAGGAACTGACGCGCGTGCACGGGATCGGCCCGGTGACCGTCGACGGCATCCGAAACCACTTGAGCCTGGAGTAGGGCATGAACCTGCCAATCGAAGCGGAACTCCTCTCGAAACTGGTGCGTGGCGCGCTCGCCGAGGACCTCGGAACTTCCGAACCGGCGACGGAAGCCACGTCCGACCTCACCACCGCGGCCCTGGTGCCTGTCGACGGCCCCGGACGTGCGGAGATCAAGGCCAAGGCACACGGGATCGTAGCCGGGGGGTTCATCGCCACCGAGGTGTTCCACCAGGCCGGGGCGGACTACGAAGAGATCGTCAACGACGGGTCCACCGTGACTCCGGGGACGCTCGTCGGCCGGATCAGGGGGCCGCTGCGAGCGCTCCTGCACGGAGAGCGGACCGCGCTGAACCTGCTCGCCCGACTCTCCGGGATTGCAACGATGACCGGCCGGTTCGTCGATGGAGCCAAGGGCTCGCGCGCCCGGATCCTCGACACGCGCAAGACGACGCCCCTCTATCGCGGCCTCGAGAAGTACGCGGTGCGGATGGGCGGCGGGACGAACCACCGCATGGGTCTCTCGGACCAGGTGCTGGTGAAGGAGAACCACATCCACGCCGCCCGTGCGTCGGGGGCCGCGAGCAACTTCGCCGGCGCCATCCGGCTTCTCATGAAAACCGTGGAGCCGGGGACCGTCGTCGGCATCGAGGTCACCAATCTCTCCGAACTGCACATCGCCCTCGAGGCGCACCCCGCCTACGTCCTCTGCGACAACTTCAACCTGGAGGATCTCGCGCTGGCGGTGCGCATCCGCGACGACTGGCCAGGGGAGGGACGGCCCGAGATCGAGGCCTCCGGCGGGGTCAACCTCGAGAACGTCGCCGAGGTCGCGGCCACCGGAGTGGATCGTATCTCCGTCGGCGCGCTGACCCATTCCGCGCCCGCGCTGGACCTGTCGATGAGGATCGTGGTTGACTAGTCCACCATGGATCTTGAGCTGCTGCAGCGGCTGGTGGACGCGGGTGGCCTTCCGGTAGAGGTCGATGCCCTCGCCGCCACCCGTGGCTTCGACACCGACGAACTCATGAGCCGCGTGGACGGCCTGCGCCGGGGCGGCTACGTGATCGAGCGCATCCATCCGCACGGATCAGCCGCGCTCCGCCTCCTGAAGTCCCCCGACCTGCTCTACGCCCACGAGGTAAAGCGCCGCCTGACCACGAAATGGATGGGCAGGAAGGTGGTCAGCGTCGACTCCTGCGAATCCACCAACGACATCGCGAAGGACCTGGCCCGGGAGGGCGCACCGTCGGGGACGCTCGTGCTCGCGGAACGCCAGAGCCGCGGACGCGGACGCCGGGGACGGGTGTGGCACTCACCGGCCGGGACGGGGATCTACGCCAGCCTGATCGTCAAGCCCGAGGATCCCCCCCCGACCACCGCGGTGCTGCAGTTCACGACCGGGGTCGCCGTCGCTCACGCGGCGATGAAGAGAACCGGCAAGCCGGCTCGCCTGCGCTGGCCGAACGACCTTCTGTTCGCCGGACGAAAGGCGGCGGGTTTGCTCGTCGAGGCGATCGACACGGGCGACTCTCCCACCTGGATCATCGGCATCGGCCTGAACGTCAACCAGATCGAGGAGGACTTCCCGGACGACCTTCGCGGTATCGCCACGAGTCTGCGCCTGGTTTGCGGGAAGCCGTTCGACCGCCTTGCGGTGCTCGCGACGCTGCTCGCGACGCTCGAAGAGTGGTACGACCGCACCGCCGGGGGAGACACGGAAGCGCTCGCCGCCGCGTGGCGGCCACTCTCCTCGTTGATCGGCGAAGAGGTGGTCCTGACCCGTGGGGGGAAGGAGTGCCGGGGCACGGTGTCTGACCTCGATCCGTCCCGAGGGGTGCTCCTGAAAGCCGATGGCGAATGCGAAGCCTGGATCCCCGCCGAGCACGTCAGCTTCATCAGGCCCGCCGCGGGGTCGAGGTGAACAGCCATTGACACATGGAACAATACGCACACAGCGATATATATGAATCTGAGCGGCACCCTCATCCGTGAAACCCGTCGATCGATCGGCCTGAGCCAGACCGAACTGGCCGTTGCGAGCGGCCTGAGCCTGGCGACGATCCAGAACATCGAAGCCGGTCGGGCCAATCCATCGATTTCAACCCTGCGGAGTGCGATCGAGCCCCTGGGTTTGAAGGTAACGGTCGAGCCCGCTGAGTCGGATTGGGATGCGCTGATCGCCCTGGGATTGCCGCTCGCCGGATCGGAAAGGCCGAGCCGAGGCGATCCGGCGACCCTCCGCAGGCTCATCCAGTGTGCAGCGCTCGAGGTCGATCGAGAGCTGCCCATGCCGGACCGCGCCCGGAAGAGGGAGTGCCTGGTTGCTCGCCGGCGAGCGGCTCCGTAGGGACTGGGTCGTCATCGGCGCCTGCGTGCTACCGCTCCGCGGTGTCGAGCACCGGGTCACCCTCGACATCAACGTGGCCGGTCCGGAGAGGGCGGGCATGAGGGACACCCTTCTCCTCCTCGAGATTGCGGAGGAACTCGGCCCGCCCATCGAAGCGATCAATCAAGCCGGCGCCCTGTTCCTCAGGCGCATCCCCGACTGGGAGCCGAACCTTCTGGAAGTCCATCGGGGTCCCGAAGCCGTAATCCACGTCCCCGATGCGACCCTGTTCCTGCTCCTGAAGATCAACCGACTTTCGGAAGTGGACCTCGACGACTGCATTGCGATGCTTGACCTGGCTCGAGCCCGAGGAGAAATCAGTCGGCGCAGAACGTCTGAGTCGGCTGATCGAGGAGAGCCTCTCGAGCGATGTCGCATCGGGCCGCGCAAAGCGTCTCCGGCTCTTCGCGGATCTCCTCCACCGATGATCTCTCGGGAAGAACCGGAAAGTGCACGTACAGGGTCTTCCTGACTCCTGTTAGATTTAGGGTCCATCTCCATGTTCTCGTCACTGCGCAAAGTTCCCCGTGAGTCCCGTGTCCTGGTGGTCGTCTCGTTGACGGTCCTCCTCCAGGTGCTGGTGCTGTCCGGTTTCGGACTGGCCGCGCTCTCCGGGCAGGAGGCCGAGGGGGAGAAGAGCACGCGGGAGATCTGCGAACGCGTCCTCGATCGTTACCTGGTCTCCGAGGTGAACGGTCGGATCGAGGCGGAAGAGGCGCGGGCGGTCGAGGCGCTCTCGCCGCTCACCATCGAGGTGCCGTCGAGCGATCCGATGCTCGGCCGGGTGCTGCGGGAAATCGCCGGCGCCGGGATGATCTACCCGCGACTCTTCCTGATCACCTCAGACGGCGCCTGGCGCAACACGGAGCAGGAGCTGGTCTGGCCGGTGGGCGCCGACGCACCGACTCCCGGCGGCTCGGACGACGTGGGGCTGATCGAGGAGGTGGAGGAGTTGGCCCGGCGCAACGGCGTCGAACCGGCCATTGACCTGCTGCGCGAAAAACTCGCCGGCATGGATGCCCCGACCCAGGCCGAGGGCCTCCTGCTCCTGGCACTCCTGCTTCGCCAGGCCGACCGGGAAGTCGAGGCCGCCGCGGCCTACGATCGCATCGTTCGCGAGTTCCCCCTGGCGCGAGACGAGGTCGGGCTCCTCCTCGGTCCGGCCGCGGCCAGGCAGCGTGCTCTGGTGAGGCTCGAGCTTCTCCAGGAGAACAAAGCTGCTCCGGAGGACTTCGTCGCCGACGTGCTCGACCTGCGGCGGATCCTGCTCGTGAACCGCTTCCAGATGCCGGAGGGCCGGGCGAACTTCGAGATCCAGAGGCTCAGGCGAGTCGCCGAGGAGGGCGCGGCGGCAATTCCCGTGGCCGAGCGCGTCCGCCTGGACGATGGGCTGGCGGAACTCGCCAGGATCGAGAAGTCGGTCATCGCCTTCCGGGAGCTTTTCGTGGCTGGGGTTCGCCGCGTGCTCTCGGGACTCTCGGACGGAGGGCGGATCTACAAGGTCGCGCTCGGGGGGCCGCGGGAGACCTTCCTCATCCCGATTGAGGACCGTGCCGGAAACCGGACCGCGGTCGTCGCTCTCGAGATGGACCTCGCCCACGTCCGCCGCGATCTGCTCCCCTCCCTCATCGCCGACCTGCCACTGCCGCCCGGCGTCGCCACGAGCGTCCTCGATGCGGAAGGCGAACTGGTGGCCGGCGCCACCGGTCCCCGGGGCCCGGAACTCGCGAAGGACACGCTCGGCGACGCCCTCCCCTTCTATCACCCGGTGGTGTTCCTCGAGGACCCCGACCTGCTCAGCCGCCAGACCGAGTCTACCCGCCGGCTGCACCAGTGGATCATGATCGCCTCCATCACCGGAATCCTCGCGGCGGGGTGGTTCGTGGGCCGGACCGTGGCCGGTGAGCTCAAGGTCGCCAAGCTGAAGTCCGACTTCCTCAGTAACGTCACGCACGAACTGAAGACGCCGCTGACTTCGATCCGGATGTTCGTGGAGATGCTCGAAGAGGGCCGCGTGAAGGATGACGCGGAGCGCCGCGAATACCTGGGCATCATCTCCCGCGAGGCCGACCGGCTGACGGGCCTCATCCAGCGGGTCCTCGACCTCGCCCGCTTCGAGGGCAAGAAGTCGGATGTCCTCAAACTCGCCCCGACGAACCTCGGCCGGCTGGCCCGGGACACCGCCGAACTCTTCCGCCTGCGCATGGGCGAAGGTGCGGCGGAGCTGCAGGTTTCCATCCCGGACGATCTCCCCGCCACCATGCTCGACCAGGGCGCCCTGCAGGAGGTGCTGCTGAACTTGCTCGGCAACGCCTTCAAGTACGGGGGGAAAAACATCACGTTGACGGTCGCGGCCCGTGGCGGGGTCGTGACGATCATCGTGGAAGACGATGGCATTGGAATCTCGGAAGAGGATCAAAAGCGCGTGTTCGAGAAGTTCTACCGGGCGGATGAGAGTCTGGCACGCCGGGTGGAAGGATCGGGGCTCGGTCTGGCCCTCGTCCACCAGATCGTCCGGGCCCACAAGGGCAAGATCCGCGTCAGGAGCGGAAAGGGGCAGGGCAGCACCTTCACCGTGACGCTGCCGTTGAAAGAAGCGAGGGGGTAGCAGTGGAGACCATCCTGGTCATCGAAGACGACCCGTCGATCCTGCTCGGCCTGAAGAAGAACCTGGAATTCGAGGGCTACACCGTGCTCGTGGCGGAGGACGGGGAACGGGGTCTCACGATGGCCTTCGACGCCAGGCCGGACCTGATCCTCCTCGACATCATGCTGCCCGAGGTGAATGGATTCGAAATCTGCCGCAGTGTGCGCAAGCATGAGCCCACCGTCCCCATCCTGATCCTCTCCGCGAAAGACCAGGAGATCGACAAGATCATGGGGCTCGACCTCGGCGCGGACGACTACATCACCAAGCCCTTCTCGGTGAAGGAGCTGATCGCCCGGGTGAAGGCGGCGCTCCGGCGGACCCGCGCACTCGAGGGCGAGGACGCGCCCTTCCTCTTCGGCGATATCGAGGTGGACTACTCCGGCCGGGTGCTCCGGCAGAAGGGCGAGCCGCTGGAATGCACGCCGAAGGAGTTCGACCTGCTGCGCTTTCTGATCCGCAACCGCGGCCGGGTGCTCTCCCGGGACCAGATCCTGAACAAGGTCTGGGGCTACGACTACTACGGCACCCCCCGCACGATCGACAACTTCATCCAGAAACTCCGCCAGAAGGTGGAGCACGACGCGCAGGAACCGGACCACATCCTGACGGTGCGAGGCATCGGGTATAAGTTCGAGCCTTAGCCCGTATGATGGCGTCGGCCATGGACCACCTCAAGCGGTATGAGCTGTTCGGCTGGGACTACGCCCAGCACAATCCGCCCTCGGCCGTGGCGATTCGCTGGTATCTGGGCCACGCCGCCCGGACCGGCGGACCGATCCTCGAACTCGCCTGCGGTACGGGAAGCCTGCTCTCCGAATTCGCCGGAGCGGGGTACGAGTGCATCGGCATCGATCTCTCCGGCGGCATGCTCACTCTCGCCCGGGAGAGGCTCGAGCGGCTTCCCCCCGAAACCGCGGAGCGCGTAACCCTGATCACCGGCGACATGGCCGATTTCGACCTCGGCCGGCAGTTTCCGCTGATCGTGCTTGCGGACAATTCCTTTCGCGAGCTCGGCACCCACCAGGAACTCGAAGCCTGCCTGTTCTGCATCCGCCGGCATCTCGCCGGAGATGGTGTGTTACTCCTGACCGAGCGGCGTTTCGCCCCCGCCTCCTATCCCGGTGGCGAGCAGGAGTGGCCGTGGTCGGAGCCCCTGGTCGATCCCACCACCGGCGCGGAGGTCCGCCGCCGAATCCGCATCCGGGTGCATCGGGAGGAGATGCGGCTCGAGGGAGTGATGATCTACCACTCCGTCCACCCCGATGGAGCGGAGGATACCGAGACCCTGCCCTTCACCTCGCTCCTGCTCGCCCCCGAAGACTACTTCCCTCTGTTTGGGGCTGCCGGTCTCACCGCCCGCCTTCACGTCGGATACGAGGATCGGGAGGACGACGGGGAAGAGCGGATGCTCTGCTTCGTGGCTACGCCCAGTTGAGCTCCGCCTCTACCGCCAGGTGATCGGTCACGTCGTGCGGGATGATCCGGCAGCGGGTGACGGCCAGCTCCGGGGAGAGCAGGATCCAGTCGATGCGGCGTTTCGGACGCTTCGTCGGAAAGGTCGGCTGCCTGGCGCAATCGGCATCGGCGGAGTGGAGAGCCAGGCCCCTCTTCAGAACCTGAACCGCGGAGAGCCCGGTCGCGCCCTTGCAGTTCATGTCCCCCATCACCACGAGCGGGCGGCATCGGGCCGAGAGCTCCCGGACCATCGCCGCCGCCTGGCGCTTGCGGGAGGGCGGCACCACATCGAGATGCACCGAGACAATGTCCACTTCCCGGCCTGCGAAGACGACGCGGGCCACGAGGTATCCCTTGGTGTCGAGGGGCCGCGCCTTGAAGGACGACGAATGGATGTCAGTCAGCGGAAGACGGGAGAAGAGCGCCGTGCCGTACTCGAAGAAGATGCGGCGCCGGTGGACCGAGAAGTGAATCCCGTGGGCGTACTCGGAGCACCGACTCTCCCTCGCCATGTGCCCGGCGTGGTCGAAGGCGCCGCTCCAGGACGACCTCCCATCCACCTCCTGCAGGGCGATGATGTCCGCCGGATGCTCACGGAGAAACCGGGCGACGCGACTGGCATTGCGACGAAAAACGCCCCGGCGGAGCAAGTGCTGCGGTTGCAGAAGGCCGCGGCCGTGGCGGACGTTCAGCGTCATCACGGAGAGGGTCGATCCCGAAGTCGCACCGTCAGGGGAGAGAACGCCGTGCCGGACGGGTCTTCCGCTCTTGACGCTCAGGTCCTGATGGGGCATGCGATCCATGCGCCGCAGCATATTCCCGCGAGTTCCCGGCGCCACGAAACGGTTGTTGGGGTTCGGATTCCGGACCGGACCGGCTGCGATGGATTTCCGCACGCGCCGGGAGGGGGGGCATGCTCAAGAAGGCTCACGGTATCGAAGTTCTTCTGCGGAAGGCCTCCGTCGATTCCGGTTTTCGCGATCTGCTGCTCCGGCAGCGGGGCAAGGCGGCAGAGGAGATCGGCCTCGATCTGCCCCCCGCCGAGCAGAGTATCCTCGGCACCATACCGGATGCCGATCTCGTCCGGATGCTGTCGAAAATCGAAGTGCCGGAGGTGCATCGGAAGGTGTTCATGGGCAAGACCGCCGCGGCGATGATCGCCCTGGTCGTCGGCGCGGGGATCCTCTCGGGATGCGGTCAGGCCTGTACCGGATTCATCGAGCAGCACCCGGACATCTTCCCGGGCTTCTTCCACTACGACCTGAAGGGCAACATCCGCTCCAAGCTCAAGATCCTGCAGAAGCCGGGCTTCTACGCCGTTTCGGAGAATCCGAAGACCGAATCTTGCGGGGCCCATTCCCCGAGGGGCCAGGACCTGGCGACGCGGTGATCCGGACCGCCAGGACCCCCGCAATCAGGTGAGGGGCCAGGCGGCTCCGGAGCCCGTGGTCATTGCGACCCACTCTCAATAGGCCCGCGAGAACTCCCCCGCACTGGAAAACCGACGGCGAGGGTGGCGATTCAATGCCCGCCGGCAGAGTGCATCGAGACTCGAAGGCAGATCCTCCCGCGCCTCGCTCGGCAGCTCCCACCTCCCCTCCGGCGGAACCTCCAGCAGCATCTCGTAGAGGATCACGCTTTCCGGTTTCAGATCACGATGCACAACGTTCTGCGCATGGGCTTCAGCCGGGCCGGCGAGCATCTCGCGGAGGATGCCCACCGCGGTCTCGAGGCGCACCTCGCGCCGGCTCTTCAGGTTCTCCCGCAGCCAGACTCGCAGGGAGCGCCCCTCGATGAACTCCATGCTGATGAAGCAGGTGCCCTCGTGCTGGTTCAAGTCGAACACCGACACGACGTTCGGATGCCGGATCTTCCGGGCCAGGGTCCCCCCCGGAAGAAACGCTGCGCCAGGAGCTCGGGGCGAATGACCTTCAGACAAACGGCCTCGCCGGCCATCTCGTCCTTTGCGAGACAGACCGTGCCCATGCCGCCGTGGCCCACCTGCCGCTCGATCAGATAGCGATCAGCGAAAAGCTCCCCCTTCGAGCAAAGCCGGCTGTGGTACTCCCGGCCCGGAGGAAGCCCTGGTCGGCCCGTCGCCGAAGAGCGTCCCGTCATCGGGGGGAGGCGTCGTCACCGATGCCCGCAGGAGAGGCAGAATTTCGAGTGCCTGGGTATCTCGCGCAAGCAGTCCGGACACTTCAACCCGCTTTCCTCCTGTCGATGCCGCGACCATCCTACGAATCGCCGGAGCAGAGAGCAACAGGTCCCTCCGCGGCCACGGCGACGTCAGTGCCCCGCCGCACAACCGTCCTTCCTCGAGTCGCTGCCGGCCAGAAGGACGCCGGTTGCGGGGTTTCTTGCGATGATCTGGCCGCCGCCCATCTGGATTCGCTCGAAGCCGGTGACCTCCTGCAGGCGATGGCCTCGCTTCAGCAGTCCGTCGGCGACTTCCCTCGGCAGGTCGTCCTCCACCAGGATCCGACCGGTCGGGTCCGGTGCGCGGGCGCGGCCGGTCAGCTGCCACCTCGGGGCATCCAGCGCGGCCTGCGGGGTCATGTTCCGGTCGAGGAGGTTGCTCAAGACCTGCAGGTGGGCCTGGGGCTGCATGAAACCGCCCATCACTCCGAAGCAGGCGTGGAGGTCACCGTTTCTCGTGGTCATCGCCGGGATGATCGTGTGATAGGGGCGTTTGCCCGGCGCAAGGGCGTTCGGGTGGGTTTTGTCGAGCACGAATCCGGCGCCGCGGTTCTGGAGGCTGATGCCCGTGCCCGGGACCACCAGGCCGGTACCGGTGCCCATGAAGAGGCTCTGGATCAGGCTGACCGCGTTGCCGTCCCGGTCCACCACCGAGAGGTAGACGGTGTCGTTGCCCGCGAACTCAGGGCCGGGGAGGGGGAGGCGGGTGGTGCGGGCCGGATCGATGCCCTTTCGGCGCCGCTTCGCGTAGTCCGGGGAAAGGAGTTCGTCGATCGGCAGATCGGCGTGGGCCGGATCCGCCACCCAGGCCAGCGCGTCGGCGAAACCGATCCGCATGCACTCGATCAGGAGGTGGATTCGCTCCTCCTCCGTGGCGGCCTGAAGGTCGAATCCGTCGGCGATGGATGCGGCGATCAGCGCAGCCAGGCCCTGGCCGTTCGGCGGGCACTCATGCAGGCGGACCCCCCGGTAACCCACAGAGAGCGGTTCGACCCGCTCCGTCTCGTGAGCGGCGAGGTCCTCCGCGGTGAGCCAGCCCCCATAGCGCTGCACGTGCGCGGCCATCTTCGCCGCGATCTCGCCCCGGTAGATCGCCTTCGGTCCCTCCGCCGCGATCCGCCGGAGGGTCCCGCCGAGAGTCGCCAACCGGATGACCTCCCCCATCCGCGGCGCCCGGCCATCCAGCAACAGCTCTCTCCCGCTCTCCTGCGCCGGACCGTTGTGGAAATCGCCGCTCTGCCAACCCGGAGTCCGCAGGAGTTTCTCCTCCTGCCGCGCCCACGAGGCGGCGATCCACTCCGTCACCGGATACCCCTCCTCCGCCAGGCGGATGGCCGGGCGGAGAGCATCGGCGAGATCGATCGTGCCGTGATCCGCCAGCAGGTCCGCCCAACCCGCCACCGCCCCCGGCACCGTCACGGTATGCCCGGTGAAGGACGGCATCCGCCGATACCTCAGGCGCCTGATCTCCGGAAGGCTCGCCCCCGCCGGGGAGCGTCCGGAGCCGTTCAGCCCGGAGACCCGACCAGTCGTCGCGTCGAACACCAGGGCGAACAGATCGCCCCCCGGACCGTTGCTGACCGGTTCCACCACGGTGAGCGCGGCGGCGGCGGTCACCGCGGCATCGGCGGCGTTGCCTCCCGCGTCGAGCACGGCCAGACCGGCCTGCACGGCGAGCGGCTGGCTCGTCGCCACCATGCCGCCGGTGCTGAGAACATTGCTGCGACGGGATCGGAATTCAGGGTGAAAATCCACGCGCCATCCTTTTGATGAATGCTCAACCAGGGAGTGATGGATGCAAGTCTACCTCGTCCGACATGGTGAAGCGTCCGTTCCGCCCGGCGGCTCGGAGCGCATCCTGACCGATCGGGGCCGGGATCAGGCCCGGCGTATCGCGGCCTGCCTCGCGGGGCGTGGCGCGGCGCCGGCGGTGATCCGTCACAGTACGCGGATCCGCGCCCGGGAGACCGCGGAGATCCTCGCCGCCGCACTGGGCGATGTCCCGCTCGAGGAGATCACAGGCCTCGCTCCGGAGGATCCGGTGTCGGGGATCGCCGCGATGGTCGCCGGAACCGATCAGGACCTGATGCTGGTGGGACATCTTCCCCACCTCGACCTGCTGGCCAGCCAACTCGTCGCCGGCACGAGCGACGTGGCCTTCAACTTCCCGCCGGCCGCCACCCTCTCGCTCGTCGGTTTCCGGCAGGGCCACCCGGCGGTACCGGGCCCGGTGCGGTTCGCGATCAATTTCCTGGTTCGGCCAGCGGACCTGGGGACGGCGCGGAAGTAGGGTCCGGCGCCATCCAACCGGGAGTCAGCCCGCCCAATCGCTGCTCTCTGGCGCTGAGGACGATGGACGGTTTTCCGGCACGGGGGGAACTTCCGGGGACAGCGCGGCCCGGGTGGTCGAAACAGTCCCCGCACCCCGGGCCCCTACCTCCGGAAGGCCGCTCTTCCGCTGCTCTCGACCGGCAGGGTCACCGTCCCGAACTTCGTCTCTCCGGTGAGGGAGCCGGTCAGCGTGTAGTCCGCGGCCGCCTTTGCGATCAGGCGCACGGTCGCGATTCCCTTCTCCATCGGAAAAAACGAGAAGGGGATGTGGAACTGCCGTGCGCCGCCCGCGGGGTAGGCCAGTTCCCGCCGAACGACGATATCCGAGACCTTCTCCCCGCCGAAGGCCAGCGAACAGTTCGCCCCGGTCAGGGTGAACTCGAAGTCGTTCGGGTTGTAGGTATCGAGATACAGCGTGGCGGGGATGAAGTCGGTCGTCACGTCCTCCCACAGAACGTAGAGGAGCGAGATCTTGAGCGGCGCCGGAACAGGAAGCTCGCCCCGGTGCTCCGCGCGGATCCTCATCACGCTCTCGCCGGGAGGGGTGATCAGCAGGCTGAACTCCGCGTGGTACGGGATGACGTGACCGGGTTCCACCTCCGCCATCGCGTTCTTCACCTGGTCGAAAAGGATCGGGAATGAGGTGACGAACCGCGTCCGCTCCTTCGCCGGCACAACCGTATAGCTCTCGTACCGGCCACTGACGAGCGGTGTACCCACGCTGGTCACCTGGTAGTCGTACCCGGCCAGGGTCATCGGTGCCGAATAGGGATTCCGAACGCTGAAGATGACCTCGAGCGTGGCGGACTCGGCCGTGATCCCCTTCAGGCGGACGAGGTCCACCTCCACCTTCGGCTGATGAAGGCCGATCACCGAATCCCCCGCTCCCCGGCAAGCACCGAGCAAGGGGAGAAACAGCACCAGGAGCGTTGGGATCCGGCTTTTCATGCTCACCTCCACGGGGACTGGCCCGCTGCACCGGATCCTATCCCGTACGCCCGTCCGGCTCCACCCGAATCCCCTCCGCCGGGTCTCGTGGCCACCCCATCGAGAACCACAACATGTTGGGGTATAAGTGCTTTTATCAACTTTATTTTGTATCAAGACTTGACGAATCGCCCCTTCTCGAAGAAGATATTTTCGTTCACTCGGCATGGGAAGATTTCGGTGGAAGTACGCAGCACTACTCTGTCTTCATTTCGGCATCTGCTCGCTCGTGTTGACCCCAAGTGGTCATCCCGGTCCTCGGAAGAGCAGGATGAATGGGTCCACTGGTACGACCGCACCGCCCGGGCTATCTCCCGGCAATACGCGCGGAGTTTCCGGGATCCGAGCCACGACGCCTCGGACGTGCTCCAGGAGATCATGATCAAGCTCCTGACCAAGTTCGGTCCGCAGGATGCCCCCCACCGCCTGCTCACCGAGCGCCCCTGCATCCGCAACCTCATGCAGTGGAAGATCCTGGACCAGGTCGACTGGGAGAACGCTTCCCGGCGCAACGCCCGCCTCCGCGCCTCCCTGCCGGAGGATGACATCGGCCTGGCCGACCGCACCGCGCCGCCACCCGAAGCCCCCGCCGAACTGCGGGACTCGGAGCGATCCTTCCGCCGGGCGCTGCGCGACCCTGAAGACCGCGAAGCCTACCTGCTCTTCCGCACCGGCCGCACGCCCCGCGAAGTCGCCAAACTCCTCGGGAGGAAGGTCCGGGAGACAAAGGAACTCCGGGACCGGCTGGTGTCGACCTTGCAGGCTCACATGCATTCGGCGTAGGGTTCCGGAAGATGCCGACGCCGTCCGCAGCGCGGTACGGGCCCGTCTGGAGATAACTGCTGCACTCGAGGGCCGCCGCATCCCGCAAAGCCGCGTTGGTCGTCGGTTGAAACCAGCAAGGTTGCGCCCTCCTCGCGCCTTGCTTTTTCGGACGCGGCGGCGCTCTCGGTGCAACGGTCGCACTTGTTTCCAGAGGAGCCCTACGCGCAGGCGTACCGCCCCCCGGGGGGCGAGCGGGTCCGATCACTCGTGACGGATTGGTGACCCCGGGGTAGTCTTCGAGAGAGATGATCCTTCGGATATCTGCGATCACCCTCTGCCTCCTTCTGGTCCTTGCCGCCACTCCGGTCCTCGGCGATGGCCGGCAGGATCTCTACACCGCCATTGAACTGGAGCGCGTACAGGCAGACTTCGAAGGGGCCCTCGCGCTCTATCGCCGCGCGGCCACGTCCGGCGACCCGGAGATCGTGCCTGCGGCCCGCCTCGGCGTGGGGCGGTGCCTGCGACGCCTGGAGCGCTTCGAAGAGGCCCGCGAGGTGCTCATCACACTCCAGGAAACCGAGATGGCCGCGGCGGCGAAGCGTGAACTGCAGAAGCTCGCCCGGCATGGCGAGGAAGATCCGCCGCCGGATGCCGAAAAGCCATCGGAATCCCCGGCCGCGGCCAAGGCGAGAGACCAGGAGAATCGAGCCGCGCTGGCGAAGTGGTACCTCTCCCAGGCACGATCGGTCTACCGCGAGTCCCGGTTCGACGAAGCCCGGGAGTGGGTGCGCCGGGCCCTTGAGGTCGAACCTGCCAACCGGAAAGCGAGGAAACTCCTGCTCCGGCTCAGCGATGCTCCGGACGACCGCGGACGCCTCATCCGGGACATCTTCCGCCTCCTGGACGCCGAACGCCGGCTTCGCCTCGACGACCTGACCCTGCGCTCGGACGCGCTGCTCTCCACCGGCCAGGAACTCCTCCTGCGTGGAGAACTCGACGCCGCGGTGGCGCGGTTCAACGAGTGCATCGTGCTGCTGGACCAGAGCCCCACCTTCGACGAAGACCTGACCATCCGGCGCCGGCGGGCAGTCGAGCTCAGGGAGAAGGCGGTGCTTCGCGGCGGCCGGGCCCCAACCGTCCCTCCCGCGCCGCGAGCGGCCAGAACGGAAGTCTGGCGCGACACCCTCCGCGCGCTCCTGCTCGACCTCGGCTCTCCGCGGCGGCCGGGCGACCGACTGCTGCGCATCTACGATCTGGCCGGCTTCGCCGGGCCGTCGCGGGAGGGCCCCGCCATCCCCGGGCAACTCACCCTGACCGCGGAGCACCCCTTCCCCGGGGATCTCCTGGTGAGCCTCATCCCCGAGCTGGTGCAGTCCGTCACCTGGGATGCCGGCGGCCATCTGCTTCGCGCCCAGGGGTCCGACCTGGTGCTGTACGCCTCGGAGGAGATCCAGGACGTGGTCCGCGGACTGCTGACCCGCCTCGGCGCTCGTCAGGATCCGGCCGCCTGGCTGACCATCCAAACGCTCGCGGTGACGCCCCGATCGCTGGCCCGCGCCGCGGAAGTGGCCGAGGCCTCGTTTGTGCCGAGGGGCTCGGGAGCCTTTGCGGTACTCACGAACGAGCACGCCAGGCGGTTCGTGGACATTCTGATCCGGCATGAAAAAGCCGAGCCGCTCGGCCGGATCGAAGTCATCGTACCCCCGGAGCGAACCCTCGGCATCGAACAGCTCCGCACCCTGAACTTCGAGGCTCCGCCGGAGGAGGACGGCGAACCGGTCTTGCGAAAGCTGCGCTACGGTTTCTCGGCCGACCTGCTGCCGGTATTCACCCCGGACGGCTTCGGGATCGCAGTACGCGCCGAGACGCGGATCCCCGGAGCGGTCCTGAATCTTCCGACAAAGCCGGCCGGCCGGTTTCAGGTCCCCTCCCTCGCGATCGAGCGGGTCGAAACAGCCACCATCGTTCCCCCGGGCGGAGCCCTCGTCCTCGCCGGCCTCGCGAACCCGTTCGAACCTGGCTCCCTCGCCGGACACAAGAGCCTGGTTCTCCTCATCTCCCCGGCCGCCACCACCCCGGGAACACCCTCGGTAGACCCATCCGCCACCGTACCGGATGAAGTCGAGAGCACCGGGCCGACGGCGGTGGACCTCGGCGACCTCTTCCTGAAGATCGGTGACGAGCCCGCCCCACCGTTCCGCGGCAGCCCGGCGCTTCCGGGGGAGAGCCGGACCGGGTTTCTCCTGTCCTGGCTCGCGGAGGCCATCGGCGGGAACTTTCGCGGCCGCTCCGGAAACTCGCTCACCATCGGACAAGGCGTCGTCTGGGTGCACGGTGATCCGGAGTTCAAGAAGCAGGTGAAGACCCTGGTCGAGAGGTTCCTGGCCCGGAGCAACGAGGTCGTGCGCATCCGGGTGCGGGCGGCGCGCATCTCCTCGCGGGAGGAGTCCCGGATCTTCCGCGGCCTCTCCACCGCCGGCCGCGTCGTACACGGTGAGGGAGTGCGGATCCACCTCCTCACCGGGGACGAGCGAAGGCGGGTGGTGTATGAAATCGCCGGGTCCGAGGGACGCCTGTCCCTGCTCCCACGCGTCGCTGATGCGAGATCCACGCAGCTCGTCAACATCAGCCGGATCACGACCTCCCGGTATCTGCGCAATTACGAGGCGACCGACGGCGTCAGCCGGCCGGTCTACGATCAGGTGGACGAGGGACTGGCGGTGGAACTTCGGCCGATCGTGCTCGAGGACGGCGTGGTGGAACTCACCGTCGGCGTGCGGGTAGCCCGCATCCTCGACCGCGGCCCCTCCGGCGCGTCTCCGGGGGTGTCCGGAGCGACGCGACCGCTGCAGACCATCTCGACCGCCGAAGTCCGGGTGCCGCTGACCAGCGAGGAGACGCTGATGATCTCCGGAATCCCCGCCCCGACACCGACGGAGAACGATCGAGACCGCCTGGTCCTGCTGGTGGAGACAGCAAAATAGGTGGGTGGTTTCCAGCGCGACACTATGATTCGTCCCCATGCGATCTGAAGGACGTACCGTCGACCAACTGAGAGCCATCCGTTTCGAGAGGCAGTTCACCGAGAACCCCGCGGGGTCGGTGCTCGTCTCCTGGGGGCGGAACAAGGTCCTCTGTACCGTGACCATCGACCCCCGGACTCCGCCCTGGATGCACACCAGGGGACAGGGCTGGGCGACCGGTGAGTATTCCATGCTGCCCGCCTCGACCAATACCCGGAAGATCCGGGACTCCGCCCGCGGCAGGCCGGACAGCCGCAACGTGGAGATCTCCCGCCTGGTGGGCCGCTCGCTGCGCGCGGTGATCGACCTGAAGTCCATCGGCGAACGAACCCTCTGGGCGGACTGCGACGTCATCCAGGCCGACGGCGGAACGCGCACCGCGTCCATCTCCGGCGCCTACGTCGCTCTCCACGATGCGTGCAAGAAGCTCGAAAAGGAACTGGAGCTTCGACGCTGGCCCTTGAAGACCTCCCTCGCGGCGGTCTCGGTGGGCATCGTCAAGGGCGAACCGCTGCTCGACCTCGACTACAAAGAGGACTTCGGAGCGGATGTCGACATGAACGTGGTGATGACGGGCGACGGCCGGTTCATCGAGGTGCAGGGCACCGGCGAAGGCCGCCCCTTCACCGCGGAAGAGCACGACGCGCTGATCAAGCTCGCCATGAAAGGGAACGCCGAGATCACCGCGATCCAGGCCGCCGCGCTCGCCGAGGGCACGGAGTGAGCGAGTCAGGCGGGAAGATTGTCCTGGCCACCAGGAATCGGGGCAAGCTCCGGGAGATGCGCGAGATCCTCCGGGATGTCGCGGTGGAACTGATCACCGCAAAGGAGGTCGGTGCGCCGGATGTCGAAGAGACCGGCGCCACCTTCGAGGAGAACGCCACCCTGAAAGCGATCGCGGTGGCGACGGCGAGCGGACACCTGGCAATCGCCGATGACTCCGGCCTCGAAGTCCCGGCCCTGGATAACGCCCCCGGCGTCCGCTCCGCCCGCTACTCCGAAGCAGGCACCGACGCCGCCAACAACCGAAAACTCCGGACGGAGATCGCCGCGCGCGGTCTGACACGGCCGCCCGCCCGGTTCGTCTGCGCCATGGTGGCCGCCACCCCGGAAGGCGTCTTGTTCACGGTCCGGGGCGAAGTCGAGGGCGAAATCATCGCCGAGCCACGCGGTGAGAGCGGGTTCGGCTATGACCCGGTGTTCTTCTGCCCCGAGCTGGGGAAGACCTTCGGGGAGGCCTCGTCCGTAGAGAAGGAAGGCGTGAGCCACCGCGGCCGCGCCCTCCGAAAACTCGCTGATCTCCTGAAGCCGGAACTCAAGTAACGGAACACCCATGACGGAATCCCCCGAATTGAAGACGAAGCGCTGGTTCAAGGAGAACATCGAGGCCATCGCCATCGCCGTTGTGATGGCGCTCGTGATCCGCCAGTTCGCCGTCGAAGCCTTCATGATCCCCACCGAATCCATGGCGCCAACGCTGCTCGGCAAGGAACTCGGCAAGACCGGCGACCGCATCCTGGTGGACAAGATCGGCGCGAAGTTCGGCTCGCCGTCGCGATGGAACGTCATCGTCTTCAAGTACCCGCTGAACATCGGCAAGAACTACATCAAGCGCCTGGTGGCCCTCGGCGGCGAGACGTTGAACATCCGGGACGGCGACGTGGTGATCAACGGGGAGGTGGCCCGCAAGCCGGATCACGTGCAGGACACCCTCTTCTTCCCGGTCTATCCCGGCAGCGGCCCGGACACCCGGCACAAACGAATGGTGCGCCGCCGCTGGCTGATCGACGAGGACCACTGGCGCTGGACCGAAGACGGAGCGCTGCGGGTGGCGATGGTGGAGGGTGAGAACCTCGCGCGCTACGGTCACCGGATCAGGGACGCCTCGACCTGGGAGGGGGAGAACGTCGAGACCCACGGCGTCTTCACCGTCGGCGACGTGAAGCTGGCTTTCGAAGTCACACCTCTCGAAGCCTCGGGCCAGGTCGTCGCCCGCCTCATCGAGAACATGACCACCAACGAACTGGTCCTGGCGGTCGGTTCCGGCGAGTCGTACTTCCTCCACGGAGAGCAGCGGATCGAACTTCCGGACATCCTGCTCGAGAAGGATGAAAGCACCGAGGTCATCTTCTCCAACGTGGACGATGCGCTGCACGTCACCGTGGACGGGGAGAAGTTCTCCTTCCTCTACGACACCGCCGAGACCATCGATCACAGCGGCGATCAGGTGCGGTTCGGCGTCCGGGACTGCTCCGCCGAGTTCGCGGAGATCGGGCTGTGGCGGGACGTCTACTACGAGGCGAAGGAGAACTGCCGGGACGTCAGGATCCCGGACGGACACTTCTTCGTCATGGGCGACAACTCCCGGAACAGCAAGGACAGCCGGGTCTGGCGGCTCCGATCGATCGAGATGAACGACGGGACGATCTACAAGCTCGACGATGGCGACAACGATCCATTGACCAGGATGCGGCCGGGCCGGGAACCGGGCACCCTGACCTTCCAGGACTACCGTGGGATAAACCGCACCATCCGGGAGGTGGACATCACGGACCGCTACAAGAGTTCGGGATATGCCTCCTTCGTGCCGGAGGAGAACCTGATCGGCCGCGCCTTCTTCGTCTTCTGGCCGATGTATCCCATCGATGGGCGGTTCCGCGTCAAGTTCATCCGCTGATCGGGTATGCTCGGATCGTGGGACTCCTGAAGGTAGAAAACCTGAGCAAGAGCTTCCGGAAACGGAAGGTGGTGGACGGAGTTACGTTCGAGGTCGAGCCGGGGGAGATCGTCGGCCTGCTCGGGCCGAACGGCGCCGGCAAGACCACCTCCTTCCGGATGACCGTCGGCATGCTCACGCCGGACACCGGCACCGTCAGCCTGAACGGCCAGGACATCACCCGGCTCCCGATGTTCAAGCGAGCGCGCCTCGGGATGGGCTATCTGAGCCAGGAGGCTTCGGTTTTCCGCGGCCTCTCCGTCGAGGACAACATCATGGCCATCCTCGAGACCCGGTCGGAGGACAAGAAGGACTGGCCGGAAATGCTCGACGCGCTGCTCGAGGAACTCTCGCTGACCAGAGTGCGGAAGTCGAAGGCCTACGTGCTCTCCGGCGGTGAGCGCCGCCGCCTGGAAATCACGAGGGCGCTGGTCACCCGCCCCGCCCTCATCCTCCTCGACGAGCCGTTCTCCGGCATCGACCCCATCGCCGTGGCCGAAGTGCAGGAGATCGTGGTGGAGCTCCGCGACCGCGGCATCGGCGTGCTCCTCACCGACCACAGCGTCCGCGAAACCCTCTCCATCACCGATCGCTCCTACATCATCTACCAGGGCCGGATCCTGCGCCACGGCACCAGCAGCGAACTGATCGAGGACGAGCTGGTCCGGAAGATCTACCTCGGCGAGAAGTTCAAGATGCCGGAGTTGGGAGGCTAGGCATCGAGCCGACTCAGGTGCATCGCCGTCCACGGCAGTCCCGCCTGTGCCGGAAAACGACCCGCGGTCCTGAAGGTGAGGGAGCATCGCAGCACATCCGGGATTCCACGCGGCGCTTGACCTGCGGGCCGGGGGCGATCGGGGCTCTCTTACGCCGGGGCAGGTGGGCGATTCACCGGCACAGGCGGGACTCCCGGGGCGAGGTGGCGTTGTGACTGGTCGGCACGGCGGCCGACCCTCCGAGGCGGGGGTGATGCGGACTTCGGAGGGTCGAGCGCTGTCCCGACTTTCCTTGACCCCCTCCCCGCCCCGTCCCTACACTCGCCCGCTGCATCGCCTACCCGAATCTCATCTCCCGGGAGCACCTTGCCATGAACATCCTCGTCCTCTTGAAGAGAGTTCCGGACACCGCGGCAAAGATCAAAGTCGCGGCGGACGGGATGGCCATCGATCCGGCCGGGGTCGAATTCGTCATCAACCCCTACGACGAGATCGCCATCGAGCAGGCGATCCAGCTCAAGGAGGCGGGAGGTGGCAAGATCACCGTCCTCTGCCTGGGGCCGAAGGCCGCGACGAAGGATATCCGCACCGCGCTCGCCATGGGCGCCGATGAAGGCATCCTGCTCGTCGACGACACGGCCGGCCGCGACGCGGTCGCCACCGCCGATGCGCTGGCCGCGGCGGCTGGTGACGTCGAGTTCGACCTGGTGCTCGCGGGCTGGAAGTCGGTGGACACGGACGACGGTTCCGTCACCCACTTCCTCGCCGCGAAGCTCGGCATCCCCTGTGTGACCCTGATCACGAAGCTCGAACTCGGGGACGGCCAGGTCGCCGCCCACCGCGAGGTGGAAGGCGTCACCGAGGTGGTCGAGGTGAAGCTGCCGGCGATGCTCACCGTCCAGAAGGGCCTGGTGGAGCCGCGCTACACGTCGCTCAAGGGCATCATGATGGCCAAGCGCAAGAAGATCGACGAACGCGCGGCCGAAGCCGGTGAGCCGAAGATCAGGATCCGAACCATGACCCCGCCACCTCCCCGGCCGGAGGGGCGCATTGTCGGTGAGGGCGCGGATGCGGTTCCGGCTCTCATGCAGGCCCTTTCCGACGAGCAGAAGCTTCTATAGGAGCCACCCATGGGCAGCGGAGTACTTTGCATCGCCGAATCGGCGGGAAACGAACTGAAGAAGAGCGCCTTCGAACTCGCGGGCGTCGGTCAGCGACTGGCGGGTGCCCTCGGCGGCCCGATCTCCGGGGCGCTGGTGGGTGAAGGGATCTCCGGCCTGGTCGAGGGACTCGGCAAACGGGGCCTGCCAAAGGTCTACGTCGTCGATGACGCGGCCCTCGGACGCTACACCTCCGACGGCTACGCCATCGCCCTGAAGGCCGTGGTTCAGGCGGCCGACCCGGCGGTCATCCTGCTCGCGTCGTCCGCGATGGGGAAAGACCTCGGCCCGGCGCTGGCCGCCCGGCTGGGTTGCGGCATCATCTCGGACGCCATCGCCCTCGAGGTCGTGGACGGCAAGGTCCACGCCACCCGGCCGGTTTTCGCCGGAAAGGCCCAGCTCGAGGTCGAGCCGGCGGACCTGCCGGTCGTCGTCTCGGTCCGCCCGAACGTTTTTGAACCGGCGGCATCCGGTGACGGCGCCGCGGAGACCGTGGCAGTCGACGCCGACCTCACCGGCGAGCAGATCCGCGTGGTGGTCAAGGAACTCCTCGAGCCCGAGGAGCGCACCATCGACCTGACCGAGGCGGATATCATCGTCTCCGGCGGCCGCGGACTCAAGGGCCCCGAGCACTTCCACCTGATCGAGGAGCTGGCGGCGGTCCTCGGCGGCGTCGTCGGCGCGAGCCGGGCCGTGGTGGACGCGGGCTGGCGCCCCCACACCGAGCAGGTGGGCCAGACCGGAAAGACGGTCTCCCCGAAACTCTACGTGGCCTGCGGCATCTCCGGCGCGATCCAGCACCTGGCCGGCATGAGCTCCAGCAAGTGCATCGTCGCCGTGAACAAGGACCCTGAGGCGCCGGTGTTCAAGGTCGCGGACTACGGCATCGTCGGGGACGTTTTTGAGGTGCTGCCGGAATTAATCAAGGCCGTCAAGGAGAAGAAGGGATTGTAAGTCGTGAATTAAGTAAAACTTACGACCGCGCCCAAAGAAACTCACCATAACCCGTTTGACATACCTAGTAACGCACAGTAATCTGTTTATGAAGGGTTGAGGATCCTTCCTCTCCTTTCTCTCTCTCTGAGCCGGACGGCCCGCGCCCCCCAGCAGCGCGGGCCGTTATGATTCCCGGGGTTGCTTCCCCCTTGATGGACCACCGACACTCCGGGCCGGCTCGTGTACTTCTCTTCCTGGATTCACTTGTCAAAGAACAGGCACTTCAGATCACTTCGCGGGACAGCCGCACCGCCGCCGTATCCAGCCGGTGGGCCAGCTCCCGGACCCATTTCACCTCGTACTCCCGGGCGGCCGTTTGCTCCATGTTTGCAGTTTACGGGGAGGGGGTGACACGAATCGGTGGTGAGAGGGGGGTTTGGAAAACTTTTTTCCGGCGCTGTCTCGAGCGGAACCGTGCGCCCGGCCCGATCGCCCGCCTGGAAACTCGGGAGGCACTGCGCATTCAGGAGTCCGACCCGTAGACTGGAGTCATCAGGGTTATCGGGAGAACTCCCATGGGATCAAAGCTCCTTCTGCTCCTGGCGCTCGTCGCGGCCGGGGTCCTCGCCTTCGTAGTGATCACGAGCATGTCGGACGACCCGGTCGGTTCCGGACCGCGCCACGCCGTCAAGCCGGAGGAGGAAGATGATGCGATCGTCGCCCCTCCGCCGCTGCCGGACGACCCGGCCGGGAAAGAGACGGTCGGCGAATCGGCCACGCTCTCGATACTCGTCACCGATGAGGAGCAGCGGCCGATCCCCGGGGCACGGATCGTAACGAACATCGACAAACTGCCCGCCGGCAGGCGAGAGGCGATCACCGGCCCGGACGGCCGCGCGATCATCGAGGGCCTGCCGGGAGGGAAGAGGGTCAGCGTCCAGGCGAAGGGGGAGCTCACCAGGATCCCCGGCACCAGGGTCGTCGAGCTCGAGGCCGGTGCGACCGCCGAGGCCCACATCGTCCTGAAAGAAGGCGGCGCGGTCACCGGCACCGTCCTCGGGCCCGGGGGTGCGCCCGTCGGCGTTCCGTACCGGGTGGAGGTGGTGGCGGCCATTCCCGGGGCGGTGCCGCGGCCCGCCGGAATGCCGAGGGGCATGATCTTCGGCGGCCGCCGGCAGGCCGGCAGGGATTTCGGGGCCGACCAGCGGATCTTCACGATCGGTGGGCTGAAGCCGGGCAGGTACATGGCCCGCGGCTCGGCTGAGGGTTACCTCGGCGCACAGTCGGAGGCGTTCGAGATCGTGAAGGGATCGATCCGGGACGGGGTGGTCATCACCCTCGATCGGGGCGGTCGGGTCAGTGGAGTGGTGGTCCGTGGCCGGACCGGCGAGCCCGTGGCCGAGGCGCGCGTTTCTCTCACACCGAGCGGCATGATCACCCTGGGCGGCGCCGGTGGCCGCATCGTGCGGGCGGGGGGGAAGGGCGCGGAGACCGACGAACTTGGACGGTTCTCGATCGAGGGGGTCGCCCCCGGCACATACACCGTCACCGCCGGCGCGAAGGAGCTGGCCTCCGGGCGCGCCGAGAATGTGAAGGTGGAGAAGGGCCGCGATGCGGAGGGGGTGATGATCATGCTCGGGGAGGGCGGCGCGATCACCGGCACGGTTTTCGGCCAGGACGGCCGCCCGGTTCCGAACGCGAGTGTGCAGATCTCACGGTTGAATACCGGCGTACAGGTCTTCGGCAGTTTTGGAGGCAACGTGAAGGCGGACGGAAAGGGCGTCTTCCACAGGGATCACCTGGAGCCCGGACGTTACCGGGTGAGGCTGGCGACCGGGGGGATCACCGCCTCGGCGTCGGTCACGATCGTGATGTCCGGCCTGGCGGGAGAGCCGCCGGAGAAGCCGAAGGAGAAGCCCCTTGGTCCGGACGAGGTCATGGTCTTCGAGGGCCAGGTCGTCAGGCACGATCTCCTGAGTCCGCTGCTCTGCTCGATCTCAGGCACGGTCACCGACGATGGCGGGGAGCCGATGAAGGGCCGGGTCCAGCTGGATCCGCTCGAGATCGATGAGGCGCCGCGGGAGGAGGGCGAGATCCGCATCCGGGTTCCCCGATTCGCCAATGCGAATGCCAGGGGGGAGTTCAAGTTCGCGGGGCTCCTGCCGGGCCGGTATGCACTGCGGGTGATCGGAGCGCGGGAAGAGGTCACCCTGATCCCCGGAGCGGAAGCGGAGGTGACGATTATCGTGCGGCCGGCGCGGCTCGAGGGCGCCGTGTACGGGGCGGACGGCAGGCCGGTGAAAGGCGCCATGGTCACGTTGCGGCCGCTCGGCCGGAGTGCGGGACCGGGGAACGTCTTCAGGCTGCCGGCCGGCGGCCGGGTCCGCACCGACGAGCAGGGCCGATTCGTCATGGAGCGGATCACCGCGGCGCGCTACCGCCTGATGGCCACGATCGGGCAACAGCGGGGCGAAAGCACCGAGTTCGAGGTCGGCCCGGGCGGCGTCCGGAAGAACATCCGCATCGATCTCGAGTAAAGGAGTAAAGGAGGCAGGATCATTTCGCCGGTCGCTGACCGAGCTGACCCGACTCGTACCCTACGTGGACCAGAACAGCGGAGAGGCGCGCCGCACGGATCACGCGGCTGCGACCGCGAAGCTCCGACAGTTCACCCGATAGGACACGGGATTGCTCCGGGTCAGATGTTCAGAGTCCGGCGGGATGATCCTGCCTCCTCTTGTCGTGTCACCCCCAGCCGATACACTGGAGCAGGTGAAATGATCGCCATCAGGAGAAATGGGTTTGGGATACGCGGAATTCTTCAACAGCCTGACTGGAAACACTCCCTTCCCCTGGCAGGAACGCGTGGCCGAAGGACCCTGGCCGGAAGCGCTCGACGTCCCCACCGGGATGGGCAAGACCGCGGGCGTCGTCGTCGCGTGGCTCCACAAGAGGCTTCAATCCGATCCGGATACGGGAAGGCGGCTCGTCTATTGCCTCCCGATGCGATCCCTGGTGCGACAGGTCGCCGAGGAGGCCGTCTCGTGGTGCAAGCTCGCACAGCCGTTTTTCGCCGAGCGGGAGAAGCCCGCCCCTCGCGTGCACCTGTGCATGGGAGGAGAAGCGGACGCTTCGTGGGAGGAAGACCCCGAGCGCGAGATGATCCTCGTGGGAACCCAGGATCTGCTCCTCTCCAGAGCCCTGTGCCGAGGCTACGGACAGAGCCGGTATCGGTGGCCGGTCTCCTTCGGACTCGTCTCCAACGACGCATTCTGGATCTTCGACGAACCGCAACTCATGGGAGTGGGATTGGAGACCGGCGTCCAACTCCAGGCGTTTCGGGAGACACTGGGAACCCTGGGGCCGTGCCGATCGGTGTTCATGAGCGCCACCCTCGATTCCCGCCGTTTCCAGACGGTCGACCACCGAGCGCCGATCAGCCCCGAAACCCGCATCGAACTCACCGAGTACGATCGGGCCCTCCCATCCATCCGGTTGCGGATCGAGGCAAGGAAACCCCTGCGGTGTATGGAAAGTGTGATCATGGGACCGACCCCGGATCAGACGTTTGCGAGTACCCTGGCCTCCGAGGTCACCCGAATCCACGAGCAGCGGGGTGGCCTCACGCTGGTGGTTCTCAACCGCGTGGCCCGGGCGCAAGCGGTGTTCGGAGCCCTGCAGGAGGAAGGCGTCGCCGCCGAGGATCTGAGCCTCGTCCATTCACGATTTCGGCCGGTCGACCGCGCACTTCGGGAAGAGCTGCTGCGGGCCGATGGTGATCGCGTCGTCGTCGCCACGCAAGCGGTCGAGGCCGGGCTCGACATCTCGGCGAGAACACTGATAACCGAGCTTGCCCCCTTCCCCTCTCTGGTGCAGCGCTTCGGCCGCCTGAACCGATACGGCGAGCAGGCCGATGCCGCCGCGTTCTGGCTGGATGTGGAACTTGGTGAGAAAGCGGCCGGGGCGGCGCTGCCGTACACGGTCTCCGAACTCACCGAGGCACGGTCGATCCTCGAGGGGCTCGACGATGTCGGGCCGGACCAGTTGAAATCGGTGGCCTACGCGCCTCCACTCCCGGTGCGGCCGGTGATCCGGAAACGGGATCTCGTGGACCTCTTCGACACCACGCCCGATCTGCTCGGCTTCGGCCTCGATGTTTCCCGCTACATCCGTGACTCCGAGGATACCGATGTGTCGCTGTTCTGGAGGAGCTTCGACGGCTAGGTGCCACCCGCCGACCTTCCCCCCGCAAGCCGGGAGGAGATCTGCCGCGTTTCTCTCGGTGCGGCCCGGAACTTCTCCCGCACCCTGGCAAAGAAGCGGAAGGGGGCCGGCGTCCGGCGCCTCTACCGCTGGGATCCGCTCGGCGGAACTTTCGTCCCCGCGAATCGCCCCCGCCCCGGCGACACTCTTCTTCTGCATTCCGAGGCGGGAGGATATGACCCCGCTCTGGGCTTCACCGGGAAGCTCGGAACCCCGGTCGAAGCGGTTGTTCCCACCGATGATGCGGAGCCGGGCTCGAGACGTTCAATGGAGGACGATGCCGGCACGACCATCGGAAGATGGATCCGGATCGAGGACCACCTGGTGCATGTGGCGCGTGAGGCGCGATCCATCGTCGATGGGCTCGGACTCCCGGGACCGCTCGCCGATGTCGTCACCACCGCCGCGAGGTGGCACGACACCGGCAAGAGTCACGAGGCGTTCCAGGCCCGGCTGCTCTCTCCCCTCGATGAGGAGGATCGCGAAGCGCGAGGGGCGGCCCTCTGGGCCAAGTCGGAGCACCGGATCGGAGGGCGCGGGACCCGGCCCGGATTCCGCCACGAGCTGGCGTCCGCCATCGCCTGGTTGTCCGCCGTTCCCGGGGAGAGCGACCCGCAGTTCCGGGATCTCGTCGCCTATCTCATCGCCGCTCACCATGGGAAGGTGCGCCTGTCCATCCGATCGAGCCCGGTGGAGCGCGTGCCGGATGAGGGAGACCGACGTTTCGCCCGAGGCGTATGGGACGGCGATCTCCTGCCCGCGGTCGAGCTTCCGGGAGGCGGCTTCGCCGGCCCGGTACCCCTGGACCTCTCTATCATCGAAATGGGAGAGGGATCGTGGATCGAACGCACCCTCGCCCTCCGCGACGCCCCGGACCTCGGACCCTTCCGCCTCGCCTGTCTGGAAGCGGTGTTGCGCGCGGCCGACTGGCGGGCCAGCGGAAAGGAGGTGTCGGATGCCACGGCATGAAATTGCACTTCCCGGCTGCCGGGTGGTTCCGTTGGCTCACTACCTGAAGTCCCTGGCGGTGTTGCGACTCGTGGCGCAACAGGTGGATCCTTCGGCCCGGGGCCGCTTCGACGGGGACACCTTCGTCCTCACGAGCGAAATCGGGCGATCCGGCCTGATGCGGTTCTTCCTCGAGGAGTATCGGCCCAGTGCCGTCATCTCTCCGTGGAACGGGGGGAGTGGGTTCTACCAGAAGGGCAATCGAGATGCCCTCATCGCCATCCGGGATGCGAAGGGCGAGAGATTTCGCCCCTACGCTCAGGTGATCCGGACCGGCGAGAGGGTGCTCGCATCGCGCGGTATCTCCCGGAAGCCGACGAAGGACGAGAAGGAGGACCTTCTCACCGCCTGCCGGGCGGCACTGCCTCCGGCCGCGCTGGAGTGGCTCGACGCTTCCCTGGTCCTGACCGCGGATGGTCCGAAGTATCCGCCGCTGCTCGGCACCGGTGGCAACGACGGTCGCCTCGACTTCACGTATAACTTCATGCAGCGCCTGCTGGATCTCCTCGATACGGCCACCGGCGCCCCCCTGCCCGGCGCAAGAGCCACGCTGGCGGGAGCTCTTTTCGAGGAAGCGGTGGACACCGGATCGCACAAGGCGATCGGGCAGTTCTTTCCCGGGAGCGCCGGCGGCCCGAACGCCACGACCGGCTTCGAAGGTGATGCGGCCATCAATCCCTGGGACTTCGTGCTGATGATCGAAGGGACGCTCGTTTTCTCGACGGCCGCGGTCCGCCGCATGGAAGCCGATCGGCACGATGCGCTCGCCTACCCCTTCACGGTGTGCGCCGCGCCGGTCGGGTACGGCAATGCCGCCGACAGCGAAGGGCAGTCGTCCCGGGGTGAAATCTGGCTTCCGGTGTGGAGGCGCGCCGCTGGTTTTCCGGAGGTGAAGGCCCTGTTCTCCGAGGGGCGCGCACGCGTCGGACGACGGCCCGCCCGGGACGGAGTGGACTTCGCGCGGGCGGTAGCGACCCTGGGGGTGGACCGGGGAGTCTCGGAGTTCCAGCGCTACGGGTTCCACCTCCGGAATGGGCTCGCCTTCTTCGCCACCCCACTCAGCCGGCACGCGGTGCAGAGAAACGAGGGAGCGCACCTGGTCGATGAGATCGACTCCTGGTTGCAGGCAGTCCGGCGCCGGCTCTCGAGTGCTCCTTCCTCGGTCGCGACCGCTCACCGGGAGACCGAACGCGCCATCATGAACCTCTGCCGCCAGGACACCTCCGACACCGTCCAGAGACTCCTGGTCTGTCTGGGGGCCTTCCAGGCGTCGCTCGCGGCCAGCCGGGCCTTCACCGAAAAGGCCCGCATTCAGCCGGTCCCGCTGCTCTCCGGGAAGTGGCTCACGGCGGCCGATGATGGTGCTGTCGAGTTTCGACTCGCCGCCGCCCTGGCCGGAGGCGGCGGTGTCTTCGGAGATCGTTTCTTCCCCATGCGCCGACACGTCGATCCGGTCGAGCCGCACGGAAAGGGGACTGGCCGACGGGTTGTCTGGAGAAAGGAAACCGGACGCGAGGTCGTCTCGCGCTCCGGGTCCCTGGTCACCTGGCTGAATCGGATCCTCGCCCGGAGGATCATCCTGGCGACGGGTGAGGGCACCGATTCCTGGTCCGACTCGTCGAGGTCACCGGCGGGAATCCGCGACCTGGCCTCGTTCCTGGATGCGCGCACCGACGACCGCCGCCTGGGCGACCTCTTCCAGGGACTTCTCCTGGTGGACTGGTACGACGTGGCGGGCGATCGGGCTCCCACGGCGGGAAAGCGCCACCGACCGGATGCGCTGTTCGCCCTGCTCAAGCTCTGTTTCGCCGGCCGGGAAGTGCGGGGGATCCGAGTTCCGCTCCACGGCGCGATCCAGGCGAAGGCGGGAGCGGGGGATGGCGCCAGGGCCGCGGAACTGGCGGTGAGGAGGTTGAGGGGAAGCGGTCTTCCGCCGCTCGTGCGAAGCATCGCACGCACCGGAGAAAGCGTACTCCGCACGTCCGCCGCCCTCCTCTTCCCGTTGGGCAGTTACGAAATCGAGAGCCTTGCGGACCGGATCCTCGGTCCGCGGGTCGAGTCTGAAGAAACCGCCGAGACCGGCGGAGAAAGCGAGTCCTGATGTACGAAGCATTGAAGGGAGAATCACGCCTCCTGATGGAGGTTCCCCTGAAGCCGGTCCAGGGAAGCAGATTCCAGCCCACCGGTTTTCCGGACCTCGGCGCGGCGACGTATCGAGCCACGGATGGCACGGAGATGTGCCTTGTGGAATCGGCCCAGAGCATGGCGAACCGTCTGGAGGCAGCGGCCTGGGATTGGGCACGGGACACCTGGCAGCCGCCCGCCGATGGCATTCCCTACGTGGAGGTCGTGGGCGAGGACGACAAGCCCCTTACGAATTCCGTCATGGAGGCCCATCGTCTGAACAGCCCCTACATTCTGGAAGGGAAAGACAGAAGCTTCGTTGATCAGTTGAAGGAGGAACTCGGGGGGCTTGCGGAGGGCAAGGTCGATCTTCAATGCCTGGCCCGGGTTGTCCTTCGCTACGATCCGAACTCCCTCCTTCACGGCCTGTTCCTGGCGAAAAAGGAGCTGGCCGGGGGACGCCTGAGGCTCCCGCGCGCGCTCTCTGCATTCATCGAGGCGAGCGCGGTCACCGTGGCGCCGAGTGGCGGCGTGAAACGCGACGACGTGAATCCGAGCGGCGACACTTCCAGGGGCTTTGGCCATGTGCCGTTCCATCGTGACGAGCTCACCGGCCGCATCCGGGCCTACTTCAGCCTGGACCTTTCCCAGATCCGGGGCTACCGCCTGGGAGACGATGTCGAAGAGTTCCTGGTGGGGTTCGCTCTCTACAAGATCCGGAGGCTGCTTCGGGACTCGCTTCGACTCCGGACCGCCTGCGATCTCGAGCCGGTCGGCGCGGTCGAGGTGACGCGTCCTCTGGGGTATGTGCTGCCGGAGCTCCCCGAGATCGAGAGTGCGTTGCCGGCTCTCATCGAGAAGGCCGGAGACCAGTTCGCAACACCCTTTGTGACTCGCGTCACGTTCAAGAAGTGAGGCCGCAGATGCTCTCGATCGTCCTTCGGTTCCCGACCGGGCGTTATCATGCGACGCCCTGGGACAGGCATGTAAACGAGGGGTCCGTGGAGTGGCCCCCTTCGCCCTGGCGCCTGCTCCGGGCCCTGGCTGCGGTCCGCCATCGGAAGGCCGGGGAGATCTCCGAGGAATCCCTGCGTCGCATCATGGACGCCCTCTCCGAGAGCTTGCCGCACTATCGGGTCCCCGCCGCCGTCGGCGCTCACACCCGGCACTTCGTCCCCCTCTTCAAGGGCAACCGGACGAAGATTCTGGATGCGTTCCTCCACCTGGACAAGCCCGGAGAGATCTTCGTCGAGTGGCCGGGGGTGGAGCTTGCCGAGACCGATCGAGTCTCGCTCCAGGTTCTACTCGACCGGCTTTCCTACCTGGGGCGCGCGGAGTCGTGGGTGGAGGCGGGGATCACCGACGAGGCATCCATCCCCCCGGATCTGTTCAGGATCATGCCGTTGAGCGACGATCCGCAAGACGCGCGGAAAGACGATCCGGAGCGAATCCGTTTGCTGGCGCCGATGGTGCCGGAGAGTTTCGCTGCATGGCAGGCGCGAGAGCTGGAACGGCGTGAGGCGCTCTTCCTCGACAGAAAGAAGGGCAAGCTGGCGGAAAAGGGCAAGGACCCCGGTCGCGCGAAACTGAGCGGGAAGGAGAGAGAGAGGGTGGCCGCGGAACTCCCTCCCGATCTTTACGCGGCTTTGCATGTGGACTCCGGTGATATCCGGCGGCGGGGATGGAACCGTCCGCCCGGCAGTCGGTGGGTGGAGTACGAACGCCCTCGCGGTATCGAGGATGCGTCGCCCCGCCCGTTTCCGCCGGCATCCCGTCGGACCCGCCCCGCTGCGGCGCGATTTGCGCTTGCCGGGAAGGTGCTGCCCCGGCTCACCGATGCCACGCTCGTCGCGGAGAAGGTCCGCCGGGCGCTGATCGCCATCTCCGACGGGGCGCCCGTCTTCACGGGCAAGGACGAGAACGGCACGTTGCTCCGGGGTCATCATCATTCCCTCATCATCCCGGAAGCGAATGCCGGCGCCGGTCGCATCACCCACCTCACCCTCTTTGCGGAAATGGGATTCGATCCGGCCGCTCGCGAAGCCCTCGCGGCGCTTTCGACACTCCATGGCCGCCGGGGAAACGACCTCTTGACGGTGCTCCTGGGAGTGGGCGAACCCGAGGACTTTGCGGGAACCAACCTGCGGGCCGGACAGTGCCTGCTGTTTTGTGAATCGCGGCGATGGGTATCCCGCACGCCGTTCGTTCCAACCCGGCATCCGAAGACCACGCGCGGCGGGGAACCGAAGCTCGACACGAACGGGTGCTGGATCGGATCCGCGGAGCACGACCTGCTCCGGCTGCTTTCGGAGAGCGGGTTTCCCGAGCCGGTTCACCTGGAGGGGATCATCGGTACCGATCTGGGTGGGAAGCCGACGCGATGGCTCGAGTTCCGTACCCGAAAGAGAATGGGCGGAGGCCGTCGAGGTCCTGACCACGGAAGGGGCTTTCTCATTGAGTTCCCGGTTCCGGTTCGGGGCCCGATTGCACTGGGCTACGGAGCCCACTACGGTCTGGGGGCCTTTCTGCCGCAGTTTGCCGGGTAGAGACGCGGAGGGGCCGGGCGTCATCCCGGTTGCTTTCTCCCGGGCATTCCTTCAGTAGTCGGTGTCGATTTGCCGATCCAATGGTGGTCGAATGATCGCCGGAAAGGGGGATCCCATCGAAAGCGTCAAGGAAGATCGGCGTTACCTGCCCGCCCGAATGCTGAACGAATTCGCTTACTGTCCCCGGCTTTTCCACATCGAGCACGTGGAAGGGCTCTTCGCCGATAACCGGCACACGGTGGAGGGACGCTCCGTCCACCGGCGAGTAGACCGAAAGGCGGACCCGCTGCCCGAAAGCGAGGGAGATGCCGAACCGGACGTCTCCCGGTCGGTGACGCTCTCGTCAGAGCAACTCGGCCTGATCGCGAAGATTGACCTCATCGAAACGACCGGGGACGCGGCGGTCCCCGTGGAGACGAAGAAGGGGAAGGCGCCGGACATCGCGGAAGGAGCGTGGGAGCCGGAACGCGTGCAGCTCTGCGCGCAGGGGCTGCTGCTTCGGGAGCACGGCTTTCGGTGCGAGTTCGGTTACATCTACTATGCGGGCTCTCGACATCGAGTGAAGATCGATTTCGACGACCATCTCGTGGCACGGACGACGAAACTCACTGCCGCCGCCCGCGAGATGGAACAGCTCGAAACGGCGCCTCCTCCGCTGGTGGACAGCCCGAAGTGCCCGGGTTGTTCTCTCGTCGGCATCTGCCTGCCGGATGAGTTGAACTTCCTCGCCCAAAGCGACAAGGAGGGCCCGACGGCGGCCCCGAGAAGGCTTGTCCCGGCGAGAAGTGAGCGCGTACCGGTCTACGTGCAGGGATATGGCGGACACGTCTCCAAGAGCGGGGAGAACGTTATCGTCAAGTCGAGGACCAGCGCTCCCGAGAAGATCCGGATACGTGACGTCGCGCACCTGGCGATTTACGGCAACAGCCAGATCACGACCCAGGCCATCCAGGCGCTCTGTCGCGAAAACGTGCCCATTTCATGGCTCACCAAGGGCGGCTGGTTTTATGGCACGTTGCAGACTCTCGGCCTTCCGAACGTCGAGCTGCGACGGGCGCAATTCCGCGCCGCCTTCGAGGAAGCCTCATCGCTTCGCCTGGCGCAGAGCTTTATCGCCGGGAAGATCTCCAATTGCCGCACCTTGCTCATGCGAAATCACGAGGAGCCTCCCCGTAGCGTACTCGCCTCGCTCAAGCGGCATGTGGACCTCGCACACCAGGCCGAAACGTTGGGAACACTCCTTGGAATCGAGGGCAACGCCGCCAGATTGTACTTCGCCGAGTTCGATGGGATGTTGAAGCGTAAGAAGGGCCTTTCGGAAGCGGAGAGCTTTCACTTTCGCTCGAGGAACCGCCGCCCTCCCCGCGACCCCGTCAACGCGATGCTCTCCTTTGTCTACAGCCTGCTCGCCCGGGAGTTCCAGGCCACTGTGGCCGCGGTCGGGCTCGATCCACATGTGGGCTTTCTCCATCAGCCACGCCCGGGCCGTCCGGCTCTCGCGCTCGATCTCATGGAAGAATTCCGGCCGATCATCGCGGACTCCGTCGTCATCACATTTGTGAACAACGGTGAAGCCGGGCCACGGGACTTTGTGCAGACTCAGGCAGGATGTGCGATGGCGGACGCTACGCGCTCGCGTTTCATCGAGGCATACGAGCGCCGGATGGACACTCTTGTAACTCACCCCGTCTTCGACTACCGCCTGTCCTACCGGCGGGTGCTCGAAGTCCAGGCTCGTCTTCTTGGCCGCGTCCTCCTGGGGGAGGTAGCGGAGTACCCGCCTTTCAAGACGAGGTAGATCCATGCGTCGCCGATATGTGGTAACCTACGACATCTCGAATCCGAGGCGGCTGCGCGCCGTTTTCAAGAAGGTCCGTGACTACGGAGAGCACATTCAGCTCAGCGTATTCGAATGTATCCTCAGCGAATCGGAGTTCATCAGGATGCGTGACGATCTCCTGGAGATCATCCACGGCAGGGAGGACCAGATCTTGTTCATGGACCTCGGCCCGGCAGAGGGTCCGGAAGCAAGCAAGATCACATCGATCGGCCGGACGTATCGCCCGCGCAGTCTGAAGCCGATTGTGGTTTGAACGGAGGATAGGAGGATATGCGTGAGCAGGCTTGCGAGAGCTCGAGTGGTCCAGGAATCCCGGGATGCGCTCGCACGCACAAGTCGTTGCTCATTGGCAACTTGGAAGGACCACCAGAGCCCCCCCGACGATTCCGGCCCCACGAAGGGGAACCTCTCGCATTGCCCATCACAAATGCAGTATCCTCAAGGCGTTGGGGAGGCTGCAGTCTCCGCGGTCAACAGACCGCGGCCCCATTGAAGCCAGCGCACGTCATCTGCAGGAGAAGCATTCCGCCCGGGTCTCCGCGGTCAACAGACCGCGGCCCCATTGAAGCTGCTGTACCCGGGCGATCCGGCTGGGCCGCCAGAAGTCTCCGCGGTCAACAGACCGCGGCCCCATTGAAGCATGGAAGTCGTCGCGTTAGGCGGGAGCCTTTACCGGGTCTCCGCGGTCAACAGACCGCGGCCCCATTGAAGCGTAGCCCGGAACTTCGAACGGCGTGTCGACTCCGGCGGTCTCCGCGGTCAACAGACCGCGGCCCCATTGAAGCGGTTTGGCGGATGTTGTGGATTGGGGGGATGTTGTGTCTCCGCGGTCAACAGACCGCGGCCCCATTGAAGCGTCGAACAGCCTGGCCTTGATTTCGGTGTGTTCGAAGAGTCTCCGCGGTCAACAGACCGCGGCCCCATTGAAGCTGCCAGTAGCCATATTATGATCCTTTCGTACTACGTGTCTCCGCGGTCAACAGACCGCGGCCCCATTGAAGCGATGGATCCGCGACCATCCGCGCTCTGTTTTCGGAGCCGGTCTCCGCGGTCAACAGACCGCGGCCCCATTGAAGCACCCCTAATTACACTATGAATAACCACCAGATTACAGTCTCCGCGGTCAACAGACCGCGGCCCCATTGAAGCGGCCACCACCACGCATGGAGCAAGCGCCCATGCCGCGTCTCCGCGGTCAACAGACCGCGGCCCCATTGAAGCGTGTCTTGTGCGGGCATGGGCCCGTACCCGTGTTGGAGTCTCCGCGGTCAACAGACCGCGGCCCCATTGAAGCGCCCTCGGCGTCGAGGAGCGATCCACCAAAGAGTGGGGTCTCCGCGGTCAACAGACCGCGGCCCCATTGAAGCGATGAAAGCCTCTGCGGAGACGTAGTTGTACCTGTGGTCTCCGCGGTCAACAGACCGCGGCCCCATTGAAGCGCGGAAGAGGGCGCAAAACTGATGAGGATCCATACCGTCTCCGCGGTCAACAGACCG
>JAJSAM010000069.1 GCA_024274785.1 Planctomycetota bacterium | reverse complement strand
GGCCAGGAGGTGCTGAGAGTGTCCCAATGGGCAGAGATTCGCTACATGCATTTGACCGACGGCGTCCCCAAGAAGGAGATCGCCCGACGCCTGGGCGTGGACGTCAAGACCGTGAGGCGAGCCGTGGCGTCGGACGATCCGCCAGGCATGCGTGCGTCGCCGAAGCGCGGACACCTGTGCCGACTGCCTGCTCAAGAAGAAGAAACTTCTGCGTTATGGTGCCTGCCCGGCAACAGGATCGCCGATCGCAACGGGCGTGATCGAGGGTGCTTGCCGCCATCTGATCAACGATCGGCTCGACCTCACCGGCGCCCGGTGGAGCGTGCCGGGCGCGGAAGCCTGAAACAGGTGCCGGATCAGGCCCGGTAATACCGCTCCGGGCCCATCTGTTTCAGCAGGGCGAATTCGATCAGCTCGCGATCGACCTCGCCGTCCTGGGAGAGCACGGTCGCCATCTGGGCCTCGGGGCGGCCGGCGTGCGCCAGGATGATGGGGTGCATCACACCGCCCATCGTCGCCACCATGCAGCCGGCCGGGGCGACGTTCAGGATGAGGTCGGCGCCGGCCTCGAGCTTCTCGAGTGATTCCCCGATGTACGGAAGCAATTCGCCGTAGGGCTTCCCGGTGGGGAGCAGTTCCTCGGCGCGCTTCAGGGCGTTCCTGACCGGATGGGGCAGCGGGCGCCGGGCGGCGCGGTAAAGCGGGCGCGCCAGGTGATCGCGCAGAGCGCGGATCGTGCTCTCGTGCTCCCGGATCTCGGCCTGGTGACCGGCGATCTCCCGCTCGATCCTCCGCCGCACCGCCGGATCCTCGATGAACCGAAGCTCAGCCTCCCCGGCGGCGATATCTTCCACCCGCTCGCAGATGCACTCCTCCGGAACATACTCGAGGTAGCCCCAGATCGGTGTGTTCGTGAACGTGAACGAGCGAAAACCGATCGCGTCGATGATCGTCTCGAAAACGCGCTCGGAGAGCGCCACCCGCACGTAGGCCTCGCCGTCGGAGTGGATGACGATCCGGTCGGTGCCGTCCGGTTTCCCGGGGATCCACTTTCCCGCGAAGACGCCGAGGATCTCCCGCAAGCCGTTGTTGTTGTAGATGCCGTAGCCGAAATACTTGGCGATTGGAGCGAGCCGGAAACCGCGCTCGGCGATGCGATCCGGCACGAACGGAAGGGCTTTGATGGCACTGCGACCCAGTCGGTCGAGCCCTTCCGCCACGCGCACGAGGAAACGCGCCGGCCGGGAAGGCCGGCAGTTCTCCTGCAGCCGGAAGATGTCCCGCTTCATCGCCCGGAACTCCGCGAGGAATTCGGTCAGCTCGGCCCGATTCCGGCAGTTCGCCCCTCCGGTGAAGAGGAGGTCGTTCAGGACACCGTGCAGAACCAGACCCTGCATGGCGTGAATGAGGGTCCACTCTTCCGAACCGATATCGTATCCGGTCGTCTCCAGGCCGACGATGTACCGGGCGACGACGTCCTTCATCGAGGAGTCGCGGTCACCCCGCGCCTTGCCTTCACCCCTCCGCTTGCGGTGCAGCAGCAGGCGGTGCAGATCGTAGTATTGCCCCTGGCGGCACGGACCACGCCCCTGGATGTTCACCACGAGCAGCCGGTGCCGGCCGTTGAATTCGCCCGTCGCGCGCCGCGCCTTGAAGTCCGCGACGGCGCGAAGCGTATCTCCGAAGACGCCGGCGAAGGGCGCACAGAGCGTGTCGCCGGAGTACTTCCGCCCGAGGGAGATGAGTTCCTCCGGGTCATACGTCTCGTCGTCGTAGTTGTCTACGCAGGTGAATCCGGCGGCCCGCACGACCGAGGTGACGATGCGGTTGTCGCCGAGGGTCGGAAAATAGAGCACATCCCGCTCGCGGTCGATCCCGGTTGCGGAGAACTCCTCGAGGAACCCGACCTCGAACTCGTCGTCCCCGGAGTCCTCCCGGATCTCGTCGGTGAGTTGCTTCATGTAGGTGTTGATCCGGTTCTCGAGGTGCGCCAGCTCCTTGATGGCCCCGTCCGACTGGACGAGGACGAAGGGCACGGACCGGGTCAGTTCCTGGATGAGCGGCAGGGCGACGCTGTCGGGGCCGCAATTGAACGTCGACACGAGGGAGAGGCCTAATCGGGAGTCGGCGCCGCCTCTCTCGATCTTCTCGATCAGGCGGGCGGTGCGCTCGTGGCGGAGAACGGTGTGCAGCTTGCCCCTTCGCACGGTGTCGATGATCGTGCTGATGTGGTGCGGGTTGCGCCAGTAGATGTAGCCGAGTTCCGGCAGGAGATCGACGTCGAGCACGTTGCTTGGTATCGCCAGGACGCCCTTGTCCCGGAAAAGCCGCCCGATATGGCTGTCGTAGACGCCGGGGTTGAGCACGTAGCCCCGGCCGCAGGCGATGACGATGTCGCGATCCGCCGCGATCGCCTCCTCGAGAAGATCGGCCACATGATCCCGGGTTTCCGCCTGGTGCGCGGCCTGGCCGGCAAGCGCGGCCTCGACCGCACCGAGAAACTCCGCCGTCGTCGGCGAGAGACCGTGTTCGGCGAGGAACGGCCGCCATTGCTCGTAGAGCTGAGCCGCGATCGCCACGGCGTCCATCCGCGAGAGGCTCAGATCGAACGGGAGGAACCGGCTCCCGGGGTGCTCGAGCTGGGCGAACTTCATCGCGATCATCGCGCCGCCCTGGTTCACGGTGCAGGTGCGCCCGACGCTCGCTCCATCCGTCGGGAGATGGTCGATCTGGGGGACCAGGATCGTCCCGTGGGGCTCCTGCGCCAGGCGCTGCAACTGGCCGGTGGCGCCGATGCTCGGGGCGCAGGCATCGAGTTCGAAGAAGCGCTGGCCGCGGGTGACGTCGCCGGCGACGACATTGTCCACGTGGACGGGCAGGCCGAGGTGAGTGAGGATCCCCGCCAGCAGGCCGGCCTGCTCGGAGGCCGCGAAACTCCGGGGCAGCACGATGCGGTCCTTCCGGTCGGAGCGCGGGTGCTTGCGGTCGTCGAGCCTCCAGATCGCCTGGTAGGAGTCGGTGACCCGGGCCTTCGCGTCGCCGGGCTCCCGGTCGGCGCCCTTCTTCAGGTCGTTCACAGCGCTGCAGCCGCCCAGCCGGACGCTGTCGGTCGCGCCCTCCCGGGTGTGGAAGGTCAGCTTGACCCGATTGCAGCGGGAATTCCGGTCGCCGCAGACCGCGCCGCGACAGGTGATGATCTTCTTCTCGAACTCCCGGCCGATCAGCCCGTCGAGCACGCTCACCGTCGCCAGGGGATCGGTGGTCGCGGGCATGCTCCGCAGCAGGCCGATGCAGGCGCGGTGACCGGGCTCGGCGGGGACCAGACCGTACGTCTCCGAGTCGAGGAACTCCGCCATCCGGGTGGTCACGGCGAGGGGGAGCGGATCGGAGAGCATCGTCTGGCCGTGGAGCAGGAGCAGCGGACGCTCCGGCAGCTTGACCTGGCTCCAGAGGGTGCGTGCCATGTTCTCCACGATGGCCCAGTAGCAGGAAGCGAGGATCTCCGACGTCTGGTAGCCCTCCGCCCGCATACGGCCCGCGCTCTCCATCAGGAAGACCGCGCAGGTGGCGTTGATGTTGTAGCCCTTGCCGGCCTCGCAGGCGCTTCGACTGGCCTCCTCGATCGAGGCGATGCCGAAGAGGGTCTTCAGCGTGTCCATCAGGCTGCCGGTGCCCGCGGAACACTTGATGTTCATGGCGTTGTCGCGCAGTTCGCCGGCGTCCAGGGAGATAACGGAGATCTTGGTGTCCTCCCCGCCGATGTCCACCAGGACGGCCGCATCCCGGTTGACCTCTTTCCCCAACGCGCGAAGCTCCTCGATCCGGCCCCGGGCCTCGTCGATGGAGCCCCGGGCATGGGCATAGTTCTCCACCAGCACCTCGACGCGATCCGCGAGGTGGGGATAGACCTCCCGCAGGACGGTTCGCGCCTGGTAGCGGCCGCTGCCGGTGATGCCGATGTGCTGGAGGGTCAGGTGCCGGATGCCCTTTTTCCGGAGATGCCGGAACATCTCCTTGATGGTCTCGATCGTGTCGCCGTGGTTGTCGAGGGCGGTGAGGAAGCGGATCTCGCCGGTGACGGCGTCGCCGATGGCGAGTTTGGCCATCGTGGAGCCGACGTCGAGAGCCATGTTGACCGGGACATCCTCGAGAGTCGCATCGATGGCCGGCGGTTTCGTGCGGCTCTGGCGCAGGTACCGATCCTCACTCCCGAGCTTCCCGGCGAGTTCGGTGAACGCCGGGAACTCCTCGGGATCCCTCTGGGGACGGAGCCGGCTTTCCTGCTCCCGGAAACCCTCAGCGCCGAGAGTCTCGACCAGATTCCTGACGCCTTCGATGACGAGCGACTGCTGCGGATCCCAGGAGACCTGGCGCACGCCGCGCTCCGCGGTGAGGAAATCCTCGGCGCACTCCCGGGCGTAGCGCCACCTGAAAATCCCTCCGGTCAGGTGGATGCGCCCGATCCCCGCCGGGACCTTGCTGCACGGCTTCAGCACTTCCGACTTGATCGTCGTGGCGAGGGCGAAGTCGAGGGGAATGCCCTGGTTCTTATCCGAGACCGTCGCCGAGGAGCTGAAGACGCCGCACCGGTCCGCCCGGGGAGCGATGCCGCTGCGCCGGTCGCGATTTTCCGGCCCCAGGTACTGCTCGAGAACCTCGTCCACCCGGTCGCGGGGAATGTCCAGCTTCTGGAGGACCCGGTTCAGGTTGATGCCGGTGCCGGCGCCGCAATGCGGGTTGGTGGTGAGCAGGCCGTCCCGGAGGGAACCATCCCGGTTCACGCCGAGGACGGTGTAGCCGGAGGCGGAGAGCTCGACGATGCCGACCGCCTCGTACTGCCGGTTCTCGGGGAGGGCGACCAACATGCGCGCCGCCTGCCAGAGCGCCGCGGCGGGGCGGATGGCGACGCCGTGGCCGAGCGCCAGGACCACCGAATCCGCCAGCTTCCCGGTGATGAAGATGTCGGCGCGCTCAAGAGCGATGTTCTCGAACTCGCGAAGGAGCCCGCTCTCATCGAGGATCTTCCGGATGTCATCGTTGCTCTTCAGGTCCTTCCGGCGCGCCCACTCGGTGCGCCCGCCGACGGTGCTCTTCATCTCGACCGTGAAGGTCTCGATTCCCGCATCGATGATCGCGGTGAGGACGTGGCGAGGCCGGCCCGGCGATGCGACCGGCTCCGGAGCGGTGGCCTCCGTTTGCCGCCCCTCGGTCATCTCCGATCTGGCCGGAGGTCGTCCCATCACCCGACTCCATCCTGAGCGAAAGTTGATCTGGTCCGGATATCGCTCTCCATCCTCCGGAGCAGACGTCGCCCTCCGGTCGCCGTAAGACCACGCCAATGGTGCGGATTACCGCCATGCCACGCAACTGCGATCTGCCGGAGGCGGACCGCGAAGCCGGCGGCCCGGGATCATATCGGACATCTCCGCGAGACGGTCGTGATTAACCCTGTTCCCCGATACACTGCGCGCATGGCCAGACTCGAAGGGATCGCCTGGCGCGCCGAAGCCCGCGCCCCCATGCAACTCCGAGAGGAGTGCGAGATCACGCTGAACGCCGGGGTGCATTCCGATACCCGAGGCAAGCCCGGACCTCGCCAGGTCACGGTGCTTTCCATGGACACATGGCAGGAGGTGTGCGCGGAGCTCGGGGAAGACCTCCCCTGGACCACGCGACGAGCCAACCTGCTGATCAGCGGCCTTCGGTTCTGCCCCGGCGATGTCGGCCGGCAAATCCGTATCGGCGAGGTCGTACTCGAGATCACCGGAGAGACCACCCCCTGCGCGCGGATGGACGCGCAACGCGAAGGCCTGACCGGGACGCTCCGGCCCGCCTGGCGCGGGGGCGTCTGCTGCCGGGTGGTTCACGGCGGAACGATCGCCGTGGGTGCCCCGGTGTCCTGAGCGCGGGCGGCCCCACGAAGGATGATCAGACCCACCTTCGGAGGGACGAGCTTCCATCTCGTCCGCGCATCCCCAAGAGCCTCAGGTAAACCACCCCCCGCATCCGATAGAGAGAAGAACGATCTCGGGAGGAAGGTCCGATGCGAAGACTCTGCCTGATGCTCGGTGTGGTGCTGATCTGCATATTCCTCGCGGCCTGCGACGAGGACCGGAGCGATACCGCCGCCGCCGCGCCGGCCGAACCTGCCGCGACGGTCGACCCCGACAGCCCCCGGGCCACCTTCGACTCCTACCGGGCGGCCATGCGCGACGGTGACCTCGAGGCGCTGAAGGGCGTCCTCGCCGCGGAGGCACGGGCGGGGCTCGAGAAGGCCGATGCGGAGATGGCCATCGGGATGATCCAATCTCTGTTGCCCGATGCGGAGACCGTCACCGGGATCGAGGAGAACGGCGATACCGCCACGCTGCGCCTCACCTCCGAGAACGAGGGCAAGGAAGTGAACGGCAAGGTCGCTCTGGTCCGCGAGGACGGATTGTGGAAAGTCGCGAAGGAGAATTGGAACCTCAGCGGCGGCAGCGTGAGGGACGAGCCGGAGGTCGCGGATATCCCCGACCGGGAGCCCGACGGCGATTGGCGACTCGACTGCGACAAGGCGAAGATCACCGACGCTCCGGCCGCGGGGCGGATCGGCGGGAAACCGTTCACCGTGCGCTACGCCCGCATCCAGAATGCCATCCTCACCCTGACCGACGGCGACAACTTCCGTTTCGACGGGCAGTTCCTGGTCTTCCTGTTCTTCCGTGGGGACGACAAGAACCTGAACGGCCGCGTCATCGAGATCGGCCCGGAAAAGGACTGGAAGGCGAAAGTCTCCGCCCACGTCCACTACAACTACGAGGTCGAGGGCGCCGACAACGTGATGGAAGCCAAGACGGAGGGCTTCGCGCTGCGGATCGAGTTCGGACAGGAGGCGGACGGAAAGCTGCCCGGGAGGATCTACCTCTCCTATCCGGACGAGAAGAAGAGCTACGTGGTCGGGAGTTTCACCGCGATCGTGGAGTAGCCCTGGCAGGTCGAGCGACTCCCGAATCCGGAATCGAAGAGTCGAGCGCCTCCTCGACCGGTCACAACGAAACCCCGTCCACGGCAGTCCGGCCGGTGGCGGCCACCCGTCCACCGTCCTCCGGGTGAAAGAGCACCGACCGCGCGCGGACAGCCTCACTTCGTCATCTTCATCCCCAGCACCTTCTTCTTCTCGATCCGGATCAGGGAGTCCTCCACCCTCAGGCGGCGGCCCTTTTCCTGCTCGAAGCGTGCGGCCCAGGCGGCCTGGCTGATCTTGTAGCGGAACCGGGTTTCGTCGAGCGACGCGCCGGTCTGCGGGTCGGCGGTCCGGCGGCTCTTTTCGAAGCGCGCCAGGTCCTTCAGCAACGCCACCTTCTCCTCGAAGGCATCGTCTTTTCCGGTCATGGCCATGATGCGATCGACGACCTGCCGGTCCTCTTCGCAACCCGCGGGCCACTGCGTTCCGCTGTGGGCGGCATCGGTGGGGAAGTTCTGGATCAAGCGCCAGTAGGTCCAGAGCAGGGTGTTCTTGATCGCCTCCTCGGCGGTCACGGCGGACTTGTTCGGTCTGAGCCGGGGCGGATCGATCCAGCGGGGGACCAGGTGGTACACCCACGCGAAGTCGAAGAAGATCTGAACGCCGACCTCCCCCTGCTTGTACTTGCGGTAATCGTCCGGAGCGTCGAGGGGAATCTCCCAGCCGGGAAGGAAGTAGCCCTCCCGCCGGGACAGGGTGTCCACGAGCGTGCCCCGCTCCGCCTCGATGTATGCCTTCTTCTCGTCATAGTTCATGAAGGCCTGGAGGTAGCGCCACTCCATCGGCCAATCCGTGGTGGAGCCGAGGTTGATCTCCAGCTCGGCCGACTCACCGCCCAGCTCGTGGTGGGCGAAGAATCCCTTGTGCGTATGCGCCGTCAGCATCGCGGTCACCGGCCTCTCCCGCCACAGCCAGCCGATGCTGGATTTCGTCCGGGCCCCCAGGGATTCGAAGGGATGGTGGCAGACCATGACGAAGTGATCGTCCGGATCGCTCTGCTCGATCCACTCCCGCGCCTTGCGAAGCTGGTCCGGCAGCATCTCGCCGGTGAGTCCGCAGTTCAGGGCCAGCGGGTAGCTCTCCCAGGCATTCGGCATGAGCTCCGGGCGCCGCCCGTACTGGCTGGAGTCGAGCAGCAGCAGCTTGACCGGAATGCTCCTGCTCTCGGGCTTTTTCAGGTCGATCACCTGGATGATGAAGGATCTCCAGGGGCGCTCCGTGTCGATGTGCCAGGAGATGGAGTCGAGGAACCCGGGTTCTCCCTCCGGCGCGTGCCACTCGAAGTCGGCGGGAATACGCCGGCCGGTCTCCAGCAGTGTCTCCCCCGGCTTCGGATCGATCCGAAGGGACTCGCGCATGGCGGTGACGCAGGATGACTTCTGATTCAGGAGCGCGGCGACATACACGCGGATGAAGAGGTCCTTGGTCAGCACCTCGCCCGAACCGTAGGCGGCATCCTCCCACTGCCCCATGTCCGACGGCGAATAGGAGCCGAAGTAGTATCCGTCATGGTTCCCGGGGGTCATGAACCAGGGCCGCCCCCCCACACTCATGGTCTCGACGAACTGCTCGAATTCGCCCTCGGTGGAGAGGTCGATGGCATCCCCGAGGTGGATCACCGCCTCCGCGTCGTCGGCGCCGTCCGCGAGCAACCACCGCATCACGTCATCCGCGAAGAGGTCGAGCTGGGGCGACCGGATCGCGGTTCCGGCCGCGGCCTTGATGCCGAGATCTCGATCGGGCAGGGGCTTGCTCATCAGGTTGTGGAGCTGGCAGTCGGAGATCAGCAGGACCTTCCGGTTGGACTCCCAGCCTCCCTCCGCCGGATTGAATTCCTCCCAGGCCGGCGTGAAGCGGGGCGCGGGATCGGGCTTCAGGCAGCCGGCGAAAAGAAGCGCGACCAGGGCCAGGACTCCGATTCGGGTCGTCATGTCAGAGCCTCCCGTCGTCGCCGGCGATATCGATGAAGATGAGCCCCAGCAGGAAATCCAGGGTCTCTCCCGGGCTGTAGCCGGAGTCCAGGTACAGGAAGAACGCCAGTTCCAACTCCACGTCGAAGGCATGAATCTGGGCGTAGCGGTTCTGCTTGAACCCCTTCGCGCTCCAGATCCAGTAGACATCGTCGTAGATGTCTCCGTCCTCGGGCACGACCCACTCGTGGCCCTCCGGCGTGGAATCTCCCCAGGAGAAGATGCCCGGGAGGATCGCCGCGCTGGTCCAGGAACTCTCGTAGGCGCCGGCCCCGTAATCCAGCCCGTAGATGTGGGTTCCCTTGATGACCGCCACCTGGTCGGCGTCGAGCAGGCCGTCCTTGATGTTGATGAAGAGCGGGACGCCGTACTTCAGACCGATCGCCGTGGCCCGGGGCTTCAGGCCGATCATCAGACCGGTGTCGTAGAGACCGAAACTCCGGGCGCGGGCCCCGGCGGTGACGGCGGCGCCACCGACGAGCTTGTACTGGTCCAGGAAGTCCATGGCCCGATCCCCGACGTATTGGCAGGACGTCAGGATCAGCAGGGCGGCCAGCGGCAACACTCGCGCGAATCTCGGCGGCGGGACTCTGATCATGGGGGAGTTTTCCTTCCTCGGCGCGGTCCGCCGGAACCCGGCCGCATGATAGTCGGTGCCGGGGTTCCGCAGGAGGCGAATCGCGGAGATTCCCCGACCGGAGGGATCTTTGCCCCCTATCCCCATTTGCTAGGATCGCCTCTTCCCGATTCAGATTCGTCACATCTTCGAGAGTCAGAGAGAGATCCTCATGAGCGCTGAACGCAAGCTCCTCATCATGGGTGCGGGTGGCCGTGACTTCCACACGTTCCTCACCTGCTACAAGTCTGATGAAACCGTCGAGGTCGTGGCCATCACCGCCACGCAGATCCCCTTCATCACCGATCGCCGCTTCCCGGCCGACCTGACCGGCCCCCTCTATCCGAACGGCATCGACATCGTGGATGAAAGCGAACTCGTCGACACGATCAGGAGCAGGAACGTCGATGAGGTCGTTTTTGCCTACTCCGACGTCTCCTACGACTACATCGAGGGGAAGAGGAAGATCGTCGAAGAGGCCGGTGCGACCTTCTCGACGTTCGACATCGACCAGACCATGGTCGCCTCCACGAAGCCCGTCATCGCGGTCGTGGCCGTTCGCACCGGATGTGGCAAGAGCGCCGCTTCCCGGACCGTCCTGACCGCGCTGAAGGAGCGGGGATTGCGCTCGGCGGCCATCCGCCACCCGATGCCCTACGGCAACCTCTCCGAGCAGGCCGTCCAGCGCTTCACGACCGTCGAGGACCTCGTCAGGCACAAGTGCACCATCGAGGAGCGCGAGGAGTACGAACCGCACATCATGGCCGGCTCCATCGTCTACGCCGGCGTGGACTACGAGGCCATCGTCCGCGCCGCCGAGAAGGAGTGCGACATCATCCTGTGGGACGGCGGCAACAACGACACGCCGTTCTACAAGCCGGACCTCTGGATCACCCTCGCCGACCCGCTCCGCGCCGGGGACGAAACGAAGTACTTCCCGAGCCGCGACAACTTCACCCGGGCCGACGCGATCCTGATCAGCAAGGTCGACAGCGCGAACGACGAGCAGATGGCCGCGATCCGCGCCGCCGCCGCAAGGCTGAACCCGAAGGCGAAGATCCTCGAAGGCCGGATGCCGGTCAGCCTCTCGGAAGAGGACCAGGCGAAGATCAAGGGCGCGAAGGTGCTCGTGGTCGAGGACGGGCCGACCGTCACCCACGGCGGCATGAAGACCGGGGCCGGCACGATCGCCGCCGAGAAGTTCGGCGCCGCCAGGATCATCGACCCCCGCCCGCACTTGAAGGGCCTGCTGCACGACACCTTCGAGAAGTACCCGGAGATCGGCAACATCCTGCCGGCCATGGGCTACAGCGACCAGCAGATCGCGGACCTCGAGGCGAGCATCAACGACAGCGACGTGGACCTGGTGGTGGTCGGCACGCCGATCAACCTCGGCGCGCTGATCAACATCGACAAGCCCTGCGTCTGGGCCCGCTACGACATGGAGTACGCCGGTGACACGAACATCGGCATGCTCATCGACGACATGCTGAAGGCGAAGGGTGTGAAGTAGGGACCCTCCTCGCCACGAGGATAAAGAGGCCCCAATGCTGAATGGCGTTGGGGCCGCGTCGTATAGTGGGGGGATTGTCTTCACCAGGGAGGAGTGTTTCCGATGACCAGGAACACCGTTGTCGTCTTGATGCTCGTGCTTCTGATTGCCGGCGTGGCCGTACTTGGCTGGGTTCTGACCCGCCCCCGGGACGACGGTGGCGTTGGTGGCAACTCCCCGACGGTCGCCGACGAGGCGGTCGTCGATCCGGGAGCGCTTCGCGCCGGAGAACCGGGGGCCGTGACCGCCGAGATCCGCATCCTGGCGACACAGGAACCGGCGACGGGGATCGAGGTCGAGGTCACCGGAGCCGGGAAAACAATCTACGCGGAGACGAACAGCCTCGGCAAGTTCATCGCCCAGGCCCCCTCCGGCATCGAGCTGACGCTGCGGATCCTCGCTCCGGAGCCGTACGCCACGCTGCTCTTCAAGGGGATCACGCTCGAGGCCGACAAGAGCCTGTCGCTCGGCACGCTCTACCTGGAGAGGGCTTTTCTGGTGAAAGGGAAGGTCATCGATCACCAGGGCAAGCGAGTCGCCGGCGCGCTGGTGGCCGCCTACCGCCCGACCACGATGGAGGCCAACCTGAACTTCCTCGACATCATCACCTCCATGGGGAAGAAACGCGTGCCGCTTGCGGAGACGGTCTCGGGCGATGACGGCACATTCGTGCTGTCGAGCCTCTCACCGGGCAGCTACCGCCTGGAGGCGAAGGCGAAGGGGTATTCCACCGGGTTCCTCCCGGGCGCCATCGTCTCCCCGGAAAGTGTCGATCATCTCTTCAAGATCGTGGTCACTCCGGGCCTGGAGCTCACCGGGACGGTCAGGACCGTTGACGGCCAGCCGGTCGAAGGCGCGCTCGTGACCACGTTGCGGCTCAAGCAGCGGTCCCTCGAGGACCTCGACTTCCAGCCGGTTCAGATCAGCACCGATGAGCAGGGCGAGTTCCGGTTCGCCAATCTCCGGCCCGGCGAGGTCGGCCTGATGGTCTCCGCGGAGAACTACCCGATGACCATCGTGGAGAGCGTGAACGTCGGCGGAGGCAAGCAGGTGGATATTGTACTGGGCGGTTCCGCGGCCATGGCAGGCACGGTCAGGGACGGAGATGGTGAGCCACTGGGAGACGCCGAGATCGTGTTGGCGGTGGGTCGGAGGGGTGGTGCCCTCGGGAGGGTTCTCAGTGACGAGAAGGGCAAGTACCGGCTGGAGAACCTGCCGGCCGGGCAGGTTCAGTTCGTGATGGTGCGGAAGGCCGGATACCCCTCCTGGCCGTCGGCTGCGGGCATGATGAACATGCGTCGGGGTTTCGGCGAATTGAAGGACGGCGAGACGTTCGAGAAAGACTTCGAGTTGGCGAAGGGCGCCGTCATCACCGGCGTGGTCACCGATTCCTCGACCGGCCGGCCCGTGGCCGGTGCGGAGGTGACGCTGCGTTCCATCGGCGGGATGTTCGGCTTCGGCGCCAATGCCTCTTCCATCACCGGAGAGGATGGCGCGTTCACCCTGGCGGGCGCTGCGGAGGGGCTGCACCTCCTGACGGTCAAGGCCTCCGGGTACGCGCAGGCCGGCCTGAACGCGAAGTACATGCAGTCGATGTTCGGACGGATGGGAGGCGAGGAAGAGCCCGACCCCGATGGTCCGATGGTCAAGGTGAGTGCAGAACTGGCCGAGGTGCGGAAGAACATCGCCCTGCATCCCGGCGCGACGATCCGCGGAGTGGTGGTGGATCGCAACAACAACCCGGTGGGTGGAGCGAAAGTCACGATCAACACCGACGGGAACGAGATGGGGATGGGGATGCTCACCCGGATGCTGGGGCTCTCGCCAACCTCCGTGATGACCAACGCGGAGGGGGAGTTCCAGCTCGACGGGGCCGCGCCGGCGGAGAAGGCGACCCTCCGCGCCCTCGCTGAGGGCTTTGTGGAAGGCGTCTCCGAGGGGCTGACGGTCACGTCCGGATCGGAGATCACGGGGGTCACCATCACGCTCGGCACCGGGGGAACCCTCTCCGGAACGGTCTACGACGCCGACGGCAATCCCCTCTCCGGCGCCTCGGTCCGCGTCATCAACTGGACCCCGAACCAGGGCCCGGAAGAGTGGATCCCCACCTGGCAGTTGCAGCGTGCGGAAGCCAGGCTGACCGCGGCGGACGGCACGTTCACCGTGGAGGGCATCAAGCCCGGCCCGATCCTGGTGGGCGTCGATGCCCCGGGACATGTGATGCGGATCGAGAAGAACCTCTCGGTGGCGGAAAGCGAGACCTCCGGCGGCCACAGTTTCACCCTGGACCGCGGTATGGAGATCTCCGGGCGGATCGTCGACGAGGACGGATTGCCGGTACAGGCCCGCAACATCCAGGTCAATCAGCAGCGGGACCAGAACAACATGATTCCGCCGCAGATGGACAGCAGCACCAATGCCGATGCGAACGGCGACTTCACGAAGGACCGGCTGCCCCCGGGGACCTACAACATCCGGGTCACCGCCGACGGCTATGCCGCGGAGGTTCTGGAAGGAGTCGCCGCCGGGACCTCGGGCGTCGTCATCACCCTGAGGAAGGGCATGAAAGTCGCGGGAATCGTGCTCTTGCCGGACGGTTCACCGGCCAGGGGCATCTGGATCACCGTCAAGGGTGGGGACAACCGGAATCAGAGCGCCCAGACGGACGAGGACGGGCGGTTCGAAGTGGAGGACCTGAAAGAGGGCGTCTACGAGGTGAGCGTGCGGATCCAGTGGTGGCTCGCTGGCGCCATGGGGTTCAGTGAAGGAGAGCGCCCGAATGTGCGGGACACCACGGTGACGGGTGTGGCCGCGGGCACCGAAACCGTCGAGATCCGGCTCTTGCAGGGTTTCGCCATCGACGGCCACGTCCGGGATACCGGCGGGAGTCCGATCGCCGGTGCGCGGGTGAACGCAACCCCGGTCAACGAAGACGGGAGTTTCGACATCGCTCGGCCCCGTGGGAACGGGCAGTCCCTCGAGGACGGCAGTTTCCAGGTCCAGGGTCTGGACGACGGGCTCTACCGGCTCGGCGCCTGGAAGCAGGGCTACGACCAGGACAGGTCTCCCACCGCGATCGCCGCCGGCTCGACGGGGGCGGAGGTGATCCTGAAGCCGGAGTGAGTGTCGAACTCCCATCGGAGAGTCGCGCGCCGTCTCGACCAGGCACCGGGCAGCATCGCCCCCGGGGCGACATTCGCGACATGACCGAGCGCACTGTTGCCGGAATCGGCCCGATTCAGGCTCGCGCAGCTCGCCCCGGGGGAGAAGTTGAGGGAATTCCACATTTTCTGGGGCTATAACCGCTTCTCCTTACTACATGTCGTATACTGCTCATGGTCTGGAGGATCAGGTACCGCCATGTGGACGGAATCTCCCGTAGTCCGAGCGCTTCTCGACAGGTTGACGGACGGCGTGCTCTTCGTCGATCTCGACGGGAGGATCACGTTCTGGAACCTGGCCGCTTCGAGCATCACCGGGATCAAGGCCGAGGACGCGATCGGCCGGAACTCCCGATCGATGCTTCGTCACCTGGACGAGGATGGGGGCGAACTCCATGAGGCCGAGTCCGACGCCACCAGCCGCACGGAGTGGAAGACCGATGCCCACCTGATGCATGCCGAGGGCCGCCTCATCCCGGTCACGCTCTCCATCTCGGACCTCCACGACGACGCCGGCCGCCCCATCGGCCGCATGGAGACGTTCACCGATCGCTCCCCGCAGATCGCCGCGGTGGAGAAGCTCCGGGAACTCGAGGAGATCGTCCACACCGACGCCCTGACCGGCATCGGGAACCGCCGCGCCACCGAGCAGCTCCTCACCCGGAAGCTCGACGAGCTTTCGCGTTACGGCTGGCCGTTCGGCGTCCTCTTTCTCGACCTCGACAACTTCAAACGGGTCAACGACCGGCACGGCCACGAGGCCGGCGACTTTCTGCTCTGCGCCACGGCCACGGCCCTTTCCGGCGGCCTCCGCTCTTCCGACTTCCTCGGGCGCTGGGGCGGCGAAGAGTTCGTGATCGTCGTCTCGGACGTGGATCAGGATGCCCTCTCGCAAGCCGCGGAACGTTTCCGCACGATCGTCTGGTCGAACTCCGCGGTGTACGAAGGCGGGGAGATCGCGGCCACCGCCTCGATCGGGGCCACGACCGCGCGGAACAGCGACTCGGTGAAGACGCTGGTCGACCGCGCCGACCGCCTGATGTACGAGAGCAAGTTCGGCGGCAAGAACCGGGTCACGATGGACGAGTGGACACCGGTTCGCGACGCCGACAAGCAGGCGGTATAGTTCACCGGCTCGGCCGTCAGCCCCCCCTCTTTCGTCTCCCGATGAGGATCAGCGCCGGCAGCAGCAGGATGTCCCCCACCAATGCCGTCGCGATCGTCACCGCGGCGATCAGTCCGAACTGCAGCGTGGCCTTGAAGTCCGAGAGCGTGAAGGCCAGGAACCCGCAGAAGAGGATCGTGGAGGTGAGCACCACCGGACGCCCCGCCCACAGCACCGTGGCGTAGACGGAGCGACGCACCCCCTTCCCGCGCCGGCGCTCCCGCCGATAGCGAAGAAGGATGTGGATGGTGTCATCGACGGCGATACCGAGCGCCACGGCGAAAATCAGCGCGATCGAGGAGCGCACGGTGATGCCGGCCAGGCCCATGAAGCCCACCGCCGCGATCATCGGCAGGAAGTTCGGCACCATGGAGAGCAGACCCACCGCAAGGCTCCGGAACAGCAGGCTGATCAGGAAGAAGATGACCACGAATGCGATCACGGTCGAGCGCACCATCTCCGTGACCAGCCGCTCGAGCACCTTCTCGGCGAGAACGGTGAGACCTCCGATGGAAACCTGTACGCCCGGGGGCCGGGAGGCCCGGGCCAGCGCCATGGCCGCTTCGCGGATCTCCCCCGATCGGACACTTCCGAGGTCCCCGGTGCGCACGATGATCCGTGCCAGCTTCCCGTCGTCGGAGATGAAGGACCGCGCCACCGCGGCGCCGCCGAGTGATCGGATGCCCGTGAGGATCAGGGGGCCCAGCTCGTCGCCGGGATCGGTGACTCCCGCAACCCGGGCCGCCTGGTCGAGCAGGGTGGCCGGCCCCGGCGCCGCCCGCACTCCCGGCAGTGCGCCGAGCCGACGCGAAAGGTCCCGCGCGAACCGGATCACCTCCGGCCGGAGCACTCCCGCCTCGCTGCGGATGACGAGGTCGAACCCGATCACGCCGCCCAGGTGCCGGTCGACTTCCGAGGTGGCGCGATGGATGGGGGCGTCCTCGCGAACGTCCTCGAGCATGAAGGTCTCGCTCTTCAGACGAGCGAATCCGGCGATGCTGACCAGGACGACGATTCCGCTCGACAGCACCCCCGCCGCCGGTCGCCGGATCAGCAGGCGCGCCAGCCACCGGAAGGACCGATCTCCCCGGGGTGCGATGCGCCCGGCGCCGCCCTGGCCGAAGGAGAGCAGGATTCCGGTCAGCGGCAGGCCGAGGAGGAAGGCCAGGAGCGCGCCGACCGCGGAGTAGACGCCGAACTGCCGCACGTCCCCGATTCGAGCGACCAGGAGCGAGGAGAACCCCACCGCGGTGGTCAGCCCGGTCAGTCCGCAGGGCAGGGCCATCCGCACCATCGCCTCCCGGGCCGCCGGCACCGGCCCGAGCCCCCGGAACCGCGCCTCCCGGAACCGCGCCACGACGTGAATGGTCGTCGCCGTACCCACCACCAGGACGAGGGAGGGAAGGATGGAGGTGAGGACGCTGATCCGGCCACCGCTCAGAGAGAGGAACCCGATGGTCCAGAGGGAAGCCAGCCCGACCACGAGAAGGGGCGTGAGAACCAGGATCGGACGCCGGAACGCCACGAACAACAGCAGCAGCAGGATCGCCGTCACCAGGGGCGGCAGGAGGAAGAGATCCTCCCGAATATGCCTGGAGTAGGCAATCCGTACCGCCGGAACCCCGGAGATCATCGGCTCGACGCCGGCCTCCCGCGCGGCGGTCCGGACCCGGGCCACAGTCTCTTCGCGGGAGCCGGCAGCGTCGACGGCCGGGTCGAGTTCCACCCAGAGCGCCGCGGTCCGGCCGTCCCGCGAAACGAGAAACGGGGCCAGGAGCGGGTTCGCCTCGACCGCCCGGCGAAAGCCGTCCGGATCAGCCGCGGGGTCGGGCAGGGGGAAGCCCGGATCGACCAGGGATCGCACCGAGAGCACCCCCGAAACTCCCGAGACCGCATCGGAGACGCGCCGGAGACGGTCGAACGTCGAAGCCTTGAAAGCATCGTCCTGCTTGACGATGAGGATCAGCCGGTGCTCGAAGTTCCCGAGATCCTTCTCGTGCGCCCTGAGCCCCTGCAACTCCGGGTAGCTCGAGTTGAGGACGCTTTCCGGGCTGGTGGTGAACGACAGCCGCGAGGCCGACAGCGCGAGGAGCGCGGTGAGAATCGCCGTCACCAGGAGGACGCTCCGCCTCCGCCGCAGGAGGAAATCCACGGTGCGGATGAGCCAGGTGCTTTCGGATGGGTCTTGTTTCATGGGTCGGAAGAGGTCAATCTAGGGTTTCGATGACCTACCTGAAAGTGATACTCCTCGGCGGATGCGCCCTCCTGACCCTGGCGTGTACCGCGCCGGAATCGACGCGCAGCTACGAACCGTACTTCGAGGGGTACGCGGCCCGGGAGGCTGTGGAGCCGGCCTCCTACCCGGTCACCCTCGAGCCGGACACTCTCCTGCCGGGCGAAAAGCGGATCGAGGTCGTCGAAGTCCCGGGGCGGCCGGCGGACGTGGATCCGCCGCAGAATCTGGACGAGGAACCGGTTCGGGACGATCCCTTCCCCTACGGCGGGTGGAACGACGGATTCGGCCGGTGGCGACGCAATCCCGTCCCGCACCAGGACTGACGCCCCCCAACCCCCGGAGGGCGGCGCACCGTCGCCGCCGCGCCTGATCCTGGTGCGGTCGCCGGTGGTGGTGCGCAGACGAGACGGGGCTCGTCCCTCCGAGCCCTACCCCAGGCGGTCGTACTTCCTGGCGTTCCCGCGAGCCTTCTCGACGGGGTATTTCACTGCGTTTTTCTCGATCTTCTCGAGAGTCGCATCAAAGAGATCTACGCCCACCGCATCGGATGCCGACAGCAGCAGGATCAGGATATCCGCCATCTACTCGCCGATGGCGTGGCGCCGCTCCGGCTCCTCGAGATCCCGCGCCACCTCCTCCCGACCCTTCCACTGGAAGTGCTCCAGGAGCTCCGCCGCCTCGAGCGCGATGGAAATCCCCAGGTCCTTGGGATGGTGAAACTGTTTCCAGTCCCGGTCATCCCGGAAGCGGATCACACGATCGAAGAGCTCGTCAAAACTGCGCACACTGTCCTCCCGGTGACACCTTTCGTTGTCGATCCACTGGTCGACCCCGGTGCACTCCGATCCCCGTGGAATCCGGCAAGCTTCCTATTTCCAAACAGTTACCGGCACCTTTGGGTCGATGGTATCGCAGCCGGAACACCCTTTGCTTCCTCAGGTGAGCAGACAGAGATACGGGAGGTGACCCATGCGTGGCAAGATCTACACTCTCGAGGAACTGGATCGCGCCCTCCCCCTCGTTTCCGCCATCGTTGGTGATGTCATGGAAGACTATCAGCGCCTTCGCGATCAACTCGAGGCTCTGGGACTGAAGGGCCGGTCCTGGGCCGCGAATCCCGAGGAGATCGTCTTCGACCTCCCGCCGGGCGCCCGCGACCTGGTCGATGAGATCCGTGATCATGTCATGGAGCTCGGGGAACTCGGGCTCTACCTGCGGGATCCCGCCACCGGCCTGGTGGAGGCGTACGGCGAGCAGGGCGGGAACATCGTCTATTTTTCCTGGAAACCGGGTGAGCAGCGCGTGCGTTTCTACCACGGACTCTTTGGCTCACACCGGGAGAGGAGGCCGGTTCTGGCCGCGGTGTAGCCACCTCAAAGAGAGCGAAGGAACCGGAGGGCGGTCCCATGGGCGGCATTTCACCCAACCCCAATGCGTGAAATCCCTCATTTCTTCCTTGGAGTACCCCCTTGACAAGATCCCGTCAGCGAAATATAAATCGCCCTTTCGGATTTGATTTGGTCGGAATTTCCTCTCGAAACCCCTCACCACAGGAGTTTTTCGCGGGCATCCGGGCCGATAAGGGCAGCAACGGTACGTGAGTTGCTCATCGTCCAGCGTCCCCACGGGGGACAATCGGAGCCCCGCTCATCGAGACTATCTGACTTCTCCCGGTGCAAAACACCGGTTAACCCCTGGAGGCACCCATGACCATGCTGCTGGAGGACCGGGTAACCACCCACAAGATCCTCGACACCGCCATTCTCTGGAAGACCCTGACGAGCCACTTCTACGAGTTCCTCTCAAAGGTAGTCGTGGACCCGATCATCAAGCAGCGCTTCCGCCTGATGGGTACCGAAGAGCGAGACCACCGGAAGATCCTCCGCAAGTACCGTCGGGATCTCTGCGGCAAGGCCGAGAACTCCCTGGTCGACCGGGAGGGGCGCGCGCTTCGGGACAAGTTCGTCTACGACGAGATCAACAACCGCGGTGCGCTCGACGTGGCGGTGGACTGCATCCTCAAGGCTGAAGAGCGGTCCTACGTCTTCTTCACCCATGCGAGCAAGTGCATCGACAGCCGGGAAGGCCGGATCTTCCTGCGCCTGCTCGCCGAAGAGGGCCTGGTTCACAAGTCCATGGTCGAGCAGCTCATGGAGTATGCGTCCCAGAAGGAGATCAAGTTCTCCAAGAACAGCGCGGCCATCGCCGCCGCCGCGCGCCGGTAATCGGTGACAGCCTGATCAGTCGTGTTCGGAATTCCCCTTGTCAGGGGAAATCAGCGCGAACTATGATGCCCTCGCTCCTCGCAGAGAGGGCACCATGCATTGGGAGGAACTGAGCGAATGCAGGCCTACTGCGTCAAGTGTCGTGAGAAACGTGACATGGTCGACGGCGAGGAAGTCACGATGAAGAACGGCAAGAAAGCCATGCAGGGCAAATGCCCGGAGTGTGGCACGAAGTTGTTCCGCATCATGGGAAAGGCATAGCCCGCCGGAAGACCTGACGATCGAACATGGGCCGGACGCATACCAGTCCGGCCCGTGCTGCTGGTCCCTGGAATCCTTGCGGCGTTCGCGGATTCTCCGCGGCGCCCGACCCTCCGGGGGACAGGGGTGGCCGATTGGTCACTCGGTGAAAACGCGCACCGGAAAGAGCTTCCCGGGGCAATCCGTCCCGCGTACATCCCGATGCAACAGGACGTTCTCCATGGGGATGCCGCAGTAACCCCGCAGATAGGCAACCAGGCTGCGAAGCATCGCCAGTTGGTTGGCGGTCGGATGGGTCTCGTTGAAGTTCCCCACCAGGCAGATCCCGATGCCGGATTCGTTCATCTTGTTCGATCCGTCCGGCGCCCGCCCGGCATGCGCCCCGGTGAGTTGCCCGGACCAGCGGTAGCCGATCTCGACCTGTCCGTCGCCCGAGCCCTTCCCGTTGCCGATGACGAAGTGGTAGCCCAGGCCATCCCACCCGCGGACCTGCTTGTGGTGCCGGCCAAACGCGGCGGCGTTCCCCGACTTCGTCCCGCTGTGATGAAGAATGATGTACTTCCACTTGCGCTTGAGTGGTATTCGCACGGCCGCCTCGACCGTGGAATCGAGGACCGGGCCGATCGACCGGGGCTTTTCGGCGTGCAGCGCCGGCCGCAAGGATCGAGTCGGCACTTGCGGCGCCGGTGACTTCTTTGTCGTCCGCAGCATCGACTCGATGCGCCTGGCGTCCGACGGGGCCAGCTGATAGGTCCGGTCGCTCGAACTGCTGATCCGGCGCATGGGCCGGACGCGGGTCCCGTTCACCATGGCCACGGTCGTCCCCGGGAAGAGAACGACCCTGCTGCCGGGACCCTCGAGGATCAGCCGGTTGCGTTCGGGCTCGTAGCGTTCGATCAGACCGTAACGGCGGGCCAGTTCCCCGGTGGGGACGCAAGCGGAGCCGGACGGGCCCACCGGGGGAGGCGGATCGACGGGATCCGGCGTGGAGGAACAGGATGCCAGCAGCGCAAGAGCGAGCAGAAAGACCCAGGCTTGTCGCGGCATCCAGCCCTCCTCCCCGCCCGGGCTGATCGATCTAGGCAAGAGGTGAGACAAGATAGCGGAAGGGCGGCCCTCAGAGTCCCCGCCTTTTCAGAGGAACTCCTATCCGCTATCTTGGGTACAAAATGAATTCATACCCACCATATAGCATTTTCAGCGCAGTGCAACCCGGAATCTCCGGCCCCTGGTGCGATGAGTAGCTGGTTTTCCACCGATGTGGATAACCACTTTGCGGAAAAAAACTTTCCCTACCGGCCCGGGCGGCCTCTCCGGGCTCAAAGCTCTCCAGGCAAGGCACTTAGCCCCACCCGCCGGCCCTTCGAAACGAAACCATCAAGCCTCCACGCCGCCGGCCCGCGCAAGCACCGGAGAGCACGGGACTTAGGTCTCCACAGGTTTTTAAGATTTCCCTAACATGCTCTATTTAAACAACTTGTGGAGAAAATCCACTCTTGACGAACGTCTGTTCATGTCTATAATTTTTGACGGTGGGTGAAGCAGAGAACCCGGAAACGGACCTCCTGGATCAGCCCGCTGAAGGTTTCTCTTTGACAACATGGTGTGAGGAGAAGGTCGCTGGAAGGGGCAACTCTTCCAGGGTTTGGCCGGGAGCGCCCCTCGGGGAGTTCCTTCGGGAGAACCGGTGGTTTCGGTCTTCGGACCGGGGCCCGGTCGGCCCGTGACCTCTCACATTCGGATCGGATTTCCGATCAGGACACCATTGTTTTCGGGAGAACCCGAGGACAGGTCCTGGTGGATGCCCGGACGGAGCTGGTTCGGGTTCTTCGGAACCCGGCCGGTCGGCGAGACGGTTCTCCGGAACCGGATTGCAGCAGGTTCGGCTCTTCGGAGCCGGGTTTGCCGCGGGTCTGGAAATTCCCAGGTGGCTTTCAGGGGCTCGGGCTCGTCGAGTTCGGTTTCTCAGGCCACAAAGGAAGGGACCGGGCAACCGGTTCCGCATCAGACCGGTGGATCCAAACTCTGAAACGGCGAAAAGCCCATGAGAGCATCGGCCGTGGCGAACCCCGGTTTGCCGCGGTACGGATCTCTGCAGAGAGCAATGCCCTGGAGTTGCGGGGCATCGTGACCTCCTGGTCCTCAGAGCAGGAGCACGCGATGTCAAAAACAGCATGAGGGTTCAAGGCGCCGCGAGGTGTACGGCTCTGCGGAGGGGTAAGGCTCTGGAGGGCCAAAACCCCATGAGTGGTACCGGCCCTCGAGGTCGGAAAGCAGTGGAGGGAGCAAACCGTCAAGAGGGTGAAAAACCCTGAAGGTGGAACGAACCGGGATTGGAAGCCCGGGTCAGTGGACCTCGCTGCCTTGATCACTGAAGGGGGAGAAAACCCCATGAGGGGCGTGCCGGAGCCGCGCAGGACTTCGGCGGAGAAAGTGACGTGTGCCTTGAAGGGAAGGCCAAGTCCATGGAAGTTTCCGGTGCTTCGGCGCCGGATAGCAAGTCCCGGAACACCGCGAGGCCGTCGAAACGGCGAGGCGGGAGCCGCGAACCGAATACCGGCTACGAGACTTTTGATCGCTTCGAAGGACAGGTCAATCCCAGGAAGGTCCGGGGGGTTGGAAACAGCTCCCGCCGGCTTCATTGACTCCAGCACCCTGAAGGGGACCACCGGGTCCGCAGACTCTACTTCACTCCACCATCCTCGAGGATGAGCGCGACGGTCTTCGGACCGCCGCGCTCTTTCTATTCCCCCCGTCTTC
>JAJSAM010000068.1 GCA_024274785.1 Planctomycetota bacterium | reverse complement strand
CGGGATACCCGGAGGCACCCCATACTGTCGCCACCCCTTTGGGGCGTGAGCACGCATAGCAGATTCTGCCATCCAAGCGGGTATCCGATCCGCTCCTTAGATAACTCCATACATTACACGGGCTTCCGGCACAAATCGGAAGTCCCCGAAAGTTTATTTACATAGCAGCAGCAGATAACCGTACTGAGGGGTTGCGAGGTTCTCTCTTTTTTGCTACATTAGTTAGTGATCGATAACTAACGCAATGAAATTCGAGTGGAGAGACTCGGCTTCCGGAAAAGCGCTTCCCTGGCCGGGGTGAGAGCGAAGGACAGAAAGCATGACTCGTTTCAGGACCGAAGAGAGACAGGCCCAGATCATCGACGAGGCCATCCGGATCATCCACGAGCAGGGGTATTCCGCGCTGGCCATCCGCGAACTGGCCAGACAGGTCGGGATAACCGAACCTGCCATATACCGGCATTTTACCAGCAAGGACGAAATCATCGCGGGTATCCTGGACCGCGTCCTGCAGATGAGCGATACGCTTTTGTCGGATCTGGCCGGGATTTCGTCGGCCAGAGAGAAAATCCGGAGGTTCGTTCTCTTCCACTTCGATTTTCTGAGCGAAAACCCGGAGATCACTTCCGTGGTTTTTTCGGAAGATATCTTTCGACTCAATCCCATCCTGAGACTCAAACTCCAGAAGATCGTCGATTCCCGATATCAGGTTCTCAGGTCCTTCGTCGACGAAGCCCGCCGGGAGGGAAGTCTCGTCGATACAGATGCCGGTGACATGACGATCCTGATCATCGGGACTATCCGCCTGATCGTGCTGGACTGGCGGCTCTCGGATTTCGATTTCGACCTGAAAGCCCGGGGAGACCGCATCCTGCGGACCCTGGAGCGGCTGATCTTCACGGAGGATCCGGAACTGGACAAGCAACTCGAAGGGAGGCGCGAATGAAGCCATCCAGGAAGAAGCCCGCCCCGCCCCTCTGGCTGGGAAAGACAGCGCTTTTCTGTTTCTTCTGGGCGATACCGGGTGCAACCTTCGCCCAGGTGCAATCCACTACTCTATCCGCTGCTCTGGAGGCGGCTCTCGCCCGCAATCCTTCCATCCACGCGGTCGAGAACCAGCGGAAGGCAGCCGAAGCCCGCACCCGGGAGGCCGGGAGAGGGCGCTTGCCCACGCTGTCGCTGGCCTCCGGGTACACGCGCTACGAGGAGCCGAATATCGTTGTCCCGATCCACCGGGCCGGGGTCTTTCCGCCGCTGGACGACCAGATCTACGAGGCCCGTTTCCAGCTGCAGGTGCCCCTCTACGACGGCGGGCGCACGCGGGCGCACGAGCGGGCGGCGCAGGCCTCTGTGGAGGAGAATCGCGCGCAGGAGGATCTGGCGCGGATTCGCATCGTGGAAGAAGTCGGCCGGATGTTCGTCCAGGCTGGAGGACTGGAGGACAGAGCCCGGCTTACGGAATCCCGTATGCGGTCTCTCCGGCGTCGGCGGGACGAACTCGCCCGTCTCCTGGAAGAGGGGCGGGTCTCTCCGGCGGATTTCGCGCTGATCTCGGCGGCTGTAGAGACCGCCCGCGCCGACAGCGCGGAGATCGAGAGCAAGAAGTGGGAGATCGCCGTCCGACTGGGGCAACTGGTGAGAGCGGGAGGACCTGTATTTCCGTCGCTCGCCGGACTCGACGCAGTGGGTGGGGCAAAACAGGAGGAGATCGGATCCGTTCCCCTGGATCGGACTGCCCCGCAGGTCTCGAAAGCCCGGGCCCAGCTCACCCGAGCCGGAGCGCTCCGTTCCCTCGCGGCCCGCAGCTTCCGGCCGGAGGTCAGGGGATTCGCCCTGTACAGCTATCGCTCCGGCGCCGACTTGGATCCCATCGGAGAGTGGGCCGCGGGCGTCACTCTCCAGCTCCCGCTGTTCGAGGGCGGGCGTCGCCTGGCCGGTCTGGACGCGGCCCGGGCTTCGCTGCGCGCGGCCCAGAGCAATCTCCGGTCTGTGCAGGATACCCAGGACGCAGAGTTGAAGATCGCCCTCGAACGGGGGGAGACGGCCAGGGTTCGTCGTCGGCACGTATCCTCCGCCGTGGAAGAGACAGCCAGGTTCGTAGCGGCTTACCAGGAGATGTACGAAGCTGGCCGTGTCTCTCTCAGCGAACTCCTGGCGCAGGAGGCCGAACTCCTTCAGCTGAAGATCCAGGAAAGAGATCTCGCGTACCAGGAAATGCTGGCCGCCCTGCATTCCCATGCAGCCGCAGGCACTCTGACCCCCCGGACCGCAAAGAAGATCATCAGGAGCATGCCATGACGTACATCTATCGCTCGATATCGAAAAAGTACTTCCTGCGACAGGTTTCGGTCGCCCTGGCTGTGATAGTGCTGTCCACGAGCTGGGGATGCGGACGCGACTCAGGCCGGCGTGCCGCAGTCCGCCCTGTAGCCGTGCGCACGGTCCGGCCGGTGACCATGGATATGGGCAGCCGTCTTTCCTATATGGGAACGGTCCGCTCCAGGAAGGAATACAAGGTGATCGCCCAGGCTCAGGGCACGGTCCTCGGACTTTCCTTCGACGAAGGAGAGGAAGTGAGCGCCGGAGATACGCTCGCGCGAATAAGCGCCCCCGAGCTGGATGCCGTGGTGGAGCGGCTGCGGGCGGAAAGGGACTACTGGTGCCGCCGCTACGAGGCGGACCAGCGTCTGGCGACGGCCGGAGCCGTTCCGCAGGAGCAGATGGAGGCCGGCAAACGGGCCTGCCTGAGCGCCCGTGCCAGCCTCGCAGAGGCCCGGGCGAGACAGGAGAAGACGGTCGCGAGATCGCCGGTCGACGGTGAAGTGCTCAAGTGGTTCGTGGAGCCCGGCCAGATCGCAATGCCCGGACAGGCGATCCTCCTGCTGGGCGGCGGCGATCTGGAGGTGCAGGTGGAGGTGATCGAAGAGGACCTGCAGCGCGGCATCGCGGTGGCGACGAAGACGGAGGTGAAAACCGGAACAGGGGCGCGGTTCCACTCGGATGTCTCCGAGGTCGCCCCCGTGAATAGCGGTCGCGCCAGGACATTCTCTGTGAGACTGCCGGTTCCAGAAGACCGCGCCCAAAGCCTCCGCCGGGGAACCTCGGTGAATGTGGACTTTGTCCTGAGGACGAGCGAGGATGTCCTGGCGCTTCCCCTCGATGCTGTGGCTGGCCGCGACGG
>JAJSAM010000067.1 GCA_024274785.1 Planctomycetota bacterium | reverse complement strand
TGGCCGCACATCTGGCCGCGCATCTGGCCGCGCATCTGGCCGCGCATCTGGCCGCGCATCTGGCCGCGCATCTGGCCGCGCATCTGGCCGCGCATCTGGCCGCGCATCTGGCCGCGCATCTGGCCGCCCCGCATTCCACGGTGCACACCGCCACCGTGCCGGGCCGTCATCCGACCACCGCGCATGCCGCACTTCCGCATACCCTGGCCGCCCCGTTGCATCCGGTGGTCGCCCCGGCCACGCCGGCCGCGCTGCATACCGGGCTTGCCTCCACAACCACACTTGCCCTCGGGCTTCCCGGCCTGCGGGCGGCCTTCGCCGCCACTGCCACACTTACCTTCGGGCTTCCCGGCCTGCGGACGGCCCTCGGGCCTGTCGGTCATGGGCCGGCGATCGGTCCGCATGTCCATCGCGGGGCCACGGCCGCGGGGCGGTCCCTGGCGATCCATGTCGTGACGCATCGGACCCGGTCCTCCACGCATGAACGGGCGGTCGCCATCCATCCGGGGCCCGCGGCGGCCTTCAGAGGCCAGCGGCGGTCCGCGACGGCCCTGCGGGGCCGCATTGGCGCGTTGCCGGGCCTGCATGAACCGCTTGATCGCCTGCTCGCGCTGCTCCGGACGCATCTTCTCGAGTCGCAAGAGGGCCTGCTTCCGGCGCTCCGGCGGCAGGTTCTTGAGAAACTCCTTTTCGATTTTCGACATCTGCTGACGCTTCGCGGCCTTGACTTTCGCCGGCATCTCCTGCCCACAGCCGCAGCCATCTTCCTGTGGTTTGCGCATCTTCTCGCGCTTACCCTGCGCATAGGTCTGACTCGACGTGCCAAGCACGAGGAAAGCCACGACCAGTACCCCGATCAACCGTCTCATGAATTCAATCTCCTCTTGAAAGTGCTGGGGATAGAACACATCCCTCCGGCACCGGTTTCGCCCGAATCCGGAAAATCGCGCCGCTCAGAATATCAGCATTCGCGTCGCGGCGAGAATTGCAGCCCCCACCAGAACCCACCGGACCCAGGCCGCACCCTTCCTGACGGCGAGCCGGGTAGCGACCGCCGCCCCGGTCATGTTGCCGCACGCGAGCACCAGGCCGGCGGCGAGATCCACCTGCTGGTCCTGCCAGAAGATGAGGAGAACCGCGGGAGTGTAGACGAGCACCAGGAGCACCTTGGCCGCATTCCCCCGGACCAGGTCGAGACCGCTGCCGAGCACCAGCCCGGCGAGCAGCAGGAAGCCGACCCCCACCTGGATGAACCCACCAAAGAGGCCGATGCCGAAGAAGGCCAGAAACCGCCACGGCTCGGGCATGGTCTTCTCATGGCCGCCGAGCCACTTGGAGGGCTTGATGATCGCGGTCAGAGCAACGAGCAGAACCACGATCCCGAGAGCCCGCTTCATGGCCGGTGGATCGATCGCGGTGGCGAGCAGGGCGCCTCCGATCGCTCCGAGAACGACCGCCGGGATCACCGGTTTCACCTTCTGCCACGGCAGTTTACCGGCCTGGTGGAAACCGCGCACACCCACGACGTTCTGCAGGAGGATGGCGATGCGGTTGGTGCCGTTGGCGAGGATCGCGTTGCCCCCGAGCATCTCGGTCAGGAGCGGAACGGTGAGAGCGGACCCGCCACCGGCGAGAGTGTTGATGAAGCCGGCGGCAATCCCCCCGGCGAAGAGCAGGAGTCCGAGCATCACGGTCATGGGGCGCCGATCTTACCGATCCCCGTCCGGGACCTCGCCATCTGCGGGACCGGCCCCGAGGACACAGCCGGCGAACAACAACAGCGCCGCGAACCCGGAAGCACAGAGCGCATAGAACCAGAGCGCCACCTTGAACCCGACGATGCCTCGTGCCGGAATGGCAGTGAGGGCCAGCGCCGACAGCAGGAGCCCCACCACCAGGTAGTCCCGGGGACCGCGCGCCTCACCCGGCAGGAGCGCGGCGGTGATCGCCGCGGCCGGCAGCAGGAGCAACAGATGGGTGGACTGGCCGGAAGCGGGATCGATCAGCACCGCCGCGGCGAGGACCATGCCGAAGAAGAGGGACGCGCGACGGCGACGACCCCGCCAGACGACCAGGAGGAGGAGGACGCCGGAGAGGTACACCCAGGCCTTCTCCGCCATCTCGCGGGACAGGACGGCGAGCGTGATCCGGATCGACTCTCCCCGCTTCTCGAGGCCGGCGTGGTCGAGGAGGCGGCAGGTCATCGCCCGGAGGGATTCGCCGGTCACGGTTTCGGACGTGGGATCGGGAAGATTCCCTTCGAGCGCCCTCGCCGAAAGGGACAGTCCGATGTCGGTTCCGGCGATCAGGGCGACCGGGACCGTGGCGAGCAGAAGGGCGCACCCGACCGTCATCGCCATGGCCACACCGCGGCCGCGGACGGCCAGGAACAGGGGCACGATCAGGAGCACCGGCTCGATGACGATGGCGAGAGACGTCAGGACGGCGCCGCGCACGGTCCGGCCCCGGGTGACGGCGTCGAGGCCGGCCAGGATCAGCAGGAGCAGGAGCGGGTCGATCGAACCGTGATTCAGGCTGTCCCACGCGAAGCGGAGCACGAGCAGGAGGGGCAGCCAGAGTACCGACGGGCGGGTGACGGGTCGCTCGACCAGGCGATAACAGCAGCGCAGCGCGAGGAGGAAGGCGAAGCCGTTCAGGAGCGTCCAGATCACGAACCCGGCGCGGATCGGGAGCAGGCCGAGGGGCGACAGCAGCACCGCGACGGCGGGCAACCGGTCAAAGGTTCGCGGAGCATGGTCCTGCACGGCGTAGATCGCGGGACTGTACCCCGCCTCGTAAAGACGCGACACCTCGCCGGTCGCCGCCATCCGACCGGCCCGGTGAAGTTGGAGGAACGCGCCGCCCGGCCGGGTGGCATCGAGCGCCCGGGCGGTCAGGAAGGCCGAAAGGAGCACGCAAGAGACAGCGATGGCGATCGCCCGGGAACGAGGCGTGACCCAGACCCGCCCGGCCCACCGGACCGGCAGCGGCGCCCCCTCCTTCCGGTAGATCAGGGTCAGGTTGCGGATGTAGGGGAAGAGCGGGAAGAGGTAGCCGAGGATGAACACCGGCATCTTGCGATGGACGGAGTAGGAGAGCAGCAGCACCGCGCCGGCGAGCCCGGCGTACCAGAAGGAGCGCGGCATGACACTGCGCCCCGCGCGCTCCGAGGCGTACCACTGGATGATGAAGCGGCCGGACCAGCAGGCCGTGCCGAGGACGCCAAGCGCCAGCCACCAGGGCTGAACGTCGGTCTCGAGCTTGCCGGAGCCGGCGTAGAGCAGAAACGCGCCGATGCCCAGCACCGTGGGGATCAACACGCGGCGCGAGGTCGGCTTCGTCCGCCGGAAGTGAATCAGGATGAGGTTCCGGGCGTAGAGAAACCCGTTGATCATGCTGACCAACAGGAAGACCGGTTCGTCCCGGGCGACGGCGTAGACCAGCAGGACGGCGCTGCCCGAGAGCGAAAGCCACCAGAAGCTCACCGGGACGACGCTCTCGCCGCGCTTCTCCGAGGTGAGCCACTGCACGAGGAAGCGGGCGGTGAAGAGCCCCTGTCCGAGGAAGCCGATGGCCTCCCAGCCCGCCGGCGACAGCCCGAACATCATGGCCGGACACGCTCGGACTTGTAACGCAGCGTATTCTTCTTCATCCACCGCACAGTGCGGAGGTCACGCAGGCCCTTGAAGACGCGGTTCCAGACGCCGTACTTGGAGACGCCCGCCCGGCGAGGCCGATGCGAAACCTCGACCTCGGCGATGCGGAAGCCCTCGAGCTTGACCAGCGTCGGGAAGAACCGGTGCAGGCCGTCGAACATCTTGATGCTTCGGTAGACCTCGCGGCGGAAGACCTTGAGCGGGCAGGTGCTGTCGTGGACCACTTCGTCGGTCAGGAGATTGCGCACGCCGTTCGCGATCCTGCTGGAGACGCGCTTGACGAACTTGTCCTTGCGATCGGCGCGCCAGCCGATCACCAGGTCCGCCTCGCCGAGTTTCGAGAGAAGCAGCGGAATGTCGGCCGGGTCGTTCTGCAGATCGGCGTCGAGGCTGATGATCACCTCACCCCGCGCCAGCCGGAACCCGGCGTCGAGTGCCGAGCTGAGCCCCCGGTTCCGGTCGAGCCGGTGCACGACGCACTCCGGGATCTCACGCAGGAACTCGAGGAGGATCTCCGGACTCCGATCGGTGGAGCCATCATCCACGAACAGGAGCTCGAACTCCCCAGCGAGTTCCCGAAGTACGGGCAGCAGTTCCTCCCGGATCAGCGGCAGGGACCCTTCCTCGTTGTAGACGGGCACGACGCAGGAGTACTGGAGTTCCGAAGTCACGGCCGGATTGTGCGTTCCGGTGGGATTTACCGTCCAGCGTAAAGCCGGAGTCGGAACTCCGCCCCGGGGGCAGGTGTTTCCCGCCAAGAGAGTTCATCCCGGCGCCATCCTCTGTTAGGCTCCGGATCGGACCATGAAACCGGATGGTGGATGACTGCGGAGGATAGGCGATGGCGAAGGGCAGGAAGCAGGACAGGAAGAAGGGCCGGAAGGGCCGGAAACACGGCAAGGACAAGTTCGCCGGGGCGCGACCGTTCTGCGTCACACCGGTGAGCACGTTTCCCGTACATTCATTTCGCGTGCACTGGATCTCGGCCGATCCCGGTTACGACCCGCGTTACCGGTTGACACCGATCATCAACCTGTTCGAGAGCGACGCGGAAACCCGCCACGAAGGCGCCGTCGCCTTCCTTCAGTTCCGCCGGGCCAGGGACATCGAGGGCGCCTCCCACGACGAGGGCTCCAAGGTCTACCGGATGGACTATCCCCTTTCGATGATCGATTCCGTGCTGACCCTCCTCGGCTCCGGGGCTCCCCTCGAGGTCGCCTACTTCGAGCAGGGGGGGCGGAAGTGGGCGGACCTGCGGACACCGTTCCTCGGTGTGGGCGACGACGATGAGCAGTTCGAGGACCTCGACGAAGACGACAACGACGAGCCCGCCTTCTCACTCGAGCACACGACCTGAGGGGCGATCGCGGCGCGCACTGTGGTATTGACGTCGGAAATCCTCGCGGCGCTCGCAGATTCTGCATGACGCTGCCGGACTGCCGGCACGGTCGCCCGGAGGTCGACCCTCCGTTGCGGCAGGGCCGCGCTGTGGATGGCGACCAGCCGCTCGAACGTCACGGCGCAACCCGGCTATTCGCCATTGCCTCCGTCCCGCGGGGCCGGCGGTTCGATCTTCTTGATCACCACCTCCTTCTGCGCCACCAGGTCCTCGTTCGCGAAAAGCTGAAACTGGTACTTGCCGGGCGACGGGAAGACGATGTTCTGGAGGCGGAAGGCCAGCTCGGCGGTCTGCAGGCGGTCGGGGATGCCGAGTGGCGGGGTGGAGCCGGCGCCGATCTCGCGGCCGTCCTTCAGGTGCTGCAGGGAGAGCCGGAAGACGTACTCCCCCTGCGCATCCGTGATGTTCGCGTAGATCGAGAGCTGCCCGTGACGGCACGGGAAGCGGTGCGTGCTGATCTGGTGGAAGATTCCGATGCAGGACTTCTTGTTGGTCTCCTGCTCATGGATCACGGTATCGCAAACCAGAAAGGCCGTGACGACGGGACGGGCGCCCAAGGGACTCTCCTACTCTTCGAGTTCGATGTTCCAGTAGCGGTCGGAGATGAACTTCTCCCACGATGCCTTGCGGCTGCCCACCGAAACCTCGAGTGCTCCGCTCCACGACGGCTGCCGAGGCGGCCTTGCGAGGACGAGCCCGGACTGCCCGAGATCCCGGTTCGCCTTGCGCTTGTTGCATTCGAGGCAGGCCAACACGCAGTTTTCCCAGGTGCTCCTGCCGCCACGAGACCGCGGTACGACATGATCGATGGAGAGCAGTTCGGAGCCCGGCCGCGCACCACAGTACTGGCACGTGAACGCGTCACGGCGATAGATGTTGCGCCGGGAGAAGGCGGCGCCCCGCCGCGGGAAGCCGTTGTACCGGTTCAGCACGATGATCTCGGGCACGCGAAGCGTCAGGAAAGGAGTGCGAATGACCCGCTCAGCCTCCCCGCCTCCCAACTCCGCCCAGTCCTCGAAGTCGTAGACCTGGTAGGTGTCCGGGCAGATGATCCGGGCTACCTCGCGGTAGGCCAGCACCAGCGCCTGGCGCACGGAAGTGGTGGTGATCGCGGTCCAGGACCTGTTCAGCACCAGCGCCTGTTCCATGAGTACGGTCATCTCGCTCGTCCCTCCAGGGACTCCCCCCAATATACCCTTCGACACGTGGAACCTGCCCCGAGACTCCCCGGTTCGGTCACACTTCCGGAAAATTGCCCCTCGCGTGCCAGATTCTCCATCGACCCGAAGTGCCGAATTCGCCTATTCTCTCCGGCAGCCATGACCGAAAATCCGGCACTCATCATCCGTGAACCCGGAAGCTGTGAGAGGATCGAGCCGCTTTGCGGCGAAGTCGTCCGCATCGGCCGTAGCGAGACCAACCACATCATCCTCGATGATCCGCACGTATCGAGGGCCCATCTCCGGATCGACGTCGAACCGGATCAGGTGACCTTCGAGAGCCTCGTCGAAGGAAGCGAAGTCCTGTTCAACGGCAATCCGCGGCGCGCCGGACGAATGCGACCGGGAGACGTCCTGCGAATCGGCCGGACTGAGCTCGTCCTGAAAGGGGAGAATGGAGCGGGACGACCCTCCGACCGGACCTTCTCCGCCGGAATCGAGAAGGCCCGCCTGGGGTTGCTGGAGGAGATCGTCAAAGTACTGCCCGGACCCACGGACCAGGAGCAGTTCTTTCAGAGAATCCTCACCGCGCTCTTCAGGATCATGGATGTCCGGCGCACCTTCGTCGCCATGCGGGCGGGAAACAGAGGCCCCGCCCAGCAGGTCGCCGTCCTGAATCGGGAGGAAAGCGGGGGCCCGGTGAAGATGAGCAGGACCATCGTTGCGCGGGTGCTCGGCTCCGGGGAGGGGCTCCTCGCCTCCGATGCGATGGCCGACCCCGAACTCGGCCTCTCGGAGTCGGTCGTGGACCTCGGCATCAAGTCCGTGATCTGCGTACCCATCCAGCGCGGCCAGGATGTCGTCGGAGTGCTCTACGGCGACAATCGCTCACGCACGAAGTCGTTCGGCGACGAGGAACTGCGGTTCATGAGCCTGATCGCACGGATCGTCTCGGTGCAACTCGAAAATCACGAGATGTCCGTGGAGCTCCGCGAAGAGAACTTGAGGCTGCGCCGGATCATCGACGACGAGGAGGACATGATTGCCTCGAGTCCGGCGATGAAGGAACTCATGGACTCCTCCCGGAAAGCCGCCGCCACCGACGCCACGATCATGATCACCGGCGAAACCGGCGTGGGCAAAAGCCTTCTGGCGCGGACGATCCACCGTCTCTCCAAACGCTCCGAAGAGCCTTTCGTCGAGGTGAGTTGCGCCGCCATTCCGGATAGCCTCCTCGAGGCCGAGATGTTCGGGTACGGCCCCCAGTCGGGCATTTCCGGGGCGAATCCCAAAGGCCGGGAAGGCTACTTCGAGCTGGCCGCGAACGGGACCATCTTCCTCGACGAAATCGGGGACATGGGGCTCATCCTCCAGGCCAAGATCCTGCACGCCATCGAGGAGGGGCGGATCCGCCGCCTGGGATCCAACCAACTGAACGAGGTCCGCTGTCGAATCATCTCCGCGACGAATCAGGATCTCGAGCAGGCGATCATCGACGGGAAGTTCCGCGAGGACCTCTACTACCGCTTGCGGGTGGTTCCCTTCCGCGTCCCCCCCCTCCGTGAAAGGGTGGAGTGCATCCTCCCACTCACCAACTTCCTGCTGCGCCGGCTCTCGCCGGGACGGCGGGTCCGGATCGGAAGCGACGCCCGCAGCGTCCTCCTGGCACACCACTGGCCCGGAAACGTCCGGGAACTCCGCAACACACTGTCGCGCGCCCTGGCGCTTGGAGACGCAAAGAGCATCGATCCGGACCTTCTGCGGGACTGCCTGGAGGCACCCGGAGTTCCGAAGATCCCGTCCGTTCGAACGCTTGGCGAAGTGGAGTTCCAGCATATCCTGCACGTCCTCAGACTTTGCGGCGGAAACAAGAAGAAGGCATCCGAAGCCCTCGGGATCTCGCGCAGCACCCTCTACGCAAAGCTCAAAGAAAACGCGCATGACTGATTCCTGAACAGTTTCGTGCCGCAGACCCGCGCCCACCGAGATACATGTGCGAATATCGGACATGTATCCAAGTGCACCCCCAAAGCCTCCTGAATTCAAACAGGCAGGACTTGCGCCCGAATCTGACGCCACGCAACTGGCGGCATAACTATCCACACCAGAACGACTTAGAAAATTGGGGCCAAAAAACACACTCTGGCACGACTTTCGATACAGTCATGGCGTGATAGGAGGTCTCGAGACTCAGAAGTAATCCAGTGTGAAGGGGAAGTTGTTCCGGGGGGCCGGCAATCGCGCCGGCCCCCTCTGGATTCCCGCCGGGCGCCCTGAAAAGGGAGAAGGGCCGCGCCGGGCCGTGAAGCGGACCGGGTTCCGGAGCGATGCCGGGGCCGGGGGGACCGGCCACGCTTTCGATGCGCCGCGACCACCCCTCAGATCGCTCGCAATAGTGAGAAATGCGAGCTAGACTCCCGCCGTGAAACATCTCCCCTCGAGCACTCGCGTCGTCATCGTCGGTGGCGGCGTCATCGGGCTGGCCATCTCCTCGCATCTGGCGCGCCTCGGAGAGACCGATGTTCTCGTTCTCGAGAAGGAACATCTGCTCGGATCCGGATCGAGCGCCGCATCCGCGGGAGGACTCCGGCAGCAATTCGCGGAGGAGGCGAACGTCCTCTTCGCGATGGAGGGGGTACGACAGATCCGACGGCAAAAGGAGGAAACCGGGTTCGATCCGGAGTTCAAGGAGCACGGATACCTGCTGCTGGCCGGAACCGACCTGCGCGTCGCGGAACTCGCGCGAAACGTAGCCCGGCAACAACGCCTCGGGCTGCCCGCGGAAATGCTCACCCCGGGGGAAATTGCGGACCGGTATCCGGTGCTCCGAACGGACGACCTGACCGGCGCCGCCTTCTGCGGGACGGACGGCTACTGCGACCCTCACGCGGTCGTCATGGCGTTCGCCGATACCACCCGGAAGTTCGGCGGACGTATCGAGACGGGCGTCGAGGTCACCGGCTTCTCGCGCAATGGCGACGCCGTCACCGGCATCCGGACCAGCAGAGGCACCGTCACCGCCGAGTTCACGGTGATCGCCGCGGGCCCACGCGCTGGCGGAATGGCGGATCTGGTGGACCTGGCACTCCCTCTCTCGCCGTGCCGCCGCCAGATCTTCAGCACGCACCCGTTCGGCTTCCCCGGAGATCTGCCCCTGGTCATCGATTTCGACCACCCCTTATACTTCCGGCCGGAGACCGGTGGCGTCATCCTCTCCGCGGCGGAAACGGAGGAGACCCGGAACTTCGACCTGACCCTCGAGAAGTCCGGCCTCCCGGATCTGGTGGAGAAAGCAGTGCACCGCTGCCCGAGCCTCGAGTCGGCGACGATTTCCGGTGGTTGGGCCGGTATCCGCACCCTGACTCCCGACGGCCTGGCGATCCTCGGTGATGCGCCCGGCCGCCCCGGCCTGCTCCTCGCCGTGGGGATGAGCGGTCACGGCATCACCCACGCGCCGGCGGTCGGCCTCGCCCTGGCCGAACGGATCATCTCGGGGGCGTCGCGGACCCTGCCCCTCGCCCCGTTCCACGCGGGGCGCTTCACTGGTGCCGCGGGCGCGCCGGGAGGCGTCATCCAGGGCTGATTGCAGAGCCGAGTGCAGGGCCGGCAAAGTCACGCCCGGAGGGTCGGGCCTGGTCCGGACCGTGCCGGACCAATCGGGAGCACCCCGAAAATCCAGGAGATCCATGGCACGGATTCAGGTGGCCGACTGCTCTCCCACACACTACAATTGAGCGGTTAGGCAGGTTCCAAACGTAGATAACGATAGTCGGCAGTCCACTCCTATTGGAGAATCCCTGTGGATACTCTATTCAAATTCGTCAGCGAGCAAATCGGGTTTGAATTGGAGGGCTCCGAGAGGTTCGTGCGGGAACAGATGCCGTTCTTCCTTCACCTGGTCAAGGGACCAAGAAGTTCACCGGACCCGGCCCGGGAGGAACCGCAGGAAGGCAGCCTCCCGCACTGGTACCGGCAGACCATCCCCCCCGGGCAGAGTCCGACGATGCAGGACCACATCCTCGTCTTCGCCTACTACCTGTATCGGCAGAAGCGCCAGTTCATCTTCGTTCCGGACGACATGAAGGCATCGTTCATCGAAATGAACCGGGTGATCCCGAAGAGCCTCCTGCAGATCATGGGAAGCTTGAAGCGGGATCACGGTCTGCTGTACCCCGGCAAGAAGCGTGGCGAGTACAGCCTGACCCCCGAGGGCATCAGGTACATCGAGGTCCTGCTCGGAATCCGCAAGGAGGCCGAGCAGGAAACTCCGGGAGAGTCCCGGGAACCACCTGCCGAAACCGAACTGTCGGAGGGTGCGGAGATCGACTCCCCCCAACGCGACCGGTTCTTCTCCCTTTTCAAGGAGAGCGGCGACGATGCCGGGAACGACCATGACTCCTGAAGACAAGCACGAGCTGACCTGCGCCCGTTTCTCCTTCATCTCTCCCGATTCCCGGGTGGAGTTCCGGGGATCCGAGAGCTTCGTCAGCGAGCAGATCGCCCTGGTGCACCATCGCATCAGCGAGATCCTGGCGGAGTCCGGCGGGGTCGTCGACGACGAGGCGGATCCGGTGGCCGAGAGGGGAAAGACGAGCCTGGAGGTCTTCTACCAGAATGCCCGCACCCGTGAAGGCCGGGGAGCGCTGCAGGACTCCATCCTCATCTTCGCGAGCTACATGCAGGCGCATCAGAACAAGCACGAGTTCACGATCGAAGACCTGAACTTCTGCTTCGACCTCCTGAACATCCGCCGCCCCAGGAGCCTGGCGAACACCCTGGGGATCCTGAAGCGTGACCGGAGACTCCTGCACGGCGGAAGCCGGCGTGGAGCGTACACCCTCTCGGAGAAGGGCAGGGAACGGGCCCGCCGCCTGCTGAGTTAGGGCCCGCCCGGAAAGATCCGCTGCATTCGAGGGCCGCTGCATCCCGCCGCGCTTTGTTGCTCGTCGGTTGAAACCAATAAGGTGCGCCCTCCTCGCGCTTTGCTTTCCCGGGCCAGGCGGCACTCTCGGTGCAACGGCCGCACTTCTTTCCAGACGAGCCCTCAGCCTCCCGCCGCGCCAGGAAATGTCCTTCCGCCCACATGCCGTGGCGCGTAGATTCGACTTGTGAATACGACCACCAGACCAAACATCATCGGTCTCTTCAAATCCGGTGAACTCTCACGACGAGCCGAAGAAGCCGCAAGTCTCCGCGACGACGACGGCTGCCACCTCTGCCCGGGCCAGTGCCGGGCAGAGAGATGCGAGGACGAGAAGGGCAACTGCGGCATCGGTCGCGTGGCGGTGCTCTCCTCGGTCGCCCCCCACTTCGGCGAGGAACCCTGCCTGGTGGGTGAGGGAGGCTCCGGCACGCTCTTCTTCGCCGGCTGCAATCTCAATTGTATCTTCTGCCAGAACCACGATGTATCGAAGGAGCCGGAAGCCTGGCATGAAGCCGGGCACCACGAACTCGCCTCGTTCATGTTGAGCCTCCAGGCCCGCAAGGTCGAGAACATCAACCTCGTGACTCCCTCACACATCATCCCGGACATCCTCGCGGCCCTGGTGCTGGCGATGGAGGCCGGGCTCAATCTGCCCATCGTCTACAACTCCAGCGGCTACGACCTGCCGGAAACGCTTCGGCTCCTCGACGGCGTCGTGGACATCTACATGCCGGACTTCAAATTCTCCGATCCGGCGGTTGCGGACCGGTGCGCCGGCAAGCCGGACTACCCGGACGTGGCGAAGGCCGCGATTCGCGAAATGCACCGCCAGGTCGGAGATCTGACCTTATCCGATCGTCAGGTGGCGATCCGGGGGCTCCTGGTCAGACATCTCGTCCTGCCCGGTGGGAATGCGGGCACTGCGGAGGTCATGCGCTTTCTCAAGGAGGAGATCTCCCCGAACACCTGCGTCAATGTCATGGACCAGTACTTCCCGGCCCACGAGGCCCACCGGCACCCACCATTCGACCGCCGGGTCTCCCGGGAGGAGTACATCGAGGCGAGGCAGATCGCCGTGGATGCCGGGCTCAGAATGGTGGAGGATCTGGGATGAAAACCGCCTACCACGCCGTGAATCTCACCTTGCAGGACGCGGATCGGGAGCACATCGAGCAGGAACTCGACAAGATCGGCACCACCCTCCGCAACTTCGCAGACCCGATGGCCCACGTCGAGATCGAGAAGAGTGCGCGAAAGGGCGGATACGGGGTGAGCCTGCACGTCGCCCTGCCCACTCGCTCGCTCTTCGCCAACGCGTGGGGCGGCGATCTCCGCTCGGCCATCGAACTGGTGTCCGACAAGGTCATCCGCCAGGCGAAGAAGCACCTCGAGATGCTCCGTCGGGAAGAGCGCGCGGGAGCGGACAGCCTGAGAGATGCGCCGGAGCCGATCCTGCCGACCCGCGAGGAACTGGAAGCGGCCCGCGACCTCGAGGACTTCCGGGATCAGGTTGCTCACCACGCCGCCCGCCTCTCCGAGGTTCTGAAGCGGGAGCGCCGCCTCGACCCGCGCATCCGAGCCGCCGGAGGCGCCATCTCCCTGCCCGACATCACGGAGGAGGCCCTCACCTACGTGTTCGAGCACTTCCGCGAGAAGCCCGCCAGCATGTCGCCGGACCGCTGGCTGGTGCGACGCGGCCTGATCATCCTGGACGCCGAGTTGGACCGGGTCGAGCGCGAGGCGACGGGGGAGGGTGAGGCGCCGCCGGTTGCCGAGCCGCAGGAGGAATGGGAAGAAACCATGGATCTGCCGGTCTTCATGACCGGTGGGCTCGAGGGGACGCCCGCGGATGAATCCAGCACCTCCCCATCCGTCATCAGGGATCGCGCCGAAGCGCAGCAAGCCACCGCGGACGCGCTGAAGTCGCTGCCGACCCTCTACCGCAAGGCACTCCTCCTGAAACACCTGGAGGGATACCGGATTCCGGAGATCGCCTACGTCCTGAACTCGAACGATGAGCAGATCGACGACTGGCTGAACGAGGCGGAGGTGCGCATGCAGGAACGGCTGAAGAACTGGCGACCACGCTGAGCTGATCCCCCATGCCCGACATTCAACCCGGCGACCTGTTCGCCATCGGCTCGGCGCTGTCCTGGGCGTTCGCCGTCGTGCTCTTGAAGAAGTGCGGCGACACGGTCTCGCCGCTGCCGCTCAATCTCTTCAAGAACACGCTGGCGCTGCTCATCTTTGTTCCGGCGCTCTACCTGTTCAACGGGATCGGCCCGCCGCCGGGTGAATCGTGGATCTGGATCGCGGCCTCGGGGGTCATCGGGATCACGGTGGCCGACACCCTGTTCCTCTCCGCCCTGAATCGGTTGGGCGCGGGACTCAGCGCGGTGGTGGACTGCCTCTATGCCCCGTCCATGATCCTCGCCGCGATGTTCATCGTCGGCGAGAGGCTCAGGCCGGAACTCGCGGTCGGTGGAGGGCTCGTCTTCATGGCGATCGTGCTGGGCTCCAGGACGAAGCCGATCGCCGGGCGAACCAGAAAGGACCTGGTCATGGGAATCCTGTTTGGCGCACTCGGCATGGTGCTCATGGCGGTCGGCATTGTGAGCATCAAGAAGTACCTGGTGCGGGAACACATCCTCTGGATCACCACCGCCCGGCTCTACTGCGGAACCCTGGCGCTCGTCCCGGTGATCGCCTGGCGACGGGAATGGTCGGAAACCGGCAGGATTTTCAAGCCGTCGCGACTCTGGAGAGCAGCCCTGCCCGCATCATTCATCGGGACGGTAGTGGCCATGGGAGCATGGATCGCGGGGCTGACGCTGAGCCAGGTCTCGCGCGCGGCAATCCTGAATCAACTCTCCACGATCTTCATCTTCATCCTGGCCGCCGTGGTCCTCGGGGAGAAAATCACATTACGGCGAGCCGGGGCGGTCATGCTGGCCTTTGCCGGCGCCATGCTGATCCTGTAGCGCCGGGATCCGGAATCTTCGCGGCACTCGCTGAACTTGCGTGACGTTCCCGGAGTGCCAGCGCGGTCGCCCGGAGGTCGACCCTCCATTGCGGCCGGGCCGCATTGTGGGGCCGGCCCGGGTGGACCGGGTCAGACCGCTTCGACGGACTTGACCTCGGGGACCTGCTCCTTCACGCGCTCCTCGATGCCGGCCTTCAGCGTCATCTGGGACATGGGGCAGCCGCCGCAGGCACCCATCAGGCGCACGTATACGGTACCGTCTTCCTTCACCTCAACGAGTTCGACATCGCCGCCATCGGCCTGCAGGAACGGACGGATGGAATCCAGGGCTTCTTGAACCTTCTCGCGCATCGGTAAGTCCTCCTGCGACCCGTTCTCGGCCGCGAGCTCGTGAGCATAACAGCTCGATCCGACGCAGGAAGAAAAGCTGGCGAGAATGACCCGGCCCACCTCCGGCAGCGAGGAGGAGGGTGGGCCCTCTCCCCGCCGCGCGGGGCCGGAAGGCGTTCACCCGTCTTCCCTGCGCGGAGGGGACGTTGCTCGTCCCTCCGACCACACCGCGCGCCCGGCCTGCTACTTCAGCGCCATCAACGCGCCATCCACCGTCACCACATAAAGTGTCCCATCCACCAGGATCGGCGCGGTGAAAGCGCCCTCCAGGGGGAGGGCCCAGAGGTCGTCGCCGTCGGCGCACTGCATCGCGCGGAAGGTGCGGCCGGCGGTGAAGTACACCACGCCTCCGGCGACGCAGGGAGAGGACTGGATGAAGGAGCCCACGAACCGGGCCCAGAGGTCTTCACCGTCACTCGCGCGGATCGCCCGGAACGTCGCGCCGGACGTACTGAAGAGCACGGCGTCTCCGTAGAGCACGGGGGTCTCCCGAACCACGCCCTCGGGAATGCGACGCCGCCAGAGTCGCTTGCCACGGTCGGGAGTCAGGGCATAGATGGTACGGGCGTCGTCGGAGATGATGATGCGATCGGGAAGGACGACCGGCGAGGCGCTCACCGGGCATTCGGTTTCGAACCGCCACCGCCTCGTCCCGTTGCTGATACGGTAGGCATGAACTCCCGTCGTGAGCCCGATCACCACGAGCTTCCCGACCACCACCGGACTGGATGAAGTCGCCGGAACCCGGGCCCGCCACCGGACCGTGCCGTCCAGTGGATCGAGGGCGACCAGTTTCTCGCCCCGCTCCACAGCGAAGACCTTGCCGTCGGCCACCAGCGGCGTGGCCGAGACACCGTAGTCCGTCTTCCAGCGCCAGCGGACCCGTCCGGTTTCGAGGTCCATCGCGGTCAGGGAGTTCCCGGGGACGTACAGCGTGCCGGCCGCGATGACCGGGGCGGCGTAGACGGGTTCGCCGGTGTCGCGCAGCCACATCACCTCTCCCGAATGCCGATTCACCGCCGCGATGCCGCCCTTGCGGTTCAGGACGATGATGAGGTCGCCGCTGGCAAGGATCGGGGAGTCGAAGTACGGCAGGCCGATCACGCCGGGAAGCTCCGTCGTCCAGAGAATCTCCGGAACCTGCCGGACGGCACCATCTCCCGCGGCGGCCACGCGCCCCGGACTGCGCTTCAGCATCGGCCAGTCGTTCGGGGACCCCGCGGTCATGGCCGCGATGCGCGCGATCTCCCGAAAGTGAAGCAACACCCGTCGGACCCGGCGGCGCACTTCGAGCGAGGGATGATCCACGTAGAGCTCGAGGGCCGGCCGGGCGGGAAGCCCCATGGCCCGCAGAGTGGCGCTCGCCTCCTCGCGCTGGTCGAAGTTCACGTTGTCGAGCTCGACAACGAGCAGATCCACCCGCTCCTGCAGTTCCGGATCGACTGGAGGAGCTTTTCTTCGACCGTCCTGCGCGGTGATGGGAGCGGCAAGGAGCAGAGCGAAGAGTGTCGCCACGATGATGCGGGTCATGTCCCCTCCAGGTGCGGCGTTCCGGATCCGGGCAATATCGGCCGACGATGCCGGGCTTGTACGAAGTGTACCACGGCCGCCGCGGGCTCGAGTAACGGCATGTACCCGGGTGGTACCCCGAAAAGCGGCGGTCCGGGAGTTCCCCGCCCGTTACCGTATGCGCGTGGGTGATCCCAACCAGATCCGGGGCTTCTTCGACCGCATCGCGAACGGTTACGCCGAAACGCGCTATGGCGCCGGGGCGAATCCGTTCCGATCCCACTTCTTCGGGGAGAGGCTTCGCCTGGCGGTCGAGATGCTCGGTGAAGTCCCGGGCCGCGTGCTCGACCTCGGGGCGGGGCCGGGGGTGCTGGCCGAAGCCCTCGCTCCCTCGGATACGGATGTCATCTCCCTCGACCTCTCCGCAGCGATGCTCCGGGGGAGGGAAAGCCACGCGGTGGTGGGCGATGCCATGGAACTCCCCATCCGCGCGGAATCCATGGATGTGGTCGCCGCGCTCGGCCTGACCACCTATCTCCCGGACCTCCGGGGCTTCCTGGCCGAAGCCCGGCGCGTCCTTCGGCCCGGCGGGCGAATTCTGTTCTCCATCACCCGCCGGGAGTCGCCGGACACCATCCTGCGCGGCATCTACCGCGCCACCTTCGGACGGTTCGGCCGCTCCGGCAACGTGCTTCGCTCGGGGCTCCCGGTCCGCGCTTTCTCCGAAGGGGAGACCCGTCGGGCCCTCGCCGCCGAGGGGTTGACGGTTGAAGCGGTCCGACGGCACAACACCACCGTCTTCCCGTTCTGCTATCTCTTCCGCGACGCCTCGCTCCGCGGCGACCGGGAGCGCACCGCAAAGGGCGAGACCGCGCGCGCATCGGATGCCCTCTTCCTGGCAGTGAAGGGCGAGGCGCCCGCCAGAGGCGGATCCCGTCCGGTCCGGGTCTTGCGCACCATCGCCCGCCTGAACATCGGCGGACCCGCGCGGCAGACGATTCTGTTGACGAAGCATCTCGAGGCCCGCGGCTACCGCTCCCGGCTGGTCACCGGAACGGTCGGGCCGGACGAGGGCGACATGCTTCCGGACGCGATCGAGGCGGGGATCGACCCGGTGGTACTACCGGGTCTCGGACGGGATCTCTCGGCGCTCAGCGATCTCCGGGCGTTTCTCGGCCTGTGCCGGGAGATCAGACGGTTCCGGCCGGACGTGGTGCACACCCACACCGCGAAGGCCGGGGCTCTCGGGCGGCTGGCGGCGTTTCTCAGCGGCGTCCCGGTGCGGTTTCATACCTTCCACGGGCACGTCCTCGACGGCTATTTCGGCGCGCGGGGTTCCGCCCTGGTCCGAGCGGTGGAGCTGCTGCTGGCCCGGCTGACCACGCGGGTGATCGCGGTGAGCGAAGAGGTGAAGAACGACCTCTGCGACCGGCACCGGGCCATGCCCCGCGCCCGGGTCGACGTGATCCCGCTCGGCCTGGACCTGGCTCTCCCGGCCCGGGCCCCGGAGCACCGCGGCGAGCTTCGGGCCGAGTTCGGGATCGGACCGAACGACCCGGTGATCGTAATGGTCGGCCGCCTGGTGCCGGTGAAGGAGCCGGAGACCGCCCTTCGGGTGGCGACGGAAGTCCTCCGGGAGATACCGCGAGCCCGGTTCCTGATCGTGGGCGGGGGCGAGTTGCTGCAGCCGTTGCGGGCGCGCGCGCGGGAGTGGGGGATCCGCGACCGGGTGGTCTTCCCCGGGTTCCGGAGCGACCTCGACCGCATCTTCGCCGACGCGGACCTGGCCCTCCTCACCAGCAGGAACGAGGGAACTCCGGTGGCGCTGATCGAGGCGGCGGCGGCGGGCGTGCCCGCGGTGGCGACCCGGGTCGGAGGAGTGCCCTCGGTGGTGGTGGATGGCGAAACCGGCGTCCTCGTGCCGCACGGCGACGTGAGGGCAATGACCCGAGCGATCCTGGAACTGCTTGCTGCGCCGAAGCTGCGAGCCGCGATGGGCCGCGCGGCGCGAAAGCGCGCGCTCCCGCGCTTCGATTTCCGCCGCCTGGTGATCGACATCGACGACCTCTACCGGAAAGCCCTCGGGAGACGCTGAAATACGTCGCCCGCGAACTCACGGCTTCTTCCGGAAATCCGGCCGCCGCGACGATTACCGCGACGGCCGGAGTCCTTCTCGCGGACTGCCCTTCCGTCGTTGAATGGGTGTATGGCAGCCGGAGACGGGAAATCCCGGGCAGGAGATGGGATGGTTCCCGGGTCTCGTCGAGTTGGAAGCTCACGCGGATTCTGACAAAACCCCAACCCCGTCCATTCAACGACTCGATGTCGAGCACACGGGTCCACTCCGAGAACCGGGTCGAGTCGAGCGTGTCATCGGATTCGCCGTCACCGTCCTCGTCCGAGTCGTCGACGGCGCCCAGATCGGGATTGCCGAGGTGGTTCATCAGCGGTCATGAAAGTACTCTCGAATTGCACAATGTCATCCCCGGGCAGGTCCCGCATCTCCCCTCTTCGGCCCCGCACCCTGAACTCCTTGCCGGCACATCAAGCATCGCTCACCTCGACCGGTTATCCTTGCCCGGACGGAGGTGATGCACTTGAAGATCTACACGAAATCGGGCGACAACGGCGAAACCGGGCTGTTCGGGGGCGGTCGAGTAGGGAAGAACAGCCCGCGGGTCCGGGCCTACGGCGAGGTGGATGAGCTGAATGCCCTGCTCGGCCTGACGCGGGCGAAAGTGCTCGATGACCGGGTCTCTCCGGTGTTGCTCGAGTTACAATCGGATCTCTTCGCCCTCGGCGCGGACCTCGCGACTCCTGAGGGAGAGGGCCGGTCCACCGGTCGCCTGAAGGAGGCGCGCGTCGGACGCCTCGAAGAGCTGATCGACGAGTTCGACGCCTCCCTCCCCGCCCTGAAGAACTTCATTCTCCCCGGCGGAACCGGGGCGGCCGCCACCCTCCAGGTCTGCCGCACCGTCTGTCGCCGGGCCGAGCGCGCGGTGGTGGGCCTGACCGAGGTAGAGGCAATCAACCCGGCCCTCCTCATCTACCTGAACCGCCTGTCGGACCTCCTTTTCGTCCTGGCCCGGTGGCTGAACCACGAAGCCGGCACGGAAGAGCCTACCTGGGAATCCTGAGAATTCCGTGCCCGGGCTCCCTCGGCGACGTCCTCTCTTGTGGCCAACATGGCCAACCAACATGGACCATGTATAATGACCACATAACCACAATCTATGGTCAGGGGAGCGGTCATGAACAGGGTCGGCGTCACAGAGTTCAAAGCCAGGTGTCTGAGGATGATCGAGGAAGTCCGGACATCGAGGTCACCGCTGATCGTGACCCGCCGGGGACGGCCGGTGGTCACTGTTCATCCGGCAACGGACGAGGACGACCAGGTCAGCCTTGAAGGAACGATTCTCTTTCAGGCCGATGACATCTTCTCCACGGGTGAGGAGTGGGAGGCGGACCGGCCATGACCGTGCTGCTCGATACTTGCGCCTTCCTCTGGGATGCGGCCGACCAGAAACGGCTGAGCCGCAAGGCCTTGCGCGCCATCCGGACTGCATCAAGGGATGGAGAGCTCTTCCTCTCCGCGATCTCCTGCTGGGAGGTGGCAAAGCTGGTCCAGAAGGAGAAGCTCCGCCTGGCCGTGCCGATCCGCGACTGGCTGGACGCCGCGCTGTCGCGGGAGGGGCTGCGCCTCGTCGAGTTGCGCCCGGAGATCTCCGTGGAAAGCACCGAGCTGCCCGGCTTCATGGAGGGCGATTCCGCAGACCAGATCATCGTGGCAACCGCTCGGATCCTGAACCTGCCCGTGGTCACGGCGGACCGCAGGATCCTCGAGTACACCGGTGTCCGGGCGATCTGGTAAATGTCCGATTCCGCCCCTGGGGCGGAATCGGACCCTTGGAGCAGCTTGCGGTGATGCCGGGTGACATATATGCTGGTGTCATGGAGCGCACGACGATCTACCTCGACCCTGAGCTGAAACGCAGGCTGAAGGAAGCGGCCGCGCGCGCACGCATCAGCGAAGCGAAGCTGATCCGGGCAGCTCTTGGCAGCTACCTTTCACGGGAGAAACCGGTCCTGCTCGAGCCCGTCGGCCAGTCGGAGGACGGAGGCATCGCGGGCCGGGACGAAGAGGCACTCGAAGAGCTCGGGTTCGGCAGAGAGTGATTCTCGCCGACACCAGCGGCCTCATCGCCCTGCTCGACCGCGGAGAGCCCCGTCACCGGGAGATTCGGGCCGTCATCAAGGCAGATTCCGGTCCTCTCCTCGCCATCGACCTGGTGTTGGCCGAGACGGACTGCCTCATCCGCTCTCGCCTGGGCCGGAAAGCTGGCGCTGCCTTTCTGGACCAGGTCCTTTCCGGCGCCGTCCTGCGAGAGCCTCTTGATGCCTCCGATCTCGACCGGGCGCGTACGATCATCTCGCAGTTCGAGGATCAGGACTTCGGCCTGACCGACGCCGCTCTCATGTCCACGGCGGAGCGGCTCGGCGCACCGGTGCTCACCCTCGACCGCCTCCATTTCACCGTCTTCCGGGATCGGAAGGGTGACCCCCTCTCTCTGCTGCCGTAACCCCGAGGCTCCGATGGATGCAAAGACGATCATCTCCGAGGAACTGGGCCTGCCGGCTCGCGCCGTCTTCGCCGTGCTCGACCTCTTCGCCGACGGCGGGACCGTGCCCTTCATCGCCCGGTACCGCAAGGAAGCCACCGGTGGACTCGACGAGGTGCAGATCCACGCCATCGGGGAGCGCAGCCGCTACCTAGGTGAACTCGACAAGCGGCGGGAGACGGTGCTCGCCACGATCGAGGAACAGGGGAAGCTCAGCGAGGACCTGCGCGCGCGGTTGATGGAGTGCAGGTCGAAGACGGACCTCGAGGATCTCTACCTCCCCTATCGGCCGAAGCGGAAGACCCGGGCGGAGGCGGCGCGGAGGCGCGGGCTCGAGCCGTTGGCGCAGCGGATCATCGGGCAGCCTCCCACCGGCAATCCACAACAGGACGCGGTGGCTTTCGTCGATCCAGGCAGGGATGTCCCGGACGTCGACGCGGCGCTGGCCGGAGCGCGGGACATCGTCGCCGAGATCATGGCCGAGCGGGCGGACCTGCGGGCGCTGGCGCGCGACTTCACGCAGAAGACCGGGACCGTCGTTTCAAAGGTGATCAAAAAGGCGATCGCCGACGGACAGCCGACGCGTTTCGAGGACTACTACGACTACTCCGAGCCGGTCTCGCGGATCCCCAGCCACCGCTTCCTCGCCATCCAGCGCGGTGAGCGGGAGGGCATCGTCCGGGTGAAGATCGAGATCGACGCCGATGCCCTCGAGGGCCGCCTGCGCCACGGAATGCGACACCACCGGAGCTCCCCCTGGGGCAAGCAGATGCTCCTCGCGGTGGCCGACGGATGGAAGCGCCTGCTCCGTCCCGCTGTCGAGAAGGACGTATTCTCCGCCTTGAAGGAGAAGAGCGATCTCGCCGCGGTCGAGGTCTTCGCCGAGAATTTGAAGAACCTCCTGCTCGCCGCGCCGCTCGGCGAGCACCCCGTTCTCGGGATCGACCCGGGCTTCCGCACCGGCTGCAAGTGCGCCGCCCTCGATGCCACGGGGACGATGCTCGAGTACCAGACGATCTTCCCCTTCGAGAAGAACCGCACCGACGAGGCGAGGAGGATCCTCTGCGACCTGGCGGCAAGACACGGGGCGACCGCCATCGCCGTTGGTAACGGCACCGCGAGCCGGGAAACGATGGAGTTCGCCCGGGAAGCGATCAAGGGCACCCCCGCGAGGGACGCCATGGTCGTCTCGGTCAGCGAGGCCGGGGCCAGCATCTACAGCGCGAGCGAGATCGCCCGCGAGGAGTTCCCCGACCTCGACCTGACCGTCCGCGGCGCGATTTCCATCGGACGGAGGCTGCAGGATCCGCTCTCGGAACTGGTCAAGGTCGAGCCGAAGGCGGTCGGGGTGGGTCAGTACCAGCACGACGTTGACCAGGGGATGCTCGCGGAGAAACTCGACCAGGTGATCCTTACATGTGTGAACGGCGTCGGGGTGGAGATCAACACCGCCAGCGCCCCGCTGCTCTCCCGGGTCGCCGGGATCCGCCCCGCGGTGGCGAAGAACCTCGTCGCCCACCGCGCCGCCAACGGACCGTTCCGGAAGCGGCGCGACCTCCTGAAGGTGAAGGCCCTCGGCCCTCGCGCGTTCGAGCAGGCCGCCGGTTTCCTGCGGATCCGTGGGGCGAAGAACCCCCTCGACGCCTCCGCCGTCCACCCGGAGCGGTACGCTCTCGTCGAGACGATGGCCGAGGACCTCGGCGTGAACCTGCCGGACCTCGTGGGCAACGCCGGGCTCGCGGAGATGATCGAGGTTTCAAACTACGTCGCAGAGGACGTCGGAGAGCTGACGCTGGCGGACATCGTCCTGGAACTGGGCAAGCCGGGGCGGGACCCGCGGGCGAAGTTCGAGGCCCCGTCCTTCCGGGAGGACGTCAAGACCATCGAGGACGTGAAGGAAGGCATGACCTTCACCGGGATCGTGACCAACGTCACCGCCTTTGGCGCGTTCGTGGACATCGGCGTGCACCAGGACGGCCTGGTCCACATCTCGCAGCTGAGAAACTGGTACGTGAAAGATCCGCACCTGGTGGTGAAGGCCGGCGAAACGATCCGCGTCCGGGTGCTTCAGGTGGACCTGGCGAGAAAGCGGATCGGGCTCACCGCACGAACGTGACCGGGGTCAGGTCTGACATTTGTCAGAATCCAGACATTTTCGAGAGCGGATCCGAGCGCCTCAGGGCCGGTCTGGGAATGACTGCTGCATTCGAGGGCCCCTGCATCCCGCCCGTGCCGGAGGGCCGGTCGGTTACCGGCACAGGCGTGGCATCCGCGGAAGGAGAACGAGTGGGTGTGGTCGGCACGGCGGCCGCCCCTCCGAGGAGATCTCGCCCCTCACCGCACGGACGTGATCTCGAGCACCAGCGGACGGCCCTTGCGATCGTGGCCGGCAGCGAGACTCACGGTTTCACCGGCTGCCAGCATCAGCTCGGCTCGGATTTCCCGTGACGGCATCGTGATCAGTTGCAGGGCGCCGCAGACCTTCTCGTTGAGCTCACGCCGGACCGGCTTCGCGCCGAGCCCCTGGATCCGGGCATTCACGGAGAGCAGAATCGTCCTGCCGTCCGGCGTAAGGCGGGGGCGGGCCTTGATCAGAAAGCCATCGAAGTACGAGGTGACGATGGGATCGGCGATCTGCACATAGCAACCGACCTCCACGTCATGGCCGCGGATCATGTTCCGGTCGGTGCCGATGCGGAGGAAGGTGGTGCGGCCGTGCAGTGCGCTGAGAATGCCTCGCCCCATCACCACATCGCCGGCGCGGAGTGTGACGTGAAGGCGGGCGGTCCGCGCCAGCGGAGCAAGCACCCGGTCGAGCTTCTCGCGCACGGCCTGCTGGAAACCGAGGGAGCCGGCAGAGGCGAGGTCGCCGCCGCCCAGGGTCGACAGGAAGCCGGTGCGGTCTTCGGCGGTCGGGGTGATGTCGAAGTCAGCGAAGGGTCGCGCGGGATCTCCGCCGGCGAGCTGCTCCGTGGCCGCCTCGAGGGCCCAGAAGCGGTCGACACCCTGATCTTTCTCTCTGGTATCGATCCTGACCTCGACCGGGCCGACCATCGCCAGGCCCGCGTCGAGCAGACGGAGTTTCCCGGTGCCGGACTCGCCTTCGACGGTGGGAGTGAGGGTGATGACGGTCTCCCCCTCCGTGGTCGAGGTGCGAGTGACCAGCGGCTCGCCGGAGCGGACGGCGCCGGAGACGACCGCCATCGCGGATCGTGAGGTGGGCAGCTCGATCGCGCCGAGATACCTCGCGCCGGTCTGGAACGTGTCCACCCCGACCATGCGCTCCCCCTGGATGACGGCTTCGAGGGCGATCGTGCCGCCGCCGTCCACGAGAAAGGGCCGGACCTCCACCGCGAAACCGGTCAGCGCCGCACCGACGATGGGGTCGCCGACCACACTGGGGGAGTAGCCGCCGCTGTTGTCGCAGGCGAGTTCGACATCGAAGTCGCAGATAATGGAGTGGGACCGCACGCGGACGAGCCTTCCCCACCGGCCGGGCCGAGCCAGGATCGCGCCGCGCAACTCCGTGCCATCGGGACGGGTGACCACGACATCGATCCGCACGCGGCGGGCGAGGTCCGCCGTGAAGCTCCGAAGAGCTTCGTGGGCGAACGGCGCCAGCCGTGGATCGAGCAGCAGCATGCTCGGGCCGAGCCCCACCGCCGCGCTGTCACGCCCGACGCCTCGATCGATCAACCGGGCGAAATCGCGGATGTCGATCGGACCCGGCGGATCCCTGGGATCGTCGTCGAAAAACCATCCGAATCCACCGCCGGACGACAGGAACTCGATGCCGAGGCGCGGTGCGCGCTGATCCGGCACCGCCCGGATCAGACCGGAGACGTCGATGATTTCGCCCGCCAGCGAGCTGCCGGCCGCGAGCCAGAGGATGACGATCACGACCCCGGTGGTCCTCATCACTTCACCGTGATCTCGATCCGGAGCTGCCGGCCGTTTGGCCCGGTGCCTCCATCGACGACCCGGGTCTCTCCCGGGACGAGCACCAGATCCCGCTCGAGGCGAATCAGGCGGCTCTTCGGGATCTCGATGATGCCCGTCACCGCGTTCCCGGTGCGACGGGTCTCGATCTTCGGATCGAGGTCGCTGACGATCATGTCGAACCGCGCCGCCACCGCCTTCCGGGAGCCGGTGGGAAGCAGTTTCAGGTTCATGACCACTCCGCCGAAGGCGTGGCCGATGATGGGATCACCGATGCGGGATTCCTGAGCCACCTCCACGTCCCAGTCCGCGACGTAGGCCCGCTCGATGACGGACCCGACGCACACCGACCGACCCGCCGGCGCCGACAGGTTCACGGCCCCGAGGAGCTTCGTTCCCGTGGTCGGATCGACCTCGAGGATCCGGATCTCCGCACACCAGGTCCGCGTCGCCCCGGCCTCGAGAGCACTGAGCTCTCGGCGCACGGCCTGCTCGAGATCCGGCGCGGCCCGGATCGCCAGACGGCGCCCCACCGGCATGAGCAACGGTTCCTCCTCCCGTGCGCCCGACAGGATGCGGGAACGAAGCAGGTCGGTCAGGTCATCCATGTTGATGAAAGCACGCTCGCCGGTCGTTCTCAGGAGAAGGGGCGGGAATCGCTCCGGTTGCTTGTAGTCCCCTTCGGAATCGTCGGCCAGGCGGTAGCTGCTCCGCTTGCGGGTCAGTACTGAAACGGGAAGCAGCCGGATGGGTTTGCTGCCGACGATCCGCGGAGTGATCAGGAGAACGTGGACCGTACCGGAGCCGTCTTCCCGCACAATCGCCATCGACTCCCCGGCCGCGAGCCGTCCACCGGAGACCGAACGGAAGAGCCGCAGGGACGGCAGGTCCACGGAGCCGAGCGCCAGCCCTTCGAGATTCACCCGCCGGATCGGGCCGGTGAGCGCCGAGGTCTGGGCGATGACCTCGAGGAACAGCCCGCCATCCAGCAGCAGGTGCGGAGTGACGTCCAGCAGGACGCCTTCTCGCGCCAGGTCGACGATGGGGTCACCGACGATGGATCCCTGGGCGATCTCGACATCGAAATCGCGGACGTAGGAGACCGAGTTCAACTGCCGGATCGAAGACCGCACACCGGGTGCGCAATACGCCGTGCCCCCCGCCGCATCGGGGTGCTGGGCCAGGACCGCGGCGGCAGCCTCCTTCCCCACCCGGCCGGAGCGGAGTTCCGCGAGGTAGCCGAGCCGGCCGAGCTTCACCAGTGCGTCGGCATCGAGCCTGACAAACCGCGCGTCGATCCGGACCCGGGTCAGCGCATCGCTCCAGAGATCCGCGAGGAGCGCCTGAACCGCCCGCTGCACATCCCCCCGCGCATGCACGGTGAGGCGTCCTCCGGCCGTCCGCAGCATGGTCCCCTCCTCTTCCCAGGAGGTCGGAGCGGCCAGGGACCGAATCAGCTCCACGAGTTCTTCGGCCCCGTCGAATCCGAGGATCGATACGTCCCCGGCCTCCTCCTCGTCGTCCGCGAAATTGGGCTCCCAGCCGATGCCGAGCCGCTCGAGTTCCGCCTCCCGGGCGACCGCGATCAAACCGTCGATCTGGTAATCCCGAACTTCGAGCGGCTCCTCGTCGGCGGCGAGCACTCCCGGGGAGAGAACGATCACCAGTGCCAGGGAAACCAATGTCCGCAAGATCCTCATATCTGCCTCCGTCCAGGGCCGATCAGCCGGTCCGCCCCTTAGAACGTCAGGAACAGGGAGATGTCACGGACGATCCTGGAGGGTCGACCGTCGTGCGACTGCGCATCTCCAAGGGGGTGCGCCCACCTGACCTTCGCGGCACCGAGGGGCCGGCGCCCTCCATGGTGGGTTCGCACGCAAATGGAGGGACGACCTCCGGGCGTCCGCGCACTGCCAACGGCGACCGCATTCACGCCCATCGTGGCGCGCCCTCCAGTGGCTGTCCCCGGAATCGGAAGCCGATCAGGCGGTGCCGTTGCGCTCGTCTTCCTTGATCCGATTCCACTGCGCCAGGACCTCTTCCGGAGTGTCGCAGTGGCCGTCGGCAAAGACGTGGGGGTGGCGGCGGATGATCTTGTCGCGGATGCCCGAGAGCGCATCATCCATCGTGAACCAGCCCTTCTCCTTCGCCAGGCGGGCGACGAAGACCAGGTTGAAGATGACATCGCCGAGTTCCTCGCAGATGTGCTCGGGGTCGCCCTCGCCGATGGCCTCGATCAATTCGTCCAGCTCTTCCTGGATGTTGGGGGTGAAGGTCTCGAGGTCCTGTTTCTGATCCCAGGGACAGCCGCCGGGCTCGCGCAGACGGTCCATGATCTCAACCAGTTCATCGAAAGGCTTAGCCCGCATTTCTCACCATTGCACACGATCTGAGGGGCGGTCGCGTCGTCGGTCTTCCAAGCGCAGCATCCGCGCCTGCCTCCTCAGATACACTCCGCCATGATCGCAAACCGCCAAAGCGCAACACAGCCTCTTGTGCAGGCCGAGGTTGAAGAAACGCGGCGCGCGCACTGGTGAGAAGGGCGGGCTGGACATCTTGTTCAGTTCTCCTCAATCGGGTTCTCGCCGGCGGTGAGACGGTAGAGCCTGCCCGGACGGATGCCCAGGATCCTCTGGGTGCGGCCGTCCGGCCAGCGGATGGAGAGGGTGAACGGGCCCTTTGCCGCGCCGATGCCGAATCGCAGCGAAGGAGAGTCCTGGCAGCCGGTGCCGGTGCCGCCGCCGATCTCGCGGACCTGGTCCGGGCCGGCGCCGGAGAGCGTGACGCGAGCGCCGATGGCGGAGCCGTTCTGCCCCCGGCCCCCCTTCAAGGTCAGACCGACGAAACCTCCGGTGGGTCCGGCGTTTCGATAAACGCGGATTCCGGAGCCGGAACCGACCACGAGGTCGAGGTCACCGTCCTGATCCAGATCGCCGAACGCCGAGCCCCAGCCGTTGTCGGTGCGCACCCCGGCCATCCAGGTGGCGTTGCTGAACTTCGCATGGCCGTCGTTCAGGTAGAGAAAGCTCTTCCGCCCGCGATAGATGGAGGTGAGGTAGAGATCGAGGTCGCCGTCCAGGTCCACGTCACCGAGGGACGCGTTGCTGTGGGTCTCTTCGTAGCGGATACCGCTCTCCCGGAATACATCCCGAAACGTGAAGTCCGGCGGGCCGGAAGAGAGGAAGACACGGGTCACGTCGGAGAAGCCGATGTAGCGGGGATGGGCCAGGTTGCCGACGACCAGGTCGAGATGGCCATCGCCGTTCAGATCGCCGAAGGCCGGGCCGATGCCGTGGCCGAAGTATCCTTCGTCACACTCACCTTCGACGCCGCGCGAGCGAGCCTCATTCACCAGCCCGCCCTTCCCGTTGACCAGCAGGAGATCCGGGTCGAGCCGGTAGTTCGCCACGAAAAGATCGGTGTCGCCGTCGTTGTCGAAGTCGGCGGTGGCGACCCCGCGACCGCACATGGGCTCCGGGCTGAGTCCCTCGAACTCGTCCGATGCGTCCGCGAATTCAAAGCCACCGAGGTTCCGGAAGAGCAGATCCTTCGTGCCCCGGGCCCAGGGCGGGGTGGGGCGGCGTTCGTAGTTCGCGAGGTAGATGTCGAGCAGGCCATCCTGGTCGAAGTCCAGCAGCGCGGCGGCCTCGGTGAAGAGTTCCCCGGTGTTCTTCAAGCGTTCGGGTGTCCGGTCGGCAAAGCTCCCTCGGCCGTCATTCGCCAGGATCATCGGGTGACCGGTGCGGAAGACGAGCAGGTCGAGGTCGCCGTCGTTGTCGAGGTCGGCGAAGAGCCCACCGCGCGCGCCGGAGATCGCCGGGACCCCGTCCGACTTCGTGAAGCGCCCATCATCGGTGGCCAGGAAGAGCCTCGAACCGCCCACGAGCAGGTCCGGCCGGCCATCGCCGTTCGCATCGGCCAATGCCACGCGCCCGCCCCGGACGCCGCCGAGTCCGGCAGCGCCGGTGGCATCGACGAAGAGGGGAGTCTCGCCCAGCCGCTCGGTGAGCTTCGGCCGAATCGGCGAGCCGAACAGGTCCCGGAGCTTGCCTTCCGCTTCCGGACAGGAGCCTGCCGCGACGGCCTGAGAGTAGCCGGCCACCGCGAGCTTCATGTCGCCGATCGCCTCCGCCGCTTTTCCCCGGGTGAGGTGCAGATCGACACTTCGCGCACCGAATCCGATCGCCTGCGCAGAGTGGTTGATCGCCCCTTTCGGATCACCGAAGAGCAGCGCGGCCCTGGCGAGATAACCGTGATAGCGACCGCGCGTCTCCTTGAGCATCCGCGCCCAGTCCTCGTCGGAAGTGAGGTCGGGGCGATCGATCGCGCGTGGTGTATCGAGGAGTTTCAGGGCGTATTCGAGGTGCACCGTCGCGCGGGCCGGCTCGGGAGATGGGAACGACAGCAGCCACCGCCCCATCGCGGCGTGCACGCGGCGGTTGTCGGGATCGGTCTCGAGGATCGCGTTGAGTTCCGCCTTGAGCCGCTGCGGATCCCCCGAAAGCGTGTAGGCGAGGATCTCGCGGACGTAGTTCACCTGCGTGGATGAGGGGAACAGCCGGGTGAACTGGTGGATCAGGGCCACGCGCTTCTCGACATCGCGTTCGACGATGATCGCCTCGAAGAGATCCCCCTCGACGGCCTCCGGCGGATCGTCCGGAAACCGCGCCAGTATCATCTCCCGGATCCCGGCCTTCTTCGCCCGGTCGTTCAGGAGGTTGTAGCCGGCGTAGGCCGCGGTAAGCCGCCAGGCCGCCCCATCCTCCTGCGCCGCCGCGAGGAAGGCGTCCACCTTCCTGCGCACTTCGGCCAGGGCGTCCTTCGTCCAGCCACCGCGATAGAGATCGATCTCCCAGCCGGTCGCGGTGACCATCGGATCCTCGGGCGCGAGCACCCGCGCCTTCTCGAGCACCAGCCCCGCATCGCGGATCCGCTCCGAGACGAGGTAGACCTCGATCAGCAGCTTCATCGCCTCGATGTCTTTCGGCGCCTCGGAAATGCGGAGCAGCAGCATTTCTTCGGCCCGATCGTGATCGCGCCGAGAGTGGTACCGCTTCGCCGCCGCGAGAGGATCGTCGTCCGCGGCGGAGGCGGTCAGAGTCAGAAGGAGGAGCAGAGCGAGGACGGGCGGCAAGAGGCGCATGAATACCCTCCGGGAAACACCAGGTGAATTGGTGCGGCACAGGGAGGTTAAGTCAGGCCGCGCGACATTTCGAAACACATCCGACGGTCCGCTGCCCCTCAGGAGCCGCGCAAGAATAGCTACGGGATTCGAGGGCAGCTGCATCCCCTTAAGCCGCGTTGCTCGTCTGTTGAAACCAGTAAGGTTGCGCCCTCCTCGCGCCTTGCCGGGCGGGCGCATCAGCGCTCTCCGTCCTGCGAAGTGATTCTTGCGCTGCCCCTTACGTGTTGTCCGTTTGCAGTTGGAACTGCCTGGTGCCGTGGAGTCCGGGAGGTTGACGGGCACAGGCGGGACTACCGTGGACGAAGCTGCGTTGTGGTTGGTTGACACGGAGGTCGACCCTCCGAGGCGGCAGGGCCGCCTACCGGGTCAACTCGACAACGACCCGCTCGCCCTCGCGATCGAGGATCAGCTTGATCGGCCGATCACCGGTCGCGGCGAGAGCGCTGACCATCTGCTTCAGAGTGAGGACCGGGTGGTCGCCGACCATGATGATCACGTCCCCGGCCCGCACCCCGGCCTCTTCGTGCTTTTCGCCGACCGTCGTTACCGTCAGGCCGGCCGGCGTGGTCCTGATCTGCATACCATCCAGAATTCGCCCCACGCGCTCCGCCACGTCTTCGAGGCCACAGGTCAGCTTCAGTTGTTCGCCCTCACGCCGCACCTCCAACCTGAACGTGGTACCCACCGGCAAGCGGCGCAGACGGAAACCAAGATCGGCATCGTCCCGGAGGGGGCGGTCATCGAGGGAGACCACGATATCCCCGGCCGTGATGCCGGCGGCGGCAGCGGGCGTCAACGGGCGGACCCGGCTCACCTCGAGCGTCCCGATTCGCACCGAGACACCGAGCAGGCCCTCTCGAACCCGACCAAACTCGACGATTTCCTTCATCGCGAAGGCGAGATCCTCAGCCGGCACCACCAGCCCCATCCCGGCGGAGGGCGAGGCCAGGCCGCGAATGCTGACGTTTTTTCCGGCGCCGGTGGTCACCAGTTGCATGGCCCCGCCGGAGTAGTTCGCCACGGCCATGCCCACCACGAGACCATCGGGTCCCAGCACCGGACCGCCGGCGTCGCCGGGCAGGATCGGCGTATTCATCACCGTGTAGTTGTCATACGGATCCCTCGGGCTCGCGCGCTTGCCGGTTCCGGTGACGATGCCGAGGGTCATGCTGGTGGAGATGCCAAACGAGTTGCCGACGAACACGCCGAGCGAACCGGTCGGCAATCCGGAGTCGGCGGCGAGGGCCAGCGGCGTCACTCCTTCCACGGGCTGGATCCGGATCACGGCGAGCTTGAAGAAGGAGTCCGATCCCACCACGGTGCCGGCCCGCTCTGAACCGTCCGAAAGCGTGATTCTCACGACATCGGTCCCCTCGGCGATACGGTGGGTGGTCAGGACCAGACCGGTCTCGGAGATGAGGAACCCGGTGCCGACGATGACGCTCTTCCGGAGATGACCGGCGGAGATCGAGTCACGCATCTGCTCCATCAGGTGACGAGGCAGGCGAAGCTCGCGCTCCGCGGTCACCTTGACGACGGCGGGGCCGGCCTGCCCGGCGAGGCCGCGGATCTCGTCCTGGAGCCGGCCGAGGAGACTGTCCTGGGCAAAGACCGGGAGGCCGGGAGCGAGAAGGAGGAGCGAGCCGAGAAGAAGGGAGCGGAGGCGCATCATCGATCTACCTCTCGCGGTACTCCACCGGAACCGCACCGCCGGTCCCGCCCGGATTCGGCTGACGCATCCGCTCGATGGCCCGGCGCTCGAGAATCCGCCTCCATTCCAGGGGAAGTTCGATCAGGTTGCCGTCCTCGTCGACGACCGCCTGCATATCGCGGTAGGTGAGGATCTTCTCGCCGTCCTCGAGTTCGGGAGCGGCATGCTCCTCCAGCGCCACCGGGGAGACGGTCGGATGGGTCGACTCGCTTGCCGCCGGGCGAAGGAGCGGGAGCAGAGCCAGCATGATCGCGGCGGCGGAGGCGGCGCCGGCGAAGTACGGCAGCACCAGGGTGTAAAGCCTGCCCTTCGGACGAGGAGCGAGGGAAATCTGCGGAACGAATGCGAGCCGGGTTTCCAGACGGTGCAGGCCGTCTTCCGGAACAGGGAGGTCTTCCCACGCGGCAAGGGAACTGGTCAGGTAGCGGGCCTCTTCCTCGGCCGCCTGGCACCTCACGCAACGATCCACGTGAGCCTTCATCTTCCCGGCCATCCGACCGTCCACCAGGCCGTCCACGTAGTCGTAGATCCGCTTGCGAATCGTTCTGCACCACATTTCATGCCACCTTTTCTGGATTGAGTCCCAGACGGGTCAGCCGTTGTGACAGCTTGTCCCGGCCCCGACGGAGACAGTTCTGCACCGTCCGCGGCGTCAGGCCGGTCACTTCCGCGATCTCCCGGAACTTGAGCCCCTGGTAGTGCCGCAGCAGGACGACGTTCTTCTCCTTCTCCGGCAGCGTATCGATCGCCTGCCGGATCAGGGTGGCGACCTCGGACTCCTCCGCAGCCTCCCGCGGCGTGCCTTCGGGAGACTCGAGCCGGTCACCGAGGCCGGTCGACTCCTCCCCATCCGACGAGGACCATCGCTGGGAAAGCGAGACCTTCGGCCGGTTCTTCGGCGAGCGCAGATGGTCGTAGCAGAGGTTCATGGCGATGCGGTAGAGCCACGTACTGACCCGCGCACCCTTTCGGAAAGTCTCGGCACGGGAGAACGCACGCAGAAACGTCTCCTGCAGAATCTCCTCCGCCCACTGGTAGTCACCCACCAGCCGACAGGCGTAGTTGAAGATCCCGCGGGAGTGCCGCTCGTAGATCTCTCGTATGGTTTCCGGATCTCTGAGATCCATTCTCGCTCCGAGTCTCTTTCCAACCGGGTTAGACGGTTTTCCGCGTGAACTTACGAAAAGGTTTCACAAAGCGGCCCTGCCGCGATGGAGGGTCGACCCCCAGGTCGACCGTGCCGGCAGTCCGAGAAGGCTACGCAGATTCTGCGAGTGCTGCGAAGAATCCGAACTTCAGCAGCAGGGACGTATAATACCCGCCCTCGTCCCGCCGGAGGTCTTTCTGGATGGTTCGCCGCACCGCCGTCGACGCCCTGTACCGGATGAAGAAGACGCGCTGCCTGGCACAGGACGCGATCAATCACCTCCTCGGCGGCAGGAGACTGACGGTCCAGGACCGGGCCCTGCTGTGGGAAGACGTGCTCGGCGTGACCCGCCATCGGGACACCCTCGACCGGATCCTCATGGCGTTTTCGAAGGTGAAGCTCAACAGGATCCACCCCTACGCGATCGAGGCCATCCGGCTCGGGATCTACGAGATGGTCTATCTCGACCGGGTCCCCCATCGAGCGGCGGTCTACGAGGCCGTGGAGACGACGAAAATGGAGGCTCCGGGGTGGACGGTGCGGTTCGCCAACGGCTGCCTGCGGAGTATCTCCCGCTCCATCGAGATCAAGGTGGGCGGCTTGCTCACCGCGGAGGACACGAGGCGAACGGTGCCGATTCGAGGGCGGCGGTACTGCCGCTTCACCGACATCCTGTTCCCCGATGCGGAGGAAGACCTCGCCGGTTCTCTTTCGGAGCGACACTCCCATCCGCGGTTCCTGGTCGAGCGCTGGCTTCAGGAGCACGGGGAGGACAAGACGGTGGATCTCCTCTGGGCGGGCAACGAGCCTCCCTCCCTGTGGCTGCGTCCGGCGCCGGGCAGACTCTCTGCCCTGAGCCGCGAACTCACCAAACGGCAGATTCGGCACGACGTGGACGAGGAGGCTCCGGAAGCCATCCGCATGTTGCAGCCGATCGGGCAGGTCCACGAGTTGCCGGGCTACCACCAGGGCTGGTTCACGGTGCAGGATCGAGCCGCGATGAAGGCCGCACCGTTCCTCGATCCGCAGCCGGGCGAGCGCATCCTCGACCTCTGTGCGGCTCCCGGCGGAAAGACGGTCCATCTGGCCGCGCTGACCGGGCCGACCGCGAGCATCACCGCGGTGGATCGGGATGAAAAGCGGCTGAGAAAGGTCCGGGAGACTACGGCTCGGCTCGGCATCGAGAACGTGACACTGCTCCATGGTGATGCACGGAGTGAGGACCTCGACCTCGGTGGACCCTTCGATCGGGTCCTGATCGACGTACCCTGCTCGAACACCGCGGTGCTCTCTCGAAGGGTCGAGGCGCGTCATCGGGTCAATGCCGAGTCGGTAGAGTCGATTCGCGCCGTGCAATCCGCGATCCTCGCCCGGGCGGCGGATCGGGTGAAGCGGGGGGGCATACTCGTTTACTCCACGTGCGCACTCCTGCCCGAGGAGAATCGCGAGAACATCGACCGGTTCCTCGAGGACCGGGCCGACTTCAGCTTCGATGAGGATCGGATCACCTTCCCGGCCGCCGGCTTCTCGGACGGGGGGTATCTGGCGCGCATGAAGCGGAATGACGCTTGAGGATAGGACGCGGACGCCCGGAGGTCGTCCCTCCACCGGGATACGACACCACCATGGAGGGCGCCGGTCCCGCGGCGCCGCGAAGGTCGGAACGGCAATCGCACTCCGAGGCGTTTTCGGTCTCCGGACCGCGAGCGGGGGGCCGGCACAGGCGGGGCTTCCCCTGTCGGGGCTGCGTTGGGTGTGGTCGGGACGGCGCCCGACCCTCCGAGGCGCACGAGGCGCCTGATCCAAAACCCCTGCGATCGCGGGTGCGACCGCACTATGATGGGGTTTTTCCGCTTGTGAGGCGCACATGACCCAACCCAGAGGACGACGGAGCAACGCTCGCAGCCGAAACCGCGGGCAGGGCGGCTACAGCCAGCGGCAGGCGCGACAGCCTGCGCTGCGGGGTGCGCGTGGCGGGCAGGCCGGATACGGAGGACGCGGAGGCGCCGGGGGCGGATCGAACAACGGCCCCATCATCGCCGTCATCGCCCTGGCCGGCGTCGCCGTGGTGGTCATCCTGATCCTCCTCATCACCAGCGGAAACGACGAACCCGGCTACCAGGTGCCGCCGGTCGCCCGGAACGATGCACCGAAACAGCAGCCGCCGTCGTATGCGCCGAAGGACGCCCCGCCAAAGCCCCTGACCACTGCGGAGAAGACCCGCATCAAGGATCTCGTGGACCGCCTGGACAGCAACTACTCCACCGCCATGGAACTGAAGAACGAGGGGTTCCGGTCACACGACGCGGGCGACCGCGAGAATGCCCAGCGCTGTTTTCACGAAGCCCGGGACATGCTGCAGAAGATGATCGGTGATGCGGATCTGCTCTTCGAAGAGATCGGAGACGAGCGCGTAGAGCGTTACTATTTCACGTATTACGAAGTCCAGGGTAAGTGGCAGCGACTCCTGTCGGACTTCCTGAAGTACATCGAGTAGAGACGTCCCGCTTTGCCTCGCAAGACCCTGCCCGGAGAAAATCCACTCGTCCTCACCGGTACATCAGGCTAGGATTCACTCTGCAGGGAGAGACCTCTTGGCTGAAGACGACTACTACATCCTCTGCCCGCAGCGTCCCGAGAACGTTGCAGGACTGATCACGCACCTGATCTCCGTGGACATCTGCCGGAGCCGACAGGAGGAGCGATTCCACAAGTGCCCGAACTGCACGCGCTCGGACACCTGGAAACGCGAGCACGGAGACACCGCCGCGAAAGCCGTCTGAGGGGCCGGGTGGGTCCAGCGCGAGCCCTTACTGCCGCACGATCTCCAGGACTTCCTCGTCCGTCAGAACGTGGTCGGACTGTTTGGCTGCGCGGAAGATCTTGTCCACCACCTCGTCGGTGACCTCCACATTGTGGCTGTCGAGCCAGTAGAGGACGTTTGAGCGGCCGCTCATCGGGCCGATGCGGATCACCTGGCGCAGGCCCACCTCGTCCGCGGGGACCGAGGAGTAGACCCGGTTGGCCAGCCAGGTGTCGCCGGTGCGGATCGCCTTCACCACCGCCGCGGCGTGAACACCGGTAGCGGTCTCGAAGGCGTCGGCGCCGACCACGGGATAGTTCGAGGGGATGGGGACGTCCACCGCGTCGGAGATGAAACGGGTGTACTCGCTCAGGCTGGTCAGATCGTTGTCGATGTAGCCGAGCAGCTTCAGGTTCACGAGCAGGGTATCCATCGGACAGTTGCCGCACCTCTCCCCGATGCCGATCGCCGTGGCATGGAGCCGATGGGCGCCCGCGAGATAGGCGGCGATGGAGTTCATCACGTCCAGGCCGCGGTCGCGGTGGCCGTGCCAGTCGATCAGGACGTCTTCCCCGCTCTCCTCCACCACCTTCTTCACGTGGCGGATGATGGCCTGGGCCCCGTTCGGCGTGGCGTGGCCCACCGTGTCGGCGACGACCAGGCGGCTGGCCCCGTTCTCGATCGCACACTTGTAGAGAGCCGTCACCACATCCGGATGGGTCCGCGTCGTGTCCTCGGTAACGTACATCACCGAAAGCCCGAGCTCCCTCGCGTACCTGACCGCGGTCTCGGTGGTCTTCAGCAGGAACTCGAGGTCCCAGTTCTCCACCACCTGCCGGATCTGGCTCGAACCAAGGAACACCGCGGACTCGATCGGCAGACCGCTCTTGTCCTGGATCTCGGCGATGGGCTCGATGTCGGCCTTGACCGTGCGGGCGGCGCAGTTCGCGGTGATCTTCCCGCCGCCGGCAACGATCTCCCGCGCCAGGTGCAACACGTGCTCGTAGGCCACGGGTCCCGCCCCGGGAAGACCGAGGTTCACGGAGTCGATACCGAGATCGATCATGAGTTGAATCGCCCGGACCTTCTGCTCGAGGCTCGGATTTCTGACCGATGGCGATTGGAGGCCGTCCCGCAGGGTTTCGTCGTCGAACTCCGGGCGATGCGCCGGAGTATCCTGCATGTTGAACTGGTTCCAGTCGTAGATCAGGTCTTCCGGCATCAATCGCTCCTGGTCTGCAAGGCCCACGATCCGCCGCCTCCAGCCCACACCGGCCACCGTCGGGCAATTCACTAGGTCGGCGGCAACGGCCGGGCTTACACTCCGCCGTTCGACGCGATTTGGCGCGTGATCGACCCGTTTTATACCACCCACGAGCAGCTCTTGCCCCGTTCATCCGACGTCCGGGGCAGGCCCGCGGGAGCAGAAACCATGATCGTGCTGAAGTTCGGCGGGACCTCGCTCGCCGACGCCCCGCACATCCGCACTATCGCGAAGATCGTCCGCAACACGGAGGACGATCGCCCGGTGCTCGTGGTTTCCGCACACGCCGGCGTCACCGACCTGCTCGAAAGTCTCGCCAATCGGGCGCTTTCGGAGAAGATCGGGATCGCCGATGTCCGGGACATCCACGTCGGCATCCTCCGCGACCTCGACCTCCCGGAAGACCTGGTGGACGATCTCTTCGAGGAGCTGGCGTCCATCCTCACCGGCATCCACCTGGTCTGCGAGCTGACGAACCGCACCCGGGACTACATCCTCTCCTTCGGCGAACGGCTCTCCTCGCGCATCGTCGCCGCGGCCTTCCGATCTTTCGGCATCCCCGCGCGGGCCATCGCCGCCTGGGACCTCGGCCTCGTCACCGACTCCGCCTTCGGCTCCGCCCGGCCACAGGACGAATGCTACTCCCGGATCCGGCGATCCCTGAAGCAGGTGAAGGAGCTTCCCGTGGTCACCGGGTTCATCGCCAAGGATCGCGACGGAAACATCACCACCCTCGGGCGCTCCGGCTCCGACTTCACCGCCTCCCTGGTGGGCGCGGCCGTCGGAGCCCGCGAAATCCAGATCTGGACCGACGTCGACGGCGTGATGAGCGCCGACCCGCGCATCGTGCCGAACGCCCGGAGCCTGCCACGGCTCTCGTTCAACGAAATGAGCGAACTCGCCTACTACGGCGCCCGGGTCATCCATCCGGCGACCATGGTTCCCGCCGTCCTGAACCGGATCCCGGTCCGCGTGTTGAACACCAACTCTCCGAAGCATCCCGGCACGGTGATCCTCGACGACCCGACTCCCGGGGCGCCGCCGATCTCCTCCATCGCATACCGCCGGCAGCAGACGCTGATCAACGTGGTCTCGACCCGGATGCTCCTGCAACACGGATTCATGGCCAACCTGTTCGAAGTCTTCGGCCGGCACGAGGTCGTCGTGGACATGATCTCCACGTCGGAGGTATCGGTCTCCATCACGACCGATTCCGACCAGCGCCTCGACCCGGTCCTCAGGGAACTGTCCGAATTCGCCGACGTAACGGTGGAGAGGGACAAGGCCATCATCTGCCTGGTCGGCGACGGGATCCGAACCACCGGAGACGTCGTCGCCCGTATTTTCGCAACGAGCCGGAACGCGGGGGTGACCGCCCGGATGATCTCCATGGGCGCATCCCGCATCAACGTGTCGTTTCTGGTGGCCGACGAAGACGTGGAGAAGGCGGTTCAAGCACTGCACGAGGAGTTCTTCTGATGGCTGAAGTTCTCAAGTTCGACGACCTGGACTCGCTCCTGCTGCTCAAGAACGGGAACTACCTCTACAAGGTTCCGTTCCGGGACTGCCTGGCCTGCCTGAAGGTCTACTACGGCGACCGCTCCTGGTGGCAGTACGTCAGCAAGTCGGTCGGGAACATCCTCGTCTGCAACCAGACCTCGTTCATGCCGAAGGGCCGCCTGAAGACCGAGCGTGAAGTGCTCCGGATCTGGCGTGAGGCCGGTTTCCGCGTCTTCGGGCTCTATGAGGACGTGGTCGTCGAGAACCTGCCGGAGGGCGGATACATGCTCTTCGAGTTCGTCGATCGCCCGAAGTTCGTGGATTACTTCGCCGACAAGAGCGTCCCCCTTCCGGAGCGCCTGGCCATGTGGGAGCGCTTCCTCCCGGTGTGGCACCGCCGCCACGCCCTCGCCATCGAACGCCGCGAGCCCCGGCTGATCCACGAGAACGGCGACCTGAAACACGTCATGATCATGGAGGACGGCGAGTTCCTCTTCTTCGACTTCGAGATGGTCTTCCGCAGCAAGCGGCGGGTGAAGGAGTTCGTGGCACGGGAGATCCTCGCGTTCTTGAAGTCGCTCGGGAAGACGGTCGGCTGGGAAGAGTGGCCGGTCTTCCTGAAATCGACCGCGCGGCACTACCCGGACCGAAGCCTGCTCGAGTACACCCACGCCTTCGCCTTCAGGAACCCGAACCCGATCCTCCGGCTCGCCCGGACCATCGACCGGAAGTACCGGAAGGGCGGACGGAAGCCCTTCTCGAAGTACAATGCCGCAAGGCGCCTGCTCGGGGAGCTCGACTCGCAGTGAGTTCGACCGCCGTCGAAGAGCACCGGATCCCTCCCGGCAACGAACTGGTCGAGGTCCTGGCGGAGAGCGAGCGGGGCGGCGGCGGGCAGCAGGTCGTCCTGCGGCTCAGAAACAGCCACGGCGACTTCGTTCTGAAACGCTTCGGCCTGAAACAGAGCCGGTTGCGCACCCAGGTCCGGCAGTTCGGAAGCCTGTTCCTGGTGGGCAAGAGCTCGATCCTCCCGAAAGACCGCAAGCAGATCGAGGAGGAGACGCTCGAGCTCTGGCGGCGCGAGGGCTTCGACGTGCCCGGTCCTCCGCCGTTTCCGGTTGATGGGTTCGATGACGAACTCGACCTGATCATGGAGTTCGTCGAAGGAGAATCGCTCAGCGAAGCCTTCATGCGGCAGGATCGATCCGACGAGGAGATCCTCGCCGTGGTCGAGCGGCTGGCCGACGGCCTGGCCCTCCGGCATGGCCGCGCCATGGAACTCAAAGAGCCCCGCCTGCTCTTCGAGCGGCCCACACTGGAGCACTTCTTTCTCTCCGGCGACCGCATCGTGAACCTCGACCTCGAGATCGTCTACACCGACCGGAGACTCACCGAACGGCTGGCCCTCCGGGAACTGTCCAGCCTGTTCCTGTCGCTCTACAAGTGCCGACCGGTGGCCTACATCTATTTCCTCGAAGTCTTCCTCCGGCGATACCGCGACCACGACCGGTTGCGCAAGGTCGCGGGCTACATGGAAGCCTACGGCGGAGTGCCCCTGAAGCGCCTGCTCACGCCGCTCTACCTGGTGCAGCAGGGGAAAATCAGGGACAGGCGCCGGAAGACGGCGGCTCGGGAACTCGTGAAGGAACTGGACGCCTGGGTGGCAAACGACAACTCGCCGCCTGAGCGGAAAGCCCTTCCCGAGGACCATGACAGCAGCGGGGGGAAGCGGCCGGTCTGAGGCGCGTCCGGGCGCCTTTCCGGACGACGGGCGGCCTGCCGGCACAGGCGGAACTGCCGGGGACGACGGGGCGGTGTGACTGGTCGACACGGCGGTCGACCCTCCGAGGCGGTGGGGCCGCCTACTCCAGATCGCTGTAGAAGCGGTCGGAGTCGTCGAGATCCCTCAGGTACTCGTGGAACTCGAGCCGGGTGTCCGGATCGATCGGAGTCCGGTCCGACCCTTCGCCTTCCGCCAGCAGGTGGGACACCACCCACGGCGCGATGGTCAGCCCACTCGCGAGATCCGGCCCATCCTCCTCGCTCCAGTTCTCGATGCGAGGCTCCACCAGCTTCTCGCGGCGGAGAGTGGCCTCCGGCGAAAGCAGCGAGCGCTTGCGCAGAACCTCCTCAGGTGTGCGAGAGACCATCTTCACGCAGTCCACGGCATCGAGGCCGCCCGATCCGGCGAAGCACTCCTGGGCGAGCAGCGCCACGAGAATCAATTCCTCGTCCTCGGTGAGCCGGAGCCGGCGGCGAAGATCGGCGATGGGAAAGCCGTCCGCCTCCGGAGTGGCCGAGAGGCGCTCGGCGATGCGATTCCGAAGCGCCTCGGCCTGGCGGTCGACCAGCGCGGGCGAGACCGTCGATTCGAACAGCCGGATCGGGTAGGGGTCCAGATCGAACACGGAGCCGGCCCGCTGGAGCAGGAGTCCGGTCAGGCGGGCCATGTCAGCGAGATGCTCCTGGTGATTTCCGTAGGGGCATGCGTCGTCGCTCAAGTCCGAGGTGGGGCGCGCGTCGCGTTCCACCGAACGGAAAAGTTCGTCGGAAACGGCGTAGGAGGCCTCGAGGAGATCGGTGGCCCCGGCCGGGCAGATCACGATCGCTCCGGAGCTCTGCAGCGGCGCTTCCGGCCGGAACAACGCGGCGCCGGAGAGGATGCCGTACGAGGACGGGAAGAGCGTGGCCAACACTTCACGCCCGGTGAGGGTGCTCTCCCCCGCTTCGATGCGCCGATTCAGGAGAAGAAGCAGGATCAGGGTCTCCTGGGGCGACAGCTTGTGCCCGGAAGCCAGAATCCCGAGCGCGCCGGGCAGGCCGATCGTCACGACGCTGCCGGCGATATCGCGAACCTCTTCACCGAGGTCGGCCGGCTTGACCGAAGAGCCGTCTTCCCGGACTCTCTGCCTCAGTTCACCGAGGCGATCCGAGAGGTCGAGGATCTTCCTCAGCTTTTCACGATCTCTCACCTCGAGGGCCAAATCACGAGTCTCCAGAGGACGAAGGGAAACCTCGAAAGGGGGGCAGGAAATCAGGCTGATTGCCGTTCCTCATACCATCCGTGCTTTTCACACCCCAATTATACCGCCTGAGTCCGACAGGGTTCTCCTCGGTAATCTTCCGGTGCGAAATCAACCGTCCCCGGATACCATCCCCGGAACCGATACCGGATCGCTGGGGTGTGCGGGCATGCTCGACAAATACCTCCTGAAGGGCGACATCCTCGAGGCGCTGCTGCGCTCCCCACCGGGAATCAAGGACCTGAAGGTCATTCTCGAGGTCTCCTACCCGGCCGACCTCGCGGAGATCCTCGAGGACCTCGAGCCCGACCAGCAGCTCACCGTGCTGCGGTGCCTGCAGCCCGAGGTGGCCGCCGATGTCCTCGGAGAAGCGGACGAGGCCATCCAGAAGGACCTGCTCCGCAACCTCCTCACCCACTCCGAGATCACCGGGATCCTGAACGAGATCGACCCGGACGAGGGCGCGGACCTGGTGGGGCTGCTGCCGGATCACGAGGGTGAGGAGGCACTGGCCCACGTCGAGCCGGAGCAGGCCGAGGCGATCCGGACCCTGGCCACCTACGACCCCGAGACCGCCGGCGGCATCATGACGTCGGAGTTCGTCACGGTCTCCCCGGACGTGACGATCGCCCAGGCCCTCGAAACGCTGAGGGCGTCGCTGGATGTCGAGGACATCTCGAATGTCTACGTGGCCGGCAAGCGCGGCGAACTGGTCGGCGTCCTCTCCGTCCGCGACATCCTGGAGGCGGAGCCCTCAGCCCGCGTCGGGGACGTCATGACGCGCAATGTGATGGCGGCGCACGTGGACGAGGACCAGGAGGACGCCTGCCGACTGCTCGACCGCTACGAATTCACCAGCCTCCCGGTCGTCGAGAAAGACGGAGAGCTCGTCGGCGTCATCACCATCGACGACGCGATGGACGTGCTGGAGGAGGAAGCGGAAGAGGACATCGCCCTCATTGCCGGGTCCGGCGTGGTCACCGTGCGCGACAACCTCTTCACCCACCTCCGATTCCGCCTGCCGTGGCTGCTCGTCACGCTGGGTGGAGGGCTGCTCGCCGCGTTCCTGGTACGCTCCTTCGACAGTACCCTCGGGTATGTCCCGGAGCTGGTCTTCTTCATGCCGGTGATGGTGGGCATGGGCGGGAATGTCGGTGTCCAGTCCTCCACGGTATTGGTGCGCGGCTTCGCCACCGGTGAAATGGTCATGGACATGGCCATGCGCACGTTTCGCCAGCAGCTTCTGATCGGGTTCGCGGTGGGGGTGATCTGCGGCGCGGTAACCGGAGCCCTGGCCGCGATCCTCACCGGGCGGCTCGACTTCGGCTTCACGGTGTTGCTCTCGATGACCGCCGGGACCACCAGCGCAACCGCGGCGGGGACATTCCTGCCCATCATCTGCACCCGGCTCGGCATCGATCCCGCGGTGGCGTCGGGGCCGGTGGTCACCACGATGAACGACCTCACCGGGCTCCTCATCTACTTCACCGTCGCCTCCCTGATGCTCATCGGAAGCGCATGAGCCGCATCGCCGCCCTGGACATCGGGAGCAACTCGGTGCTTCTCTGCGTCGCCGAGCCTCTCCCGCAGGGTGATTTCCGGGTGATCTACGATACCTCGCACACCAGCCGGCTCGGCGAGGGGCTCGACCAGTCCGGCCGCCTGACGCCGCAGGCGATGCGACGGACGGTGGAGATCCTCGACGGATGCCGGCGGAAGGCGGAAATCCTGAATGTGAGCGTCGCCCGGGCCGCGGCCACGGCGGCGGTGCGGGAGGCGGAGAACCGGGACGAGTTTCTTTCCATGGCGGAAGGCGCGCTCGGGTTTCCGGTGGAGGTCGTCGAAGGGCGGCGGGAGGCGGAACTCACCTTCTCCGGTGTCTCCGGCCCGGCGTACGACGATCCGTTGCTCATCCTGGATCTCGGCGGGGCCTCCACGGAGCTGGTCCTTGCGGATGGAGGGAAGCTCGAGCGGGTGGAGTCGATGCCGATCGGTGCGGCGCGACTGAAAGAAGCGATTCCCAGCGAGGACCTGCTCTCCTGCTTCGTGCGAATGATCCAGGTGATCCCTTCCGACCTGGGCCCCCGCACGGCGCACGGTCGGCGGGTCACGGTGGTCGGCGGCACGATCACGACTTTCGCCGCCATCCGCCGGAAGCTGACGCGGTACGATGCGGAATTGGTCGAAGGACAGGAGTTTACGAGGCAGGAACTGGCGAACCTGGTGGAGCGGCTGCAGGGGCTTTCCGTCGCCGAGTTGATCGATCTGCCCGGACTGCCGCCGAACCGGGTCTCGATCATCACCAGCGGCGGCGTCCTGCTCGTCCAGATTCTCGAGGAACTCGGAGTGGAGCATTTCTCGGTGAGCAGTCGAGGGCTCCGGCACGGACTGCTCCGGGAGATCGCGCAGGCGGGCGGAAAGTGAAAAAGGAAACCCTGCACTCCCTGGTTGAGGCGCTCGGGCCGCCGCTGATCCGGTTGCTCGGGTCGACCTGGCGGTTCCGCATGCTGCCGGAGGGCGTGGAGGAGCAGCAGAAGCGCAAGGGGCAACTCTCGATCTTCGCGTTCTGGCATGCGGGGATGCTCGTCCCGGCGTACAGCGAGCGGTTCAAGAAGATCGCGATCATCGTCAGCAAGCACCAGGACGGGGAGTTCATCGCCCGGGTGGTGAAACGGCTCGGTTTCGTGCCGGTACGAGGATCGAGCACGCGCGGGGGCCGGGCGGCCATGATGCGCACGCTCAAGGTGGCGGCGAAGGGCCACAACATCGCTTTCACGCCGGACGGTCCCCGCGGGCCGCGCCACCAGGTGCAGCGGGGGGTCATCTTCGCCGCGAGCCGCTCCGGTCTGCCGTTGGTGGCGTGTGCGGTCGCATCCTGGCCGCACTGGCGGCTCCGCTCCTGGGATCGCTTCACCATCCCGAAGCCGTTTGCGAAGACGATCATCCTCGAGGGAGCACCACTCCACCTTCCACCGGACCTCGACGGGGAGGCGCTCGACGCCGAATGCCGGGCACTGGAGGAGCGGATGCGCGTCCTGACCGCGGAGGCCCGGCGGATCGTTCGCAGCAGGAACTGGGAAACCTCCGTCACCCTGCCCCGGTAGTGGTTTGCAGGAGGCAGTCATGAGAAATGAAAACGGAAGGACGCTCGCCGTCCTGCTTGCCCTGGTCACCGTGGTCGCGATCGCCGAAGGGGTGGTCCTGATTCAGATGGAGGGTCGCCTGGAGAACGTGGAGGACCGGGTCGCGGTTCCCACCCTGGAAAACGGCGCGACGCCGCTGGCGCTGGTTTCCGAGTTTCGTGAGTTCGAAGCGCGGCAGGAGGACGAGATCAAGGCGCGGGAGGCAGTGGAGCGGAAGCTCGACGTCCTCGCCGACGAGATCGACGACGTGGCGAAGGCGGTGCGCGAGGCGCCGGTCATCGCTCCGCGAGGGGCCGAAGGAATGGCGATGGGCAATGCCGCCATCGACGAGGCCGTCAGCAGGGCGGTGGAAAAGAAGATGGCCGAATTGCCGAAGCAGGGCGGAGGCGAATGGAAGCCGTCGCTCGAGGAGTTCAGGACCGCGTTCGACCTGACCGATGAGCAGACCGTCAAGGTCGAGCAGGCGTTCGACGCCGCCAAGCACGAATCGTTCAACCTGCTCTCGACCCGGCGCCTGGACGGTACCGCGATAGTCGATGACCTGGTGGCCGCATTCACCGATCCCGAGGACCCGGAGGGCAGGGTGAAGGCGGTCTTCATGACCCTCTTCACCGAGAAGATCCCGGGCCGCGACGAGGCGTACATCGTCGAGATCCTGCGCATCAAGCAGGACACCGACCGCGCCCTGCGGGGTATCCTCAACGACGAGCAGGCGAAGAAGCTCTCGCGAGTGAACCTGGACCACCTCGGCGTAAAGACCGGCTACGACCCGTTCGAGGAGTACGCGGCGGAGGTGCTGCGGACGGAGTAGGCGTCACCCCGGGGGCGACATTGGCGACATCTGCCCTCTCACTACTGCGGCAATGCACGTTTCCAGGCTCGCGAGTGTCGCCCCGGGGGCGAGATCCGCGCTGCTCCGGTGCCGGCTGATTCTTCAAGAGAGGCGTCGCTGCCACCTGCACCGTCGAGAGCAACCGCCGCTCGATGGCATCCAGGTCCGCGTCCTCCCGGACCTTTCCGGCCTGCACCCTCTTGCGCAGGCTGTGGCCGACAAAACCCCCGGCCTCGATGCGACAGATCATTTCCGAGTAGCGGCGGATCGCACCGCGCACCTCCATGCCGCCGTTGGAGAAGTGGGAGATCCGACCGCTGTCGAGGGCCGGAGCTTGTCCACCGGCAAACCGGGCATGCTGCTCCGGTTGGATGCCATCCGTCGCCACGGGAAGCCGGAATCCCCAATCGAAGTTTCTTCAGAACCGCCATTTCGAGCAAGATAAGGGCTTCGCCCCCTGCGGGCCAAAACGCATTTGGAGGCATCCCCTGGTGGAACCTGTGAAGAATGAGCGCCGGACGTCCACGTTGCGCAAGCTGATCGCCGCGGACCGTCCCTGTCTGATCGCCGGAGCCCACGACGGCCTTTCCGCGCGCATCGTCGAGGAAGCAGGATTCGACGGCATCTGGGCCAGCGGTTTCGAGATCTCCGCGGCGCACGGCGTACCGGACGCGAACATCCTGACGATGAGCGAGAACCTCGACACCGCCCGGTTCATCCAGGGGGCCTCGACCATCCCGGTCGTCGCCGACTGTGACACCGGCTACGGGAACGCGGTGAACGCGATCCGCACGGTGCAGGACTACGAGGCGGCCGGCATCGCCGCGGTCTGCATAGAGGACAACATCTTCCCCAAGCGCTGCTCGTTCTACTCCGGGGTGAAGCGCGAACTCGTCTCCCTCGAAGAGCACGCCGGCAAGATCCGCGCCTGCAAGGACGCCCGGCGAGACGAGGACTTCATCGTCATCGCCCGCACCGAGGCGTTGATCGCCGGTTGGGGCATGGCGGAGGCACTCGAGCGCGGCATGGCCTACGCCGAGGCCGGCGCGGACATGATCCTGATCCACAGCAAGAGCAAGACGCCGGACGAAATCCTCGAGTTCTGTTCGCGCTGGGACAGCCCGGTACCGCTGGTCACCGTCCCCACGACCTACGCGATGGTCACGGCGACGGAACTCTTCGATGCCGGCTCCCGCATCGTGATCTACGCGAACCACGGACTCCGCTCCTCGATCCCGGCGATGCAGGAGGCCCTCGGCAAGATCCGCAAGGCCGAGCGCGCCAACGCCGCGGATGCCCACATCGTCCCGCTGACCGAGGTCTACCGCCTGGTCGGTGTGCCCGAGATGAAGGCGGAAGAGGCGGCCTTCATGCCGAAGGGCGAAGCCCCGACGCGCGGCGTGATCCTCGCCGCGGGCGCCCACCCCTCGCTGGCCGATCTCGTCGCGGAGACGCCGAAGTGCCTGATGGAGATCAAGGGCCGCACCATCCTCGATCGCCAGATCGAGGCGCTCGGACAGAAGGGCATCAACGACGTGGTCGTGGTCCGCGGGTACCTGAAGGACAAGTTCCCCCACGACTTCGTGCGCTACGTCGACAACGACGATTACGCCACGACCGGCGAACTCTGCTCCCTCCATGCCGCGAAGACCGAACTCGACGGCAACGTGCTGATCACCTACGGCGACATCGTCTTCGACCACACCTGCGTCGACCGCCTCCAGCGCAGCGACCGCGACATTTCGCTCCTCGTGGATCGCAGCATCCGGGACGAGCCCGAAGGTCTGCGCCCCGAGATCTCCGCTCCGGACCTCGTGGTGGAGAAGGATGCGCCCGCGGAGGGCCGCCGCTACATCCCATCCCGCGCGCCGGGCACGGCGACGAGAGTCAGCGGCGACATCACCCGCGACGAGGCCCACGCCGAATTCGTCGGCATGCTGAAGCTCTCCGCCGCGGGCACCGCGAAGGTCCGGGCGATCCTCGACGAGATGGCCGCCACGGGCTGGGAGAAGACCATCGGCGGCGCGAGCGCGAAGACCGCCGGGCTGACCCACCTCCTGCAGGAACTGATCGACCGCGGCGAGGACGTCGCCACGGTGGAGACCTACAAGGGCTGGCTGGAGATCGACAGCAAGGAAGACCTGAAGCTCGCGCTCCGGGTCCTCGAGCCATGAGTCACGCCGCCGCCTTCGTTGCCGAATTGAAGGAGCAGGGGTACGACTTCTTCACCACGGTGCCGTGCTCGCTCCTGAAGGGCGCCGTGAAGATCCTCGAGAACGAGCCGGAGGACGTCTACATCTCCGCCGTGCGCGAGGACGCCGCCTGCGGTTTCGCCACCGGAGCGTGGATGGGCGGCCGCCAGCCGGTAGTGCTCTGCCAGAACTCCGGCTTCTCGGTCTCGATCAACGCCATCCTCTCGCTGATGCGCATGAACAGGGTGCCGATGCTCTTCGTCGTCTCCTGGCTGGGCTTTGAGGGCAAGGACGCGCCGGAGCATCTCATCACCGGCGAGATCATGCTCGATCAACTCAAGCTCGTCGGGGTCCCGTTCGAGGTCCTCGATCCGGAGCAGATGAAGGAGCAGCTCGCGAAGCTCACCGCCACCATGAAAGAGACCCGGGAGCCGGTCGCTCTCGTGGTCAAACCGGGGATACTGACCGCATGAAGCGTTGGGAAGCAGTCGAAATCGTCGCTGCGAAGATCGACGGCGCACTCACCGTGGCCTGCAACGGAATGCTCGGCCGCGACCTCTGGAACACGGGCGACCGCCCGGAGCGGTTCTACATGATCGGCTCCATGGGACTGGCCTCCGCCATCGGCCTCGGTCTCGCCGTCACGCAGCCCGAAAAGCGCGTGGTGGTGTTCGACGGTGACGGCAACGTCCTGATGAACCTGGGCGGCCTGGCCAACATCGGCGTCATCGGACCAGAGAACTTCTACCACTTCGTCTTCGACAACGGCCGCCACGCCTCCACCGGCGGCCAGAGGACCATCGCCGGCGACGTGCCGCTCGAGCAGGTGGCGAAGGTCTGCGGCTACGAGCGGGTCTTCCGCGCCGACGACATCGATGCGGTCGCCAGGGCCACGGACGAGCTGCTCGGGGGCTCGGGCCCGGCGATGCTCCTGATGAAGGTCGACCCCGGCAACCAGCGGGAGGTCGGCCGGGTCGAGGTCACGCCAGAGGATCTGGCCACGCGGATGCGGGTGGCGGCCACGGGCGACCGGCCATGAGCGACCGGATCATCCTGCTGAACCCGGGGCCGACGAACGTTTCGAAGGCGGTGATCGATGCCGCGGCGGGCCCGCTCTTCTGCCACCGGGAGCCCGAGTACTTCACCCTGCAGGACGAGGTGCGCGAGCGGCTGGTCCGCGTCATGGACCTGGACCCCGCGGTCTGGACAGCGGTGCTTATCGCCGGGTCCGGCACGTCGGCCATGGAGTCGATGATCCTGGCGGGCGTTCCCGCGGGCAAGACCCTGCTCGTCTCCGATAACGGCGTCTACGGCGACCGGATCGTGAAGATCGCGACGGCCCACGGTATCCCGGTCGAGGCGGTCACGCAGCCGTGGACCGAGGCGACGGATCCGGCACTGCTGGCCGGGCGCTGCGAGGGCCGCGACGACTTCGGGGCGCTCTGCGTCATCCACCACGAGACCACCACCGGGCTGTTGAACCCGGTGGCCGAGTGTGGCGCGGTGGCGAAGAAGTACGGGCTCAACTTTCTGGTCGATTCGGTTTCCGGTCTGGCCGGCGACCCCCTCGACCTCGAGGCGGCGAACGTCGATATCGTCGCCGGCACCGGCGGCAAGAACTTCCAGGGGATGCCCGCCCTCTCCTTTTGCTACGCCCGCCGCGAGAAGCTCGAAGAGGCCCGTGCCTGGAGTCCGCGCTCGGTCTACCTCGACTTCGTGAACCTGTATGACAAGCAGGAGAAGCGCGGCACGCCGTTCACCCCGGCGGTGCCGTTCGTGGTATCGCTCCGCCAGGCCCTGATCGAACTCGAGGAGGAGACGGTCGCCGGCCGCATCGCCCGCTACTGTGAGGCCGCGAGGTTCCTGCGAGAGGGCTACGAGAGCATCGGCCTTCCTCTCTGGCTCCCGGCGGGCACACCGCTTTCCAACTGCCTGACGACGATCCGCCTCCCCGAGGGCAAGACCTACACCGGGCTTCACGACTACCTGAAAGAGCGCGGTTTCGTGATCTATGCCGGGCAGGGCCGCATCGAGGCCGAGGCGTTCCGCATCGCGAACATGGGCAACGTTGCGCGGGAGGACTACCAGCGCCTGCTCGACACTTTGAGGGAATGGGTCGAAGCCTGATGGAGAGGACGAAGGACGCGGTGATCCTCGCGGCCGGGGTCGGCAAGCGACTCGGGCGGAAAGACCTGCCGAAGTGCCTGGTCGAAGTCGGCGGCAGGACGCTGATGGCGCGCCATCTCGAGCACCTCGCCGCGGCGGGAATCGAGCGGGTGGTGGTGGTGCTGGGCCACGGCGGAGAGCAGATCCGGGAACGGTTCGGCGAGCGCCGGGGCGCCCTCGCGATCACGTATGTCGAGAACCCGGACTATCGGCGGGGCAGCGTCATCTCCCTGCTCCTCGGCCTCTACGCGCAGGACCTCGACAAGAGCACGCTCTGGATGGACGCGGATGTGCTCTATCCGGCGAAGATGCTCGCGGACCTCGCGGGAAGCAACGCCGAGCTCACTTTCCTCCTCGATCCGACCAGTGACGACACCGGCGAGGAGATGGTCCTCGGCGTCACGGACGACCGCGTGCTGCGCATCGACCGAGGCGGCGCCCCCGGCTTCGATCTCGAGGGCGAGAGCGTCGGCTTCTTCAACCTCTCCGCGAGGCTCCGGGTGCAGTTCATTGCCCACCTCGAGAAGTTCATCGAAAACAGAGGCGGGGACGATGAATACGAAGCCGCGGTAAACTCCCTCCTCCCGAGAATCGAGGCCCGCTACATCAGCGTCGCCGGGCAACCCTGGACGGAAATCGACTTCCCGAAAGACCTGGAGAAGGCCGAGCGATTGCTCGCAAGTCTCTAGCCCTTTGTCGATCCGGTGAACGGCCAACGGTGTCAGGATCGCTCACCGGTCTCCGATCACTTCTTCTTGTCCTTCTTCATCTTTCGCTTTTCCTTGGCCGTGTACCTGGGCTTCTTCTTGTCTTCCTTGCTGCCCTTGTCCTTACTTCCCTTGCCAGCCATACCTGTTTCTCCCTGGTTGAAAGCGAACCGGGCCGAACTGTGCGGAATACGGTATCAGGATTATCCTACCGGACTCCGGCGAAACGACCCTGCTTCCCCCACATGCTCGAACCGGAAGACCTCGGCGACGACGAAACTCCGACCGAGGGTCAGGCCTCGCGCGGCGATGCTCTTCAACGGCTCCGGATCTGCTCCCGCAAGTGCGCCCGATAGGCGATGCACGA
>JAJSAM010000006.1 GCA_024274785.1 Planctomycetota bacterium | reverse complement strand
CGGTACTCGCCGCCTCCGGGGGAATCGCACCCGGTGACTCCGATGAGACCCTCTCGTAGAGGTTGTGGTACGTCGCCGAAGCGGCCTGGGCCGCGGTCTGGTCCGCATGCTCGAGCAGGCGTCGGACGATGACACTCGCCGCCTCGTCACCGATCGGATCGAAGTCGGTCATCGCCCGGCCAAGCACGTCATCGATCTTGAGAGCGGCGTGAGCAAACTCCGCGTCCGCGAGTTCCTTCTTGAGCTTGGCTGCCTCCGGCCCGTAGGCGGGCTGGTTGCCAGGGTCGGTCACGACGAGGACCGCCTGAGGCCTGCTGCCGACGACCGAAGCCAGCTTGTTGACAAATGCGAGGAGATTGCCCTGCTCCTGCTCCGTGAGCGTCGCCATGTAGATGACCAGTTCGTCGAGCAGGATCAGGACCGGGCCGGCGGGCAGCAGGCTCTCAAGGAGCCGCTCGTCCGGCTGCCGGTCGGCGGCATCGACCTCCCGGACCCGCTTCCAGGCCTTCTCGCCGCCAAGAGCGAAGGCCAGCTCGCCCCACAGGCTTCGGGTCTCGAGCCCGTCATGCCGGGCAAAGATGGGCCTGCCTGCCTTGCCGGCATCGACCGCCGCGACCGTGACCTTCTTCGGCCGTCCCGCGGCGCGGAGCAGGTCCGTCCCCATCGACGGGTCACCGACGTTCCGCGCCAGGTGCCAGAGCGCCATCAGGGTGTGCGTCTTGCCACCGACGAAGCCCGTGCTCAGGCGGATCGTCGCGCCGGCCTCCTTGCGGTCGGCGGGGCGACCGAAGACGACCTCGATGACCTTCCGGAGCTGCCTTGCCGGATGCGTGTTCTCGAAGAACCGCTTCGGGTCACAGTAGACGGCCGGCTCCTTCTTGCCGGCGATCAGATCCCCGAAATCGGCTGCGAAAATCGCATCGGTCAGCTCACCCTCGAGGACTTCCTTGCGTGGCTTGCACCCGGTACGAACCCCCATCGATGGATCCTCCCTGAGGTGGCGTCCGGCTCCAGGTACCGGAAGCTCCGTACGTGCCGCCCTGCGGCATCCGCTCCTTCCAGCGCAGCGCGGCCGGCCTTGCCGCGAGAACGGCTTACTCGCGACAGCATGACGATTAGCAACCAGCGCGTGGCAACGTGCGGATCGTAGGCGGACGGTTATTGTCAAGGCAACAAGGTCTCGCCCCGTACCGGGGGGCTGGGGCGGCGGCCCGTCGGTTCGCAAGGTCTTTCCTGACTCTCCTTCGAAGCCGCCCGCAAGGGCAGCATCGAGCAAGGGCCGGCGCATCCGCGACATCTAGCATCGCTCGCGCCAATCCGCGACGGGAGAGACCTATTCATCCCCCTCGGGTGGTACAGGAGGACTGCCAGGATCCGGGCAGATTCCGGTGACCACAAACAGCACATCGGGTACCCGACCACAGGTAAGCGTTGCAGAAACGGCGTCCTTGACGAGGCCGTGGTGTCGTGATCCGGGCGGCGTCAGGACTCCGCGCTGCGGTCGGGAATCCAGTCGACCCGGGACCGGATCGGATCGGAGGCGAAGTGCTCCTTCCACAGCCGCG
>JAJSAM010000066.1 GCA_024274785.1 Planctomycetota bacterium | reverse complement strand
TCGGGCCGCAAGCTCCGCCGGCCAGTGCTTCGCATCGGTGAGGGTCTCGAGCGACGCGGCCAGGGCGTCACCGGCCGCGGTGCCGGCAAAGGCCTCCGCGACGGCCCGGCACCGGTCGAAGCGCAGGAAGGCGCGGTCCCGCTCCACGTAGTTCGACCGGGCCGTCAGTCCGGCAATCGCTTTCACCTGCTCATCCATCCAACGCCTGACCGCGTCGAGGACCGCCTTCTCGAGCTTCTGAAACTCCGCCGTCGAGGCGAGGTCCACCAGGCCCGAAAGCCGGGTCAGCTCCTTTTTCGCGGCCATCCACTCCGCGGAAGTCGCGGCCGCGACGAGGGGCTCGAGTTCCGGGTTCCTGGTCTTCACCGACAGCCGGACCGGGTCACGCTCGCTCGTGGCGATGGCGTGCTGGATGACCGCCCGGTGGGCCGGAGTCCCGCCGGAGTGGCCGCTTCCCTCGACCTCGATGTAGCGAACGTCCTTGAAGACCTGCTGCATGGTCAGCGCGTGGACACGGCAGGTGCGGCGGCGTTCCCTCAGGATCTGGTTTGTGACATAGGCCGGCGTCTCCTTCTCCCCGGCCATGACGAAGTAGGTGCAGGGCGGATACTGCGTCCGCCCCAGCGAGGCCGTGGTCGAGGCCGCGATCAGTGCCGCCGGAACGAACTCCCCTTTTGTCCGCGTGTATTCGGCCATCGCGGAACGTACTCCCATCCCACCGGAGGAGTGGCCGTAGACGACCACGCGCCGGGTATCGATGGGGAGCTCTCCCTCGGCGATGAGCTCGTTGTACGCATCCATCGTGTACATGTTCGGGGAGAGCACGATGACCGGGTGTTCAACGGTGGAGAGCTTCGCGAACCCCTTGCACATCCCCTTCCCGGAGGCGCCGTCCTTTCCGCCGTGGTAGACGATGAGGAGCGGGTACTTCCGGGCCGGGTCGAGGCCGTCTGGCACGAAATAGTGATACTCCGCGACCTCCCCGGGCGTGTGCTCCTTGAAGTACCCCTCCTTCGGCGGTTCCCCCATACCTTCATGGCGCACCGAGAAGGTCCCCTTGCTCGGAGTCTCCCCGGCCCACGGAGAGACGTAGATCTCCGTGTTGAAGAGCGAGGACTCCTCGGCGCCGGCCGGAGGTCCGACGAGCGTGAGAACACTGAGGATGAAGGTGAAGCAAAGGGCCTTTGTGAAACGCATCGTCCCTCCACGGCGAAGAAGGATGCTCCTCGCCCTCGTATCGAATGATCCCGTTTATCCTACGCAGAAACAGGCGGCGAGCGGAGGAACGAACGTCAGTTCCGGAGGGGGGGGGAGGGCGGACGACGAGCAACAAGGCGTGGCGGGATGCGACGGCCCTCGAATGCAGCAGTTATCTCCAGACGGGCCCTTCCCTTCTCGTCATCCGCGTGGGGCACGCTCGGGAACCCCCGGGCCGGGTGGTGTTCCCGAACCCGGGGATGGTTGGGCCATACGGTCAGAGACAGCGCAGGAATGCGACGAGTGCCGCTTTCTCCGAGGCCGTGAGCTTCAGGCGAAGTACGAGGTTGTGCCACTCCACCGTGTCTTCGAGGGTCAGGAGCTTGCCGTCGTGCATGTACGGCGGGGACTCCTTGATGCCCCGGAGGGGGAACGTCTTGATCTTGCCGTCCGCTGAAGCGAAACGACCGTTGATGTCCTGAGGAGCGTAGAACCGTTCCGCCTTGAGGTCATGCATGGTGTTGTCGGTGAAATACGGAGCGGGGTGACACTCGGCGCAGCGCGCCTTGTCGCCGAAGATCTGCTCGCCCTCGAGTTCGAGTTCCGTGGCGAGCTCGGGATCGAGCTTGCCGAAGACGTCGAGCTTCGGAGCCGGCGGAAAGTCGAGGATGGCCTCGAACTCCGCCATGAAGTGCACCTGGCTCGCCCGTTCGAGGATGTTCACGCCCTTCTTCATCGCGATCACCGGGTCACCGTCGAAGTACGCCGCGCGCTGCTCGAATTCCGTGAAGTCCTCCACCGTCTTCATGGCCCGCTGGGAGCCGAAAAGCCGCTGGACGTTCACTCCGCGCAGAGGCGGGGTGTCGATGCGATGGCGGAACTGCTGGGGCCGGATATCTCCCACGAGGTGGGTGGCGCCGTTCGTGTGGCCATTCACATGACAGTCGAAGCAGCTCACCCCGGGACTCGGCCGGGGCGAACGACGATCCGCGGTGGCGTTGAACTGCTGCTGCGGGAAAGGAGACACCAGCAGCCGGAGACCTTAGAGTTGCTTGGGGTTCAGGATGCCGTTGAAGAGCCCATAGTAGTTCTCAGTCGTGATGACCTCGCCTTGCGAAACGTCGCCGAGGTCCGGGCGCGTGGTCAGGTAGATCGCCGGCGGGTATTCCGGCAGGATGTGATCCGGCAGATCAAAGTCGAGGTCGAAGCGGACGAGATCCCGATCGGTCTGCTTCTTCACCTCGTCGATGTGGAACTGCGGGAAGACCATCCCGCCTTCGGGGTGGTTCGGGTGAGGCAGGGGGAGGAATCCACTCGGCCAGAGCCCCTTCGCGCGGATCTCCGCCGGTTTCATTCCGGCGAGCTTCTCCCAGGTCATGCCCGCGGGAAGCTTTACGCGGATGCCCGCCTGCACGGCCTTGCCGCGCGACATTTTCACACCCTTCGCCGGGCGGTCCGAGAGGTCGTACCGCTCCTCGAGCAGTTCCAGGTGCCTCTTCATCACACCCGGTTTCGCGGCTTCCATCCGAGCCCTCACGGTCGCAAAGTCTTCCGTCAGGGCGACCGGGGCATAGCTCGTCCTTCCCCGGTCGGCATCCTGCCCCTCGAGGGGAGGATTCACCATCGACGCGATCACGACAAAAGCGACCGCGCCGAGTGCTACACCAAGGCTTACTCGCAACAGATTCACAGGGAGTTCTCCTTTCTTCCTTCGGGTTTCGGTCTTCCGACCCCGACCTGAAGCCGTTTGCCGGCCGGGGCTCAGCATTCCCGGTTCCCTCTCGCACCCGGCGTGCCCACGTCCCCGCAACCATACAACTATATAAACAACAAGCACTTACACAATTAAAGCAAACAAAGTGACTTAAAACCACGAGATATAGCGACAGAATTCGCCATATTTCGCGTTCAATGACCATTATCGTGAAATACAGTGGTCAGGAGGAACACATGGCGACCGATCCCGGACTCAGGGAGTTCAGAAACGACATCCGCCGAGCCGCCGGAAGAGGGACCGGCCGCGACGAAATCGACCTGGTTCTCGAAGAAGCGATCACGGTGCTGGCGGCGCTGATTCCCTACGACCTGGCGACGGTCATGGATCTCGTCGGCGACGAACTGGTGGTGAGGGTCGCCAGGGGTGAGCTGGCCACGCCGGCGGTGGCGAAGCACCGGATCGCCACTGCGGAATTCCCCGTGATCATGGGGCTCTTCAAGACAGGGCGGGCGAGGGCGTTTACGGAAGAGGATCACCGCGACGGCGACGGCGACATCTTTCACGGCGTGGCTGAGCTGCCGTTCGGCCACTGCTGCATGGCCGTGCCTCTCGTTCATTCGAAGCGCATCGGCATCCTCACTTTCGACCGGCGGGAATGCGGCGGTTACGACCCCCGGTTCGTGCGCGTGGCGGAGGTCTGCGGAAAGCTCCTGGCCCTGACCATGGACTTCGGCGAGCAGACGAGGTTGCTCGACGAACTCGTGGAACGACTCGAAGGACAGAGCCGCCTGCTCACCGAGCATGTCCTTGGCCAGGATCGGGCGGGAGAGCTGCTCCAGGCAAGCGCCAGCCCCGCCATGGTTCAGGTCGTCCGGATGGCCAGGCAAGTGGCCGGGACGGACAGTCCGGTGCTGATCACGGGAGAGACCGGCACCGGCAAGACGGTCCTGGCCAGCGCGATTCACGGCTGGGGATCCCGTTCAACCGGTCCCATGGTGAGCATCAACTGCGCCGCCCTGCCGCCCGGCCTGATCGAGACGGAGCTGTTCGGTCATGTGAAGGGCGCGTTCACCGGGGCGACAGCGGACCGGATCGGTCGCTTCCAGTTGGCCGATGGCGGGACGCTGTTCCTGGACGAGGTGGCGGAGGTTCCGCTCGAGCTTCAGTCCAAGCTCCTGCGGGTGCTGGAGACCTGCGAAGTGGAGCCGGTGGGCAGCGATTCCACCCGCAAGGTGGACGTGCGGATCATCGCGGCTACCAACCGGGATCTCATGCAGGAAGTGGAACGTGGGACCTTCCGGGAGGATCTCTATTACCGCCTGGCGGTCTTCCCCATGCATCTTCCTCCGCTCCGCGCACGGCGGGAAGACATCCCGGCAATCGCCCGCGGCTTCCTCGGCAGCCTTTCCAAACAGAGCGGACGAGGCCCCTGGCAGCTTTCAGGCCAGGCGCTGAAATGGCTCGCCGCACAGGAGTGGAAGGGCAACGCGCGCGAACTCGTTAACGCGCTCGAGCGGGCGACCATCCTCGCTCGGGGATCCGTACTCGACTTCCGGGAGCCGACTCCGAGTTTCACCCCGGCCCCACCGCCCGCGGCAAGCGCGGAAACCCCGGTCTTCACCCCGATCACCATGGCGGAACTGGAGCGGCGACACATCGAGCAGACCCTGCACGTCACCGGCGGCAGGATCTACGGCTCAGGCGGTGCCGCCGAGATGCTCGCCCTGAATCCGAACACCCTCCGAAGCCGCATGAAGAAGCACGGTCTGGGCGGAGCAAGGGACTTCCACCGCCAGGGGCCCGCGGAAGCTTGAGTTCGCGGGACGAAGAGCGCTGATGCGCCCGCCCGGCAAGGCGCGAGGAGGGCGCAATCTCACGGTTTTCAACCAATGGGCCATGCCGCCGGGCAGGATGTGACGGCCCTCGAATCCGGAAGTCGTTCTCGCGCGGTCCCCGGGGGCTCGCGCGTTCGCTCAGAATCTGCGCTCCCCCGCCCAATTCCCTTCCACTTTCGCTCCGCGAGTCGCTATTCATGCATTAAGTGTTGCTGGATCCGGCGGGATTTGCTTCACGGACACGAAGAGTGTCGCGGAGGTGAGAGTGAAAAGGACTCTTGGACTCCACCGCCGGAAGTTGCCCGGTGGAACGTCCGTTCGGTGGCCCGCATCGAGACGGGGCCGAGTGCTCATCGGGGGGTGTCTGCTCCTCGCCGTCACGCTCCTCTTCTTCACCCCGGGCGGAATCGCCGCGGAGCCGCCCCCGCGCGTCGAGCCGGACATGGGTTCGACCAGTTCGAAGGCTCCGCGGTTCGTCTCCGTCCACCTGAAGCGCCCCGATGACGTCCTCATCGCCGGCGAAAGTGGATTCCTGGAGATCGAGCTCTCGCTCCCGTCACCGGAAGATGGAGAAGGGGACGCCCTGCGCTGGGATCGGGACGGCCCCCACCCGGTGGTCTGGATCTCTTCCCGCGCCGACAGCGGCATCATCTTCGACGACCAGATCCCGGAGGACAAGCCGGGCCACCACATCCTGGTCCGGTTTCCGCTGCCGGAGGGGAACAACCGGGCGCTCCATGCCAGGGTCAGGTACTCCGTGAACCCTCGGGCCAAGGCGGGAGATCACGCCCTCTGGATGGAGGTCTCGGCTCCCCTGGTCACCGCGAGCGGCGAGAAACGGATGGACCAGGGAATGGTCCTCTCGCCGTTCAAGGTCGACACCCACCTTCGTGTAAAGCTGCTGATGCTGCTGCTCATCGCGGTCACCGTTTTCCTGTTCATCGTCGAATGGGTACGCGTCGACGTCGTCGCCATCCTGATGATGGTCCTCCTCCCGGAACTCGGGCTGCTCGATGCCCGGGACACTTTCCGGGGGCTGAGCAGCAACGCCGTGGTGGCGATCATCGGAGTGATGATCATCAGCTTCGGACTGAACCGGGTGGGGATCGTCGGCAAGATCACGCGGTCTCTGCTCAAGGCGGTCAACGGCAGCGCCTCCCGCCTGATCGTGATCTTCTCGAGCCTGATCGCCGTCATCTCGAGCGTCATGCAGAACACCGGCGCCGCCGTACTCTTCCTGCCCGGCATCCGGATCGCATCCAAGAAGCTCGGCGTTCCCATCTCCCGCGTCCTGATGCCCATCGGCATGGCCGCCATCCTCGGCGGAACCCTGACGATGGTCGGAACGAGCCCGCTGATCCTGCTGAACGACCTGCTCCCCGCGGACATGCGGAAGTTTGGACTTCTGGAGCTGACACCCATCGGCCTTGCGCTCGTCATCGCCGGAATCGCGTACCTGAGCCTGGCCGCGAAGTTCTGCCTGAGCCGGGATCCCACCGGCCGGGGGAGCAATGACGACAGCTGCTGTTCCTTCTCCTACTACGGGGGCATCAGCGGTCCCTACGAGATCTATGTCCCGGCGGACTACGAGGCGGGCCCGGAGCCGCAGAAGGTCGTTGAGATCCGGCGTCAGCGCCAGGTCAATATCGTTTCGATGGCCACGAATCGACGGTCCATCGACGACGCTCCCGCGCCGGGATGCGTCATCAGCGGAGGACTCACCGTACTCGCTTTCGGCCCGGAGCGGGCCATCCTGGATTTCGTGGAGCACTACGGCTTGGTCCTGCGATCCGAGGCCAAGGTCTTCCAGCAGTGGTTCCATGAGCCAACGGTGGCCGGGGCCGTCGAACTCGTGATTTCGCCCCGATCCAGCCTGGTCGGGCAGACAATCGAGGAGTTCAGCTTCCGGAATTCCTACGGAGTGAGCCCACTCGCCCTGCACCAGGGAGGGAGGACCTTCTACCGGGAGATGGCGGATCGCCCCCTCCGGTCCGGCGATGCGGTCCTCGTCCACGGCAACTGGGAGCAATTGCACTCGCTCCAGGAGCACCATCAGAACTTCATCATCATCTCCCGGTACGAAACCGAGTTCCAGAGACCGGAGAAGGCCGCACGGGCACTGTTCAGCTTCACCCTGGCGATCGGCCTGATGCTGCTTTCGAGCCTCTACTTCCAGAGTCGCGAGTACAACCCCATCCCCCTCTCGGTCTGCCTCATGATCGGCGCTCTGGGGATGATCCTGACCCGCGTCATGACCATCAGCGAAGCTTACCGGTCCGTGGACTGGCGCACGGTCTTCCTCCTCGGCGGGCTCATTCCCCTTGGCATGGCGGTGAGCCAGACCGGCACTGCCGCCTGGATCGCCAGGGGGATCGTCGGGGCGTTCGGCGCCAGCATGTCGCCCCTCCTGCTGATGCTGACCCTCGCCGTCCTGAGCTGCGGCTTCACCCTGGTGATTTCGAACGTCGGGGCGTGCGCACTGCTCGTCCCGCTCGGCATCTCGCTGGCCTCCCAGATCGGCGTCGATCCGCGAGTGGCGGCCATCGTGGTCGGCATCGGAGTCTCCAACTCGTTCCTCCTGCCGACCCACCAGGTGAATGCGCTCTACATGGGGCCGGGAGAGTACCGGACCAGGGACTACCTCAAGATCGGAGGGCTCTTGAGCCTGGTCTATATCGGGGTGCTGGTGACCACGACCTGGCTGCTCTACCTCTGAATCGAGTGACGCCGGACAAAACCTGTAACGAAGAGCGCGGGGGTTGTATTCTGATATAGCCATGAGCGTATATCAGATTACCGAGACCCTGTCGGCGATCTCTTCCGCGCTGAAGTCCGCGGGCGAGCCGTCCCGGCTCCGAATCCTGAAGGCACTCGAAGGCGGCGAGCTGTGTGCCTGCCACTTCGGGGCGCTGCTCGAGGTCTCCCAGCCCACCGTCTCCCGCCACCTCGCGGCCCTCAAGTCCGCCGGCCTGGTGGCGGAACGGCGGCGCGATCGCTGGAGCTACTATCGCCTGGAACCGGACTCGGCATTCGCGGACCGGCTGCTCGCCGCGATCCGAACCTGGGGGGAGGGCGATCCCGTCATCGAAGCCGACCGGGAATGTGCTCGAGAGTTCGCGGAGATTCCCATATCCGAATTCTGCCGGTTCCGGGGGAAAGGGAAAGCATGACGAAGTCCATCGCCGGCAAACTGTCGTTTCTGGACCGCTACCTGACGCTCTGGATCTTCATTGCCATGGGGTTCGGGGTAGCCCTCGGAAAACTGGTTCCGCAGGTCGTCGAGGTGCTCACCGGCTGGCAGGTCGGGGCGACATCGGTTCCCATCGCGGTGGGGCTCATCCTCATGATGTACCCGCCGCTGGCCAGGGTCCGCTACGAGGAGATGCCCCGGGTCTTCCGGAACGGGAAGGTCCTCGGGCTGTCGCTGATCCAGAACTGGGTGATCGGGCCGATCCTCATGTTCAGCCTGGCGGTGATCTTTCTTCGGGACCGGCCCGAGTACATGGTCGGCCTGATCCTCGTCGGGCTGGCACGTTGCATCGCCATGGTCATCGTGTGGAACTACCTCGCGAAGGGTGACCGCGAATACGCCGCGGGGCTCGTGGCCTTCAACTCCGTCTTTCAAATCCTGCTCTTCTCCGTGTACGCGTACATCTTCATCACGGTGGCGCCGCGGTTGCTGGGGCTCAAGGGGTCCGTCGTCGATATCTCGATGGGCCAGATCGCGAAGAGCGTGCTCATCTACCTCGGCATCCCGTTCTTCGCCGGCATGCTCACCCGCTTCCTCTTCGTCAGGTCGAAGGGCCGCGAGTGGTACGAGACGAAGTTCGTCCCGAGGATCAGCCCGATCACCCTGCTGGCCCTGCTCTTCACCATCGTGGTGATGTTCTCGCTGAAGGGCGAATACATCGTGGATGTGCCCTTCGACGTGGTGCGAATCGCCATTCCCCTGCTCATCTACTTCGTGATCATGTTCTTCGTCTCCTTCTTCCTCTCGAAGAAGGCGGGGGCGGACTACCCGAAGACGGCGACGCTCTCGTTCACCGCGGCGAGCAACAACTTCGAGCTGGCCATCGCCGTCGCCGTCGCGGTCTTCGGGATCCACTCCGGGGAGGCGTTCACGGCGGTCATCGGCCCCCTCGTCGAGGTGCCGGTGCTGATCGGACTGGTCGGAGTCTCACTCTGGCTCGGCCGGAGGATGTTCGGATCGGCGGCGGTCGATGGCCCGGGGGCGTCCGCCGAGGCCGGAGACCGGGACATGGGAGGTTCATCGTGAGAGCCCGCTCTCTCTTCACTGGATTCGGACTCCTGGTTTCGGTGCTGCTCGCCGGAACCTGGGCCGCCAACGCCGCCGATGATCACCACGAGGGCGGAGCGGTCCGCAAGGGGCGGCCGCATCCCCAGGTCACCTACAAGGGGTCGAGTCCGTACTTCATGGTCGACTTCGACCGCTATACCGGCGCCGTGACCTGCCGCTGGTGCCATCCGAAGGCGACGGCGCTGTGGGAGAAGCACGATGCGGCCCATCGAAACGCCTACGCCGGTCTGAACAAGGCTTCCCGGAAGAGGCCGGAATGCGTGAAGTGCCACGTCACCGCCTTCAACCAGGACGGCGTCTACCCGCTCGAGCCCGATGAGGAGAAGAGGACCGCCCGGAAGATGGGCTTCACCTGGGGCGGCGATGAGAAGATCAACGCACTCTTCCTCGGCGTCCAGTGCGAGGCCTGCCACGGCCCCAACTGTGGAAACAGGCTCGACGAGGACGCATTGATCGAGCGCTGCGAAACCTGCCACAACGCAGAATACCCCGGCTTCACCGGCTTCGACGCGGAGGAGGCCGTGAAGAAGCTGAAGCACGGGGAGGTCACCGCCGACGAGCACCTCGTCTTCGATACCTACGCGGGGGTGGACTCCTGCAACATGTGCCATTGGCCCAACTACGGCGCCTGGCGGGAGCAGCAGCAGGGACACGTCGATGCGTTCACCGTGCTCGACGAAAAGAGCAGGAAGAACCCGGCCTGCCTGAAGTGCCACACCACCGGCTTCAGCGAAGACGGCTCCTATCCGATGGATGCTGTAAAGAACGGGGAGAGCCGGCGATCGGGCTACGCCCTTCGCGGTCCCGCCGAACAGCTCGCGAAGTTCGAGGGCGTCCAGTGTGAGGCCTGCCACGGGATCAACTGCGGCACCCTGACCACGAAGGACCGCATCCGAAAACAGTGTGAGAACTGCCACACCGGCGAGTGCGAACAGGACGGCGGGTTCGACTGGGAGAAGGACTACGAGCTGGTCAGACACCGCCCGCCCGCCGACTATGTGGACACCGGCGAGCGGAAGGTCCTGCTCGAGTGGGTCGACCTCGAAGACGGCCTGGAAATCGCGAAGACCTACCGGATGCCGCTTCTGGTGATACTCTCCAACCCCCCCGACGGGTGAGTGGACTGCTGTTCTCTTGAGGGTCGGACCCTCAAACAGGACAACGTAGCGAAGGTACTCAGCGATTTCGTACTCGTCCGGCTCGAGCCGATGGAGTGGGACGAGGACCGGGAATTCGCGGCAAGGTTCGGCGTCACGAAGTTCCCCTCACTGCTCCTGCTCGACCCGATGGGCGAGAAGAAGCTCGGCGTGGTTGGAGATGTCTCCGCCGAGAAGGTGGAGGCGGCGCTTCGGAAGGCGCTGAACTAGAAGCGGGACGCCGGGATCCGCGGGCCGTCGCGCCGGGCGCATCCCGAGGAATGCATCGCCACCGGTCGATATCCGCATGAACCAGGGGAGGTTGCCATGTTGATCGAAGTGTTCGGACCCGGCTGCGCGAAGTGCCGGCAGTCGGCGGAAACGGCACGCGCGTTTCTGGCCGCGAAGAATCTGGAAGGTGAGGTTGTGAAGCTCACCGACCTCGGGACGATGGCGGAGCGAGGCGTCCTGCGCACCCCCGCCGTCATCATCGACGGAGAGAAGATCGTCGAGGGCCGCGTGCTTCGAGACAAGGACCTCGAAGCCTGGTTCATGGAGCGAGAGGAGTAACCCCGTGAGCACGGAGCCCGATCGCGCCCGTAGGGATCGCCCTCGCGGTCGCCGATCCCGGCATCCGTCGCCTCCCCGGGAGCGCATGAGATGAGAGATCGCACGGTTTTACTCCTCATCGTCGGCACATTCCTGGCATGTTTCTTCGTACCTTTCGCCGATCCCAAGGTGGAAGGAGCGATTCTGGAGATGTTCCACATGCTCCAGGAGTACGCGCAAAAGCACGTACTCACCTGCCTGATCCCGGCCTTCTTCATCGCCGGGGCGATCGCCGTGTTCCTGAGCCAGGGAGCGGTGATGAAGTACCTCGGCGCGAAGGCCAACAAGTTCGTGGCCTACACCGTGGCCTCGGTCTCCGGGACGATCCTCGCGGTGTGCTCGTGCACCGTCCTGCCGCTCTTCGCCGGGATCTACAAGCGGGGCGCGGGGCTGGGACCGGCTGCGGCCTTCCTCTATTCCGGTCCGGCCATCAACATCCTCGCCATCGTCCTGACGGCGCGGGTGCTCGGATGGGAGATCGGTCTCGCGCGAGCCGTCGGTGCGGTGGTCTTCGCCCTCCTGATCGGTTTGCTGATGGCCTTGATCTTCCGCAAGGAGGAGGCCGAGCGCGCCGCCGGCGCGGATCTGTTCGGCGGCGACGGTGACGGCCAGCCCCTCTCGCGAGCCGGGCCGTTTGTGGCGGCCATGGTCGGGCTGCTCGTCTTCGCCGCCTGGGGTCGTCCCCGGGAACCGATGGGCTTCGCCGAAACGGTCTGGCAGATCCACTGGTACCTCGCCGGAGGCTTTCTGCTGCTCACGGTGTTCCTGGCCTTCCGCTGGTTCGACCGCGACGGGCGCGAAGAGTGGCTGCAGGAGACCTGGGGGTTCGCCAGACTGATCCTGCCCCTGCTCTTCATCGGCGTGGCGGTGGCCGGCCTCCTCCTCGGCCGTCCGGGTACGGGCGCCGGGCTCATCCCCGCCGAGTGGATCGAGAGCATGGTCGGGGGGAACTCGCTGTTCGCGAACTTCTTCGCGTCCCTCTCCGGCGCACTGATGTACTTCGCGACCCTGACCGAGGTCCCCATCCTGCAGGGCCTGCTCGGACAGGGGATGGGCAAGGGTCCCGCCCTTGCGCTCCTGCTCGCCGGGCCGGCCCTGTCACTCCCCAATCTCCTGGTGATCCGCGGAGTGCTCGGAACGAAAAAGACGTTGACCTACGCCGGGCTGGTGGTGGCCCTGTCGACGACCGCTGGCGTCATCTTCGGAGAGCTGGCGGGATAGGCGAGTGCGAATCGAGTGCCTCCGGGGGGGCAACGCGTTGATACCCCCCGCAGAGCCTACTCCACCAGCTTGAACACCAGGCGCATGCCCTCTCCGTCCATCAGGATCAAGGTCCTGCCCTGCCGGGAGAACTGGTAGCTGCTGGTCTCCCCGTCCACCGATTGCACGGTCAGGCGGTTGCCCTGAATCCGGTAGCGCCCCCGGTCGAGCAACTCCCCGAAGGAGTAGAGGGCGTAATTCGTGGCGTCACAGATCAGCTTGTTGCCTTGACCATCGTCCCACTGCCCGGAAATTCCAGCGGCCGGGGTGGGCTCCGGAGCAGGGTTCGGAGCGGTCCCTGATTCTCCCCCGGGAGCGGCGGGCGCGGCGGCAGCACCTCTCTTGACGAGTTCCGCGGTCATGCGGGTCACATCCACCATCTTGTAGATCAGGGTGGCTTTCCCGTCCCGAACTCCATACCCGCACGCCGCCAGGTAGAAGCCGATCTGGTTCCCCTTCTCGTCATACTCGAAGAAGCGGAGTGAGGGCAGAAGGCGGGTGTCCGGCCACAGAATCTGGCTGATCTTGATGTCCGCCCTCCGCGTGGAGGTCACCCTGGCCACCAGCAGCCCCTTCCGCTTCGGGTGCGGCGAGATCTCGAACACCAGGCCGCTCGGCACCCGCTTCTCGCCCAGCAGGAAGTGGTCCCAGGTGCCGACCAGGCTGGATGCGTCGAACCTGGACAGCTCCCCGGTCATCCTGGCCAGCCAGGGGCTTTCCTTGATGGTGAAGGAGACCGTCTCCACCGCGCTCTCACCGCCGATGGTCTCCGCGATAAAAGCGGCGCGGTAGTCCCCGGGAGCAGCGACATCGAGCAGCAGTTCGGGTCCGTCGCCCCAGGTGAACGATGCGCCGCGGGCATACTTGATATCACCCGCGGACGTGACGGTCTCGAACAGCAGCGTGACTTCCGCGTCCGCCGGCACGTCGAGCTGGCGGTACATCATTCGCCCATCGGGCTGCGGAAACTCCCCGATCACCGCGGACGCCTGCCACCAGGACGCGTCGAAGAGAATGGTGCCGCCGATCCTGCCGAAGGAGGAGTGAGAGATCTGGACCGGAACGCGGATGTGCTTCGGGTCATCGAGCACCGACATGTCGATGGTCGCCTCGAAGGCCTTCCTGCCGTCCGTGACCTTGAGGATCAGGCCGTCGAGGTCCAGGTACAGGTCGTTCCGGCCATCCACGTACTTCGGCATGATCAGGTCGACGATGTCCGCCACGGCCTCGGTCCGACGCTTGTAGAAAAGGGGATCGACGACAAAGCCCTTCCCGAGCACGATCATCCCGCCCGCTCCGGCGTTGTCCCGCCCGAACCAGACCTGGGTCCAGACGATGTTGTTGCCTTCGAGCGTGAAGGAAAGCCGGTCGTTGCGCAGCGCCTCCGCATGATCAAGGCGGTTGCCCTTCTCGTCCGTAACCCGCAGATTGCTGAACTTCGGCTTGCTCGCCCCGGCCTGCTGGCCCAGGTGAATCTTCGCCAGCAGGTCCGGCCACCGGCTTCGCTCCGCCATCTGGAGCTTGCCGTACTCCGGATCGACCAGTGCACCGTGTACCGGAGCGTAGATGGAGAGGCCGTTGCTGAGCCGCTTCCGGGGACTCTGGTGCGAGGCCAGCACCATGCGATCCATGGTCTCCACGAGCTTCCGGTACTCGTTCTCCGTGGAGGGGCCCTCCGCGCCGTACCGCATTCGCTTCACGACATCCAGCAGATCGACGCTCGCCAGCGCCTTCCTGCCCTGGCGGATGTCCGTACGATCCGCATAGGCCTCCGCGTAGAACATGCCCCGCGAGAGAGCCGGCCACTGTGTTCCCGCCACCGGCATCAGCTTGACCACGATGGCGTCCAGGGCCGTCAACACCTCCGGCACGACCCGCAGGTCCAGCGCGGAGAGGGTCGCCACGTCCGCTTCCCGCTCGTCGTAAAAGCGGCTGTAGGCCCGGACGATTTCCTGGGCAATGCGCCGGGAGCCGAGAGTGCCCTTGCCGATCTGCGGCAGGATCACGTTGTACGGCCACCCGTTCCCGGGCTCGATGGCCTGGGACGCCACCATCACGTCCGCCAGTCCCTCCAGCTCGACCGCCGTCTCCAACTGGGCCATCAGACACATGTCGAAACCGATGATGTCGAGCTTCTCGATTCCGGCGCCGGCGAGTCCCCCCTGCACTCCCGCGCGCAGTTCCGGCAGGGTCAGGCGGTCGTGGCCGCCCGGCGCCCCCGGGGCCTCGAAGTCGCTGGCCATGGACGCCCAGCCGCCGCCGTGGTCCCAGAGGATCAGCATGTTGTTCCGGGCGGGGAAGGTCTTCAGTGCCGCGCCGAGGAAAGTGGCCAGGGTCTGCGGATCGCCCATGTTCAACTCGCCGGGAGAGGCGAGGAGTTGCGAGGCGATCCGATTCGGGTTGCGGTCCGCCCGGACCCGGTAGACCCGGGCGTCGGTCCAGTCTCCCGCTCCGGTCTCGTACTCCCTGGCGCGATCCACGAGCACGATCATCTCGACGCCCGTTTGCGGGAGGCCGTACTCCATTTCGATCAGGTCGCGCAGAGCAAAGGGTTCCAGGTCGTTGTCGCCATCCAGGTACACGGCGATGGTCCAGTCGCGCTTCGGGTCGGGTTGAACGGGCCCCAGATTCCCGAGATCGGCCGGGGACGTGGACGGAGCGGGCGCCGGCGGAGCGGCCGCCCCGGCGGTGGGCCCCGCCAGGGGATTCCCCGCGGCGGGAGCGGCCCCTCCCTCCCGCGCGAGTTGATACGTCGTGCCGCCGGAGGTCAGTGCCAGGCCGCCGCCCGAAAGCACCGCCGTGAACTCGAACCGGTTCCCTCCGGACTCGAAGGTCCCGGTGAGAGTGTCGCCCGCGGCGACCGCGGACAGCGGCATCACCTGTCCGCCGAAGTCAATCCGCCCCGAGAACTTCGCGCCGTCCTGCTGCAGAACGACCTTCATGCGCTCGCCCGTGAACGTCCCCGCGAACGGTGACGCCGATGCCGGCTGGTCGGCCCGCGCCGTGGCGAAGATGGCGTCGAGCGTCGGCTCGTGCTGCCCGAGAACCAGCTTGCCGGAGCGCGCGAAGATGAACACCAGCCGGTCCCCCACTAGGCCGATGTAGATCCGGGCGCGCATCAAGAGCCCCTTCGGGTCCTTCCCCTCGAACGTGATCACCGCTCCCCGCCCCGCTTCCATGGGGAGAGTCGCGACGCCGCCCACACGCTTCAGGAATGGCATCGAGGCCTTGCTCTGTTCTTCCATCCGGGAAACGAGCGTCGGGTCGTCCGGCCGTGAGAGCTCCTCCCGCGGGGTGACCACGACCAGATAGACGGGCTGCTCACCCAGGGGGTTGGGATTGGGCGGGAGAAACGCGCAGTCCCCTTCCTTCACCGCGAGTTTCCAATCGGAGGGGTGCCGGAAGGTGATCCCTCCGGGGTGCCGCCCGATGCGATCCAGCTTCACCGTACTCTGTGCGAGAAGAGGAAGTGCGGCGAGCAGGAAAAAGGCGATTCCGGCCGGGAGAGCGGTACACCTGCGAATCATGTCCTTCCTCCAACCTGTCCGGGTCAATCCGACCACCCGGTGTTGACGATGGCGTTCCCGATGACCGAGAAAGCCAGACCGATCTGAGCATCCGCGAGTTCGTCGGGAACCGTGACCTCGAGGGTGATCAGCATCGTGGTGAATACCGGCAGCAGGGCTTCCGCTTCGGACACCCTTCCGCCAAACCGCCCGGCGAGAAACGTCCCGGGCCCGAAGGGCATCGTGCCCAGCCAGAGAAAGCTCTCCTCGCTCTGGCCCGGATAGTGACCGCGAAGCACGATCATGCCCCCGGGCCCCACCGGGAAGGCCGCGACCTCCCGCATCTCCGGCGCAAAGGGGGTGATGTACTGCCGAACGAGGAGCCGGGCGCCCTCGATCACCCTGGCCGCGCGGAGCTCCTCGGTGAGCGGCGAGATCACGAACAGGACCCCTGAGGGGCTCTTCGCCGGGTTGGACACCTGGTCCCAGGTGGTCTCGGTTCCCGGCGGACCGAGGAAGAGGAGCCCGGTGTCATCGATCCGGTTCTGTGCGAGCACCCAGCCGACGGGGTAGTCGAACTCATGGTGTCCGGCTTCACTCCGGAAGTGAGAGAGGGCGGGAGGGGGAGGGAGGAAGGGGTTCGGCAGGAGCAGGCGGTCGCGCCAGACCTCCCGCTGGCGGTCCCGCACCGCTTCGGTCGCCTTCGCCCACTTCCTTTTCAGAACGGCCCAGACCTCCGGCAGGCGCCCGACAGCCGCCCGGGTCTCCGCATCGACCTCCGGCAGGCTCTGCTCGAGCAATCGCACCGCCCGGGTTCGCGCCGCGGCCGGGGTGGCACTCCGCCGGCCCCAACCCTCGGTGCGGCAGAAATCGAGCATGTCGAAGTATGCGGCGACGGAGCCCCCGAGGGAACGATCCAACGGGGACGGCCCGGTCGGCGCCACCACGCCAGGCTCGGTCGGCGCGGGCGGTGGAATCCCCGGCGCACCGGCCGCAACGGCACTCCGCCGGCCGGTGGACAGGGGGAGGATCCGCCACTCTCCTCCGGACGCTTTTCGGAGCACCGTCAGCGACGGAAGGCCGCCGGGCGCCGCGAGCATCCGGTCGATGTCCTCCGCGGAGGTGATGGCCTCCGGCCCGGCGGCGACGAGGATGTCACCGACCGCGACCCCCCACTCCCTTGCGGGTCCCCCCGGAACGATGGCGGCCACCCGGACTCCGACCCGACGGCCGACGAGTTCCACCACCCGGTCGAGCATATCCGGGGAGAGTGGCGCCAGCCGGAACACCGCGTCGCTCGGTCCCGTTCCCTCGGCCGCGGTCAGCGGGTTGACGGCGGGCGGAGAGTTCGACAGCGGATTCGAAGGGACCGCCGGTGAGGCCCGGGGGGCTCCCCCCGCTGCGGGATCTGGCCGGGGGCTGGAGGGATCGTCGCTCCCGGCTCCACAGGAGAGGCAGAGCAGACCGATAAGACAGGGCAGGAAAACTCGCGGAAACACGTGCGCGCTAGCCGGGTGACGAACCATTCGACCAATTCCTTCTCATGGACGAATGGAGCATAGAACTCAATTGGTTCGCCGTAAATGCCTGATTCTCCGAAAGGGACGTCGCATCTCCTCCCGCCGCCGGATTTCAGAACTCCACCACGCGCAGGTTCCCTCCGGGCTCCCGCGAGACCGTGCAAACCGCGCCATCGAGAGACCACTCTTCGCCCGCTCCGCCATCAGGGAGCGGAACTGCCGCTCCTTCGCCGTCAACTTCGGTACCGCCATACCTCACCTCCAAGAAAGGGGTCCGGGGTACTGCTTCGGTCCGGCTGGAACGGCAGTCAGGCTCTCCAGAACTCCGATGAGACGGATGCTCTCGTCATCAAGCTCAGGTCCACAGGGCCGTCCCGGCCATCGCTCCTGCCGCCCGGACAGTACAACCTGGCCGGTCAGATTCACTTTACCGGCGATGATGGGAAGAACTGGACCTGGCCCCTGAACAGGATCGTCAGGCTCGTCGCAGGGGCACACATCGAGAAGGTGGATGTGGGTGTTCAAGAGCTCATCGCCTGGTGCATCAAACAGGACCGCCCGGTCGACGGTCCGGCCCGTGCCGAGCTCGCAGCCCGCCTGCCGGGAGAGAGGGACGACGGTGCGGCGTAGTCCTGAGGGCTGATCGGCTTGCGGGGGTGAGAACGTCGCCTAATCCCGGTACGGGCTTCGCGCCAGAACCGTGACGAAGATGCCGGCGAAGTGGCTTGGCAGACTCTTCCAGGAATTGGCGGGCACCTCACTTTTTCCCTTTTCCTGCGGAATCCAGTCGGAAGGGTCGATTCGTGGGGGTGCCGTATGTTATAGTGTTGTTTGTAATGACCGTTCACCCCAAGTACGCCCGGGCCACCCCGGATCCGGAAGCAGGCCGATGGGCTCGCACGGCCGGGAGGCGGCTGATCGAAGTCCAGATCGAGGTGGTCCAGCGGCTCGAGGACATGAACGAGGGCTATGCCTTCGCCGCGCTGGGCTGCTCCTCCATCGGACATTACGGCATGACGCTGGGGCTCTCGCAGAAGCAGGCCCGGATGCTGGCCGACGCCGGCCGGGCCTTCGCCATCGCGCCGGATCTTGAAGAGGAAGTCCGGGTGGGAGCGGTCACCATCGAAGGCGCTCGCCCTCAGGGAACACGAGGCCTTTCGGGGTCGATGAACGCCGCGGCCTCCTCGAGCGTGCGGATGACCAGCGCCTCCGGCACCGGCGCCTCGCGATCGGCGAAGATCCGGCACAGATCCCCGGACCGGCTGAGCGCACCGGCCTGGTCGAAGGTGATCATCTCCCCGGCCAGCAGCACCTCGTAGACGGCGGCCTGCAGGGCCGTCGGATCGTCGGTGTCGCGATCCCTCGGAAGCAGGGCGGGGTTCCAGGGCAGGTCGAGGTTGACGACGGTCTGCGCAACCCGGAGGTTCAGACCTACACCGCCGGCGTCGGTGGAGAAGAACACGCGCGCGTCGGGATCCTCGCGGAACCGGTCGAGCAGCGCGCCTCGCTTCGCCGTCGGCACCGATCCGGACAGGATCAGGTGGCCGATCCCCAGGCGTTTCGCGCGATCCGCGGCTCGGCGGATCATCCGTTCCCACTCGCTGAAGACGACGACCTTGCGGCGCGGATCGGCGCAGAGTTCGGCGAGGACGCGGCTGAATTCGTCGAGCTTCGGGCTCCCCCTGGTCTCGTGATCCACGAGTCCGGCGGCGTTGCGGGCCATGCGCGCGCGGAGCAGGGCAGCCATGAGCCGCTTGTGCTCCACCGGAGAGAGAGGGCGCTTCTCAGCGATGTTGAGGAGAATGCGCGCCCGCTGCATGTTCTCCTCCATGTATTCCCGCTGCTTCCCGGTCACCCCCACGTAATAGCGGTTGTCGACCCGTCCGGGAGTTGAGAGAGAACGCCGCGACGATCACGGCGGAGGAAGACCGGCCGGAGGATCTTCCGCAGGATGTCGAGATTGCGGTAGCCGGGCCCGACGGGGGACGGCCGCAGGCGAATCCAACCCGGAGAGTCGAGCCCTGTTCCGACCGTGCCTGACCAGTCGAGCCTCAAGAGGGCGTGGGACGGAAACGCGCCACGCCCTTCCCCGATCAAGCTTCCCCGATCAATTCGAGTTGAAGTACCCCACCGGCACCCAGGCGATGCCCCCGACCCGTGGTCCGGTGGGACCGATGTTCGTCACGAGGCCAGTCGACAGGTTGATCGTGCAGAGGTAGGTGTTCTTACCGCTGTTCTCCTGGTCCATGAGAATGGCGAAGACGGTGTTGTCGGAAGGACGGGTGGTCATCGAGATGATGTTGAAGTCCACATCTGTCGAGGAAGGGAACCCGGTCAGCGTCAAGTCCGCGACCTTGGTCGGCTCCCCGCTGAAGGTATCCAGTTCCAAGAGTTCCTCTCCGGAAGCCAGGTAGAGTCGATCGCCGACGAACGTCAGGGCGTTCCCACTCTCGTTGATGTCACCGATCGAATCGGCGAATTCCAGGGCGGTGCCCGTCAGGTTGTTGATGGCGAGGACATCGTCGTGATCCCCCTCCATTCCGAAAATCGACCGGGTGGCGCGGTGTTGCGTCAGGCCGGCGATGGCATCGGCCTCATCGGTGTCATCCGCGAGGAAGGTGGCGAGCCCCGAGGCATCGATGCGGTAGATGCTCCCGTAATTGTCCGCCTGGCCACCGGTGCCGGCCCAGAGCCTCGAGACCTCCTCGTTGTATACCAGCGAGGAAACGTGGGTCAGAACCTCGCCCGTCCCTCCCCCGGAGATCGGCGTGCCGACAATCAGAGAGGCCGAGCCGGTGGAGGTGTTCAGACTGTAGACTCCACCATCGCGGCCGGCGGTCACCAGCATCGTGGAACCTGGAGAACCCGGCGCAGCCGGTTGATCGAGGGTTCCGCCGCACGCCACGAAGACGATGTCGTAGATGAGCTGGCCCATTGTGATGGACTGATCCGTGGAGCGAACGGCCATTCCTCCGGTCTCCTCCGCGAGCCGCCGGCCGTGTTCCGCGGTCTCGGGCTCCGCCTCGGCCGCGATGATGGGCGCGACGATGACGCCGTTCGCCTTCGCGAAGCTGATGGCGTTCGTGATGGCCGCGGTGTCATCCGGAGTGTCCGGCGGGCTGCCGAGGTCCGGCCCCTCGTCGCTGATCGGGATGATGATCCTGATGGCATCCGCGCGCCACTGGAAGTTCGGGTAGTCTCCGTCCGATCCGTATTCGGAAACGATGGCTACGGCGTGTCCCCAATCCTCATCGCTCTCACTTTCGTCGAGCAGGCGTCCCGGAATGCCGGGGACCTCCGGGTCTCCGAAGACATCCCGGACGTTGTCGGTCAGGCAGGCGAATTCACCGGTTCCCGAGAACTGATCGGAAGTTCCGTCCTGCGTGATCCCCCACTTCAGCAGTCGCAATTCGGTCAGGCCGAAACCGGTCAACTCGGAGATGATCCCGTCGAGGCTCTCGCAGAGCCCTTCCGCCTCGTCATCCATGGAACCGGACGTGTCCATGACGATGACGATGTCCACCGGACCACACTGCCGGAACACGTCACCCGGATCGTTGCTGATCGCCGGTTCCAGGACGTAGGATGGACAGCTCTTTCCTCCCCCCCCACATCCCGCCACCACCACCAGAAGTGGCAAGAGGAGACCGACCACCATCCTCACCGTCCTCGCTCGATCGTTGTTCGACATCGTTGCCCCCTTGATTCCGTTCCCTCAAATCGCCTTGTTTCAAGTAATCCCGATCCAAGTTTTCAAGAATTCGCAGAATCAGTCAATCCCGAATTCAGATTCTCTGGCATCCGGCGGCCGAAACGAGAGGATCGCTGCCGCCCCGGAACAGGGCCCAAAGTGGAAACTTGCTCGCAACGCGGACCGACAGCGGGTAGATCAGCAGCCGTGAACGCAGCAGCCGAAAGTGAACCGCAGGCTTCGGCCGCCCTGATTCGCCGGGTGACCCTGGTCGGATTGATCATCGACCTCGGCCTTTCCGGATTGAAGGGGCTGGTGGGAGCCCTCGTCGAAAGCCAGGCCCTGGTCGCCGACGCGGTGCACAGCATCTCCGACAGTATCACCGACCTCGCCGTCCTGGTGGGCGTCCGCTTCTGGTCCGCCCCCCCGGATGATTGCCATCCGCACGGCCACGGCCGCATCGAGACGGTCATCAGCTTCTTCATCGGGCTCGCGCTGTTCGCCGTCGCCGTGGGCATCGTGATCAAGAGCTTCACGTCGATGCTCGAGGGCAGTTCCAATCTTCCCGGCTGGCCGGCCTTTTTTGCCGCTCTGGTCTCCATCGGCATCAAGGAGTGGCTCTACCGGTGGACGATCGCGGTCGGGCGCAAGGTCGGCTCGCCGGCGGTCATCGCCAATGCCTGGCACCATCGCTCGGATGCCCTGAGCTCACTCCCCGTGGCCCTGTCCGTGGTGGTCGGGTGGGCCTTTCCGTCGTTCCGGTTTCTCGACCAGATCGCCGCGATCGTGGTTTCAGTGTTCCTGTTGAAGGCCGCGAGAGACATCTCCCTGCCGAGCCTGGGAGACCTGGTCGATGCGGGGGCCGATCCGGAGGCACGGCGGGCCATCGAGGAGGAGGCCCTCGGTGTCGAAGGGGTGGAGGGGCTGCATGCCCTCAGAACCCGGCACATCGGAAGCGGCCTGTCGGTGGATCTCCACATCCAGGTTCAGTCGACGATCAGCGTCCGGGAGGGGCACGACATCGCCGGCGAGGTGAAAGCGCGCCTGCTCCAGGCCGGCCACGATATCAAGGACGTCCTGGTCCACGTGGAGCCGTTCGAAGGGGGGTCATAGGAGAGACGGAAACCAATTCGGCACGGGATGGAAGTGCCAACGTACATTGAAAATGCGTGTAGGATGCATGTGCATCTTTGACCCACTAACCATCCCGAGGACTACCGAATGAGAGTGCCACCCCTCCTGGCCTGCGCGACCATCCTGATTCTGGCAACCGCTTGTGGCGGTGGAGGTGGTGGAGGCGGCGTCAGCGTCGCCGGCGCGATTTCACCCGACGACGGATCGACCCCCGCCCGCCCGCCGCAGGACGGAGCGCTTCCCGGAACTCACCTGGCATTCGTCTCCCCCACTCCCGGCATGTCCGGGGTGGATCGCGAGTTCTCGGTCTTTGTCATCCAGCCCCCCCTGAGCACCGCGCGGGCGCAGGTGCTGCTGCGGGCCACCGGCGGCCGCCCCCGGATCCTCGACGGAGCGGCGGTTCGGGTCTTCGTGGAAGCGGCGACCGATGGCGCCGGCTCCCGAAACTCGACCAGCCTCGGCGGGAAGACGGACTTCTGGGAGAACGCGGGATCACTCTTCGGCGGGACGCTCGCCCCCGGAGAGGGGCTCTCCGGTTCCTACCTCCCCGCGGACGTTCCCGGGGGAGGGGTGCAGGAACTCGAGTTCGACGCGGCCACCGGGCTCTTCATCGTGAACGCGCTCCCGGTCACTCCCCGGGATGACGACGACCGCTCCAACCCATACCCGCTGTTCAGGTTTGTCGCCCGGGACCGAAGTTCCGGCGAGGTGTTGGCGGCCACCGGGGCGGTGCTGCCGGTGTCCTCGGAGACCAACTGCCGGGATTGCCATGTCACAGGAGGAATCGGAGCCACGGGTTCAGCCTCGCAGTGGTCGTCCGCGGGGGACCTGGAAGTGCAGGCGAAGGAGAACATTCTGCTGCTCCACGACCAGCGGAAGGGCACCGGGTTGGCCCGTTCGACCCCCGTCCTCTGCTCCAACTGCCACTACCAGCAGCCGCTCGACCTCGACGGGAGTGGACGGAGCGGCGCGCAGACCGCCTTCCCGACGCTCTCGAAGGCCCTGCACTCGGCGCACTCGTTTCTCGGCGGTGAATCCGAGGCGGCGACCTGCAATCGATGCCATCCCGGTACGACCGATGACCTGTCCCGGGGCGTAATGGCCAGCGCCGGGCTTCGCTGTTTCGATTGCCACGGCGACATCTCGGACGTGGCCGGCGCGGATACCCTCTCGGCGGGCGGAAGCATCGACGGGAGCAACGACGGCAAGTCGCGCCGCCCCTTCACGGACCTGCCCCGCTGCCAGTCCTGCCATACCGGCGACGCCCTGGATCACCGAAGCGGCCCGGACGTGCTCCTCTTCGCGGATGGCCTCCGACTCCGCCAGGCCTTCCCGGTGGGAGATCAGGCAGCGTCACCGATCCTGGCGACCAACCGACGGTTCGCGGAAAACCCCGATCTCCCCTACCGCGACAGCCGGGGGCATGGCGGCCTCCTCTGTTCGTCCTGCCACGGCGCCGCCCACGCCATCTGGCCGCTTCCGGATCCCGACGCGAACGACAACGTCGCCGCGGTCGATCTGCAGGGACACGCGGGAACCGTGAGCACCTGCGGCGCGTGCCACGAAGCGGGCAGTCTGCCGCTCACCACCGGAGGCCCGCACGGCATGCACAACGTCGGCGACGCCCGCTGGACGGACCACGAGCACGAGTTGTTCTTCGAACGAAACCCCGACTCCTGCCGCGCCTGCCACGGCGTGAACCTCACCGGCAGCCCGCTGTCCCGCACCGCCGCCGATCGCGTGCTCAAAGCGGAAGACCAGACGATCCGTCTTCCCCGCGGCACCGCCGTCGGCTGCAACCTCTGCCACGGCCTGCCGGATGGAAAGGGTGAGGGGGAAAACGAGGAGGAAGACGACGACTAGCCGGACGGGGGGGATATCAACGCCCTTCCGCAGTGTGAATTCGAGCCTCCCTCGGAGGGCGATGCTCCGTCGCCGCCGCGCCCGGTCACGGCGCCTGCCGCGCAGGACCGTTGCACGCTGCGAGGACCTGGAGGGATCACTGAGGGCCCGTCTGGAAATAGTTGCTGCATTCGAGGGCCGCTGCATCCCGCTACGCTTTGTTGCTCGTCGGTTGAAACCAGCAAGGTTGCGCCCTCCTCGCGCCTTGCTTTCTCGGGCGCAGCGGCGCTCTCGGTGCAAGGGTCGCACTTATTCCCGGACGAGCCCTGACCGAGAGTCGCCAGCAGCAACCCCACGGCCATCAGCGAGTTCGTGGCCAGGTTCCAGATCACGTTGCCGCCGAGGGCCCGCAGGGGAACGGGGCCCTCGGGGTCGGCGAGGGCAAAGCGAATCGCCGGGACGGCCCCCAGCGTGGGAAGGCAGGCGAGGAGCGTGAGCGGGGGGAGCGCCCCCATGATCACCGCGGCGATGATGGCGACCGGCGTCGCGACGGCGGCCAGGACATACACCCGCGCGGCGCGCGTCCGGCCGAGCAGCAGGACGAGGTTGCGTCGGCCCCCGGCGCGGTCGGCCTTGACGTCCGGAAACTCGTTCAAGAGGAGCAGGTTGAACGTCATGAGGGTCGCCGGCACGGCTGCCACGATCGCCTCCATGGCCAGCCGGCCGTCCTGCACGAGGCAGACCCCGATGATCGGCAGCCCGCCGAGACACATTCCGGCGAAGACCTCGCCCAACCCGGCGCGTGTCAGGATGCGCGTGTAGGCGAGGACCGAGAACGCTCCGAAGAGGATCAGGGGCAGCAGGACCAGGCCGATCCGGACGAGGAAGAACACGCCGATCGCGACCGCGACCGCGAGTGCCGCCAGGCCGAAGGCGCAGGCCGCACGCACGCTGAGCGCTCCGCTCGGAAGAGTCCCGCTCCCCCCGCTGAATGGAGTGCGCGTGGTCTTCAGATCGATGCCGGTCCGCATGTCGCTGGCCTCGTTCAGCGCATTGACCGCGATGTGTGCGAGCACAAGGCCGACGAGCGCCAGGAGGGTTCGCCACCAGGAGAACGCGCCTTCGAGTCCGTAAGCCGCCGCCCCCGCCCCCGCGGCCACGAGGGTCAGCGGAAGGACGAGAAACGGCCCGCGGGAGATACCGACCAGGGATTTGAGGGTGTGCGCCACGTGCTGGCCCTCCGGGAACAAGGTCGCCTGCCGAATGCCCCACGACATCCTGCAGAGGTGCCACGTCTGGTGCCCGAGGCCTTCATGGAACCGGGCGATCGCCGTGGCGTCTTCATTGTCGGAATCGGCATCCTGGACGCAAGGGGCTCGTCTGGAAAGAAGTGCGACCGTCACACCGAGATCAGCGAGAAAGAGCGCCACCGGCTTTGACTTCATCGAGGATCCCCGGTCGGCGTGGATCGTCAGCTCTCCAGGCGCGATCCCCTGCCTCGCGCAGGTCTCACCGATCAGCTTCTTCGCGAGCGCGGCGCTCATGGAGATCAGCGAGGAGTGGGAGACCGGAAGAAGGTACTTGCCGAAGGACGACGACTGATCAC
>JAJSAM010000065.1 GCA_024274785.1 Planctomycetota bacterium | reverse complement strand
GCACGAGCGCACCACCGGGCAGGAGGAGATCCCCGACGCGCTTCGCCATGAGAAACGGTTGCTCGCAGTGCTCCATGACGGACAGGGAGAAGATGGTTCCGAATCGCTTTCCCCGGAGGGCCGCATCGATCTTCGGGCCGTCGTCGGTCATGTCGAGCACGAGGTCGACGCCGTCTCCGGGGGCAAGGTCCACGCCCGTGTAGTCGGCATTCGGAAAGAGCGCCCGAAGATCCTGCGTGGTGCCGTAGTCCTTCGAGCCGATCTCGAGGAACGGTCCCTTGAACTCCGCGGCGTGACGACTGACGAATTCGAGCTGGTTTCGATCTCCCATGGGCCGGGAATCGTATCAGCACGTGTTCGCCGTGGCCAATTCGAGCTACAATCGAATGCAAGCCGTCGAGAACAGGGGCAACCATGCGACTCGTTCCCATCCTCATTCTGAAGAAGGCGATGGCGAACTCGAATTCGTTGCAGGTGAAGGACGCTTGTTCGACGGCGATCAATGTGATCCAGAATCCGGACCGACCGACGGCGGTTGGATCAGTCGCTATCCGCTTCCCGGCCCTCCTCGAGGGACTCGAGTTCGCAGCCTTCGGTGAACCACCCCTTTGCGAAGGCCCGGATGGTGAACTCGATCTGCATCCCGCCGGGGACCGCCATGGCGCGAAGCGGGGCGGCCCTGGCATGGGCCCTGGAGGCGGCGCCCGGATTCGAACCGGGGTTCATGGATTTGCAATCCACCGCCTAACCACTTGGCTACGCCGCCTCAGTGCGGGGGTATTGAACCCGTGGGATGCCGGGGGGGCCAAGAAAAAGGAGGATCCATCGGGCTGCGGTCTGGCGTGGGGCTCCTCCGGGGGCTAAAACGGGGCCTTCATGACCAAGCCGACTGCTGCCGAGATCCTTGCCGTGCTCTCCCGTCCACCGCTCTTTCGCGGGCTGCCGGAGGACGATCTCCTGGCGCTTCGTGAGATCGGGCTGCCGCGATCCGTCGCGAAGGGCGAGATCCTCTTTCGCGAGGGCGAGCCCTCCCGGGGGTTCTTCCTCGTGATCCGTGGGTCTGTGAAGCTCTACAAGCTGTCGCTGGCCGGGAAAGAGCAGATTCTCCACGTGCACCAGCCCGGAGAGCCATTCGCGGAAGCCACGTTGGGGGAGGGCGCGCGTTACCCCGCCTCGGCTTCAGCCACGGAAGCGGCACACGTGCTCCTCTTTCCCCGTGACGAATTCACTCGGCTCATCGGGCGTCGACCCGGGCTCGCCGCCAACCTGATCGCGCGCCTTTCCCAGCGTGTGCGGGAGATGGCCGCGCTGGTAGAGGACCTCTCCCTGCGCGAGGCGCCCGGTCGATTGGCCCGCCACCTCCTCGATCTGGCCGGCGAAGAGGTCGAGGACGGGATCACCGTGGAACTGACCATGAAGAAGGGCGAACTGGCCTCGCTGATCGGGACTCGCCAGGAGACGCTCTCCCGAATCCTCCGCAAGTTGAGCGATGCCGGGGTGATCACGGTCATGGGCAGCAAGGTGCTTCTCCGGGATCCTCTCCGCCTCGAAGATCTCGCCGCCGGAGATTCCTCCGCTCTTTGACCTGCGTCAATGCCTCCCTTCGCGCTCCCGGCTAACCTCTCACCCACACTGAATGAAACCAGACGTTGGAGGTGCGGCATGAAGCGCGACATGGTCCTGATCGACGAAGAGCGGTGTGACGGCTGCGGTGAGTGCATCACCGCCTGTGCGGAAGGCGCCCTGGAACTCGTCGACGGTAAGGCGAAGATCATCTCGGACAATCTCTGTGACGGTTTCGGGGTCTGCCTGAGCGAGTGCCCCCAGGGCGCCATCACGATCGTGAAGCGTGAAGCGGACGCCTACGACGAGGACGCGGTGCAGAAGCATCTCTCCGAGCGGGATGCGCCGCTTGCGCAGTGGCCGATCAAGCTCGGACTGCTCTCCCCCCTGGCGCCGATGCTGAAGGACGCGGACTTCGTGCTCGCCGCGGACTGCGCCGGGTTCGCCCACGCGCGGTTCCACCAGCAACTCCTCAAGGACCGGCCCTTCGCTATCGCCTGTCCGAAGCTCGACGAGCCGAACCGCAACATCGAGCGCCTGACCGCCATTTTCCAGGCGGCCCGGCCGAGGAGCGTCACCGTCCTCCGGATGGAAGTGCCGTGCTGCGGCGGCCTCGAGATGATGACGAAGATGGCCATGGAGCGCGCCGGTGTTACGATTCCGCTTACGTCCGAGGTCATCGGCATCGGTCCGGCTTTCGGTGGCGTGCCGTTGGGCGGTGGCTGCCCATCGTCCCAGGGGAACTGCTAGAGGTCGCTGCCGGAAGATTTCGCTCACGACTGGTCAGGCTCGATCATGTACTCGCCCCGGCAGGTCGCTTCCATGACTGTCGGCAAGATGTTCATGGGTAGCTGCTCCAACGGCGCAATCCGATCAAGTGGAAGCCTGGCATCAGCACGCTCCCAGTTCGCCTTGAGTTCCTCCCGGTGGATCCCTGCCCACTTTCGGATGAGCCGAAGTGCGAATCTCGACCCTCCATGCGGCAGGGGGGCTTGGGGACCTGGCTGGTCCGGCCCACGGCACCGCCGGGGTTCACCCCCCCGATAGAACACGCACGGTTTGTCCCGCGGGCGCGGCAATCCGGAGAAGTATTCCCCTGTTACCCGATCGTCAGCACCGCCGCCCCGTTGATTCTGCTCTTCTTCATCCGGAGCAGGACTTCGTTGGCATGCTCGAGCGGGTGCGTCTCCACGTCGGTGCGAAGGGGGATGTCACCGGCCAGCGCCAGCAGTTCCTCGGCGTCGCGCCGGGTGAAGTTCGCGACCGAGACGATTTCGCGTTCGTGATAGAGATCACGGTCGTAGTCGAGGGCCGGGATTCGGGTCATCGTGACTCCGGCAAGGGCGAGGCGGCCGCCGCGGTCGAGCGCCCGGAGGATCTGCGGGACCAGGGAGCCGGCGGGGGCGAAGCAGATTGCGGCATCGAGCTTCTTCGGGGCCTCCTCTTCCGCGCGGCCGGTCCAGGCGGCGCCGAGTGACCGGGCGTGCGCGAGGTGCTCCTCGCTGCGGGAGAAGACGAAGACCTCGATGCCCTCCTGCAGCGCCACCTGGATCGTCACGTGGGCGGAAGCGCCGAACCCGTAGAGCCCGAGGACATCGCCGAAACGGGTCCGGGTCTTCCGGAGCGCCCGGTAGCCGATGATTCCGGCACAGAGCAACGGGGCGGCTTCGATGTCGGTGAACCCCTCCGGCAGGGGGAAGGCGAAGTCCGACCTGGCCAGCGCGAGTTCGGCGTAACCTCCATCCTCCTGCAGGCCCCGGTAGCGGCCGGCGATGCAGAGGTTCTCGCGGCGGCCGCGGCAGAATCGACACTTCCCGCAGGATCCGTAGAGCCACGCCGCCCCCACGCGATCACCGACCCGAAAGCGATCCGCACCGGGCCCGACGGAGGCGATCGTGCCCACGACCTGGTGTCCCGGCACGATCGGGAGGCGGGGCAGATCGAGATCGCCCTCGACCGTGTGCAGATCGGTGTGGCAGGCCCCGCAGGCGCGGACGGCGATCAGGACCTCGCCCTCGCCGGGAATCGGATCCGGCAGCGTCGTCAGAGAGAGAGGCAACTCCTCGACCCGCCGGGGGGCAAGGAGCTGCATCGCTCTCATCGGATGGTCCTCCTGCTCACTTCGTCACTACTTCGGTCGTGCGGGGAACTCCCCACCGAAGCGGACCGTGTACACGGCGCAGGCCCGGATCACGTCGAGGGTTCGGCAGACCGCGCCGGATCTCACGTCCGGCGGAGCGACGAGCACCCAGGGGTTCTTGCTGACGTCCCGCGTGTAGTTTCCGTCGATGAACTCGGCGTATTCGCTGTTCTGGTCGCCGACGGCCTTGTACAGCGCGCTCAGGCCGGTGCCCGCTTCCGTGAGCAGCGTGTACTCGACGTTCCCGGTCTTGTCCTCGTCGATGATCAGTTCGAGCTCAGGGACGTTCGGATCCTCGACGTACTCGGTCTCCGGCAGCGGAGTCTTGAGCTGGGCCAGCAGGTTGCGCTCCTCGTCCCAGGTCGGGGTGACGCCGATGCCGACGTTGTAGACGCCGTTCTCCTGCGCGACCTGCATGGCCCAGTAGACGTACTTCCAGGGCGTCTTGTGGTCGGGGGCGATGATCAGCGTGAAGCCGTCGATCATCGCGGCGTTCTTGCACATGTCACCGATGATCTCGTAGGACCCGGCGGTGAAGCTTCCCCACCGCAGCCGGCCGTCGGGGTAGACCCGGAGGACGACGAGCTTGTCCTCGTCGGAGTTGTCCACCGGTCGCGTCTGGTTGCCGGTCACCGGCTGAAGCTGGAGGTCCGTGATGCGGATCTCACCGGCGGGGCCCGGCTGGCCGGAACCATCGGCCGGAGGCTCTTGCCGCGGTGGTTTCGGCTGGTCCGGCCGGGATTTCGGAGCCGGCGCCGGGGGGGCCGTCACGTCGGTGTCCACGGACAGAACGAAGACCCGCTCGAGCTCAGGCGGGTAGTGGTGGACGTTGCGGGTCCAGCCCCCTCCGAGGTCCTCCCAATAGAGCGACGCGCCGATGCCGGCCGCGACGAGGATGAGAGCGAGAATGGTGTTCTTCTTGCTGGGCATGGAAAGGCCTCCCTGGTCCGACCAAAGTAGGCGGGTGGGGGAGGCCCTTCAAGCAATCTCCGCAGGAACCCGGTTCAACAGACCTGGTGGCGGCCATCGAGGAGCTTCTTCCAGAGCGTCGGCATGCCCTTCAGAACGCGGCCGGCGATCTGCTGCCCCATGGCCTGCAGTTCCTTCCTGGCGAGCTTGCTCTTCGCCACGATCTCCATCGCCCGCGGTTCGTTGACCGGCGCGCCGATCTGGCTCACGAGGTAGACGTGGACGTCGTCGATGCCGTCCTTCCTGGCGAGTTTCTTCGCGATATCCCAGGCGGCCAGGTTGTAGATCTTGCCGACATGGGTGGTGGGGTTCTTGCCGGCGGCGGCCTCGAGGGTCATCGGGCGGTACGGCGTGATCAGGCCGTTCGGGCGGTTGCCGCGGCCGACCTGACCGTCGTCTCCGGCGTCCGCGCTGGTGCCGGTGACGGTGAGGTAGACCGAGCCATCCTCGATGACGTCGGCGCGGTTGACATCGACGGAGACCTCGAGGGAAGTGTGCTTCTTCGCGACCTTCAGGATCTCACCCGCCGCGGTTTCCTTGCTGGCGATGTAGAAGTCCATATCCGGCGTGTTCTTCGCCACGAAGGCGAGGGCGACGGTGAGGTTCAGGTGCTTGCCGACCCGCGTGCCCATGACCTTGATGTCCTGGCCCCACTCCGGGTGTCTGCGCTCACTGACCGCGCCGTTCAGGTACTTCTCCACCTTGTCGACCACGGTCTCGGTCTCGGTCATGGGGGCAAACCCGACGCCGAGGGAGGTGTCGTTGCTGGCCGCCACGCCGGTGCGGTCGTAATTCGCCACGAGGTCGGCCGAGCCGGAGCGCACCAGGCAGTCGACCCTGAGGTGCTTGTCGAGGTCGAGGTGGGGGAGGCGCTCCGCGAAGTAGCGGCGCCCGGTTTCGATGGCGATGTTCTTGATCGGTACGCGGACCTTGCCGACCCGGCCGGTGGCCCGACCGACAAACACGAGCTTCATGGGGGCGGTGACCGTGCCCCCGCCGAACGTCACCCTGGTGGCGCCTCCCACCAGCACGGCCTTGTCCACGTTGTGGTGGAGGATCTTGTCGCCGTGCTCCAGGTAGAACTTGCTGAGTGCGATGGAGAGCGCTTCCGCGGCGCCGTCGCAAAGACTGTCGGGGTGTCCGATGCCCTTTCGCTCGACGATCTCCATGGGGCCCTGGCCCACCGAGGGGCCCTGCATCTTGGTGACGAGGATGTCCATTTCAGTTACTCCTTGCGCGGGAAGAGCGGCTGGCCCTTCATTACAGTGATTCCCTCCGGGAACGCGAACGATGATAAGTCCGAAAAACGGACCGTTGCGATGTCCCCGAGCCCAAGCTGCCCGTATGCCTCCGCCATCTTCCGGGGCATGACCGGGTAAAGGTAACAGACGATGTGGCGAAGTGCTTCCAGTAGATGCCAGAGGACGTCGTTCACCTTTCCGGCGCCGCCCTCTTCCTTCGCGAGTTTCCAGGGTGCGGTCTCTTCGACGTACGCGTTCGCGCGGGTGACCACGTCCCACACGGCGAGGATCGCGCCCTGCGGATCGAGAGCCTCCATCTTCGTGACGTAGGACTCCCGACAGGCCTGCGTCGCCGTCCGAAGCGGGTTTTCCGGGTCCGGGGACGCCGGCGCCGTCGCGGTGCCTTCGAGGTATCGGCCGGTCATGTTCAGCACGCGGTTCAGCAGGTTCCCGAGGTCGTTGCCGAGGTCGTGCTCGTAGCGTCCGGCCAGGCGCTCGTGACTGTAGTCGCCGTCACGGCCCCAGCTCATTTCCCGCATCAGGAAGTAGCGGATCGGGTCCGGTCCCCACTCTGCCACCTCGACCGCGGGATCGATGATGGTGCCGAGCGACTTGCTGAGCTTCTGGCCGTCGACGGAGAGGAACCCATGGACGGAGACCGTTTTCGGCAGTTCGATGCCGGCGGCGAGCAGCATGGCCGGCCAGACCAGGCAGTGAAAGCGGGTGATGTCCTTCCCGACGACGTGAACATCCGCCGGCCACCACTTCGCGAAGCTCTCGTCGTCGGCGGGGAAGCCCACTCCGGCCAGGTAGTTGATCAGGGCATCGAACCAGACGTAGACCCTGGCATTCGGATCGTCCGGGAAGGAAACCCCCCAGGTGGCCCCTTCGCGGGAGATGGAGATGTCGCGCAGACCGTCCTTCAGGACCGCCAGGAGTTCGTTCCGGAAGGGCGTGGGCCGCACGAACTCGGGGTGCGCGGCGTAGTGGTCCTTCAGCGCCTGCTCGTACTTCGACAGCCTGAAAAAGTAGTTCTCCTCGGAGATCCAGTCGGGCTTCCGGTTTCCGTGGTTCTTGCAGAAACCCTCGACGAGATCCTTCTCCGGGACGAACGCCTCGCAGCCGACGCAATACCAGCCCTCGTACTTTCCCTTGTAGATGTCGCCCCTGGCCATGACCCGCTTGAGGATCTCCGAGACGGCGGCCAGGTGGCGCGGCTTCGTCGTGCGGATGAAGTCGTCGAAGGACACGTCGAGGGCGGCCCAGGCTTCCCGGAAATGCGGTTCCATCCGGTCGCAGTAGGTGTGGGGATCGAGCCCCAGCTTCTCCGCGGCGGTGGCGACGTTCTGGGAATGCTCGTCGTTGCCCATGAGGAAGAAGACATCGTCCCCCGCGAACCGGTGGTAGCGGGCGAGGACGTCGGCGCCGATCTTCTCGTACGCCGTCCCGAGGTGGGGGCGGGCGTTCACGTAGTCGATGGCCGTCGTGATGTAGAACTTTCGCGCGTTCATGGCTCCATTCCGGGTCAAAAATCCGATTAAACCGGACCGGGAGGAGATCGGAGCAGTTTTCCCCGGAATTGGACGATCGCCGGGCGCCTCTTGCGACGCGGGACGGCGATCGTGAGAATGGGCCCGCCGGGAGATTGGAAACCGATGATCAGGCTGTTCCCGAAGATCTGCATCCTCGTGCTGGCTTTCGCCGCTTTCACCGCCTGCGGCCGGGAGGCGGAGGACACCGTCGTGGTCGATCTCGACCGGTTGGTGAGGTCAGTCCGGGAGGAGAGTGACCGGCGCCGGCCGGAGTATCGCGAGCTGGTGGAGCGCCTCTACCCGGCCATCGCGGGGAAGTGGGCGGGAGATTGGTCGGCGGATTGGGCACAGCACCGCCTCCGGCCTTCTGACTGAGTGGAGGCGACGCGGCAGGGAGCATCCCGGCAGGATGGCTGGTTCGACCGGGCTCTCACCGCTCTCGCCGCTCGGCCGGCTCACATCCCTCGCGATATTCGATCTTCCCCGGTGCGCGCAAAAGGAAATGAAACAAGAGGTGGAGGTGCCCCCGCAGCATGAGGTGGCGGCCGGAGAACGCCATCACCCTGCGGATCTTCTCCCGCATCTTCGGAGCGTAGCAGTGGACCGGGCAGACCCTGCAGGTGGGCTTCGGCAGCAGGGGGCATCGCGCGCGCTTGGCGACGGCGTGGCGCAGCACGCCCCGGCAGTCGGAGCAGACCTTCCGTTTCCCGAGGCTCGTCGCGGAGACGTCGATCCCGCCGACCGTGAACGCTTCGCGGGCCGCCTCGCCGTGGTGGTGCTTGCAATACACCGCAACGAACTTCCCGAGGACGTTCAGGTCCCCGCCGATCTCCGCAACTCGTTCGCCGTTCGCGAGCATGCCGACGTTCTACCAGATCTTCCGCCAACCGCCTTGACCGAGGTCAAGCGAGTCTCCGCCCGGCCTGCCCCAAACTCCTTGACTTCATGACTTTCGAGGCAACAATGACCCTTCCATCATGCGGGAGCGGATAGGCGCCTGGTGGGCCTCCCGGACTTCAAATCCGGTGTGTCGGGCACAAACTCGATAGGTGGGTTCGATTCCCATGCGCTCCCGCCAGCACCGCCCTTCGGTCGCTTGGCGACCTTCGGGTCGGCGGGACGCTGGCGCGTCCCGCCGGGTCGGAACCCACCAGCACCTCCTTCGTCGGCGCTG
>JAJSAM010000064.1 GCA_024274785.1 Planctomycetota bacterium | reverse complement strand
GTTCGCAGGACCGAGAGCGCTGATGCGCCCGCCCAGCAAGGCGCGAGGAGCGCGCAACCTTACTGGTTTCAACCGACGAGCAACGCAGCTGGGCGGGATGCAGCAGCCCTCGAATCCCGAAGTTATTCTTGCGCGGGCCCTAAGGTGGTCCCGTTGGATATCGAGAATGTAAGTCAACAACCATGGGAGTACACCATGAAGATCTTTGGGATGGGCCTGTTTATGGCGAGCCTGCTCCTGCTCGCGGCGTGTGGAGGCGATGAGCCCACCACGGTCGTGCTCGACGTCAGCGGGATGACCTGAGCGACCTCCTGTGTCCCTGCGGTGCAGGGCCAACTCGAGAAGTTCGAGGGGGTGATCTCCGTCGATGTTTCCCTCGAGGATGCCTCGGCGACGGTGACGGTGAAGAAGGGCGTCGAACCCCAGGATCTCGCCGATGCCGTGAGCGAGCTCGGCTTCGAGGCGAAGGTCCGGCGGTAGCGGCGAACCGGTTTCGCGCCGGCCGTGTCGTCAGCGGGTGGCGGTCCCGTTGAGTTCGGCGATCCGGGCGACGCAGAACTGGCGCTCGCTGCTCTGCTCAGGCGCCAGTTGGACCACTGCGCTGTAACGTTCCACCGCCTCGTTCGCCCGGCCGAGGGAGTCCAGCGCGCGGCCGTCGATGAACTGCGCGCCGTAGTGGTGCGGATAGAGTGCCACTGCCTGCTCGGCCCAGCGGTGCGCGCCGGCCGCGTCTCCGGAGGTCAGCGCCATCCGGGCGAGGTAGAGCCTCGGCTCGAACAGGTCGCTCTGCATGGATGCGGCCTGTTCGAACTTTCGCTTTGCGACCCGCGTGTTGCCCAGCTTGTCGTTGACCACCCCGACCGCGCTGACGAGCAGACCGTGGTCCGGCAGCGCTCGCTCGCATTCCTCCACCGTGGCGAGAACCGAGCGGAGCCCGGCGGTGTTTCCGCTCTGCAGCGCCTTTCCGAACTCGGCCGAGGCCGCGTCGTAGCGGTCGTAGACCTTCTGCGCGGCGCGGAGGCGTCCCATCAGGCGGTCCCATTTCGCGGTGGTCTTCGTCAGGCCGGCGCCATTGGTCCGGATGATCTCCGGATACTCGAGCTCGATCTCCTCGGTCACCGCGGCGATGCGTTTGTCGTCCAGTGGGTGCGTGCTGAGCAGCTCCGGCGGTGCTTCATCACCCTTCATCTTCTTGAAGAGCTCGAAGACGCCGGCCAGTTCGCGCGGATCGTAACCGGCCCGGTAGCTGTATTCGACCCCGCGTTGGTCGGCTTCCATCTCGTCGCCGCGGCTGTAGCCGAGCAGGACGAGCTGGCCCCCCATCGCCCCGAGCGCCTGTCCCGCTTCCGCGTACTCCGGCGCCACGTACCCCACGCCCAGGCTGACGCCGGCGACGAGGAGACCCACCAGCGCCGCCTGGCCCTGCTGTTGGACGGAGTGGCGGTGGTTGACGTGCCCGACCTCGTGCCCCATCACCGCCGCGAACTCGGCCTCGGTGTCGATCTGGTAGAGGAGCCCCCGGGTGATGCAGACCGTTCCGCCGGGCAGCGCGAAAGCGTTCACCTCCGAGGAGTTCAACAGGGTGAAGGTCCACGGCAGGTTGGGGCGATGGCTGTTCTTCGCCATCCCGAGAACGATCTCACCGAGGTAGGCATTCAGTTCGGCGTCGGGGTAGGCGCCCTCGTACTGCGACTTGAAGGAGGGCGCGTACCGGGCGCCCATCTGGATCTCTTCCGCGTCGCTGGTCGGGATCCCGAGGACCGACCTGCCGGTGACCGGATCGGTGATGCAGCCGGGGGCGAGGAGCGCACTGACGAGGAGCAGGAGGAGAGCCGCTCTGGGTTTCATGCGAACAGGATACACCCGGCCTGTTCGTGGATGTCAAGTCAACTCAGGCGAAGCATCGCCTCGGAGGGCGGCGCTCCGTCGCCGCCGCGCCGGTTCCGGTGCGATCGCCATCGGTGATGCGCGGGCGAGACGAGGCTCGTCCCTCCGGAATGTGGGTTGGAACTCCCCCTGGTCAGTCGGCGATCACGAGGCCGGCCTGCGTGGGCTCGTCTTCCGTGGGATGAAGCAGGGGGACGTAGCGGTCTTCTTCCGGAGGCTTTCCCAGCAGGAGCGTGAGATCCGTCCCGGGGAACAACCGTTCCCGCAGGGCGTGAGCGATGTGACCGAAGGTGAATCTCGCGTTGACCTCGGAAACTTCCCTGAGGCCGGTCTCCCCATCGGCCGGTTCGTAGCGGAACGCATCCGTGCCGAAGGGGCCGCGGTAACCCGCATTCCGCAACCACTCTCCCGTCCTGGCCGCGGCGTGGGAAAACTCCGCCGGAACCGCGAGTTCACCGGCCCTGATCCGGATGGACCGGAAGCGTCCGTAACCGTCCACGAACTGCTCGTGGCAGCGCAGCTCTCCCACCCCCTCGTCGTCGATTACGCCGCAGACCCCGTAGTCGGCGATCCGCTCCAACCAGGGTTCGAAAAGCAACTCGTCAAACCGGTGGAAGAGATCGATGACATGGCGCCGGGAGTCCTGCTCGACGGTGAGTCCCGAGCCCACGTGCCGGAGCCGTCCCGCCGCGGACCAGGGGGACTTCAGCACCCAGCGGAGGGGGGGACGGTCCATCGTCTCGAGGTAGTGCTCCAGTTCGGGCACGCAGGTCAGCATCTTCGCGCCGGGAAGACGCCAGGGGGCAGCGCACTCCGCCTCGAGCAGAGAGCCTCGATGATTCACTCTCGCGGCGATGTCCGGCGCCGAGGCCGGAAAGCGCCCGTCTAGTCCGGCGAAGAGGCGCTGCCGCAGCTTCCGGACGCCCTTCGTCTCACCCCAGGCGAGAATCTCTGCGGCCGCGGGCAGGTCCTCCTGCGGGCCGCTCGCCAGCCGGGGCCGGGCCAGCCCGGGAACATCGGCCAGGCGCTCCGGGTCCACCGGGAGAGGGGTCCAGAGCAGATCATCATCACCGGCGAAGACGCGGAGCAGCGTGGCCTGGGCCGAGATCGAGCGGACGACCTTCTTCGTGATGACGCGCGGGTTCAGGCCGGAGTCCCGGGCGAAGGTGTCCTCGCAGAGGAAGTCGCCGATGATGATGCGCGGGACGGTCACCCTCGCCGCTCCGCGCGCGCCCTCATGCGAAGTCGCATCTCGTGCCAGGTACTCAGGACGCGGGGGACGCTCTTCGCCAGGTGATCGAGCAGCGGCGTGACCGGCACGAACCACCCCGGCCGGGAGGCCACCCGGGAAAGCGCCTCGCGAACGTCCTCCCGCACCCGACCCGCGGTATCGACAAAACCCGAAGCGAAGTGCGTGTAGACGATGCAGGCGCCGCGGTTTCGCTCCAGCAGCTCGAGGTTCTCCTCCCTCAACAGCGCGACGAACCGATCCGCATCCGCCCCGTCGCTCGATGAGAACCAGCGGTTGACGAAGGGAAAGCGGGGGAGGTGGCAGGGCATGTACGGATCCATCTCGAGTGTGTCGATGGCGGAGAAGGTCCGCCCGCGGACGTAGCGGACGTGCTTTCGGAGCAGGTCTCCCCAGAAGTGGGGTGAGTCCAACTGATCGCCCTCGAAATCCTGAGCCGGATCCTGCCGGTCGAGCAGTCGTCGCCAGGGGGGCAGCCAGGCATTCCCCCAGTGCACGTTATCGCGGTTTCGAGCGTGATTCACATGGACGGTCGGAGGAGTTCCGACGATCTCCAGGAACCGGCGGAGGCCAGCCACGATCATCTCCCGGTGGGAATCGCCGGAGCGAACCCCGTGCAGGGCGATCTCGAAGCCCCGGTCGCGGAGGGTGAGCACGAACTCCCGGTAGCGGTCGTCATCGAGGCACTCGCCGGTGAACCCGTGCGCCGGGTCGGGCGGATACACCCAGACCGTCTTGGTGGTCAGGAGCCCCAACTCGGCGAGCAGGTCATAGACCGGTCGCACATTCTCGACCGTGGCGTTGTCGGTGTCGTCGCAGATGGTGAAGGCGAAGCGCGCCTCCCCCGGCCACTGCCGCGTTGCCGGACTCAAGAGACCGTGAAGTCCTTTTCCAGGAGGCCGGAGGTGATGACGTCGGTGTCGCTCCCACCATCGAAGCGGGCGGTGCGCTCCTGGTCTTCGCGGCGAAACCCCAGGCCATCGGGGAGCGACGGACTTCGCCTGGTCTCTCTGCGGGTTTCCGGTGCGGACATGTATTCGATCATCCACGGTGGACACTCAAACGCGAACGGAAAGGGTGAACCTTGACGCCTCCCGGGGGGTTGGCAAGGATGACCTTCCGGAGATCCATATGAACGACCAGAAGCCCGACACGCATCACAAGGCGCTCACGCTGAACCTCGACACGAGCCTCTACGGAACGATCGCCGAGATCGGGGCCGGTCAGGAGGTGGCGCGCTGGTTCTTCGAGGTCGGCGCGGCCTCGGGGACGGTGGCGAAGATCGTATCGGCCTACGACATGAAGGTCAGCGACGACATGTACGGCCGGACCAGCCGCTACGTGTCCGAGTCGCGGCTGAAGTCGATGCTCGAGCATGAGTACGACCTCGTCATGAAGAGCCTCTCCGCGGCCCGCGGCGCCGACACCCGCTTCGTTGCGGTGGCCGATACCGTTTCCGCCCGGAACTTCGCGGGAACCAACATCTGCCATGGATGGCTCGGTATCCGTTTTCAGGCCGAGCCGGAGGCCGAGCCGAACCAGATCGTCCTCCACGTCAACCTGCATGACGGGACGAACCTGCAGCAGCAGCTTGCCGTGGGGCGCCTGGGTGTGAACCTGGTCTATGGCGCGTTCCATGCGAGAGACGATCTCGCCGGATTGCCGGCCACCCTGCTGGATGACCTTTCCCTCGACCGGGTTGATATCGACTACATCGAGGTGGATGGGCCCGAGTTCGAGGGCGCCGACCCGCGCCTTCTGAACCTGGGGTTACTGCGCGCCGGGGTTTCCCACTCCGTCCTGCTGCTCCCCGACGGTACGCCGGTGGCGCCGATCGACATCCTCTACAAGCGTCCGCTCGCCATCGAACGCGGGGCCTTCGCGCGCTCCGGGGAGACGATCTACACGGAGATGATGCACCAGACGCTCGCGGTCTGTCAGGAAGCCTCCGTGAAGAGCAGGCGAGAGCCGGTCGGGATCTTCGAGATGACCGTGAACAGTCTCGTCTCCGAGGAGGATACTCCGGACGAAGTGGTGCTGTCCCGGCTCGATGCGCTGCTCGGCCCGGGACACATGGCGATGATCTCGACCTTCCCGGAGAACTATCGGCTGACCAGATTCTTCCGGCGTTACAGCACTGAACCGCTCTTCTTCGCGCTGGGGATCACGAGCCTGGTCCGGACCCTCGATGCCGGGTTCTACGACGAGCTGCCGGGCGGGCTCGTGGAGGCGATGGGGAGGATGATCGCCGATAACGTTCGGATCGCGGTGTTCCCCATGGCCCGGGAGCAGTTCACGTCCCAGCTCTCCGTAGCCGGTCAGGATCTGATGCACTGGCGCGTGCCCGAGGACGATTGCGTCACCATCGACAACCTCCTGCCGCGCGGATCGCTCAAGCATCTCTACCTGTTCCTCCGGGAGTCCGGGGCGTTCCTCGGGATGTGAGACAGTGCCCGGCCGCCGCTGCGCTGGTCCGGGAGGCGGTCGCCACGGGTGATCCGCGGCCGCGCAGGTGCCCGGCCCTTCCATGGTCTCCACAGCGTGGCCCAGCCGCAATGGAGGGCCGACCTCCGGGCGACCGTGCTGGCGGTCCGGGAGCGTCACGCAGAATCTGCGTGCGCCGCGAAGATTCTGAACGTCAGTAGTACAGGTAAGGGCTCGCGCAAGAATAAGTTCGCAGGACCGAGAGCGCTGATGCGCCCGCCCGGCAAGGCGCGAGGAGCGCGCAACCTTACTGGTTTCAACCGACGAGCAACGCAGCTTAAGGGGATGCAGCAGCCCTCGAATCCCGAAGTTATTCTTGCGCGGGCCCCAAGAGGCGGCGCGCACCCTCATGAGAAAAGTCTGCCGGTCCTCCCACGGCGTCTCTCTGGCCGGGCGGGGATCAGCGAGGGAACTGCTCTGTCTCCGAACCTCGCTTCATGACCACCGAGCAGGCGTCCATGACGAACTTTCCGTCCGACTTCCAGTACCAGTGGTGGATCCACAGGCCTTCGAGCACATCCTCGGTTCCGTTCTTCTTCGACAGCCGGTACTCCGCCTTGATGCCGGCCTCCGCGAGGACGACCTCACTCGGATCCCCCTTCCCGGAGTTGCGATCCCAGCGCTGATTGAAGAACCGCTCCCGGCTGTCGAGGAGGCAGGAGACCATCACCAGGACGCCGTTCGACTTTCCACGCAGGGTCAGCCCGTTGTCGTGAAGGAGCAGCGTCCCGTCGGGAAACTCTTCCAGGAAGACCTTCCAGCGGGCCTGGTGGTTCAGACACCTGACGTTCCATGTGGACTGCCGAGGCCGGCCCACCAGGTGGAGGTCGAAGCGTTCGTAGCCGGGCTGCGCTTCGGTCAATTCCTCCCAACCGGTGATGCTCAGGTCCGGCTTCAGGTCCACCGCGGTCGCGGGGACCGGGTCGGACCGCACGCCGTTCAGGTCGATGCCCCGGATGCCGAGGGTGAAACGTTCCCCCTTCGGTCCTCCGAGCAGATCGGCGAGCTTCATCTTCGAGACGGTCCAGGTCGTGCGAGCCGGGTCCGGGGTCAGTTCCAGAACCCGTGCGAGATCCTTCGCACCCGGCCGGGCGAGGCCGATCTGCACGGACTCCATGGAGCGGGACATGATGACGGTAGCCGAGAGCACGGTTCCGGTCAGCTCTCCAGGCTCGGCGGCGATGCCGTCGGGAGAGGCGCGTCCGGGTTTCCAGAGCCGCTTCACCCTGCCTCGCCGGAAGTGCCAGACCGGGTGGTTCTGCCCCGCTCGCGGAAGGAAAAGCTTCACGTCGGTCACGACCGGGGGCGTCAGCAGCGCCGCGAAACTCAGCATTCCGTCGGAACCCGTTTCCGTCCCGTTCTGCAGGGGAGGCGGAGGGACGTGGGCCGCGGCCAGCACGACGGCGGCGCTCTGATCGCCGAAGGCCTTCGCACGGCCGATGCGATAGACATCCTTCCCACCGGTGTCGAAGGGGCGGACCGCCCAGGGGCTCCCGAACACCGTCGGGATTTCCACCAGCGAAAAGGCGAAGTCGTTCTCCTTCGCGCTTGCTCCGCGCACCGCGACAATGAGGTCGGGTGCGAACTCCTCGTCCATCTGCTCGGGCTTGCCGTCTCCGTCGAGCGAGAGCGGCTTCTTCGGGCGGAACTCGATGAGTTGGATGCCGAGCTTGTTGCCCTCGCGCCACACGGGGGAGAGGTGTCGCCGGTCCGCGGTGAGAGGAAAGGTTTCCGGACCGACTCCCCAGGTTTGCCTCCGGGGATACCGGGGGCGTGCCGCGCCCTTCCCGTCCAGGATCGCCTGAACCGGTTCCGTCATAACGTCGGTGAGTGGGAGGAAACCGTAGGGTGAGCGATCACGGGTACGCACCACGAGACCGGCTGCGAACTCCCCGTAGAGCCGGCGCATCTCCGGACGGCCACCCAGCGCCTCGTACGCCGCGTCGAACCCGCTCGTCTTTCCCGCCGCGATGGCCTCCCACATCTTGCGCACCACGGTGGAGCCCTTGTGCTGAACGGCGAACTGCAGAAAGGTCGCGCTCTGATAGGAGACCCACTCGAGACCGTGGGTTCCGCGAGGGCCTCCCGTCTGCTCGTACCAGCGGCCCAACTCCATGAGTCCGCCGCGGCCGTACCACCACCAGGGCACGAGGTTTTGGGACGAGCGCTTCGAGCCGATGCGGGCCGGGATCCACTCGTACTTTGTGCCGGGCTGGAGTTCGGTCTCGATCCAGCGCGCCGAACCCTCGCGCAGCCATCTCGGGATACGCTTCCCCTTCGGCATGTACTCGAATTGCTCCACGTGGAAGAACTCGTGCAGCAGCGTGGACCGGACCTGTTGCCGCACGAAGCTCGCGGGCACGTAGCGTGCGTAGCCCTGCGGCACGTCGGTGTAGATCACCGCCGCATAACGGCCCTGCTCACGCCAGGTGAGCCTCCCGGCGGCGGCCGGACTGAGTTCGACGACTGGTGTGATGTAGCAGTCGATCTTGAACGGGGTTTTCGGCTTCCGGTACTTCAGCTCCTTCACGACTCCCTGCCACGCGGTTTCGAGGTCGTCCAGGACCCGGACCGCGTACCTGGAGTCGCCTTGCTCCTTCAGAAACACCACGCGGAAGTGGCGCCCCGTGAGGGCGACCAGGGTCTTTCCCTTCGCCTGCACACGCTGCTTGTCGGAGTATCCGTCCCGAGAAAAGTAGACCCAGTCCGGATCCGTCGTCCCCCCGTCGTAACGGCGGATCGAGACCTGGACCCGGAATCTGCCGAGGGAGAGGGCGAGCGCGGACTTCTCTCCGCCGGGCAGCTTGCTCCAGGCAGCTTCCATCGCCACCCCCGTTTCGCGAACCGTCTGCCCGGTCACCGGGTTCTCGCCGAGGAAGGCGAAGTGCTTCGTGCGCTCAGTGACGAACCGGGCCTGAGCGACAGCGGACGGGGTGAGGATTCCGAAAACCAGGAGAAGGGCCAGCCCGGCGGCACGGGGCGACGGGAGCGCGCGGCGGCCGGTCATCGTTGCTCCTCCGGCAAGAGCCGCCCGTGAAAGACGACCGTCACCGAGGAGGAAAAGCGGACCGTGCCGAGATCCTCCCATGAACGAACGGGCATCGCCGCCTCCCCCATGGCATCCATGGGTACGGGCTCCAGACGCTCCCGGCGGCAGGCCACCTCCACGAGGGCTTCGAACGGCGCGGAACTGTCGCCCGGAGAGAGCACCGCCGTCTCCCCTCCCGCCGCGATCTCGAGCCGTCCGTTCTCCCCCATCGTCCAGCTCAGGTCGTCCGGCCAGGGGAGGAAGTCCAGCAGGTCGGCGGGTCGCGAAAACAGGCCGATGGCGAGCCGGGGGGGCATGCGAAACGGCGGCATGGCTCCCGGCTCCGCCACCAGGTCCACGCGGCGGTGCAGTCCGGTACGGGCCCGCCCCGCGAATCTGATCGTGGTGATCAGTACGGCGGAAACGTCCCCGACACCGGTCACTCCCGGACCCAGGTGAATCTCGGGATCCTCCGCGCTTGTCTCGACCATGCTCGAGAGACTGGTCCCGAGCAGTGCCGGCCTCACCGCGCCGGGCCGCGGGCCGGGGTCCGCGAGGGCATTCGGCGAGGGCTCCGCGTTCCAGACCGGACCCGCGAGGTCATCCGTCGCCTCCACCCGAAACTCCACCAGCCACGGGGCCTCTCTCCGCCCGCCCCCGTCCTTGCCGTCCCCCTCGTTCCCGCAGGCGCCGGCGAGCGCCGCCAACGCGATCACGAACGCCCACGGCAGCCGCTGCCGCGCTGCCATACATCCCGACCGCCGCGCGCGATGTACGTGATCCATGCCGTCCTCCGTTTTCGGAACGAGTCTCACCTTCATGAAACTCCCCGGAGGATGTTCGCGCAACTCTCAATACGAATTCCCGCCCGGACCGAAGTACACCGCACTCGGGTGCTCCACCTCGATGCTCGGGCCGTCGCAGGCCATGATCCGGGTTACTTCTCGCGAGCGCCCGGGGGGAAGCCGCTCTGAGGCCCAGGCTGAATTCCCGAAGAACTCGCGAGTTCGGGATGGTAGGAGGCGGACTTCGCGCGGGCCCACCGGATCTTCAGGCTGAGAATGAGGAGGAGCAGCGGAAGCAGCCCGAGGATAGCCACCAGGCCCAGCTTTCCGTGTCCGGGCATGAGCAGGAGGTCGTAGAGCCCGTGCAGTCCCACCGCGAGGAGGAGGCCCACGGCCATCAGCAGGATTCGCCGCGGCTGCCGGCGGAACTTCGCCAGGCCGAAAAAGAAGCCCATGGTGCCGGTGAACACCACGTGGCCGAGCGTTGCGGTGCAACTGCGGAAGACGACGACCGCCGGGTCCCCCGTGGCGATGAGGTAGATCACGTTCTCCACCGAGGCGAAGCCGAGCGCCGCGGCAATGCCGTAGATGATGCCGTCGAGCGGTTCATCGAGATCCTTGCTTCGCCACGCCCCGAGGTAGAAAGCAAGCAGTTTCACTCCCTCCTCGAAGAGCGCGACGAGGATGAAGATCTCCACCAGGTCGCGCAGCAGACCGGGGTGGTCGGGGCGGAGGAGGGGGTTCAGGCGGGGGAGGAGCACCAGCAGGAGCAGGGCCGATGCGCAACCCAGCAGAAACACCTTCACCAGCCTCCCGCGGGGCTCCGGCTCGAGGTCGTCCTTGCGACGGAAGAACCAGAGCCAGAAGAGGCCCGGAGCGAAGCCCATGAGCAGGTAGCCGAGGAAGATCATCTCGCTCTCTCATCGGCAGGGCGGCGCCGCAACTCGCTCTTTTCCATGGAAAAGGGCGCATTCCCGGCGATACTTGAGAGTGCGAGTCAGGTACGATTACCAGGGAGGCAAACAATGCCCACCATCTCGGATGTTTTGAAAGAGAAGGGCGCGGAGGTGATCACGATCTCCCCGGGCCACACCATAAAGGACGCGATTTCCGAACTCGTCGATCGCAGGATCGGCTCTCTGCTCGTGACCGACGAGGGGGGAGATGTCGCCGGAATCATCACCGAGCGGGACATCCTCCGGCTCGTCCACGGCAGTCCCGCAGATCTGGACCGGATGAGGGTCGGCGACCACATGACGTGCGAGGTCATCTGCGGCGTACCCGAGGACGACCTCGACTACGTGATGAATGTCATGACCGGGAAGCGGCTTCGCCGTATGCCGGTCGTCGAGGACGGCAAGGTCGTCGGCCTCGTCTCCATCGGCGACGTCGTGAAGGCGCTGAAGTCGGCGACGGAATACGAGGTCCGTCAGTTGCAGAGCTATATCACCAGCGCATACGGGTAACGTAATCGGGGAGTGTGCCCCGGAATGAACATTGATTCACACCGACGAAGGTCGGCCGGGGCGCCGGCCGGCGAGGTCACCAGTCCAGGTTTCGATACTCCCGCGTCTGCGCAATCTCGATCGGTGGGCTCCCCTTCCCGATCTCGAGGATCTTGAGCATCGAGAAAATGGAGGAGTCGGCCCTGCGCACGAAGGCGATGGAGCGCCCGTCGGGTGACCAGACCGGGAAGGTGTCCTCGGCCGTCTCGTTGAGGGGCTCCAGGCCATCGTTCATTCCGTCGGTGAGCTGTGTGGGATACTCGTGCCTCGCGAGGGGTGCCGCAGACACTCCCCCGCCGGAATGGCCAGGAACCCGGCCCCCATGGCCTCGTGGACTTCATTGCCGCAGACGACCCTGTTACTTCTGCCCCTCTTCCCGCTCCCCCCTCTTCTTCCGCTTCTCTGCACGCTTCCGCCGCTTCTCCGCCTGCCGCGCCTCTCGCTCCGCAGCAGCCTCGGCCTCGGCCGCGCGCTCCTCTTTCATCATCTTGAAGTCGAATGTGTCGCGATTCTCCCGCCACCAGGCGCGCCACTTGTCCATGTCCCGGTTGAACTTCTGACCGGTGGCACGGCGCAAGGCCTTGACCGTCGAATCGCGTTGGTTGTTCGTACCGCGGTTGCGGCCCTTGCTGCCGAACTGGATCAACGCGTCGATGGCGTCCTTGTGCGGGATCTCGGCGACGGCCATCAGGCGGGCGAGCGCGGTGCTCCGCTCCTCCTCGATGGTCATGTCGAGCAGGGACTTGATCGAGAGGGGCTGGGCGAGTTTGCCGAGGGCGTCGATCACCGCTTCGTACTCCTCCGCGGTCTGGAGCTTTCCGGCGAGCGGTTTCAGGCGTGCGGAAAGAGCCTGGGCGGCGCGCTTCCGATCGGCGTCACTCTTCCGTTTCGAAAGGGCATCGACAACCGCCATGCGGACTTCGAAGTCCTTGTCCTTCAGCATTTTCGTGAGTTGCACGCCGATGGTGGAGTCGGGGAATTCAGCGCACTCCGCGATGGCGAGAAGCTTCACGCCCCGGTCGCGGTCCCTGAGATCCTTCACCACGTTTTTTGCGGTGCGCTCTCCCTCTTCCTGACCGAAGGCGAGGGAGACGACGATGACGAGCATGAGCAGGCCCGAGAGCAGTTGGGTGAGCTTCATTGTCAAATCTCCACGGAACAGACCATCGGGGTGAAACCAACCTGGACGATCCGGGTTTCGGTGAAAGTCCGGGGTCAGGTCTGACTTTTGTCTGCTTGCGGACATCAATCGCCGGGCTGCGATGAGCAAGAATGGCAGGAGCCGGACAAATGTCAGACCTGACCCCGGGCCTCGAGGAGGGCCCTCTTTACGAAGACCGGCACCATCTGGCGGCGCCACGGGAACGCGAAGTCGGTGTTGTCGAGCGGCGTCGCGGATTTCTGCGCGAGCGCGGCGGCCTGCTCGATGGTCTCGTCGGAGAGCGTCGAGCCGAGCAACAGTTCCTCCGCCTTCCCGGCGCGCACCGGCACCGGCCCGACGGCGCCGATGATGAGGTCCACCGACTGCACTGCGCCGTTCATCACGATGCGTGCGGCGACGCCGAGCACCGGAAAATCGAAGGTGCCGCGGCGCCGCAGCTTCTGGTAGACCGTCCGGGCGCCGTTCTGAGCGGGGATCACGATGTCCGTCATCACTTCATCGGGCCGTCTGGTCATCCACGCCCGGCCGTCCTCACCGGCGTAGAGATCGTCCGCGGTGACCTCCCGCTCGCCGTCCGCGCTGGTGAAGCGCAGCGTCGCGCCGAGCGCCACCATCATCGGCACGCCGTCGCTCGAGTTGACCGCCCAGCAGACCGGGCTCGACGGGGCCACCCAGCAGGTATCGCCCTTGCACTTCATGCAGAAGTCGATCGAGCGGCGCCACTCGTAGCTCTGGTTGTAGTAATTGCAGCGGGTGTCGAGACAGAGGTTGCCGCCGATGGTCCCCATGTTTCGCAAGAGGGGAGTGGAGATGGATTTCATCGCGGTATGCAGACCGGGCAGTTCCGCGGCGATGCGCTCGTCGCGCTCCAGCGACCGCAGCGTCTGGCCGGGGCCGATCCGCAGGGATCCGTCGTCCCGCCAGTCGATGCCGGTCAGGCCCTCGACCTTCCGGAGCGAGACCACCGTCTTTGGCGTCTCCACCCGCCATTTCATGTTCGGGTAGAGGTCCGTGCCCCCGGCGACGACCTTCGCCTCCGGACCCTCCTCGTGAAGGATCTTCGCGACCTCTGCGACCGTCTCCGGTGCGCGCCAGGTGAACTTCGGCAGGCGCATCATGACTGCACCGCCTTCTCTTTCGGGGAGCGCGGGGCAGTGCCGTCACCGCCCTCCGCCTGCGTTTTGACCCGCTGGGTATCGGTGATCAACAGGTCCGGGAACTTCTTCGGGCCGGCCCGCTTGTCCTTCGCCTTGAGCGCCTTCATCACCAGGTCCGGGTGGATCGGCACCTGGTCGACGCGGACGCCGAGCGCATCGTGCAGCGCGTTCGCCACCGCCGGCATCATCGGCAGAAGCGGGCCCTGCCCGACCTCCTTCGCGCCGAACGGGCCGCGCGGGTCGGGATGCTCGACGAGGGTGGTGATCACCTCCGGCATTTCGTGAGTGGTGATCGACTTGTACTCAAGCATCGACGGGTGTTTCAGCACGCCGCGGCGTTTCTCGCGGTAGGCCATGTCCTCCATCAGGGCCTCGCCGAGACCCATGTAGACGCCTCCCTCCACCTGGCCGATGACGAGGTTTCGGTTCAAGGCCCGGCCGATGTCGTGCGCGATCCAGACCTTATCGACCTCGATCATCCCGGTCTCTTCGTCCGCGAAGATCTCCACCACCGCGGCCGTGTACGAGTAAGTGGCGGTGGGGCCGACCCCGGATCCGCGGTACCGGCCGGGGTTTGGAGGCGGGCTGTAGGAACCGACCGTGCCGATCGTGCCTTGTTCCGCCTCGGCGATCTGCACCGCTTCGGAGAAGCTCATCCCGCGCTCCGGATCCTCGGCGTCGAACACCCGGTTCCCGGCGAACACCACCCGATTGCCTGGGATCCCCATCCGCTTCGCGGCGTGCTTGCCGATGATCTCTCGAGCGCGCTCCGCGGCCTGGATGGCGGCGTTGCCCATCATCAGGGTGACGCGGGAAGAGTACGAACCGAGGTCCACCGGAGTGAGGTCGGTGTCGCCCGCGCAGACGCGAACGTCGAGCAGTTCGAGGCCGAGCACCTCCGCCACGCAGGTGGCGAGCACGGTGTCACTGCCCTGGCCGATCTCGGTTTCACCGCAGAACACCGCGACGCCGCCGCCCCGGTCCACCTTGAGTTGCACTCCGGAGTGCGGCATGGCGTTCCAGTAGATGGGGAGCCCGGCGCCCGAGATGTACGAACTGCAGGCGAGGCCGAGACCGTGCCCGCGCGGCAGCTTGCCGAAGCGCTCCTTCCAACCGCTGCCTTCGACGACCTTTTCGATGCACTCCGCGAGACCGATGGAGTTCACGTAGAGCCAGTTCGCGGTGACCGACTCCGGCGGCTGGATCATGCGAAGCCGCAACTCGGCCGGGTCGATCCCCAGCTTCTCCGCGGCCTTGTCGAGTTGCACCTCGATGGCGAACCGGGGCTGTGGCGTGCCGTGCCCGCGCTTCGGCCCGCTCGGGGCCTTGTTGGTGAACGCGCGGACGCCGTCGAAGCGGTAGGTCGGTACTTCGTAGGTCACGGTCTGCAGGGCGCCGGTGTAGTAGGTCGTCGCGACGCCGAAGGAGCCGTACGAGCCGCCGTCGAGCAGGCTCTGGAAGTGAATGCCGGTGATCTTCCCGTCCTTCGTCATCCCCATCCTGCTCTTCATGAGCACGGTGTGCCGGCCGCGATGGCACTGGAAGACCTCCTCGCGGGTGAGCGAGATCTTCACCGGCCGGTTCGTCACCTGGGAGAGCTTCGCCACCACGATCTCGTGGTTGAACGGGTCGCTCTTGCCACCGAACCCGCCTCCATTCGGGGTGGCGATGATCCGCACCCGCGAGGGAGGAAGTTCCAGCACCTTGCACGCGGCCTTGTGCAGGTAGTGGGGCGTCTGGGTGGAAGAGTGGATGGTGACGCGACCATCGGCCGCGACATGCCCCAGCGAGGCGTGCTGCTCCATTGCCAGGTGGGTGTTGCTGCCGAAAAGCGTGATGTCCGTAAAAATCTCGTCGGAGTCTTCAAAGGCCTGCTCCACGTCGCCGAACTGCATCGAGACGCGCTTGTGGACGTTGCCGTCGTCGCCGTAGTCGTGGATCGCCGGGGCCTCGTTTGCAAGTGCCTGCTCCGCGTTCAGCACCACCGGAAGCTCTTCGTAGGTGACCTCGATGGCCAACATGGCTTCGTAGGCGGTCCCCTCGTCCACCGCGGCCACCGCCGCGACCGGGTCTCCGATGAACCGGACCTTGTCGAATGCCAGTACGTGCTCGTCCTGGGAAACGGGCAGGATCCCGAAGGGGATCGGCATCGACTTCCCGGTGAGGACCGCCACCACACCCGGCATCGCCTCCGCCTTGCTGGTGTCGATGCCGACGATCTTCGCGTGAGCCACCGGCGAGCGGTGGAGCTTCGCGAAGAGCATCCGTGGCATCGAAAGGTCGTCGGCGAACTTCGTCTGCCCCGCGCACTTCGCCATGCCGTCCACGCGCAGCGGCGACTTTCCGATCAGGTTGAATTCGCGATCACTCGCCATGACCGGCCTCCCCGCGGACTTCGGCGGCGGCGCGATCGATCGCCTGGTAGATCATTTCGTAGCCGGTGCAGCGGCAGAGATTCCCGGCGAGTTCGTCCTTCATCGTTTCTCGCGAGGGCGCGGGGTCCGAGTCGAGCAGGGCCTTCGCCGTCATCAGGAACCCCGGCGAGCAGTAGCCGCATTGCGCCGCATTCAACTCCGCGAAGGCGGCCTGCAGCGGGTGCGGCCCGTCGGCGGTGGTCATGCCTTCGATGGTCTCGATGGCGATGCCGCCGCACTCGAGCGTCAACACCAGGCAGGACAGCCGCGGCTCTCCGTCCATGAGCACCGTGCAGGCCCCGCACTCTCCCAGTTCACATCCGTGCTTGGTCCCGGTGAGCCCGAGGTCCTCCCGGAGAACCTCGAGGAGGGTCTTCTCGGGGAGAAACGCCACCTCGTGGTCTTCGCCGTTGACGGAAAGCGTCATTGTGACCTTCCGCCCGGCAGTGCTTGATGCCGTGTTCATGGAATTGCTCCGCAGTTGCAGGTTGGAACCGGCAGAGCATAAGAGCGGGGTGGGGCTCCACGAAGAGATGGGTTCCGACCAGGTGGGATCACCGAGCCGCTGGATCTCCAGCCGAGACCCGTTCGGTACGGAGGCCGTCCCTCCATTGAGTGAGGCGGACGAGAGCGAGGCGAATGGAGTTGACGGGTACTCCAGCGAGTATCTCATCGTTCGGATACTCGGATCGCATGCCCCGAGTATCAGCGATCAGTCTCGGAGAGTCACCACCAGCGCGCCGGGGTTTTGCGGTTCCTCCTCGAAGCTCTTGATCTTCCCCGCCTTCAACAGGCGGGAGAGGTGGGGCCAGATGGCGGTCTGGATCTTGCCGCGGCCGATGACCACCCGGAGGTACCGGGTGTAGCCCGCCATGTGTTTCTTCACCGCGGCCTCGAGCTTCTCGGCGGCCTGCTGCACCGTCTCCTGGTCGTGGGCGATGTCGATCTTCGCCCAGGAACCGTCGGTCTGCTCGAGCAGCACGGCGTCGCACTTCCGGCAGATATCTCCGCCGGAAACCTCGATGAACCCGCAGTTGAGGCACTCGCGACCCTTCATGGCCCTGCTCCTGGTGGGTGAAGGGGAGATCTTTAGCACAGTGGGCGCTGCATGCCACACTCTGCTCAACCGATGTGTACTCTCATTGTTCTCAGGAACCGCGTCGCCGGCTGGCCTCTCGTGCTCGGGGCCAATCGCGATGAGCACCATGACCGGCCGTGGGAGGAGCCGCGGCGGGACGGCGATGTCGTGGCGCCCCGCGACCTCCGGGCGGGGGGGACGTGGCTCGCGCTCGCGGATTCCGGGTTGCTGGTGGCGGTGACGAACCGGCCGGAGGAGGACCCCGATCCGGATCGGCCCTCCCGCGGGACACTGGTCCTTGACCTGGCGCGATGTGGGGAGGTCGCCACCGCCCGCGACCACCTCGTCTCCGAACTCGAGAGGCAGCGACGCGACGCCTTTCAGGTGCTGCTGGCCTCGGCCACGGACGCCGTCGTGGGAGTCCATCCCGGTAACGGCGGTGCGGCCTGTGACCTGATTCCGGTGCCGGACGGCCTGCACACTCTGACCAACCTGCACGGTCTCGATGAACTCCACCACCGCGGCGCGCTCGACCCGCTCGATCTGCCGGAGGGTACTCCCTTTCCGGTGGCCCGGGGGCTCCTCGAGCAAGCGCTTCGCACTCACGGCGACACCGGCCCGCGGGGAGCGGGGCAGATCTGCAAGCACGGGGAGGATCGGGGGACACTGTCGTCGGCGATCATCGCCCTGCCCGCCATCCGAAACGCGCACGAACCACTCTTCTGGTTCGCCCCGGGGGTGCCCTGCCGGACCTTCTATTCCCAGGTCACGTTGCGGTAGCGGACCGTCGAGCCCTGCAGCGCCAGCCCAAGGGTGCTGCCCGGAAGATCGAAGGTGCCGATCTCCCGGTCCTCGACGAAGAGCCGGACCTTCCCGCCCGTCCGCTCGACCCGGAAACGGATCAGCCCCCGGGTCGCCTCTTTCGGGCAGGGGAACTCCCCGAGCTTCACCCACTTGTTGTCCTGCCGCCGCGCCACCTTGATCACCTTTCCGCCGTAGCAGAGGGCGGTGGTGTAGTCCCCGCCGCTGGTGTGATGGAGGAGGACGCCGGCGATGAAGCCGGAGGTCGGCGGGACTTCGAGGGTGGCTTCGAGCTTTGTGACCGGCGCCTTCACCGCGCAAGTGGAGACCGTGGCCCCCCCGGCGGTCCCCGCGAACCGGCCCGGCCCGATTCCCTCCCACTCGTTGTAGATCTGCCTCCAGGGCTCCTGCTCACCAGCGAGCCACGCGCGGAACCTCTTCTCGAGCTTTCGGGGGCTGCCCACCGTCTGCCCGAAGAGCTTCGGACTCGCTCCACCACGGTCGAGCTTGCTCGCCAGGCGGCGAAACGGTTTCACGTATCTCCCGCCTTCGGCATGGAGGAGGTAGCGGATGATCGCGAAGTAGAGCGGCCGGTCTCCGCCCCCGCCGGTAACGACCTCGGCCATGCTGGTCCCATCTTCGGCGAGCGCCTTCCTGGAATAGTCCGAGAGTGAGAGCAGGGGCAACTGCCCGAGTGCGAGGCTCTCTCCATCCCAGTGATGGCGTCCGAGATACTCGGCGAGGCCCTCCACGTACCAGGTCATCGGCACCGAACGGTTTCGAGTGTTCGAAAGGTAGTGGAACTGGTGCGTGGCTTCGTGGATCAGCAGGCAGCGCGTGTTGTAGATCGTCGGCTGCTTCCACAAATAGGCGACGCGGGTCTTCGGCGAGTAGTAGCCACCCGCCTTCGGTGGGTTGATCCCGTCTGCCTTGAGGCGGGCGAAGAAGGACGGTTGCGTCGCGCCGAAATAGACCTCGAGCCTCCGCCCGTCTGTGAGCTTCGGTTCCGCTCCGAAGAATTCCGTGAGTTGCGGCCAGGCGGCTTCGAGGACCCGACCCATCTCCTCAGCGTCATCGCGGGCCGCCTCGGCGTGGATCCGGTAGTGCGCGGTCTCGATGGTGACGAGATCAGGAGCGGCCCGGACCGGGAGCGAGAGCAGGCAGAGAATCAGGATGCCGCGCTTCAAGATTCGCCCTGCTCCGGCGTGCCTTCCTTCTTCTTGCGCTGTTTCTTCCGTTTCTGGTGCTTACGGCTCTTCATCTTCTCCCGCTCCTTCAGCCGCTTCGAAGTCTGCGGGCTGATCTTCTCCTCGACCTGGTCCACGAGTTCCCGGAGGGCGAAGAAACGGTTCATCGCCCGCGACCGTTCGGTCGACCATTTCACGGTGATGTCGTGAGCAGGGCAGGCCAGCATCACCGTGCTCGAGGTCTTGTTCACCTTCTGGCCGCCCGGACCCGGCGAGCGGACGAAGCCCTCGGTAATCCCGGACAGGTTGATCTTCAGTCTCTCGATCCGTGTCCGGAGCTGGTTCTTCTTCTTCTCGGTGACCGGCGTGTCTTTCGGGAACTTCATCTGCGGCCTCCCAAGCCCGCATTTCTCATGAGGGCACACGATCTGAGGGGCGATCGCGGCGCGGCGCCCCGTCAGACCTCCTTCGAGGTGGGAAGGCGTCGCGTCGTCGGTCTTCCAAGCGCAACATCCGCGCCGGCCTCCTCGATCATACCTTGTCACTGCCGCAACCCGCGAGCACGCAACACATCCTCTGGTGGTTTCCGTCGCTATCGAAATGCGGCGCGCGCGCTTATGAGAAAAGCGGGCCGGATGACCATCCCCCGAAAGGGAACAATCGACAATTCGGCGGAAGAGGGGAGAGGGAAGCAGTCGATTCCTGCATAATGCCGCTCCATGGGGCTGCTCCGACGCGCGAAACGATTCGTAGTCCGCGACATCTGGACCGCTGATGTCGGGAAGTACGCCTGGTGGCACCGCGCGCTGGTCCTCACTTTGCGTGCACTGGCGCTGGCGGTGCGGGGCATCACCCGCCACGATCTCTCGATCTGGGCGTCGTCGTTGACCTACATCACGATGATCTCGCTGGTCCCGTTCCTCGCGCTGGTGATCGGGCTCGGAACCCAGCTCGGCGTGCCGGACAAGGCGCTCGACTCCCTCTCCGAGCAACTGCAGGAATCACAATTCACGTTCCTGCAGGATGCTCTGGATTCCTTCAAGAAGATGGACCTGAAGGCCCTCGGCATTATCGCCGTGATCGTGTTGCTCTGGGCGATGGTCAAGGTGCTGACCCGGATCGAGCGGGCATTCAACTCGGTGTGGGGTGTTGATCGCGGACGAAGCCTGGCCCGTCGCCTCAGCAACTACATCTCGGTGGCGGTGATCGCACCGCTGCTGGTCCTCGGCGGGATGACTCTGACCGCGACGATGGACTCCCATGCGATGGTGCAGAAGATCGAGAACATGCCCGGGGCCGGATGGCTCCTCGAGACCGTGATCCGATTCGCGCCCTACGCCCTGAACTTCATCGCGCTGACCCTGCTCTACTGGCTGATGCCGAACACGAAGGTGAAGCCGGGGTCGGCCTTCGTCGGGGCGATCTTCGCCGGATTGCTCTGGCAGGTCGCGCAGAAGATCTTCATTGCCTCCCAGGTGGGCATTTCCAGCATGGGACTCGTTTACGGCGCATTCGCCGCTCTGCCGATTTTCCTGATCTGGGTCTATTTCTCCTGGCTGATCGCGCTGCTCGGCGCGGAGATCTGCTACAGCGTCCAACATGCCGGTTCCTATTCCTACGAGCGCCTGGATCACGGGATCAGCCCCGCCTCGCTGGAGAAGACCGCATTGCGAATCGCCGTGCTCCTCGCCCACCGGTTCGAGACCGGAAAGGGTGCGATGCCGGCTGACGATATCGCGAGCACACTCGGTGTTCCGGCGCGCATGACCAATCAGCTGCTCTCCCGCCTCGCGCAGCGCAAGATCGCGGCGGTTCTCGAGAGCGGCGGCTACCAGATGTCGGATTCCCCACGACGGGTGACCGCCGCGGATGTGGTCCTCTCGATCCGGAGTGATGGCGCCGCCCTGCCTCCGCGAGGCGACGTTCCGCCGGGCGCCATCGCCAGCGTGGAAGAGGTGATGGGCAACTCCCTCGCCGAACTCGACAAGCCTCTGGTGGACCTGCTGCCTGCCGTCGAAGAACCAGCCTGATCAGCCACCTGCTCCGATTCGCCGCATCATTTCCTCCAGCCGGACTTCCGGGGTCAGTCTGGCAAAGTGACGATCTCCTCGTTCAGCAGGATCTCGCTTCTCGCCGCCATCGCCACGATCACTCCCTCGATCGCCTCCACCACCCGGTCGTTCCGGCGATGGCCGAGCAGGTGGGCGATGGCCTTCGTCAACGCGTCTTTCGGAAGACGCAGGTCCACTTCGAGCACCGTCCGCACCCCATCCTCGATCTCCTCGTCGGGGATGTGATCGATGTCCCGCGGCGACTCGCCCTTCACCGGGCCCCGCATCGGGCAGTCCCGCTTGCGGGGCGGCCACAGGAAGTCGCCCCGGCGATCGATCTTGCCCTCGTCGACGGCCAGGTCGATGCCGTGGGCCACGCCCTCGCGGATCCTGCGGGTGTGACGAGTGTCGTAGCTGTCGGCGATCCGCGCAGACAGCTCTTCGCGATGGATCGGGCCTTCGTGCGAAACGATGGCGGTCACCAGGCCCGGCAGTTCGGCGCTCTCGACATCGAACTCCTTCCGCGGGCGGCGCTGGCTTCTCGGAGTGACCTCGTAGGGCGGAGCGGTGGGGAGCTCATCCTCGCGAATCTCCGGTTCCGGGGTGGTCGTCTCCGGCGCCTCCGGCCGGGTGGCCGGTCGGGGAGACGGCAAGGGCACGGCATCCACCGCATCGCGGATCCGCTTCAATTCACGCCGGGGTGATCGCACCCAGTCCGGGGACCAGATCCGGTGGAGCTTCCAGCCGAGGCTCTCGAGCACCAGGGGACGGGTGCGGTCGCGGTCACGGGTCGTCGCCGCATCACGGTAGGTGGGGCCGTCGCACTCGATGCCGAGCAGGTGCGTCCCCGGAACCTCCGGGTGATCGATCGCGAGATCCAACCGGTAGTCCGAGGCGCCGATCTTCTTCGTGACGGTATGCCCTTCACTCTCGAGAGCCGCGGCGACCGCCTGCTCGAAACGGGAGTCCTCCATCCGGAGCGCCGGCACATCCTCGAGGCCGAGCGCGGCCACGCCCCGCTTCGCATACTCGAGGTAGTTCCGGAGCAATCGCGCGCCCTGTCCTTTGGCGCGGTTGGTGTCGATCTCCTCCGGGAGAATGGAGGAGAACACCCGCACCGCGCACTTGGCCCGGGTCACCGCGACGTTGAGCCGCCGGTGCCCCCCATCTCCGTTCAGGGGGCCGAAGTTCATCGTCAGCTTGCCGCTTCCGTCCCGGCCATAGCCGATGGAAAAGAACATCACGTCGCGCTCGTCGCCCTGGACGTTCTCCAGGTTTTTCACGAAGGTTGGTTCCTCGGTGTTGGAGGCGTGGAGCGCCTCGAGTTCGCGGTCGGCGTGGAGGAGCGCGTCGAGCTCTTCGAGCACTGCCAGTTGCTGCGCCTCGGAGAAGGTCACGACGCCAACGGAAAGCCCGGGGGCTTCGCGGATCTGTTCCGCCACCGCCGCCGCGACGGCCCTGGCCTCGATCCGGTTCTGGCGGGTGCCGCCCCGATCGTACGCGCCGTTCTCGACATAGTGGAACTCGACGCCGAGGCCCGGGCGGTCCCCGGGGTTCGGGAAGGTGAAGAGTCCGTCCTCGTAGAAGTGATGGTTGGAAAACGCGATCAGGCTCTCGTCCCGGCTCCGGTAGTGCCAGCGCAGGCTGAGCGAATTGACCCCGGACGTGGCGCAGAGGTCGAGGATGCTCTCGAGATCCGGTGGCGGATCCTCTTCGTCCTCCGCCTCGCCGGTGTCCGGGTCGTAGGAGAAGAATGAGGTGGGGGGGAGCTGGTGTGAGTCTCCCACCACGACGACCTGGCGGCCGCGCGCGACCGCGCCGATCGCGTCCTCCGGGCAGATCTGGCTGGCCTCGTCGAAGACCACCACGTCGAACGGCTCCGAGTCCACCGGCAGGTACTGGGCGATGGAGAGCGGGCTCATCATCATGCACGGCTTCAGCCGCCGCACCGCCGCCCCGGCCCTGGAGAGCATTCTGCGCACCGGCAGATGCCGCCGCTTTTTTGCCGCCTCGCGCAGCAGGAGTCCCACGTCGGATTCCGGGCTGAAGCTGCGGCTGCTCGGCATCTGAGCATCGAGCCTCCCGCGAATACGGCCCACCGCCAGCGCCATCTGCCTCTGGTCCAGTTCCCGGAACCGGCTGAGACTCTCCTCGTGGTGCTAGCGGTGGAAGTTCCCGAGCGGCGCCCGTTCGGCCCTCGCGCGGTCCAGATAGAGCATCGCAAAGCCCTTCTCCCAGACCGCGGGCCAGTTGTTCGGAGAGAGGCCGGCTTCCCGTGCCGCGTCGATAAACGGGGCCAGACCCTTTTCTTTCGCGGCCTCGAGCGCCCGCCGCCAGGCCGCCTGGTCGTATATGCCCTCGGGGTGGTCGAGTGCCGCCAGGGGCCAGGAGATCAGTTCCTCGATCGCGGTTGGCAGTTCGGTCGCCCGAAGTTGCGCGCGGAGCGCTTCGAGGTCGCGCGTGACCTTTCCGAGGATCTCGTTGCCGCCGGAGAGAGGGTCGTCGAAGTCCCGGGGCTGCCTCGCCGCCGCGGCGAGTTCCGGGGTGACCTTGCTGAGTTTCCGCAAACCGGCGACCCAGGCCGCCACCGCATCGAGATCCTCCCAGTCCGACTGTCGACCCTTGAAGAATCGGCCGAACATCTCCTTGCCCCGATCCGAATTCTCGTCGATTTCAAGGCCGAGGTCCCGCACCCGCACCGCCAGCGCGAGATCGTCAATCAGCGCTTGCGGAGCGGGCTCGGCGCCGGGACGCAGGGCCGTCGCGAGGACCTGTCGGTCTTTCCACCACGATGGACGCAGGTAGCGGAGGAAGCCGGTACCGTGGCGGTAGCGGCGCGCGGCCAGATCGTCGATGGCCAGGTCGAAGAGCCCCTCGGTCCAGGTGTCCAGCAGGTGGCGCCGTCCCTCCGCGAGTTTCCGGAGCTTCTCGGTGAGGGCTCGTCCCTCGGTGCTCGAACCGGCCCAGTGCCCGTTTTCGACCCACGCCGGATCCGGCCCCGGGGAGCGTGTCAGGTGCGTGAGGAGATCGAGATGCGCCCGGGTCTCGTCGAGGGTCTTCGGCACACTGAGACCCAGCGCTCCCGCGCTCGATTCGAGGCCGAGTTGGAGGGACCTCGCGTTTTCCGAAAGCGACCGGAGCAGCTTCGCCACCTCGAGTTCCACGACGCGCGGTACGGAGGTGAGCCGTGAAAACCTGAAGGGGTGCTCCGCGGCGTCGCCGAGGCCCCGGCGGGCGGCCTCGAGATCATCCACCATTCGCGTGAGATGGGCCCGGTCGTCGCGGGAGACGTCCTCGGGGTTTTCGAATTCAAAGAGCAGGTCGGCGGTGGGTTCGTTTGCGGCGATGGCGCCGAACGCGTCGAATGGGGTCAGGCCTCCGGTCCCGAATGGCTCGTGAACCGCGGCGACGTAGCGGTCGAGTTCCTCGCGCGCCTCGATCAGGCGGTCGAGTTCGCCGGTGTCCTTCGGCGCTCCGGTCCGATCCCGCCTCAGGCAGCGCGCCAGTTCGGCCACGACCTCGCGCTTCACCGCGTGGCGACTGTGGAGTTCGAGCACGTAATCGCCGAGCCCGGCGTGGTCGAGGCGCTTCTTCACGACCTCGAGCGCGGCCATCTTCTCCGACACGAACAGCACCGTCTTGCCGTTGGCCAGCGATTCGGCGATGACGTTGGCGATCGTCTGCGACTTCCCGGTGCCAGGGGGGCCCTGGAGCACGAGGTCGAAGCCCTGCAAGACGGCTTCGACGGCGGCCTGCTGGGAGGAGTCGGCATCGAGGATCTGGTGCACCTCGGTGGGGGGGCGGCGGGTCAGGTCCTCCGGACTCGGGGGCAACCGGTCTTGATCCGAATCGATCGGCTCCCCGGCCAGGCGGGCGATGGTGCGGTTTCGGAGCAGCGTGTCGGCCTGGTCTTCGAGGTCCCGGTACATCAGGTACTTCGAGAAGGAGAACAGCCCGAGGTGCATGTCGGTGAGCACGCGCCATCGCGGCTCCGGCAGCACCGCGCGGAAGGCTTCGAGGACGCGGTCGGGGTCGAGCCCCTCGCCGTCGGCCGGGAGCTTCGGTTCCACTCCGAAGTCCACCTTCAGCTTCCGCAGGAGGGAGGGGTTCACCTCCGGCTCCGCCGGTGCGGCGGAGAGCGTGAAAGGGCGACCGACGCCCTTTCGAGTCAGCACCGCGGGGAGGAGGAGGATGGGCGCCACCCGCTCCTCCTGCGACGTCTGGTCTTCGAACCAGCGCAACATGCCGACGGCGAGGAACAGCGTGACGATGCCCTGCTCCTGGAACGAGGTGCGGGACTTCAGGTAGAGGTTGTAGAGAACCTTGTCGAGTTCGGTCTGCGTCAGTGTGGTCTGGAGCATGGAGTCGACGTGGTTGGCCTTCAGATCCTCCTCGGCCATCGGTGCGAACTCTTCGCCACCCTCCGGTGCGGGGCCCTCTTCCGGTTTCGGCAGGAATCCGAAGGATCGTTCTTCCGCGAGCAATCGCTCCACGACCACGCGGGGCACCTCGTCCACCACCGGCGCCGTGCTGGCCCGGCTGACCCGGTAATTGACGAGTTTGTTGCGGAGCGAGAGGTCGATGAGCTTCGACTTCCAGTACTCCAGCCGGGAATTCGCTCTGTCTGATGCCAAGGTGAAGCCTCCGTATCGATCAACGGTAAAGGCTACCTCAGGAAAGGCACCGAGGCCCTTACCTATCGAACCGGGTGTGGAATCGAAACCGGGGTCCGGTCGGCGGCGGCTTCCGGGCGACCCGGCCGGATGATTGCCACATCACCGGCCCGGAGTACGCGGCCGAGCAGGTTGCGGGAGCTATCGCCTCTGGCCGTGCGCGGCCTTTCAGGGGGCTTCGCTCCGCCGCCGCCGCGCCCGAGAAGGCAAGGCGCGAGGAGGGCCGACCTTACTGGTTTCGACCGACGAGCAACGCCGCTTTGCGGGATGCAGCGGCCCTCGAATGCGGCAACTGTTTCCAGACGGGCCCTATTCGCTCCCGGTGACCGGACCGGCCTGCTTGAAGGTCTCGTCCACCTTCTTCGTGACGTTCGCCGCAAAGGAGTAGTCGCGAAGGAGGGCGCCGAAGGCCGCGCGCGCCTCTCGCTCCCTCCCCTGCCGGTCGTAGGACTCCGCGACCCAGTAGGCTGCGTCGTCGGAAATCGAGGAGCGGTCGAAGTCCTCCTCGACGACGAGTTCGAGCCACCCGCGGGCGTCGGCGTATCGGCCGGCGTACACCAGGGCCTTGCCGAGGCGGTAGCGGGCGTTCGGCTCGAGGAGATGGCCCGGGTGCTTCTCGAGCCAGGCGGTGTAGGCCTGTTCGCCGCCGCCGGAAAGCCAGGCATTGCGGGCCGCTCCGCCTTTTCGAGCGGCGGCGAAGTTCGCATCGCGGATGGCCGCGTACTCCCGGTACCCCGAGCCGAGGAGCTTCCGTACCCGCAGATCCGCGAACTCCCTCGCGGCGGCAAGCGCCTGCAGAGCCGGCAGGCCGGCGAGGTCACCGAAGATCTCCCGGGGGGCCTCACCGGCGATCAGCCGCCCGGCAAAGCGCTTGACATTCCCTCGCTTTCTCGACTCGAGCCATTCGAAGGCGAGGGCGCTTCCGAGGTAGTCGTCGAGGCTGAAATCGGGGCCGTCGATCGGTCGGATGATCTCTTGCGGATCCTCGCCGCTGAAGACCGCATTCCCGAGGATCGCCGCGCTCCGTTTCCCGATCTGGTCCGCACCGTAGATCGCGAGCCCCTCCTTCACCCACTTCGGCAGGGCGAGGTAGGCCTGCCCCATGATCTGGCGGAAGCCGGCGTGCTTCATCTCGTGTTGCAGGCGCGACCTGAAGTCGGCTTCGGAGAGGACGATGTACTCGGTCCGGAAGAGGATCTCCATGACCGGTTTCCCGCCGCGTGCGAACGTGGCCGTCTCCGCCCGGTTCCCCCCGCGACGACCGGCGTCCTCGAAACGGAGGCACAGGTCGAGTTTCCCCCGCAGGTCCAGGCCGAGGCGTTTCCGGATTCCCGCGTACGCCTCATTCACGGTTTCGGGAACAGCGTCGAGGGCGGCCTTGAAGCGCACGTCCCCGACGTACTTTCCCGCGTAGCCGGCGACGATGCCGTTCTCGTCGACCGTCCAGTCCGGATCGATGCGCCCGAGCCAGTACCGGGCTCGCTTCACCAGGGAGGATTCGGGATAGTCGGCGACGAAGGCTTCGAGGGCGGTCTTCGCTTCCTCGAACCGCCACAGCCGGAAAAGGGTCTCACCTTTCATGTAGGAAAAGCGGTGTGCGAGCTTCGCGTCCGGCATCGCCTCGAGGTTGTCGTCGCACTGTGCGAGGCACGCCACGAGCTTCCGGGCCCGGCTCAGGACGGTGACGAGTTCATTTCGCGCCTCGTCGGTCATCTTGTAGCCGGGGAAGCGCCGGATGAGTTCCCGGTAGAGCGCCTCCGCACGTTCGTAACTCCTGGAACGGAGCCCCGCGTTACCGCCGACGTAGAGTGCTCCGGAGACGTACTTGTACTCCGGATTCACCACGACGAACTTCTCGGCGAGGTCGAGTGCCCGGGAATACTCCTTCGCTTTCCAGGCCGTGACGACCGCCTGGTAGCCGGCGTCCGCATCCGCGGCGAGGGTCACCCCGCAGAGCCCGGTACTCAGCACAGTCACAGACAGGAAACCCACCAGAATTCGGTTCATGGCCGCCTCCGGATGTCCAGTCTAGCCGACCACGTGGACTCAAGGCAAAGTGCGCGGCGCCGGTTCTGAAGGCGTTCGCCCCCGGTGTTTGGAGGCCGTGCCGGAAAGCCCGTTGCACTCCGGCTGCTTTGCAGGTTGACTGTCAACGATGATCGGTCAGGTTCTCGGGCGCTACCGCATGATTGAGCAACTGGGCCGCGGGGGGATGGCAACGGTGTATCTCGCCATCGCCGAGGTCGGTGCCCCCGGTGCGTCCGAGGGAACGCGCGTCGCGGTCAAGGTCCTGCATCCACATCTCCTGAAGGAACCGGGATTCTTCAAGCGGTTCATGCTCGAGGCGGAGGTCGGCCTCGAAATCCGCGATCCGAACGTGGTCCGTACGCTGGACGTGGATGCGGCGGATCTCGACGGAACCACGGTCCACTACCTGGTGATGGAGTACGTGGAGGGGCAGACCCTCCGGGCCTTCGTGGAGGAGGTGGGGTGGTTCTCCGAGGACCTCTGTCTCCATATCGCGGGAGAAGTGGCCCGGGCCCTGATCGCCATTCACGCCGCTGGACTGGTTCACCGCGACGTGAAGCCGGAGAACGTCCTCATCACCGAGGACGAGACGGTGAAGGTCATGGACCTCGGTGTGGCCCGGGTGATGGACCAGGTGATCCGACTTTCCCGGACCGGCCAGTTCGTCGGTTCACTTCTCTATGCGGCCCCCGAGCAGTTCCAGGGCAAGAGCGCCACCGTGGACGCCCGCGCGGACCTCTACGCGCTCGGCATGATGCTCTACGAGTTATCGACGGGGAACCACCCGTTCGACGAAGACTCCGCCTCGGCGGTGATTCATCGGCAGCTGAACGATTCGCCGGCTGCTCCGAGTCGATTGAATCCTCGCATCTCACCCTTTTTCGAAGAGCTGGTCCTGACGCTCCTCAGGAAAGATCCCGCAGAGCGGTTCGAGACGTCAGACCAGCTTCTCGAAATCCTGTCCCGGGGTGAGGCCTCGGAATGGTGGCAACTTCGTTCCGGCGCCATCCGGGAAGAGACGAGACGCTCCCTTCGCCGGATCCGCATTCCCCGGGAGACGAAGCTCCACGGCCGCTCCACGGAAACGGATCGACTGCGGTCATTCTGGGAGCAGGTCAGGCAGGGCGAGGGGCGAGTGGCTCTGCTGTCGGGCGAGGCGGGCATCGGCAAGAGCCGGCTTGTCGATGAGTTCGTCGGTGAACTCGAAGCGTCCGGCGAGGAGCTGAACTTCCTGTTCGGGGCCTATCCCCCCGGCGGCGCGGCCACCTTCTCGGGCGCGTTCTCGACGGCGTATCGTGAGCACCTCGGCACGGCCGACCTGACCGAGACCCTGCGGCGATATCTCACCGTCACTCCGGTACTGGCTCCGGGGTTCGCATCTCTGCTCCTCGGCGAACCCCCTCCCAACGGCGAGGAGGCCCTGAACAAGGACTCGATCCAGACGGTCTTCATCCACCTGACCCGAGCCCTGGCTGCCGAGCACCCCACGCTGATCCTCATCGACGCCCTCCAATTCGCACCGGAGGAAGGGCTCGCCCTCTTCGCCGCACTCTCCATAGCCGTGCCGGGGCACCGCGTGCTGCTCATCGGCGCCACCCGTCCCGGGCTCTCTCCGCAATGGACGACCTCCCTCGAACGCCTGCCGCACATTCAGCACATGACGCTCGACCGCCTGGGCTTCAACCAGGTGCACCGTCTTCTGGCCGAGGACCTGGGGTCCGAGCGGCTGGCCGGGGATCTGGCCGTGGGGATCGCCAGACACTCCGACGGAAATCCGTTCTTCATCTTCGAACTGCTGCGGCAATTGCGGATGGAGGAGCGGCTGATCCAGAGGTTGGACGGGAAGTGGAGCAAAGTCGGGTTGATCCGGGAGATCACGGTGCCGTACTCCGTGAAGGACCTGGTGGCCGCCCGGATCGCGAGGCTCTCCGAGGAAGAGCGCGACCTCCTCGAGGTGGCGGCCTGCGTGGGCTTCGAGTTCGACCCCGTGCTCATCACCGAAGCTCTCGAACTGGGCCGGATCCCGACTTTGAAGCGGCTGGGCCGACTCGAGCGCCGGCACCGCCTGGTGCATTCCTGCGGCCGGCTCTTCGTATTCGATCATCACCAGGTGCAGGAAGTGCTCTACGAGGGACTCTCGGAACTGCTCCGCGAGGAGTTCCACACCAGACTGGGGGACGGCCTGGAGCGCCTGCTCGGGGTCGCCGGTCCCGAGGCCGTGGAGGTTTCCCGGCATTCCGCGGTACAGCTTTGCGAGCACTTCCTCCGCGGAGGCTGCGCCGATCGCGCCAGACCTTACATTGCCGCGGCGCTCGATCACCTCGAGAATGGACACCAGCTGGCTCAGGCGATCGACCTGTCCGGCCGTTGCCTTGGGGCGGAAAACGGACTCTCCGGACTGTCCCGGGCGATGGTGCTGAAACGTCGAGCCGAGTGGCTGGAACTGGAGGGGCTTCTCGAAGAGGAGGGCCGTGCGCTGGAAGAGGCCCTGACCCTCTCGGAGGCTGAGAATCAGCGAGAGCTGGCCCTCAAGATCCGCTTGAAGATCGGCTATCACCGACGGGCGATCGGTGATACCGACGAGGCCGTCCGCATCCTGACCGAATCCGCGGAGTTGGCGCGCGCCCTCGGCGACCGCCCCCGGGAAGCCGGGGTCTACGCTGCGCTGGCCTCGATTCACGCGGATCAGGGGAGGTACGACGAGGCGAGATCGAGCTACGAGCGCCACCGCAGTCTCACGAAAGCGACCGGCGACGTGCGTGGTGAGGCCGGTGCGCTCGGCAACCTGGCCCTGGTCGCCTGGGAGACCGGACAGTACGAGGAGGCACTGTCCCGGTTCAGGGAGAGCCTGGCGTTGTTTCGGCGAATCGGCATTCGCCGGGGGGAGGGGAATGTCGTCGGCAACATGGGCCTGGTCTACGACAGCCTCGGACGGTTCGAGAAAGCCCGGGAGTGCTTCGAACTGCACCGTGACATCTCCCGTGAGATCGGTTATCGCCGCGGTGAGGCCATGGCGCTTGGGAATCTCGGTCAGGTTTGCGGCGCCCTCGGACTCTATGCCGAGGCCCTCGACTCCTACGAGGCCGATCTGGAAATCGGGGCCGAAATCGGCAATCCGATGCACCTCGGCATCAACCAGATGGGCATGGGCGGCCTCTGGATCGACCTGGGACAGTTCGATCGTGCCAGGGAGGCCCTTGGCCTCGCCCGTGAGACCTTTCAGCAACTCCATTATCGGATGGGGGCGAGTTACATCCTGGAGATGCTCGGAATTCTCGCGGAGGAAGAGGCCCGGCCGGAGCAGGCCGAAGAGTTGCTTCTCGAGGCGAAGCAACTCCGCGAGGAGCTTGGTTTCGAGGAAGGGGTGGCGGATGCACTTTGCCTCCTGGGACGGTTCCACATGCGCCGCGGCGAAGACGACCGTGCCAGGATTGAATTCGAGCAGTGCCTGGAGCTGTGCAACGAAGACAGCGCCAACCCGATCCGGGCGCTTGCCACCGTGCATCTCGCCGGCCTTCCCGGCGGGGACCCGGCCGGGGCGCGGCAGGTTCTTCGCGGATTCGAGCCCCAGCTCTCGATCACCGGTCGCATGGAGGCCCACTTCGGGCTCTTCCGGGCCGACGGAGCGGAAGCGGATCTCGCCGAGGCCGGGAGGCTGCTCTCCTTCCTGGTCAGAAATGCGCCGGAGCAATACCGGGAGTCAGTTGCGGCCAACATTCTGCTCCATCGGGAGATCGAGGCGTCGTCAGTCTGAGTACCCTCTTGACCGACCGGCGATTTTCCACCACTCTGTATGAAATCCAGGAAAGGGGAGCACATGTCCAATCCGGTTCCAGGTCCACAGAAGCGTCCGGGACATTTCGATCGGTTCGAGTTTCTGAACCTGAGTGCCGATCCGCAGGTCTTGACCGGGTTGCACTTCGAGTTCAAGGATTCGAGTGACGCCGTCGTGTGCGTCGTCGATCTCACCGATCCTCCGATTACCCTGCAGGTCAATCAGAGTTGGGAATGGGGTCCGCCGTCGGATGAGGCCTATGGGGATGCCATCAAGTTCACGGGGACCGTGGACCTCGAGAGTGGTGAGAAGGTCACGTACACTTTCGAACTCGTGGATGAGCCGGAGTACACCTACATCTGGCAGGCACGACTCGGGCTGAAGACCACGCCGGGGGATGTCCTGACTGCCTTCGGAAATGTCGACTACATGGCCCCGCTGGAGGTTTCACTGCAAGTGGGCGACTGGACCATCGCGTGAGGTGCCGCATCGGGACCTGATCAGCGCTTGATGATGTCCCGGGCTTCGAGGATTCTCTTGGCCCCGGAGCAGAGGCGCTTCAGCATAGCCGGATCGCAATATGGCTTGAAGGCCCGGGCGGCGACCACCAGCTTCTGCCCGTTGAACTCGAAGAATCTCAGGTAGATCTTGAATCCACCGGAACGGCCGATGGAGACCTCGCTGCGGTTCTTATCCGGCAGGATGCTGTTCAACTGCGGCAACAGTCTGAGGGCGCTCGCGCCGAAGGCGGAGAGGACCGTTGCACCCTCGCGGTCCATGACGGACCCGGTGGCGATCGTGTCGCCGCTCTGGCCCGTCAGCACGATCAGGTCGAATCCCCCTTCCATGGCCACCTGGTCGAACTGCATCGCCAGGGCCTCGGTCCGGACATCGCTGCGATTCAGTCGGCGCTCACGCAACGGGACTACCTCCAGGGATCGTACTCCTCGGAGTCTATCGGTATTCCGGCCGTCGGAGTTCAGTGGAATCCTGATCCGGCCAGGCTTCTTTCAAGGCCTGCCAGGCCGCATTGTCACCGGAGTGTGAGAGAAGCGGGAGCAGCGTGCGCAGGGCGAGATCGAGGGATAGCTGCAAGGACTCCGCCTCGTGGCGGAAGATCCCATCCACGCAGCCCGGGGCCGCAGAGAACTGGATCTCTCTGCAGCAGAGGCGGGTGAACTGATCGTGAATCCGCGCGATCGTGAGCCCCGAGGTGTGCATGCACGCTGATGGGCAAGAATCGTGCCGTTGTCTGGGGCTCGCTGGGCGGCCGATGCGCCCCCCGAAGTGAGAATCACCCCTTCGGGCGCTATCAGTTTGAGGGGGTTGCGTCCCCAACCCTTTCGCCCACAGGAGATGCGTCTTGATATGGCCGCGGATCCGACGATACTGAAGGCAGGGGTAGCATCCGGGGACAATCCATGTCCGAGCAGGTTCTGGGGCCATACCGCCTACTCCGGGAGCTGGGCTCCGGGGGCATGGCGACCGTGCATCTTGCCGAGGCCGTCGGCGATTCGGCGGCGGTGCCGCCGGGCGCCCGGATCGCGGTCAAGATCCTTCATCCGAGGCTGCTGGAGGATCCGAGTGCCGCGGAGCGATTTCGGATCGAGGCGGAGGCCGGTGCGCGGATCGACCACCCCAATGTCGTCCGGACCCTCGACGTTGGTCGCGAGGAGGGCGGCCGGCGGCGTCACTACCTGGCGATGGAATACGTCGAAGGTCAGAGTCTCCGGGAACTGCTGGACGAACTCGGTCGCGTTCCCGAAGACCTCTGTCGCCTGATCGGACGGGAGGTTGCCCGCGCTCTGGTCGCCATTCATGGCGAAGGGATCGTTCACCGCGACCTGAAACCCGAGAACATTCTCATCACCGGGGACAACGTCGTGAAGGTGATGGACCTCGGCGTCGCGCTGCTCGTGGACCAGAGGATCCGCCTCTCCGCCACCGGACAGTTCGTCGGCTCTATCTACTACGCCGCGCCGGAACAGATCCTCGGTGGCGGAAAGCACCTCGACCAGCGAGTGGACCTCTATCAACTCGGGATCGCCCTCTACGAGCTCGCGTCCGGAACTCACCCGTTCAAAGCGAAGAACATCCGCAAGGCCATCAGCGAACTCGTGTCGCAGTCCCCGCCCCGACTCTCCGTGGCGAATTCGAGGATCTCCGCGTTCTTCGAGGAGGTCATCGATACTCTGGTGAAGAAGGCCCCGGATGATCGCGTCCAGACCGCCGCGGACCTGGTCGAGATCTTCACGCACGCCGAGCGATCGAGATGGTGGTACGAACGATCCACGAAGATCCGCTCCGAGACCCGGCTGCCCATCCGCCGCGCGCAGGCGCCGCGGGAGACCGCGATTTACGGGCGTGAAGCCGAGATCGGCGCTCTCGACCTGGCGTTCGAGAAGGTCCGGTCCGGGGTCGGCCAGGCAATCCTCGTACGGGGCGAGGCCGGGATCGGCAAGACCCGGCTGGTGGAGGAATTCGAGGAGCGCGTCACCGCCGATGGCGGAGTGTGCCACTTCCTGCACGGATCCTATCGCACCGGGCAGGCGGCCAGCGCCGAGGGTGGTTTCTCCCGAGCCTATCGCGACTACTTCGGGGCCGGTCTCCTCGAGGACGAACTTTCGGTCCACCTGGCCGAGACGCCTCTGCTGATCCCGGCTTTCGCCGCCCTCCTCCGTGGTGAAAACCCGCCCGACGGCGCCGAGCCTCTGACCCCGGCATCGCTCCAGACGGTCTTTGCGGACGTGACCCGGTCTCTCTCGAAAGATCTGCCCACGATCGTCCTGATCGAGGACCTGCACCTGGCGCACGAGGAGGGCGTGGAATTGTTCTTCCACCTTGCCCGGGCCGTGGCACACCACGCCATCCTCCTGCTCGGCACGGCCCGGCCCGATCTCGACGACAACCGGATCCGCCGGTTTGCGAAGCTCAGGCAGAGCAAGCTCATTACTCCATCCCGGCTGTCGTCGACAGACCTGCAGAGCCTGCTGGTCGACGCGCTCGGCTCGGAGCGGCTGGCCGTGATGCTGAAGAACCGCATCGCCGTGAAATCGGGCGGCAAGCCTCTCTATGTCTTCGAGATTCTGCGCGGTCTTCGCGAGGGCCAGTTCCTCGGCCAGGAGTCCGACGGTACCTGGGTGACCACTCGGGAGATCCGCGAGATCGCGGTGCCCTCCACCGTTCGCGATCTGGTGCTCTCCCGGATCAAGGATCTCGATCGGGTGGACCGGCGCGTGCTCGAGATGGCCTCGTGCTTCGGGTTCGAATTCGATCCCGATCTCATGTCGGCGGCCCTGGGGATCGACGTGATCGCCCTTCGGAAGCGGCTGAGCACCCTGGAGCGAGGCCATCAACTCGTACGCTCGGGAGGCAACCGCTACACCTTCGACGATCATCCCGTGCAGGAAGCCCTCTACGAGAACCTTTCCGCGATGGCGAGGCGGAAGTTCCACTCCGCCCTCGCCAGAGCACTCGAGCGCCGGGAATCCGCGGATACCTGCGATCTCGCGTCCCTCGAAGGGGGTTTGGCCGTCCAACTCTGTCTGCACTTCCTGCGCGGTAACTCACCAAGGCAGGGGGCGCGGTACTTCGAGCCCGCGGTCAACCACCTGGCGAGCGGAAAGCTGAACGGCCCCGCGGTGAAGCTGATGGAGCAGGCGCTGGCCGCCCGCGGACTCCTGACCGGCGAGCGCCGGGTGGGAGTTCTCCTGCGCCGAGCTGGTCACCTCGACCTGCTCGGGTGGCGCAAGGACGAGGCCACCACCCTGGAAGCCGCCCGGGTGCTGGCGGACGAAATTGGCCTGGCCGGGCTGCGTGCGCGGGCCGCGCGACTCTGTGGTGCGTATCGATTGCGGATGGCGGAGTACGGCAAGGCGCGCGAGTATCTGACTCGGGCCACCCACCTGGCACGCACCGCGAGTGACCCGGTGGAGGAGGCGGCGTCCACTGCGGAACTCGGGAACGTGGCCTGCCGGGAAGGTCGCTTCGACGAGGCCAGGGAGAACTATGGGCGGGCCATTCTGCTCGCGGCGGAGGGTGGGGATCGACGCGCGGAGGCACTGAGTCGCGGTAGTCTCGGGCTCGTCTATCTCGCGCAGGGACGCCATGAGGAGGCGGGGCAGGCCCATCGCGAGTTCGTCGAGTTCGCCCGCGAGACGGGTGACTACCGGAACGAGGCCTTGCACACCGGATATCTCGCCGATGTGCTCTGGGCCGAAGGGCGATGCGAGCAGGCCCTGGATCTCTACGAGAAGGCACTCTCGATCGCCCGCTCCATCGGAGATCGGCGCGGTGAGGGCATCGGCTATCTTCGGTTCGGCCAGCACTATCCGCGATTGGGTCGCCGCGAGTCCGGGTTGAAGAACCTCGAGGAAGCCCGGGCCGTTTTCCGGGAGACCGCCTGTCCCGTCGGAGAAGCCGCGGCGCTGCACGGTATCGGGGCGGTGGCGGAGGCGGACGGGCGGCTCGACGAGGCGGAGCGTTGCTACGAGGAGAGCCTTCTGTCGTGCCGGGAGATCGGCAATCGTACCGGCGTCGCGGAGAGCCTCCTCGACCTCGGACGTCTCCACGGCCGCATGGATCGGCCGGGCGCCGCCATGCGCGAACTCGTGGAGGCCCAGACGATCGGCCGCGAACTCGATTGGCCCCACTCCACGGTGCTGGCGGTGGGTTACCTCGCCCTGATTGAGCGAGGGGACGTGCGCTACGCCGGTGAGATGCTCGATGCGCAGGAGGGTCGCCTCTCCTGTCAGGATCGGATGGAAGCCCACTACGTCCTGCACCGCGCCGCCGGCGGCGATCGGCACCTGCTTTCGGCCAAGTCCGCCCTGGATCAACTCGTTGCCAATGCTCCCTCGGACTGCCGCGAGGAGATGCGCAGCGAGGTCCCGCTCCACCGCGAGATCACGGCGGCCACCGGCGACTGAACCGGCCGCTTCGTCGGTGCCGCGGTCACCCCCGGCAAAGCGTGGACGGCACGGAACTCGCCCCTCCGGGTTGTGGGCTCGAACTATCTCCCGGAGGGCGCCCGCCCCTGGTGAGCGCGCGGCTCACTCCCCGTCCGGCCGGAGCAGGATCGCCAGGCTTCCGGAACGTACCAATTCACCCAGGGCGGGCAGGCCTCGCAGTTTCTCGGCCGTCTTCGCATCCACGGAGATCACGGCCTCCACCGGATCCTCTTCCGTCAGGAGCGCGCCGTCCACCGCAACCGCCGTGAGCGGCTTCGCACCGAGGACCGGGATCATGCCGGGACGAAGGGTCGTGCCGGCTTTCGCGGTCCAGAAAAGGGGCCTGGTCCGGAGCACCTGCGGGTCCACGTCCGCGTTCGAGAAGATGGTGACTGCCTCCGGGTCGACGATGCGCCAGCGGATCTGGCTCGTGCCGGGAAGGGCTCCGGTGGGGATCTCGCGTCCGTCGATCAGGATTGCGGTATGGGGCTCGGACTTCTCCGGGATCGGCCCGCTCTCGATCGGGTCGGGGCTGGGTGCCGGGGTTTCCGGTTCGGCCTGATCCACGATCGGCTAGTCCGGGACGGTGACGGTCTCCTCCGGCGGCCCCGGCGTCGTCGCCGGGGGCTTCCGAACCGGCGCGCTGCCGCCGAGACTCCGTTCGAGCGCGGCGAGCCTCCGGGCGAACCGGTCCAGTTCCTCGGTCAGGCCGATCATTCGCGCTTCGAGGGTGAGCAGTCGGCCGCTATCGATTTCGGCACTCGCATCGGCGGGTTCCAGGGAACCGGTGCCGCCGATGGCATTGCACCCTGCGGTCGGGACCAGGGGGAGGACGAGGAGAGTGGCGAAGATGACTCGCACGGTGATTCTCATGGCTGCGCCTGCTTCCCGGGCGCCCGTCGGGCGAGTCTGGGGGATACGAATCGGTACACGAGGCCGGCGAGGAGGCTCGCCGCGATCACCTGCATCAGGCGGAGCGTGGCGTGGTCCACGAGATCCTGCATCTGAAGATTGGTGTGGTCGATGGTGCCCCGGGCGGTCTGGTCGATGCTGTCGAACCGGGCCGAGAGTTCCGGTGAAGCGACGATCTCCCGAAACTCCCGGAACAGCTCTTTCAACTCGACGGCCGACACCGCCAGGCCCTCCGCGGTGCGCATCAGCTTGATCAACGTGTCCGGCTTCCTGGGCGGCTTGGTGGGGTCACCATCGAGTTGCTTGACGACCAGGCTGAACTGTTCGAGGGCCGGCTTCCAGGCCTCCCCCGCCTTCGCCAGATACTGAGTGGTCGCGCCGATGTCATTGATGGTGCCTTGCGCCTTGTCGATCCCGTGGTTCAGTTCCACGATCGCGTTGCGGGTTTCCGCCACGGTGTCCCGGGCGGTGTCGAGGGTCTCTCGCAGGCCGTCCTGCATCTCATCGACCTGGTCGAGCGTGATTGAAATCTCTTTCCGGAGATCCTCCGGCAGCGTGTCGGTGCTCCTGGCGATGGCCTGGATGCCCTCCGAAACTCCGGTCATGCTCTTGCGGATATCGACCATCGACTTGTTCTCGTCGAGCTCGAGCAGGAGCAATTCCACCTGCCACCGGGTCACCATGGGCAGGACGCCGACGGAGACGGAGAAGCGGTCCGCGGCCGCGGCGACCTCACTCACCGCGTCGGCCATTTCCACCACCCCCTCGGACAGTTGCCAGGGCATGGCGATCTCCTTGAGCCAGTTGAAGGAGAGCTTGATCTGGGTCGACTCCGAAATCCGGAACGGCATTCGATGCAGCCCGGTCATGGGATGCTCTCGCGCAAAACTCTCGACGGCTGCTTTGGCCGCGAGGTAGGCGTCTTCGGGAGTCGAGGTGCGGATGGCGTCGTCGAACGCATCGGCGATCTGCTTGCTGGCCTCGATCGCCACTTGTTGATCCGGTCCGAAGTGGTCCTTGCCGGCACCGGTGGCGAAGAACTCCTTCCACTGCAATGTCGTGCACCAGATGTCGAGCGTGGCCAGGCTCGGGTCGGCCATGTTCATGATGTCCCAGAAGGCGTGCAGGGTGCGGATCTTCCACTGCACCGCCCTCTTCTTGATCTCCGGAGATGTCGTACTGCGGTTGATTCGGTCCGCGGACTCCTCGACGACGAGCACGCTCTTTCTCGAGAAGTCCTCGAGCGTCTGGCCGGGGTTGACCTCGTCCGCATCCTTCACCGGCCCAGACGGCGTGTTCACGGTTCCGCTGGAGGTGCCGCAGGTGGTGAGCAGGAGCGCGAGCGGCACGATCAGGGAAGGCAGCAGGAGTCTTGAATTCATATGGTCTTCCTCTCGATGAGGGTGAGCCCGTGGACTAAAGCCCGTACCGGAGGGCAATGTCAAGAATGAGCATTTCATCTCGTGGTCCTGATACCGTATCCGGACGAACCGAGGAGTACAGAGCACGTGACCGTCGATCTCTTCGAAAAGGTGGTTCTGGTGACCGGCGCCAACGCCGGCATCGGGCTCGAGAGCGCCCGCGAACTGGCGCGGATGGGCGCGTTGGTGGTCATGTCCGGCCGAAATCGGGCGGCGCTGGCCGCCGCCGCGACCGACATCCGAACCTCCACCGGTAACAGCCGTGTCGAGACGATCGTTGCCGATCTGTCCGTCATGAGGAACGTGAGGAAGCTCGCCTGGGACTTCCGCGAGAAGCACGATCGGCTCGACGTTCTCCTCAACAATGCCGGTTTGATTCTGGGGGACCGGCGGGTCACCGCCGACGGATTCGAAACCACCTTTGCCGTCAACCACCTCGCTCCGTTTCTGCTCACCCGCGAGTTGACCGGAGAGTTGAAAGCGGGCGCCCCCTCGCGAGTGGTGACCGTTGCCTCGATCGCCCACCGCCGCGTCCCCGGTCTGGACTTCGACGACCTGATGTCCGAGACGAAGTACGAGGCGTTCGACGCCTACTCGAAATCGAAGCTGGCGAACATCCTGTTCACCCGCTCGCTCTCCCGTCGCCTCGAGGGTACCTGGATTACCGCCAACTGCCTGCACCCCGGAGTGATCCGGACCGGATTCGGCCGCGACGGCGACGTATCGGGTTTCCTCAAGTGGGCGATCATCCTGGTGGGCCCCTTCCTCACCGGCGTGAAAAAGGGCGCGAGAACGAGCATCCATCTCTGCTCGTCGCAGGAGGTGGAGGGTGTCTCCGGGGAGTACTTCGTGGATGGCGAGGTTGCCCAGCCGACGCCCGCGGCCCGGGACGACATCGCGGCGGAGAGGCTTTGGGCGGAAAGCGAGGCGCTGGTCAAGGCAGCGCTTCCGTGAAGCGGTGAACCCGGGGGCGTGCTCGGGTCCCGGTGTGGCGGGGTCCCCTTCAGCGACTGCGGAACCGTTGCCAGGCATACACCCCGAAGAACAACGCCAGGCCGATCGGGGCCGTCCAGTAGCGGTGTTCATGCGGGATGCCGAGCCACCGGGCGATCAGGTCCGGGCGGAAGAGGATGAGCGTCACCGCGAGCAGCAGGGGGGCCTCATAGAGCTTGTTCTTTCGGGCGAACCAGCCCTGGGTGGCGGCGACGAAGGCGAAGTTGGCGAAGCACGCCGTGCCGAAGATCAGGAGCCCCATCGCCCAGGTGTCCACGTTGTGCAGGATCAGGTCGGCGTTGAAGATGAACATGAACGGCAGGATGGCGGTGCGGATGTCGTAGAGGAAAGCCTGGATCCCGGTGGGGATGGGGGGGGCCTTGGCGATGGCCGCCGCGGCGTAGGCGGCGAGGCCGACGGGCGGCGTATCGTCGGCGAGGATTCCGAAGTAGAAGACGAACAGGTGCGCGGCCATGAGCGGCACCACGAGGCCCTGGTCGCCGCCGACCGCCACGATCACCGGGGCGGTGAGTGTCGCCATCGTGATGTACGTCGCTGTGGTGGGGAGGCCCATGCCGATCACCAGGCTGGCCCCCGCGGTGATGAGCAGCATCAGGAAGATGTTGCCCATCGAGAGCGCGCCGATGGCCTCGGTGATGAGACCGCCGAGCCCGAGCGAAACGACGCCGACGATGATGCCGGCGCCCGCGGTGGCGAGGCCGACCGAGATCATGTTTCGGCCGCCGCCGGCCAGGCCCTCGAGGACTTCCCCTGCTCCCCGGCGGAAGGCCTCGCGCAGGCCCCCCCTCCGGCCGGCCCACGCCTTCAGCGGATGCTGGATCAGCATCAGCACCGCGGTGACCCAGCAGGCGGTGAACGCGGCGGCCTCCGGGGTCCGGCGTTGGATCACGAGTTGGTAGATGAGGAAGCAGAGCGGCACCAGGTAGTGCAGCCCGGAGAACAGGACTTTTCCGAACCGCGGCAACTCGCTGCGGGGGATGCGCGCCAGCCCGAGTTTTGCCGCTTCCACATGCGTGATGTAGAGCAGCGCGGCGTAGGAGGCGAACGCCGGGACCGCGGCGGCCTTCACCACCGCGAGGTAGGGGACATTGACGTACTCGGCGATGATGAACGCCGCGGCGCCCATGATCGGCGGGGCGAGTTGTCCGTCCGTGCTCGCAGCTACCTCGATCGCGGCCGCCTTGGTCGGCGGGTACCCGACCTTCTTCATCAGCGGGATGGTAAAGGTCCCGGTGGTGACGATGTTGGCGATGGAGGATCCGGAAACCATCCCGGTGAGCCCGGAGGACAGCACCGCGGCTTTGGCGGGGCCGCCCCGGAATCCGCCGAGGATGGAGAGGGCCAGTTGGGTGAAGAACCTCCCCGCACCGGCCCGGTCGAGCAGCGAACCGAACAGTACGAACAGGAACACCACCCGCGCCGAGATGTAAAGCGGTGTGCCGTAGATCCCCTGATCGGCCATTGTGATCTGCCCGATGAACCGGCCGAGGGAAACGCCCCGGAAGGCGAAGACGCCGGGCATCCACGGCCCCAGGAAGGCGTAGGCGCAGAACAGCACCGAGATGAGCGAGAGTGCCGGTCCGAGCGATCGCCGGCAGGCTTCGAAGAGCAGCAGCAGAAGCCCCATGCCGACCACGATGTCCCTTGTGATCGGAGCGCCGTAGCGGGAGGTGATCCCGTCGTAATCGATGACGATGTAGAGCGCCAGCGCGGCGGCGAGCACGCCGAGGAAGAGGTCGGCGATGGGCACACGATCTCGTGCGGATAGCCCTTCGAGGCCGAGCCGGGACTTCCGCATGCACGGCCGCGAGAAGAATATCAGCAGCAGGGCAAAGGCCAGGTGTACGGCGCGGACCGAGAGCGAATCGAGCGTCCAGAAGCTGGCCACGGCGAGTTGAAACAGCGACCAGGCAATGGCGATGCCGGGAATAACGAACCGCATGCCCCCCCGCGGTCGGCGCCAGACTCCCTCGATCTCCAGGTGTCCCGTTCCGATCCCGGGGTCGATTCGGACGCCATCGATGCTCGCCGGCTCGTTCGTTCTGGAACTTGCCATCACTTCAGGAGGCCGGCCTCACGGAAGTAGCGTTCCGCGCCGGAGTGGAGGGGGGCGGTCAGGCCCTCCAGCATGTTCTCCTTCGTCAGCGTTTCGTAGGCGGGGTGCATTTTCTTCAGGGCGTCCAGGTTCGTGAAGACCTCCTTCGTGATGGCGTAGACGATATCGGCGGACACGCTGGCGGAGGTGACCAGCGTCGCCTTGACTCCGAAGGTCGGTACGTCCTCGGTGTTCGTGGCCTGCCGGTAGTGCGAGACGGGGATCATCGCAAGCGTGTAGTAGGGGAACTCGGCGAGGAGTTTCTCGACCCCGACGATCGGAACGAAGTGAACCTTGCGCATTCCGGCGGTCGCCTCCTTGAGGGAGCCGCTCGGGTGGCCGACGGTGAAGAAGAACGCGTCGATGCGGTCGTCCTGCAGGAGCCCCGGTGCGTCGATGGCCTTGACGCCCTCCGCGCGCAGGTCCCTCTCGAAGTCGATCCCGACGGAGGTGAGGGCGTCGATGGCGTTCTGCCGCTGTCCGGATCCCGGATTGCCGATGTTCACCCGCTTGCCCTTGAGATCCGTGATGGTCCTGACCCCGGCGTCGTCGGCGGCGATCAGGGTGACCGTTTCGGGATGCAGGGAGAGGATGGACCGGAGTCTCGGCTGCGGGCCGCGGGTGGCCCACTCCGCCAGTCCGTTGACCGCCTGGTACTGGCGATCGGACTGAGCAAATCCGATCTCCTGGTCCCCGGCGAGGATGGCGTTGATGTTGAAGACCGAACCGCCGGTCGACTCCACCGTGCAACGCAGGCCGTACTCGGACTTCTTCGCGTTCACCATTCGGGCGATCTCATGGCCGGTGGGGTAGTACACTCCCCCGAGACCACCGGTGCCGATGGTGACGAACGTCTGGTCTCCGCCGCAGGAGGCGAGAATACCGGAGATGAACAGCAGGGCCAGGCTGGCAATGCGCATGAAGACTCCTCAATCGAGCAGGTCGTGAAGGGTTCTGTCCACATCAGGGAACCGGAACTCGTAGCCGGTGTCCAGCGCGCGCTTTGGCACGGCCATCTGGCCGGCGACGAGCACCGCCGCCGCGGCCCCGATGACGAGTCGCAATGCCGGGCGCGGAGCGGGGAGCCAGGAGGGGCGTCCGATGACCCGGCCGAGCGCCTTGCTGAACCTGGCGTTCGTCACCGGATGCGGAGCCGTGGCGTTCATCGGGCCAGAGAGATCCTCGCGATCGAGGGCGTGGAGCACCAGGCCGGCCAGGTCCTCGATGTGAATGAACGGGAAGCCCTGCCGCCCGTTGCCGATGGGGCCGCCGACGAAGAATCGGAACGGGGGCAGCAGGCGCGGCAGCGCCCCGCCGTCCACCGATAGCACGATGCCGATGCGGAGCAGGACGACTCGCGCTCCGCGCTCCCCGGCATGCCGTGCGGCGTCTTCCCACGCGACCGAGAGTTCCGCGAGGAAGTCGGTGCCGGGACCGGTATCTTCCGCGATTTCGGGCTCCTCCCGGTCACCGTAATATCCCACCGCCGAGGCGTTCACCAGGATCCCGGGGGGCTCTTCGGCGAGTACCATGGCCTCGACCACCGTGCGGGTGCCCTCGATCCGGCTGTCCCGGATCTCCCGGCGCACCGCGTCGTTCCAGCGGCGGCCGATCACGGGTTCCCCGGCGAGGTTCACCACCGCGTCGTGTCCGGAGATGATCCTGGAGAGTGCTTCTGCCTCGCCCCGCGCGATCGGCGCCGATCGCACGCCGTCCGGCATCCGGGAGCGGGTCTTCTCCGGGTTCCGGGAGAGTGCGGTGACCTCGTCCCCCCGGGCGAGCAGTCTCTTCGCCACGGCCATGCCCACCAGTCCCGAAGCTCCGGTGATCGCCACTCGCAAGGTGTGTCTCCTCTCGCCGACCACGGTAGCCTATCCCCCTCGCGCAATCCCGGTCAGAACGAGACGAATTGGTAGCATGGCTCTTCGTGAGTACTCGCGCGAGACCATCCCTTCTGCTCCCGATCGTCTGTGGGGCCGCCCTCCTGGCGATCACGCTGGCTGGACTGACCTCCGGCCTGGTGGTGCTCACCGCGTTTCCGGTCGGGTTCCTGCTCGGCTACTTCCTGGTGATGGGCGATCTCTGCGGGGCCTCGGCTTTCAGCGAAGTCCTGATCATGAAGGACACTCGCAAGCTCTACGGCCTCTTCGTCGCGGTGGCGGCGAGCGCGGCCGGCTTCGCCCTGCTCGAGGCGATGGGACTCGTGACCCTCTGCCCCCGCCCGCTCACCTTCCTGAGCTATCTCGTCGGCGGAGCGATTTTCGGCACGGGGATGGTGCTCGCCGGCGGTTGCGTCAGCGGAACGCTGTTCAAGACCGCCATGGGCCACCAGAACTCGATGCTCGCGCTGCTGGCGATGCCGTTCGGCATACAGGCGGTCGACTTCGGACCACTCCTCGGCATCGATCGCGCTCTCCGCGCCTACGTCCTGGCCGGCCCCGCGGGCGCCCCCGTCACGCTCGGTTCGCTGACCGGTTTACCGTACCCGCTGCTTGCGCTGCTCTTCGTGGTGCTGGCAGCCGGGATCGGTCTCCGGGCCGTCCGCAGACGGAAACCGCCGCCCGGCGCCACGCTGCGCCGATCCTCGATGAGTCCGATCGATCGCGTCCTGCGTCGCCCCTGGCGTCCCTGGGTTGCCGGCCTGATGATCGGACTGCTCGCCATCCCGGCCTGGCTCTCCTCTCTCGAGAGTGGCCGGGACTTTCCCCTCTGCGTGACCTACGGGGTGGAGGAGATGCCGCTTCTGCTCTCCGGCGGGGATCGGGATTTCGTCTGGCTGCCGGACGGCGTGCAGGATTTCGAGCCGGCCCGAGGTGAGGCCCCCCGTCGGAAGATCTACCTGTGGCTGATCCTCGTGGTTGCGGGGCTGTTGCCCGGGGCCCACCTCGGGGCCCGGCTCACCGGGCGGGCGGCGTTCTACCGGCGCCCCCGGGGGGAGCTCGTGGTTGCGGCGTTCGGCGGGTTTCTGGTGGGGGTCGGGGCGGGATTCGGCCGGGGGTGCCTGCTCGGCAACGGGGTCATGGGCACCGCCCTCATGAGTGTGGGGATGATCCTGTTCACCGTGACCGCGCTTCTGGCGAATTGGGTGACCACCCGGATCTACGTGATCGGACCGAGATAGCCCGCCTTTCTCATGAGGGCACACGATCTAGGGGCCCGCGCAAGAATAACTTCGGGATTCGAGGGCTGCTGCATCCCGCCCAGCTGCGTTGCTCGTCGGTTGAAACCAGTAAGGTTGCGCGCTCCTCGCGCCTTGCTGGGCGGGCGCATCAGCGCTCTCGGTCCTGCGAACT
>JAJSAM010000063.1 GCA_024274785.1 Planctomycetota bacterium | reverse complement strand
GCCTCCCCGGAGGCGATCGCCAGGGTCATTTTCTCGAGTTCGTCAGGCGGGGGGAGGGAGTTCTCACCATTGACGTCGAGGAAGATCAGCGCGGCCAGCGCGGCGGTTCTCTTGTTGCCGTCGTTGAAGGCGTGGTTCTGCGAGATATGGAAGAGGTACGCCGCCGCCATCTCGGCCAGCCCCGGGTGAAGGTACTCCCCGCCGAACTGCTGCTGAGGCATGAGGACGGCGGACTCGAGCAGGCCGGGGTCCCGAATGCCGGCCATTCCACCCTCGTTCCGGATGGTGTTCTCGTGGATCGCCAGAACGTCCGCGACGGCCAGGAAGCGCACCCCACCCGTTCTCACTCAGCCAACCGCTTCAGCATCTCGCCATAACGCGGCCGGAGTCTCTCGATGGCTTCCTGAACCCGTTTGCGTCCGATGCCCACGTTGACCGGGGTGATGATCAGCGAGTTCCCGCTCACCGTAACCTGGAGCGGTGTGTCGCCGTCGATGCCCAGAGCATCCATGAGCGGCTTGTCGATCACCAGGGCCTTGCTGTTTCCGTGGTTTTGCAGGTTCTTGATCATCTCTTGCTCCTCGTTATAACGAAGTTGTAACGTCCGATCCGGGGCGCGTCAAGGGCCATCGGTGTCACGGTGCAGATTCGCCGCCCGCGCAGGCTTGCGACACACGCTGACTCATGAGAGCGTGTTTGCCACAGGTGGCGCACGACTGCCCTCTGGCCCCACAACTCTCGAATCGAATACGATCTCGTCCACGAGTCCCTGATCATTCGTCTGCCTCGTGGTTCCTGGAAAGGGATCCAATCGGTACCTCCGGAGAAGCGCCCATGGCCTTGAACCCGCTCGCCTACACGGAGAAGGTCGTCCAGAGCTTCCTCCGCTACCAACTCACCACCTATCCCTTCGCCGACCCCGGGCTCAACGCCCGGATGCGGACGCTGCTCTCCCTCGACACGGTGCGGGAGACGCCGCTGCTCAAGGGTCCCTTCGTCAGCCTCTCCCGGGCGTTTCGCGCCGGGGCGGGCACGGAGGAGCTGATTGCCGACGGGGTCTTCCACCCGCACTTGAAGCAGGTCATCCCCTTCCGGACGCTCTTCGGGCACCAGGAAGAGGCCATCCGGGCGATCAGCGCCGGGCGGACGACGCTGATCTCCACCGGCACCGGCTCCGGGAAGAGCGAGTGCTTCCTCTACCCGATCATCAGCCGGTGCCTGACACTGCGGGATGAGGCGGCCGGGCCCGGGCTCTCGGCCGTCATCGTCTATCCCATGAACGCGCTGGCCGAGGACCAGTTGGGGCGGCTCCGGGATCTTCTCGCGGGGACCCGGATCCCCTTCGGCATGTACGTCGGCAAGACGCCGCAGAAGGAGGCGGACGTCACCGGGGAGCGGCTGCCCGACGGCGCGTCGCGGGCGGACTACCGTGCCGCGCTGCGCGTCGCGCGGGAACGCGGCGAGGGGCACACCATCCACCCGCCGGAGGAGATCTGCAGCCGGGAGATCATGCGTCAACCCGGCCACCAGCCACGGATCCTGCTGACCAACGTCAAGCAGCTCGAGCTGCTGCTCACCCGGCAGAGCGACATCGAGCTGTTTCAGGATGCGCGGCTCGACTTCCTGGTCTTCGACGAGGCGCACACCTTCACCGGCGCCCAGGGGGCGGAGACCGCCTGCCTGATCCGCAGGCTGCGGAGCTTCTGCGGCCGGTCGGCGGACGAGACGGTGTGCGTGGCCACCTCCGCCACCATCGTGGATGAAGGCGATCCGGACGCGGCGCGGGCGTTCGCCAGCCGATTCTTCGGCGTTTTGCGGGATCGCGTCGTTGCCGTGCACGAAGCCTACGAAGAGGAGGTGTGGACCGAAGGCAGGTCGGTTCCCGATGCGCTGGGGGAGCCCGGAGAGCGGCTTAAGGAAGCTCTCGCGGCGGTGGACGCCGGAGAGGATGCGGATCGGCAGATTGGTGCACTCTGGCGCCGACTGACCGGTGGTGAGCTGCCCTCCGGCCCCTGGGAGGAGAGCCTGCACGCAGAGCTCTCGAAGAACGAGCTGGTCTACCAGGCCGCCGAGGTGCTCGATCGGCCGCGCGTCCTCGGCGAGTTGCTCGGGGACCTCGCAGAGCGGGTCGGGCGCGCCGTGCCGGAGGAGGAGTTGATCCTCTGGCTCACCCTCGGCGCCGCCGCCCGGAAAGCGGGACGTCCGCTGATCCGCCCCGTCGTCCATGCCTTCTTGCGGGGGGTGCAGGGCGGCGTCGTGACCTTTGCGGATGGAGAAGACACGCCGACGCTGCACCTCTCGGCGGAACAGGAAGAGGACGACGGGGAGGCGCCGGGGCTGCGGCTCAAGGTCAGCACCTGCACCACCTGCGGGCAGCACTACTACGAGCACAGCCTGTCGGACTTCGAGTACACGGGTGCGGCGCCCGGTGGCGGCGCGGCCGAGGGAGACGGGAGCTGTTGGGAGCCGCTCGATCCCGCCCGGGGCGGCGTGCGGGTGCACCTGCTCGATCGCCTGATCTCCGGGGACGACGACGAGGATGACCTTGAAGGGCACAAGAGGCTCTCGCGGATCTTTCTCTGCCGGCAGTGCGGCGCGGCACACCTGAAAGAGGTGGATCGCTGCCTGGGGTGCGGGGAGCGGGCGGGGACGATCGGCCTTTTTGCCGTCCAGCAGAAGGAGGACTGGCCGGGGCACCTGACGCGGTGCGTCTGCTGCCAGGCGAACGGCCGCCGGTTCGCCGGGAGGTACCGGGAGCCGGCCAAGCCGGTGCGGGCGACCAATGTGGCGGACGTCCACGTCCTGGCCCAGGACATGATCGCCCACGCCGAGCGCAAGCGGCTGCTGGTCTTTGCCGACAACCGGCAGGACGCGGCTTTCCAGGCCGGTTGGATGCGGGACCACGCGCGGAGGTTTCGGTTGCGGGCGCTGCTCATGGAAGCCCTGGCCGGGAGTTCGATGTCCATCGGCGATCTCACCCACCACCTCGACAAGAAGCTGGAGGCGGACGACGCGCTTTCGCGCACGCTGGTGCCCGAGGTCTGGGCGTTCGCCCGCAAGGAGGCCGGGGGGAGCGTTCACCGCGAGGAGAGGAAGTACTTCCTTCGAATCCTCGTCCTGCGGGAAATCACCACCAGCGCGAAGCAGCAGATCGGACTGGAGCCGTGGGGCCGGCTGCGCATCAAGTACGCCGGTCTGGGACAGGGGCGCCCCTTCGTCATGAAGTGGGCGGACCGGCTCGGCCTTCCCGCCGACGAACTCGCCGACGGCATTGCCGCGCTGCTCGACATGGTCCGTCGCAAGAAGCTGCTGCTGGATCGCACCGGCCACATCTTCTCGAAGTACTGGGGGTTCGGGGCACGGGAGCTCGAGAACGGCTACCTCCCGGAAATGCAGGGCGTGCCGAAGGGGCTCAAGCTCTCGCGCATGGCCGGTGATCAGGCGAACCGGGTGGACCACTGGCTCTCGCGGACCGGCCACCGGACCACCGCATCGGAAGTGGCCGGGAAGTGGGGTGTTCCGCCGGACGATATCCCGGAGTTCCTTAAGGAGTTGTGGAGCTTCCTGACCTCACCGGAGGTCGGCCTCCTGGTTCCCGTGACCCTCACCGGCTCGAAGGGAAAGGCGCTGCCCCATTGCTCCGGGACCTACCAGCTCGACGCGGACAAGCTGGTCCTCATGGCGCACCACGGATACCGCCTCTGCACCACCTGCCGGCGACGGACCATCCGGCGGACTCCGGGCGAGAAGTGCCTCGCCTGGCGTTGCAGGGGGACGCTCTCGTTTCAGAGCGAAGACGCCGACAGCTACGACCTGCGCCTGATCGATGAGCACTACGACATGCTCCGTCCCCGCGAGCACACCGCCATGGTGCCCCACGACGAGCGGGAGAAGATCGAGGAGATCTTCAAGGGGGAGAGCGAGGCGATCAACACACTGGTTTGCACGCAGACCCTCGAACTCGGCGTGGACATCGGGGCCCTCGACGCGGTGCTGATGAGGAATGTTCCGCCGCTCCCGGCCAACTACTGGCAGCGGGCGGGCCGGGCCGGCCGGCGTCATCGCATGGCGGTCAACATCACCTACTCCCGGCCGCTGAGCCACGACCGGGCGTACTTCGCGGAGCCGCTGAAGATGCTCGAGGGGCGGGTGGAACCACCGTCGTTCAACCTGGCGAACGCCCTGATGGTGGCCAAGCACGTGCATGCCGCGGTGATCACCCGATTGCACCAGTTGGCGCGGGAGGGGAGTGGTCTGTCGCCGGCGGATCGGGAGGAGGTCAAGGAGGGGCTCGAGCACGTATTCCCGTCTCGAGTGCGGGACTACCTGTTCTTGGAGGACGGGCGCGTCCGGGCACGGCCCCGTGACGTGAGCCGACTGCACACCCTGATCACCAAACACCGCGCCTTGATCGAGGAGACGGTGACGGCGGCGTTCGCACAGGGATGGCCGGAGGCCGATGCCGCGGTGGTGTTGCCTGAAGCGATGACGGAGCATGTGCTGGGGATGAGTTCGGAGCTCAAGGAGATCGTCAAACGGGTCTTCCGGAGGCTCAAGTGGGCCCTGGACCAGATGGTGAGGCTCGAGGATCTCCGCCGGCAGCACGGAGACCTCGATCCGGAGCAGCAGGCTTTCTACAACCGCTGCCGGCGCCTGGTGCAGAAGCTCAAGGGGACATCTCGCCGGCAGCGGCGGGAGGCCGAGGGAATCGACGATACGGTGACCTTCAGCGTGCTCGCCGCCGAGGGGTTTCTGCCGGGGTACGGCCTGGAATCGGGCTCGGTGGTGGGGATGGCGGAGGTGCCGCGGGCGGTGCAGGGGCTGCGGGACTTCGATCTTCCCCGCGCGCCGAGCGTCGCCATCCGGGAATACGTCCCGGGGAACATGATCTACGCCAACGGGCAGCGGTTCCACCCCCGGCAGTACGTGCGCGAGACGGGGGAGGACCGGGAAGAACCGATCCACATCGAGGTGAACCCGGAGCGGCACGCCTTCACCGAGACGAAGGCGGGGCCGGCGGGGGACCTGGCCGGGACCGTGCTCCTCAGTATTCCCATGTGCGACGTGACCCTGGTCCACACCTCGCGGATCTCGGATGAGGAGGACCATCGTTTCCAGATGGGCATCACCCAGTACGGTCGGAACCTCGGGTTCCATGGTGGGGGGCAGGTGTATCGCTGGGGCGGCAAGGCCATCCTGCACCGGAAGGGGCATCGCCTGCAGTTGGCCAACGTCGGCGCGACTTCGAAGATCGAGTCAGGCGGAGAGTACGGGTATGTCGTCTGCCTGAACTGCGGGCAGAGCGTCTCCGCCTTCGCCAGCGCCCGGCAGGTCGACGACTTCACCGCCAAGCACGAGGAGTGGTGCCGGCGGAAGCCCGGCCGCGTGGCCTTCCACACCGAGATGTCGGTGGACACGCTCACCCTTCCCGACTGCGAGAGCTGGGAGGAGGCCTTCTCCCTGGTGGAGGCGATCCGGCTGGCCGCCGCGGATGTTCTGAACATGGACCGGAGCGATCTGCAGGTGCTGGTGATGGGCGTCGAGGGGGAGTGGGCGGATGCCGTCCTCTACGACCCGATGCCCGGCGGCTCGGGGCTCCTGGAGCAGATCTGCGAGCGGTTCGGGATGGTGATCGAGGCCGCCGGGCGGATTGCCGACTGTCCGGCGCAGTGTGCGGCGAGCTGCGTTGACTGTCTCCAGACCTACCGGAATGCATTCTCGCATCGGTATCTCGATCGGAATATCGTGCTGGCGCGGATTGCCAGGTGGGGAGGGGAGCTCCTTGTGGAGCAGGGGATCCCGCCGGAGATCCCGGAGAAGGAGGTCAAACCGGGAGGCCACCCGGTGAATGTGGCGGAGCGAAAGCTCAAGGCCATGCTGCGGGCCGCCGGTTTCGGCCCGGGTGAGTGGCAGCGGCAGTTCCCGCTGCGTCCGCCGCTGAACACCACGACTCCGGACCTGGTCTACGCGGATCCTGATGACGAAGAGCGCTTCACGATGATCTACCTGGACGGACTCTCGGGCCACCTGCACGGGAATCCGGAGACCAGGGAGAGGGATCAGGCGATCCGGACCCAGCTCCGCGCCGACGGCCACGACGTGCTGGAGATCACCTGGCACGACCTCGGCGACCGGCAGGCGATGACTCGGCACTTCAGGCGTCTGGCCCGCTACCTGATCGGTCGGGAGAAGGCGAGAGAGGTGGGGGACGCGTCGGAGAAGTGGTTTGAGGCCTCCGCCGGGCCGCCGGCCGAAGCGGGCGGCGAACCGGGCGTGCCCGATCTCCTCGACGTGCTGCATGCCACGGATCGGGCAAGAGGCGAACCCGTGGTCGCTCACTGCCGTCTCGGCGCCATCGACGAGGTCATCCCGATGGGGAGTCTGGTCGAGGTGCGGTGGGTGCGGCCGGAGGAGAGCTGCCCGGAGAACGGCGCTCTCGTCGTGGTCGGCCATCCCGAAGTGAAGGACCCGGATCTGGGGGACGGCTTTGCGATCGGTGAGCTTCGTACCGCTCCCATGTCGGATCAGGAGGGCGAAGTCACTTCATACAAGGTGATGCTCCGGCCGAAGACGAAGGACCAGGAGGTCCGCAGTCAGCAATTCACCATTTCGATCGCCGAGTGGGAAGCCTGGCGGCCGCTGGCGGTGATCTCCGGACCCCTCTCCACCGAGGAGCACGCGGCATGGCACACCTGATCCCGGATGTCGATCAAAAGACGATTGAGAACCGCCCTGAGCGAGATGTCGCGCGATATCTCGTCGATCTGCTGCCGGAGGACTGCCTGGTGTTCCACAGCTACCCGTGGCTTCGGCCCGAGCGCAACGACCGGAACGTGGAGTACCTGGGGGAGGGCGAGACCGACTTCGTGATTCTCGATCCGAACCGGGGTGTCCTGACGCTGGAGGTCAACGGCGGCGAGATCGTCTACGAGCCGCGAAAGCGGGAGTGGTTTCGAGTGCTGCCGGTGCTCGGGCGGAGGCTCAAGGCCCACCGTGACGGTCCCGGTTGCCCCGGCCTTCACCTGGAAGGTCCCGAGGCATTCCCAGCCACTTATGTCTGACCTGGTGATCCAGGCCGTGTACTTCCCCTCATACTGCGGGTCGAACGATACAACGCCCCGGTGATCCACGGTGGCGGAGGGGTCGAGGCGGAAGGACTCGTAGCCTTCCCCGAGCGCCACCCGGAAACCCTCCCGATCAGCGCGGACCCGCAGACGGAGACGAGCGCGGCGCGCATCGGGCACTACGAACACGTTCTCCTGATCGGGGGCGGGCGGAAGTCGAGGAAACCGTGCCGGATCAAGGCGCGCCAACCTGCTCCATCGGAAGTCCACGAACCTCGCATCCCGGCGCCGGCCCAGCATCGTGAATTCGCCCCGATCATCCGTGTCCGCCTCACCGTCCGGAGACAGCACCCGGATGCGAGGCAGGGGCCGCCCTTCTCCATCGGGGCTCACCGGAAAACTCGCTCCGTGAGGCGCGTCGGGCCTGTGAGCGTCCCCACGGCGGGTTGGTCAGACGGCAATCCCGCCCTTCCGGTGACGTATACACCGGGGCGGATCACGATCTCGATCCCGTCGGCCGGAGCCCGTACTCCGGTGCGCCAGCCGACACCTCCCTCGGCCTCGGCCAGAAGTCCATGAACCCCGTCCCCCGCATGCGGCAGCGCGAACTTCCCGTCTCGGCCGGTGGTGGTCTCCGACAGCAGGTAGTGGGGATCGCGCGTGGCCACCCAGCCCGGCAACTGCAGGCGCACCTTCGCCCCGGCCACGGGCTCTCCGGTCTCGGTCCGAACCCGCCCCGCGAGCCTCCCTCCATCGACCAGCTGGACCGAGAGGCTCCGCTCCTCAAGGGCCACGAAGACCTGGTCGATGACCGTGTTCGCATAGTCGCGAGCGCTCACCACGAGACGGTAGCGACCGAACCCGGGACGGAGTCCGGTGAGGAGGGCCTGACCGTTCGGCCTGGTCACTCCTTCGGCGCTCGCTGGGCTCTCGTTTGGCCGGATGTCCCGCTCACAGATCCAGACACGGGCGCCCGGGACCGGGTGACCATCCTGGTCGGAAGCCTGGATCCGAATGCCGCCCGCCAAAGCGATTCCGGCGAAGGAGAGGACAATGGCGCCCGCCAGGCAACGAAGTGCAATCATCCCGGTCTTCCCCGAGCGAGAGTGAAAGGAAACGGCCCCGGATACCGATCACCGGCACCCGGGGCCGGTAGACCACGTCCAGTTCCCTCGACCATGTGGGGGTGCCTCTTGATCGGCCTCGACGCCGACGACGAAGTGCAGTGGCAGAAGTTCATGGAATCGTATCGGGTGCCCATCCGGCGGGTGATCATCGTGATCCTCAAGGGGGGGCGGAGTCATGACGGGCGGTCCGCCGGGGAACCGGCCGACGAGATCGTCCTTCGTTGCCTCCCCGGAGGGGGGAGCCCGGCGGCCGCTGGCGGTGATCTCCAGATCTCCCGGGGACCGGTCAGCGGGGCCGGGTCACCACCCGGCCGCGGAGGTGGTCAGCCGGAACCGGCCCGAACGAGCGGCTGTCGGTGCTGGCGGACGGGTTCTCGCCGACGAGCGTGACCGCTCCCCCCCGGTCGACCTCGCGGACCGACTTGATGAGCTGCGTGTCCGTGCGATAAGGGTGCGCGGACAGCACGACATCGCCGACCCGCGGCGGACCATTTGCGTACGCCCCGGGGTCGACGAAGACCTCATCCCCGTCGCACAGCAGGGGGGACATGGAATCCCCGCTCACCCGCACGCGCCGCCGCCGACCCAGGAGCCAGAGCATCCGGCTCTTGAAGCGGTTCTCTGCGAGGTGCGGAGCCACTACCCGGCCGTCACCCACTCCACCGTCCGGCCCTTGGTGGCCCAGAAGATCTCGTGGATCCCCCTGATCGCGGCCATCAGCTCTTCGGCCTGGTTCTGGTTCACCTCGACCTTCACGGCCGAGCAGAGCTTCGCGGCCTTCCAGAAGGTGGTGTGCAGGTCCGGGTACGCGTCGAGGTGCTCCGGCTTGAAGTAGTCGGTCCACAGCACGAGCAACTCGGTCTTCGCCAGGTGCGCCTGCTCCTCCTTGATGGCGACGTAGCGGCTCACCGTGTTGTGGTAGGCGGCCACGGCCGTCGCGTCGTCGCCCGAAGGAGGCGTCAGGGCCAGGATCTTCTTCGTCATCGAGAGTGCGGCTTCCGCGGCGATCCGCGCCGACGCGGGGTCGTAGATCCCGCAGGGGCCGTCACAATGGGCCTCGGCGGCCTCGGTCTTCAGGTTCGAAAGGAACTTGGAAAGCATCTGATCTTCTCCTCCGCTGTCGAGAACAACGTGAATGATAGCGGTGGAGAGGGCCCGCACCGACGAACGGTGCGAACTGCCATCAGATCTCGACGACCGAATCCTCCGTACCGAACGGGTTCGGAACGTAATCGTCCGCCGCCCCGTCGTTCTCCCATCGATGGTTGTCGATCAGGTAGCGAAAGCGGTAGCTCCGGCCCGCCGGCAGCGGAACGGAGCGGGAAAACCGGCCGTTCCTGCGCCGGAGAAGCGGCAGGTTCTCCTCGTTCCAACCGTTGAACTCGCCGCACAGGTGGACCGCCCCGGCAGAGACCTCCGCGGGCATGGTGAACGTGACGAGACAGCTCTTCTTCGACTTCCGATATGCTTTCTTGATCATCGTTCCGATCAGCTCCAGATTGTGTGAAGACCCAGGATCCGGGGGAACAAAGAGGTTCCTCCACCCCTGAAAGGAGAGCTTCGCACCGATCGGCGGAACTTGTCAAGCACAGCGGGGGCCACGGGCACGCCCATGGGTTCGCAAGCGGCCCCGGGATTCCGGGATTGCGGTTATCGCAAATCTGCCGATGAATCTAGCGACGGGAGCTGCAGCAGAGGAAAAGAGCAATCGGTACAGACATCAGCAAGAGTGTTTTGAGCCGGCAGAACCTGCGGGTCGAGGCTTTTGGAGCCTTCGGCTACCGCGGGTTGTCGCTGGCCGCGTCGTTCCTGGCGGGCGTGATCATCGCCCGGGCCCTCGGGCCGGAAGGCAAGGGGCTCATCGCCTTCCTGTTCCTCTGCCCCTACCTGCTGACCCGGATCGTCGAACTGGGCATCAACGGCGCGGGCGTCCACGAGCTTCGCGGACACACCGAGCGGCTGCCGCGAGTCCACGCCAACGTCCTCGTCCTCGTGCTGTTCACGGTGCTGGCGGGGTTGGGCTTCATGGCGCTCGGGGGTGTCGAACTCCTGGAGAAGGTTTTCCCCGACATTCCCGAGGAGTACCTGATCATCGGTCTGGCGCTGACGCCGGCGGTGCTCTACGTGTTCGTCTGGCAGGGGCTGATGACGGCACTCGGCCGGCAGCGGCATTGCAACCGGCTGCTCGCCATCGTCATGGCTTTCTACCCGATCGGATGCGGCGCATTGATTCTGCTCCGAGCCGACGCCCGCGCCTGGGCCTACCTGGTGGTGGGGCTCGTCTTCGCGCAGTCCCTCGTGGCCTTTATGTCACTTCGCCGACTGCACGGGTCCGAGCCGCTCAGATTCGAATGGACCGGTTTCGTGCAAGCACTCCGGTTCGGGTTCGCGGTCTACATCGGCAACGTCCTGATGCAGCTCCTGTTCAATCTGGACCAGTTCGTGGTCGCCAACCGCGTGGGGCTCGCCGCGCTGGGGTTCTACAGCATCTCCGCGACCCTGGCGGGGCACCTGCGGATCCTCAACTCGGTGGTCGCCGGTTCGGTTCTGAAGAGGGTCACGGGCGGCTCCGCGGATGAGGCCGTCGAGTCCGTCTGCGTCAGCTCCCGCCACGCAGTGCTGACCGGTCTCGGCGCCGCGACGATCCTGCTGGTGATCGCTCGACCCTTCATCGGCCTTTTCTACTCCGAGGCGTTCCTCCCGGCGGTGACGCCGCTGTTGCTCCTGCTTCCCGGCGTCGCTGCCCTGGGAGTCGCCACGAACATCTTCTCCTGGATCATCTACCGCTCCAACCGTCCCTACCTCTACGCCGTCGGTAGTGGGATCGGGTTCGCGGTGCACCTCGGCATGCTCTTTCTGCTCCTCGACCGGATGGGCATCCGGGGAGCGGCGATCGCCTCGAGCTCCGGTTACCTCGCCGCACTCGCGGCCGCGGTGCTCTTCTTTCGGGCTCAGACGGGCAGCTCCCTCCGGACACTGCTCCTGCCCGGCGTCAATGATCTGAAAGCGTACGGCCGGCTGACGGGAGATCTCATCGCCGCCCTGCGGAGGGAACGCTCTTGACACGCCGAGTGCTGGTTCTCGCCTTCAAATTCCCCGATCTGATCGTGCCCGGCGGATCGGTGCGCATCGAGAAGTTCCTGACCTACCTGCCGAAGCGGTGGGAGTCTCACGTGCTCTCTGTGAAGATGCCGCCGGAGAGTCTCACCGAACCGGTGCACCGGTCCGCCACGGTGACCCGGATGCCGAGCCACTTTGCGCTGTTTCGAAAGGCCTATCGAGCCGTTCACATCGACTCCGGGCATCGCGGCCGGGCCGCGCTGATCAACATCGTCCGCCGGATGAAGAACTACGTCCTGTTTCCGGACGATGCGGTGTTGCTCTGGCCTCTCGGCCTGGCGAACGCACTCCGCCTGATCCGGCGCCACCGGCCGGACGTGATCTTCGCCACCGCCCCACCATTCTCGGTGGCGCTCCTCGCGGCGCTGGCGGCCCGGATCTCGAGGGTCCCGTTCGTGGCGGACTTCCGGGACGACTGGGCCGGCAACCCGCCGGGGGGGCGGGAAAACGTCGTCCAGCGCCTCACTTCCTACCCGCTGGAGGCGCTGCTGGTCCGCCGGGCCGCCCGCCTCATTCACGTTACGGAAGGAAGCATGGATCGTTATGCGCGGCGGTATCCGGACCGCGCCGACCGGATGGCGCTGATCCGCAACGGCTTCGATGAGGCCGAATTCAAGGACATCGCCCCGCCGCAAAAGCCCCCGGGAAGGCTCCACATCCTCCACACCGGAAGCATGAAGGAGGGGCGCAGCCCGGTGCCGGTGTTGCGAGCCATGGATCTGCTCGCCAAACAGGACGAACGTTTCTCCTCCATCCGGTTGGCCCAGATCGGTACGACCCACCGGGAGCACCGCGCGGCGGCGTTCGAATGCGGGCTCGACGGACGGGTCTCGTGGGTGGATCCGGTGCCCCGCCGTGAGGTGATTGCACGCATGGGGGAGAGCGACGTCCTCCTGCTGATTCCCACGTCGTTCTGCCCGACTGCGCTTCCGGGCAAGCTCTACGAGTACCTGCGGACCCGCCGGCCGATGCTGGTCATCACCGGGGAGAATGAATCAGCCCGTTTTCTCGCCGGCGTGTCGGGCGTCGCCATGCACCGCCCGGACGATGTCGCCGGCATCGCCGCGACTCTTCAACTCTGGTTTGATGCGAAGGACCCGCCCGGGCCCGATCCGGCGTTCGCTTCGCGCTACGCTCGACACGTGCAGGCCGAGGAGCTCGCCCGCCTGCTCGACGAGGTAGTCGCATGAGCCCGGCTTCACCTGCGCACAAACCGGCCGTCGCCGTCTACACCCGCTACTTTCTGTCTCCGTCGGAGACGTTTGTCTACCGGCAGTTGCAGGGGGTATCCGGTGCGTTTCGCCCCATCGTCCTGACCGCCGAACTGCGTAACCGCCACCTGTATCCCTTCGAGCCCGTCTACGAGTGCCGGCGCCACCCGGGCGAGAAGGGGTTGATCTACCTGGCCAGGATGCTGACCGGGCGCTACACGATGCTCAGCCGAGCGCAGAAATCAGCCTGGCGCCGCGCCCTGGTGGATCACTCCGTGCGGCTCGTGCACGCTCACTTCGGAAACTACGGGCTCGACATGCTGGAGCTGACGCGCGACCTCGGCATCCCGCTCGTGGTGACCTTTCATGGCTTCGATGCATCGAGTCTCCTGCGCGTGAAGTCCTATGCCCGGGAGTTGCGGGAGCTGTTCCGCTACGCGCATGTGGTGACCGTGTCCGGAGACATGGCCAGGAGGCTGGATCCGTTCGGGGTGGACCACTCTTCCCTCGACGTGCACTACATTGGTGTGCCGGTCGAGAACTTCGACTTCGTCGAGCGCATCCCCGTTGCGAAGAAGATCGCCGACGCGAAACCACTCCACTTCGTGCAAGTGTCCAACTTCGTCGAGAAGAAAGGGCACCGGTACACGATCGAGGCATTCGCGCGGTACTTCTCACGACACGATGGTCATGTGCTCACCCTCGCCGGTGACGGACCCTGGAAAGCACCGGCCGAAGCTCTGTGTCGCGCCCGGGGTATCGCGGAACGCGTGCGCTTTCCCGGCATGCTCGTCCCCGCTGAGGTCAGTGAACTGATGCGCGACGCGGATGTCTTTGTGCATCACAGCGTCACGACCGCATCGGGAGAGATGGAGGGGATTCCAACCGTCATGATGGAGGCGATGTCCCGCGGACTCGTGGTGATCAGCACGTTGCACTCCGGGATTCCTGAACTGGTGGCGGACAAACAGGAGGGCTACCTGGTCGCTGAGCGTGATGTCGACGCGTACGTCGAGTGCCTCGAAAGCCTCGGCCGGACGGACCCCGGGATGCCGGCGCGGGCCCGTGCCAGGATCGAGGCGTCGTTCGACATCCACCGGCAGAATGAGATCCTGGTCGATATCTATCGAAAGGCAATCGATGGCCGACGTCCGTGAATACTACGACGAGTTTTCGGGAAGCGTTCTCCTCAACGACTTTCGCCGGCCGAACGAAAGGCAGGATTCGATCAAGGCCTTGTGCGATCGCTTCCTGACCCCTGGCGCCCGCGTGCTCGAGATCGGTTGCGGCGTTGGCATCCTTACCCGGCATCTGTGCCGGCGTGCGGGGCATGTCTTCAGCGTCGACATCAGTGGCAACAACGTCCGCATCGCGAAGGCCTATCAGGGCACTGCGAATGTGGAATTCGCCGTGCTCGATGTTGTCGAGCAGGCGGAGGAACTGAAGGCGCGCGGTCCGTTCGACGCGGTGCTGCTGGCCGATGTGATCGAGCACATCCCCATGTCGAGCCACGCCCCGCTTTTCAGCTCGATCGAGGATGTGCTGACCGATGACGGCATCGTGATTCTCACCTACCCGACGCCGGAGTACCAGGAGTTCCTCAAGGCCGAGGAACCGGAGGGTCTGCAGGTGATCGATGAGACGGTTGCGCTGGTGGATATCCTCTCGGCGACAACGCTCAAACCGGTCTACTTCACCTACCGGAAGGTGTGGAACGACAATGAATTCGCGGACCTGGTCCTGGCCCGGAACCCGGTGTTCGCGCGAGTCACGGTGCCGATGTCCGCGATTCGGAAGCTCGGATTCTGGACCCGCAAGTACGTGTGGCGGGCGCGCCACGCGGCGTTTGTCAGGAAGATGCGGGAAGAGCTGAGACGGCCGGGCTGTGACTCCTGACCCCGCCGGATCGGTCGCTCCGCAAGACGGCTCCCGCACTGCGGGGAGGGGGGCTCGCCCGATCACCGCGCGGCTGAGCCGCAGGTGAAGCCACGCTCGGCGGGGCCGCGCTGTGAGCCGGTCGTCACAGCCCGCTAGCACCCGCTCACCACACCGCCGACCGCACCGCCGACGCCGGCCCGACTCCTCCTGCCCGGCGACATCAACCCCTCCACGCTGTCATCGGCACGCGACGTGCGAGACAGAGCTCGTTGCCTCGTGGAATGCCTCCACAGGAAACGGGAGGAGTGTGATGCCGATGCGGATCGCCCCCGGTGTGTTTCGACTGACCCTGCTTTGCCTGGCCGGACTGCTGTTCCTGGCTTCACCTGCCCCCGTTTGGGGACAGGTTCGTGAACCTCGCGGAGGACACCGCTTGTGTCCCTGCGCGGTCTGCCGCAAGAAGCGGGAAAGCCGGAAGAAGCGGGAGCATCGCAATCCGCAGGGCGTCTATCGCGGCGGCGCCCGGGTGGTCACCGCCCAGCCGGCCACGCACGAGGGTCCGGCGTATGTGCCCCGGGAGATGGGCTTTCGGCGCTTGTATCCCGAGAACCTCTTGCCGTCACCCGAGCAGCGCGACCCGGAGCCGGAAGGGCGGGAAGTTCCGGGCAGCGAGTCCCGGATCGACCAGGCCGAGGAGGCGGCGCGCAAACGTCGCGAAGCGAGGAAGGACGAGCCTTCGGAGACTTCACAGCAGGTCCTCGCGGACCTGCGCATCGGGGCGGAGGCTTTCCGTCGCGCCGACTACGAACGGGCGATCCTCCGCTTCAAGTCCGCCGCCGAAGGCGCGCCCGATGACGCCGTGCCGCTCATGGCTCTCGCCCAGGCGCACATCGCCCTCGGGCGGGACGGGCCGGCGGCGCGGGCCATCCGCAAGGCGGTGCGGCTCCGGCCGGAATTGCTGCGGACGAGGCGCGCCGTCGCCTCCGCCTACCGCGAGGCGGTGGAGTTCGACCGGGTCATGGAGGCCCTCGAGGACCGGGGCGCGAGAGTCCCTTCGAACGCGGACTCGAAGTTCGTGCTCGCCGTGCAGCGGTTCTTCACCGGCGATGCCCGGTGCCGGGAGACGTTTGCGTGGCTGTCGAAGGCAGTGCCGGACGACGAAGTTGCCGCGCTGTTCGTGGAAGCATCCACCGAACGGTTCGGCGTGCAGATGAGACCAGACGAAGCCGGGAAGGACTCGGCTCGGAATGCTGAGGACGAGTCCTGAGCAAGGCGAGGAGAAACCGATGAAAACCAGACCGATCAGTGGGGTGCCGATCAGTGGGATCGTGGCCCTGCTCTTCGTGGCGGCACTGTTTGCGGCGCCAGCCGCGGCCCAGTCGTCGCGTGACGAAGAGATCCCCGTCACCATCAAGGAACTGGACGTCCGGGACACGATCCGGGAGTTCAAGCGTTTCGAGCAACGGCTCGAACAGTACCGCTCGGAGGTGACCGAGGGGCAGAAGACGGCCGCGGAGATCGCCAAGATGCTCGACGAACTCCGCCGGAGTGCGACACCCGAAAACGGCATGAACGAGGAAGCGATCCTCGAAGCCATCGGCGGGTACGTGACGGGGGTGGTGGGGAAGCAGGCCAAGCTCGTGGACTTCCTGCAGTCCCAACGCTACCGGATCAGCTACTACGCGAACCGCATGGCGAGCAACGTCAGGCCCCAGGACATCGCGCTGCTCTTCGGTACCGAGCGGGGCAACCTGACGCACCTGAAGCAGCGGACCGGGATGCTCGATACGTCCGGCAAGGAGATCGCCAGGTTCATCGACGGCCTCTCCGCGGACGAGTTCGACCGGAGGACCTTCCAGCCGTTGCCGTCCATGTCCGCGCTGAAGCGGCGGCAGCTGGCACAGCTCGAGCTCAAGTACCAGAACAGCAAGAACGGCCTCGAACTGGCCAAGAGCCGGCTCCGGCTGGTGCGGGAAGCTTCCCGGGCCACGGCGAGCGTGACGGGCAAGTTCGACATCAACGTCGACGTGCTGCTCTCCCAGATGTTCGGGACGCTCGACCGGATCCGGCTCCAGATGAGTCGCGATCTGCTCTACCTCGAGACGTTCCTCGGAACCTACGAGCGCAGTGCGCGCACCCACGAGATCCTGCGGGCACTGACGCAACTCGTCACGCTGCAGGGTGGACTCGAGGGACCGAGCCCGGGGCTGGTCAACGTGCTCGACTGGCTCGAAGACTCGTCGGTGCAGAAACTCACTGTCGGCGTTCAGGACGTCGAAGGCGGGATGGTCGCGTTCCCGCGTTCTTCGGACCTCCTGCGCGAAGCCTACTCGAAGGGACGCGGCATGGATGAGGGGGGGGAGTGATGCGCATCCTCATGTTGTCCTTCCTGTGTCTGTTCGCGACGACGGCGTCCGCACAGGACGTGGCCGACCGTGACGAGACGGTCGCTGCCACGGCAGTCATTCGTGAGAAGGAGAAGACTCCCGGCGGTCTGCTGCAGGCCGCGGAGTTGAAGGCCAGGGTGCGCGACATGCGCCGTGCCGTCCTGGGCGGCGGCCCCTCGGTCGAGAAGGCCGAGCGGGAAGCCCTCGGGTTCTACCGGCGCAAGGTCCAGAAGACGGCGATGAAGATCGACGAACTCCGCACCGAACGCGACGTCAAGGACGCCGAGTATCGCCTGGCCCTCGACGCATCGCTTTCGGCGGAGGATACCCGCTCCGAGGATGCCGCGGTCCGGCGCGCCGGCCGTCTGAAGAAGCAGATCGGCGAACTGGATGCGGAGATCAGGGATCTGAACCGGCAGCGCACCCAGCTCGGCAATGCCGTGGTGGGTATCCGGAACCGGATGGACCGGCGACGCCGGGTCGTCGCGCGTCTGGACGAAGAGCAGACCATCGAATCGCTGCCCTTCCTCGGGGAGACGGCCCTCGGTCCCGACGACGAGGACATGGATGCGGAGGACCCGCTCGTGCACGACGACGAGTTCTTCGCCGACCTGTTGGAGCGTGATCCCCAGAGGGCGCGCCAGATGCTTCTGCTCCGCGACCCGGAGCGATACTGGCGGCTGTTCCCGCTCGCGCCGCCCGCGAAGGTGCTTCGCGACGCGTTCAAGTACCCCTCGCAGTGGGGGAAGTAGGAGATGTTCCGCGAGGAGTTCGAACTCGGCGGACCGATCATGTATGCGCTGCTTGGCGTGTGGGTGCTCGTGCTGTCGCTGATCCTCGAGCGACTCGTCTACTGGGCGGGCCGGCTCCTGCGCCGGCCCCGCCTGGCGGAATCCGAGGCCGAGCTTGCTCGCGCGGCGGATCGAAACGTCTCGCGGATCGACGGGCTCTCCCACCTGGCGACGAGCATGGGGCTCTTCGGCACCGTGCTCGGCATCGCCTCTGCGTTCTTCTCCCGGGGGACGGACCTGGCGCTCTCCGCGCCGGAGGTCCTCGCCTCCGGGATGGCCACGGCGCTCTTCACCACCGTGGCCGGGCTCTCGATCTTTCTGCTTGGACAGGCTTCCCTGCTGGTCTTTGCCTGGTGGCGCGAGGTGGCGCAGCGACGCCGCCGGGCGCGGTCGGGAGCGACATCATGAGCGGTACGATGACCGGCCCGGGAATGAAGGGAGTGACCCCGTTCATCGACATGCTCTTCATCCTGCTTTTCGGGATGCTCGCCCTCTCCGAAAGCAAGACCGCGGTGAGCGCGGAGAAGGTGCATGTGAAGTTGCCGAGCGTGGAGCCGGCGGATTCGGGGGAGGGTTCGCCGGGGAAGTCGATCGGGATCGTGGTGGATCAGAACTCGGTGGTCCGTCTCGAGGGGAGTGACGTCGTGATCGATGGTCCCGAAGAGCTGGATCGGGCTCTGGCCGGGCAGATCGGCGAGGCGGTGCCGGACGAGTTCCGGATCGAGATCCGCGCCGACGCCAATGCTCGCCAGGGCGTGATGGCGGCGATTCTGCAGCACTTGCGCCGCGCCGGATTCAAGGACGTCAGCCTGCTGGCCCTCGGACTCGAGAATGCCGCCTGGGGAGGAGAGCGATGAAGAAGGTCACACTCCAGCTCTTCCTGATCGGCGTGTCCGCTCTTCTCTCGTGGTGGTTTCTGCTCCGGGCCCCGGATCAGCCGCCTCCATCCCCCGCGCCGGTGCCGCCGGTCGATCTGACCCTGGTCCTTTCGCCGCAAGCCGCATCGGCCGCGGAGGAGACTGTGAGGGAAGAGACGGTGCAGGATCCCCCGCCGCCGAAAGCGGTGATGGGGACGCCGGCACCCGAGCCCGAGCCTGAACCCGAGAAGCAACCACCTCCCGAGCCCGCCGCACCCTCGGAACCGGTGGAAGAGAAACCTGCGCCCCCGCCGGCGGAAGCCGGGACGCCCGATGGTGACCCTGAGGAATCGGCCGCCGCGGATCCGGAACCGGAACCCCGCACCGATCCCTCCGCGGACGCCGTTCGCGAACTCGAGACGATCGAAGGATCGAAGGAGTTGATGCGGCAGGCGAAGGAGGAGGTCAGCGGGAAGAGCCGCAAGGGCTTCCGCACTACCTTCCTTTGCACCGCTCGCGATCAGCTCGACATTGCCCGGTACTTCGGTGAGCCCGTGGTCCTGGTGCCTCGTGCCGGGCTGCGTCCGGGATCCGAGTACTACCATCGTCTCGTTCTCACCGGCGAGCCGGGCATCGAGGAGGTGCGGAGCCCCGCACCCCTCACGCGGTACAGGCAGTACCGCGACCTCTTCGCGTTCAGCTACGAATCGCTTCCAAGGCCCATGAGGGAATTGCGGAGGCGCGTGTTTGTGCGCGGCGACGTCTACCTGTTCGCCGCCCTGATCCCACCCCGCGAATGGGGCCTGGTCATCGTTCGGCGTGACGCCGCACTCGAGAAAGTCAACCGCGGCCGCGGTGGAAGGAAACGCACCCACGACGACGTGAAGAACTTCACGATGCGCTACGTGCGCCTGCCGGGGGGAGCGTTCGACATCCAGGTGGCCGGTATCAGTTTTGATGATGGAACCGTGGTGGACACCACGAATGGAGGAATGAGATGAAGATCCTGAGTATCCCTTTCTTGCTGTTGGCCGCGGTCGTGACACTCGCCGGTTGCAGCAGCACTCAGCATCCCGCGCGAGTCTCCGAGGAGCAGGTCGAGGCCCGGGCCTACGTGGATGTCCAGCAGGTCGCCATCGAGGTGGCGGCGCACCTGATGGGGGGAGACGTCGTGGCCGCCGAGGACGCGATGATGGCCGTCGAGGAGCGGGAAGACTACGACGCCCTCTACTCGTTGCTGTTCGATCGGGCCCAGTCGCTGGCCGGTGATCAGGACTATGATTCCTGCATCCGGATCAACCGGTTCCTCACGAAGGTCTACCCCGGGGAGCGGTCGGCGAAGGAGGCACTCGTCTACTCGCTGTGGCTCGCCCGGGCCCAGTCCGGTCAGGCCCACGACGCGGCGACGGTCGCGGAGATCGACGCGGTCTCGGCGCGCATCCGCGCGGACGGTGAAGCCGTCCCGGTGTGGGTGGACATCGCCCTGACCCAGGCCGCGATCGACGGTGGGGACCTCGAGGCCGCGCGCGTCGCCATGAACCGCTTCAACGACCGCTGGGACCGCGAACCCCCGTCGCTGCGCGCGTATGCCGCGGAACTGGACCGGTACATCGATACCCACAGCACCGCAAACTGACGCCCAGCCTGGTGGGATGCCCCAGGGGCGCCGCAACCCGGTGCTCCCTGGGGCCACCACGAACTGAACCTGGCCCCTGTCCGGATGTCAAATCAGCTCTCGTTTCGCCTTCTCCTGCTCGTCCGGATCAAACCTCACCAGCGCCAGCTCCGGGCCGTGATGGGCGGCGGTGAAGAGATGGGTCCTGCCGATCTTGTCGCGCCAACCGCCCATTCGCTTCGCTGACTCGTGGATGTGGCCGTGCAGGGTGATTTTCGGCTGGCGCTTTTCGATCAGGCGGCGTACCGCGATGCTGCCCACGTGGCAATCGAGGGGGACGTGGTCGATCATCCGGCCATCGAGGCCGGCCCGGTCGAGGTTCGTCTGGTACGGCGGGGTGTGGAAGAGGAGGATTGCATTCGCGAGGTCCTCGTCCCCGGTGAGTCGGTCGAGATCCTCCTTGATCGTCCCGTATCGGATCTGTGAGTTTTCGACCGCGACCGATCGATAGCCCTCCTCCGGAGAGACCGAGCCGGGGTCCACGTAGCGGGATACGTCGTAGCGCTCCCAGTCCTTGTTGAGGAACGGCGTGGGGGGGACGTGGGCGTAGCCGAACACCGGATGGCCCCGGAACTCGGCGCGGTGGTTGTGCAGGTAGCGCCAGGTCCCCCGAGCCGCGGCGGCGATGAAATCCGCCTCCTGCGCACGAGCGTCGTCGTTCCCGAGGATCAGGAAGACCTCCGGATAGTCATCCCCGAGTTCGTCGCGCACCTCATCGAAGAGCCGGGCGAGGCCACCCGGCTCCGAGATGACTCCTTCGCCGTCGAGCGAGCGGAGCGCGGGCAGGAGATCGCCTCCGAGAAACACCGCTCCGGGGCGTTCGCTCCGGAGCGCATCGAGGAGCTTCCGATATCGCGAGACCGATCCGTGGATGTCGGTGGCGAAGAAGCAGTCGGTCATCTCACTCCCACACCATCGAGCAGATCGTCACCGTGTTGCCCTCCTCCGGGAACGGCGGCTGCTCGTAGGCTTTCAGTTGTCCCCGCGGTCCCTCGGGCAGGAGGGAGAGGGTGGTGTAGATCGCCGACGAACCGCAGACCCGGCGGCCGTTTCGCGTCTTCGTCAGATGAGCGAAGAAGCCCGCGGCGTCCCGCTCTTCCATCCGCCCGATCATCTCCACGTCGGCGATCCCGATGGCCCGGAGCAGCTCCGGAGTCAGGGGATTCTCATCTCCGTAGAACGGCCCCCGGTGGGCCAGGTCCACCGAGGCCAGGATCAACGCGTCGCCAGTCTCCTCCCGGAGCGTTTCGAGGAACACGTCGACCAGCGGATCCTCCGTCGGGTCGCGATCCTCCATGTGGAAGCCCTGGAACGAGCCGCAGAGCACCGGCAGGATCCGGAAATCCCGGTTCGGCAGAGCGTGCTTCAGGAGCAGCGCCGCGAATTCGACGGAGTGCTCGTCCCGGTGGGTGAGTTCCCCTTCGAAGACCCAGTCGCCGGTTTGCTTCGACACCCTGCCGAGCAACTCCTGATCGACCGGCACGAGCCCGAGAGGCGTATCGAAGTCCTTCACGGTCAGCGCATAGGGGGTGGCCCCCAGCGCATGCCCGACCCCGAGGATCACCACCGTGTCGCCGGTGAATCTCCCGGCGAGCCCCACGAGACCCTTCGCTGCGGCGACACCTCCGAAACGGAGGTCGAGATGCGGGATCGCCGCGGCCTTGAGCGGCCTCGCCCGATCCGTCTCCTCGACGCCCTCGTAGAGGTGGTCGAGAAACTCCCGGAGCTCATCCGGATCCGCGGGGTACGCCTGGCCCGCGGACTTCGCTTCCCGGCTCGGCGCGTCCCGATAAGCCTGCACCAGGGCCGCCTTCGCCGCGGCAAATCGCGGGGAATCGAGGAACAGGGCCTCATCCAACTGGGAGAGGATGGGGCCGAGGTCGCCACCGATCCTCTCCTCGAGTTCCCCCAGAGTGTGCTCACCGGTCAGGTTGGCGAAGAGGAACTGCGCGAGTCCCGGGGGCAGGGCAGCCACCTTGTCGGTGATGCCCTCCGGGTCGCGGATCAGAATGGCGGTTTCACCCTCCACTTCCTGGGGGATGGCCTCAAGCGGGCGCAGCTTCGGTCGGTCGGTGCTTTCCATCCGCGGTTCCTATCTGAAGCGGAAGCTCGAGATCACCGGCTCGACCCATCGCTCACGGATGATCGGATCATCGCCGGGCAGGACGAAGGATAACAGGGCGCCCCGTCCTCCCGGCGCGTCCTCGATCAGGTAAATCTCGGTGCGGCTCGTCTCGCCTTCCGCCACCACGCGTGTGCAGGCTCGCGGGAAACTCAACCGCTCCTTGCCCGGAGGAAGGACACCCTGGAGTTCCCCGGTCATCCGGTCGAAACGCTCGGCGGGGCTCTCCGGGGGATCCACCAGCTCGATCGATAGCTCGATGAAGAGGTCGTCGACCAGGCGCCAGGAGAGTTCGAAGGAATTCCCGCTGACACTCTTCACGGCGCCGGCCGGGCAGTGCAGGGTGAAGGAGTTCGTGCCGAATTCAGCCCGCTGCTGCCACACCGGAGAACTCAGGCCGACGAGCACGATGGACCACACCGCCAGCAGGACGAGCACCGTCGCGGCGGCGCGCACCAGCAGATCGGGGAGGCGCGGGAGCCGGGTGAACAGGATGCCGAGCGCCGCTCCGGTCAGAAGTCCTCCGAGATGGGCGCCGTTGTCGATCTGGTGGATGACGAGACCCATGAAGAGCGACGCCCCGGTGATGACCAGCACGGCCGGAAGTCTCCGGGACCGTAGCGGGTGCCCCCCGGGGCGAAGCAGGAGCATGGCCAGGCAGCCGAGCAGCCCCATGCCCGCGCCCGACGCTCCCACGGCCACCACCGCCGTTTCCCGGTACAGGGCCAGACTCGCCACGTTTCCGATCAGCCCGGAGAGGAGGAGGACCACCAGCGTTCGCGCCGAGCCGATCTCCGGCTCCACCCATTTCCCGAGGATCCAGAGGGAGAGGACATTGACGGTCAGGTGCAGCAGCCCTCCGTGCAGGAAAATCGCGGTCATGAGCCGGTACCACTCGCCGGCGAGGACGAGCGGGGCGTAGTTTGCGCCGAACTCGAGCAGTGTGATCAGGTTCTCGGAGTCGCCCGCCGTCGCGAGCAGCCCGTATGCGAGCAGGATGACGACGATCAAGGCCAGGGTGGCGGGCGCCGTCCGCAACATCGGGCCGTCGGAGAGCGCGGCGATCCTCGCCCGGACCTCCGCAGCCGCGGGATGTCGCACACCCCCGTTGTCCCGGAGTGCGATGTAGAGGTCTCGCTCCGCACGAAACCCCGCGGCCGGGAAGAGGACGCTCGCGACCCGTAAGGTGCGGCCCGCGCCGCCGAACGATCCCCCCCCGGCGAGGCGCCTCCCCAGGCGGACCAGAAGTCCCGGTGCGAGCATGAAGACGACGAAACCAAGGGTCGCGGGCCAGAAAGCAAATGGTCTCGCCGCGGGCGCCACCACTCCCACCGTCGCGGCCGCGCCGACCAGGAGGACGGTGACCAGGGCGCGGGAATCAGCCGCTCCCTTCTGCCGGATCAGGGTCACCGCCGAGAAGGATGCGGAGATGACATAGAGCCAGAGGAGCATCGTCATTTCCATGGATCACGCTTTCCCCTCAAGCGCTCACCGAGGTCACGTCGAAGTGGTGAATACCGACCATGAATACATGGAAATACTCGATCAGCCCCCTGTTTGGCGAGATTGCCCTGAACCTCGGGCTCTGTCAACCCTCGCAAATCGTCGATGCGCTGTGCCTGCAGGAGGAGCAGCGGGGAGACGGCCGGAGCCCCGAGCGGATCGGACAGATCCTGATCCAGCGTGGCCACCTCACCACCGAGGAGGTCCGCGTGGTCATGGAGAACGTGGAGAAGCGGACTCGGACCCTCGAACTTCCCGGCTACGATTCGCTCGAGTTCGTCTCCTCCGATTCCACGACTCAGCTCTTTCGCGGGGTGGAACTCGGGACCGGGCGAACGGTGGCCATCAAGATCCTGCGCTTCGGGTTGGCCGAGGCGGAAGAGCAACACCTGTTGTTCCTCGAGGACAGCCGGAGGCTCTCGCTGTTGAACCATCGGAATGTGGTCCGCCTGCGCCACTCCGGAGACCTCGAGGGCATCCCCTTCCTGGTGCTCGACTACGTACTCGGCCCCGACCTCCGCCTGCATCTCGAGGAGCACGGACCGATGGCGGAGTCGGAGGCGCTCGATTGCGTCGTCCAGGTGGCATCCGGCATTCAGCACGCCCATGAGCACGGTATCGTTCACGGGGCTCTTCGCCCGGAGGCGATTCTGCTGCCCCGGCAGGGCGGCGCGAAGGTCACCGACTTCGGGATCTCGGACGCCCGCGATATCTGCGAAACCGGAGTATGCAAGGGGCTGACCACACCCCACTACACCGCTCCGGAGCTGTTCCGGACTGGAACTCGTGCCGGTTGCCATTCGGATATCTACTCCCTCGGTGCGGTGTACTTCCTCATGCTGACCGGCCGCCCGCCCTTCAAGGGAACCGGACGGGAGGTCGTTCGCCAGCACCTCAAGAAACCCGTTCCGGACCCACGAGTCCTGGTTCCGGGGACGAGTCGGGCCAGCGCGCTGCTCTGTGCCCGGATGATGGAGAAGGTCCCCGAGCGCCGTCCGGAGAGTGCTCGAGAGGTCATCGCCGCCGCCCGCAGGATCAAGGATGACCAGGCCGGTGGAAAGCACCCCGGTCACGGAACCGGGGGCGGGGAACCCATTGGACGGCTTTTGAGTAGGCGGCACGGCGGCAGATAGCCCGCATTTCTCACCATTGCCCGCGATCTGAGGGGCGGTCGCGGCGCATCGCGGCGTCGGACCTCCTCCGGGATGGGAAGGCGTCGCGTCGTCGGTCTTTCTTGCGCTGCATCCACGCCTGCCTCCTCAGATACACCTTGTCGTGGCCGCAACCCGTCAGAACGCAACACATCCTCCTGCGGCTTCAACCGTTACACAAACGCGGCGCGCGCACTGGTGAGAAAGGCGGGCTGGCCCTCGGTGAGAAAAGCGGGCTGGTCAGTCCCATTCCTTGGGCAGGGGGCCGAAGGACGGGGACGGGAAGCCGCCGTCATCCAGCGCCCGCCACGGATCCTTGTACTCCTTGCGGTACTGCTCCGGGATCTCCTTCACTGCCGCCTCGCCCGATCGGTAGAACACCCCGGTGCGGCGATCCATGATGACCAGGCGCTCGATCATCGCGGGCAGGGTCAGGAGGTCTCTCACCGGCAGCATTTCGAGCAGGCGGTCCCGGATCCGGGCCAGCTCTTCGACCTGGGTGCCGGTGACGGTGACGGTCTTTGGCTTGTTCCGCCCGATGACGGCGTAGGTTTCCTTGCCCTTCTCCCAGTCCCCGTCCTCGAATTCCCCGGGAAGGTTGTAGATGTCGGCGGCCCGGATGAGCTGATAGAGCTCCATCAGGTCTTCCTTGCTCAGGGTGAGCGTCTGCCTGGAGGTGTTCTTCCGGGGCAGGGTGTGGGTGACTTCGATGTCCGTGCGGCCGATGACGTCCACGGTGACCTTCACGAAACTCGGCAGCGGCAGCGTGACCGTCTCTTCCCCTGATTCCATCCCGTCAGTCTTCCCGGCTTCGGCGTCCTCTCCGCCCATCCCGGGTTCGGTCCCTTCGGCGTCCTCTTCGCCCATCCCGGGCTCGGTCCCTTCGGCGTCCTCTTCGCCCATCCCGGGCTCGGTCCCCCCGGCGTCCTCTTCGCCCATCCCGGGTTCGGTCCCTTCGGCGTCCTCTCCGCCCATCCCGGGCTCGGTCCCTTCGGCCCCCTCCGGCGGCGGAGCTATCTTCACCTCCGGCCGTTCGGGATCATCCTCCCCGGTTGATTCCGCCTCGTCGGTCTCGTGGACCACCTCACCGTCCGCGGTCAGTTCGATGGTCTCGTCGAACTTCGTGAGCCGCTCGTGGGTGAAGACGAACAGGAAGTCGTTCGGGAGTTCGTCCTCCGGCAGGGGTGGCTTTGATGCGCAACCCAGGACCAGTCCCAGCGCGATGATGATGAGGATGCTTTTCGGAACAGACATGATGTCTCCACTCCAAAGTCGCCAGTGAGCGGGAATTGTACCGTTCATGGTCGTGGCGAATAGTCGATTCTCGGGTTCAGCGTCGTCGCCGAGTCCGTCGCGACCGGCCGGGCCGCGCACGCCGGGTGCCGGGCCCGGCCGATTTCGGCCTGCGGAGGTCCACTTTCTCGCTCAGTTTCGACCGGACCCCCTCCAACTCTTCGACCAGCGAGGCGGCCGAAGTGAAGCGGTCGTCAGGCGCAGGGGCCATCATGCGCATGACGAGAGCTTCGACATTCGGGTGGATTCGGCGGGCGACTTCCCGAAGGGGGACCGGTTCTTCCACCACCACCCCGTCGATGACGGCGGGAGGAGCGGCATCCTCGAACGGGTGAACACCGGCGAGCATGTAGTAGAGGACGGCCCCGAGGGAGTAGATGTCGGAGCGGATCTCCACGGGCTCCCCGCGCTTCCTTTCCGGGGACCGCCAGTCGTCGTCGGACAGAGTGGACTTCCGGTCCGAGCCGAATCCCCGCAGTTTGGGGTTTCCGCCTTTCGCGACGATCAGCGATTCGGGAGTCACATTCCCGTGTTCAAGGCCGCCCCGGTCGGCATGGTCGAGGGCCTGCGCCGCGGCCAGGGCGATTTCGAGTGACCGCTCCTCCGCAATCGCGCCGCCGCGGCGTACGATCTCTCCGATGGAGGGACCTTCGATCCACTCCGTCACCAGGTAGGTGCCGCGTGCGCATTCGCCCATGTCGATGCCGGAGATCAGGTGCGGGTGCGTGAGTCGGACGTTCCGGCGGGCGAGTTCGTGGATGTGGGGGGCCTGGTCTTTCGGCGGAAGCAGCGTCAGGCGTACCATGCGGTCGAGGCTGACCTGCCGCGCCTTGAAGGACTCGCCCCAGGCGCTCGCTCCGACATCCGAGAGTATCTCGTATCCGGGTATGCTGTTCCTGGAAGTGGTCACGGTTCCATCCTAACCCGCATTTCTCATGCGGGCGCACGATCTGAAGGACGGTCACGGCGAGGCGCCCGGCGCGGAGGGCAAAAAGAGAGGGCCAGGGAGCTTTGGGGAAAGATGGAAAGAGGGGAATAGCGTGCCTGGCCCTTGTTTGATGCGTCTGAGATAAAAAGAGCTCGTCTTGGGATAGAACATTTCGCAAGAAGGGTGCCATAGTGATGAGGTTATCGTAAGTGACTTTGGGATAATGGCTTGCTGTTGTCAGCGGCTCGCTCTTGATCCATCGAATCACCTTGCGGCGGTTTACGTTGTCAAAGCTGCTTTACAATCCGGGCGGAGGGAGATCCTTGTGATCGGCAGAGAGGAACTCGAGAACCGGGAGGAGCGCGAGCTGCGTCCTTTCGCGATGAAGAGCTGCTTGACGAGGGGGAGGGAGTACCCCGGTGCGGAGCACCCCTACCGTCCGTGCTACCAGCGGGACCGTGACCGGATCGTTCACTCCACGGCGTTTCGTCGCCTGCAGTACAAGACGCAGGTCTTCGTGAACAGCGAGGGGGACTACTATCGGACGCGCCTGACGCACACGATGGAAGTCGTGCAGATCGCACGTTCCATGGCCCGGGCGCTCGGGCTCAACGAGGATCTGACGGAGTGCCTGGCCCTGGCGCACGATCTCGGCCACGGCCCCTTCGGCCATTCCGGCGAGGACGCTCTGAATGAACTGATGGGCGCGGATGGCGGCTTCGAGCACAACACGCACGGTTATCGCGTGGTGAGTCTGCTCGAGAGCCGCTATCCGGACTTCCCGGGACTGAACCTCACCTACGAGGTCCGGGAATCGATGCTGAAACACTCCGGTGTCGATGTACCGGAAGGTTTCCGTCCGCAGGAGTATCCCCTCCTCGAGGCGCGCGTCGCGGACCTCGCAGATCGCATCGCCTACAACAATCACGACCTCGACGACGGTCTGACCGCCGGTATCCTCTCTCCGGAGCAGGTGCGGGAGGTGCCGATTGTCGACCGGGCCTTCAGCGAGGTCGAAGCCCGCCATCCCGGCATCGGTGGCAGGATCAGGAGCAACAATGCCATCATCTGGCTCATCAACTGGGCGGTGACGGATGTCCTCACCCACACCTCGCGGCAGACCGAGTCCTCCGGCATTGCTTCGGTTACCGAGGTCCGGGCCGCCGCGGCTCCGCTGGTCTCCTTTTCGGAGGAGGGGCAGGCATACCAGGAGGCACTGCATCGCTTCCTCTTCGACTCCTTCTACAGTCACTACCGCGTGGCGCGGATGCAGGAGAAAGCCAAGCGGTTCCTGACCCGGCTTTTCAAGGAGTACGAGCTGAACCCGCGGTCCCTGCCGCCGGACGTGCAGGAGCGCGGCGCGGAGGATGGGCTCCCGCGCGCCATCTGCGACTACATCGCTTCGATGACCGACCGCAAGGCGCAGGGGGAGTACCTGAAGCTGTTCCAACCATTTGAACGGGTCTGACCGCCAACGACCTTCCGGGATGCCTCCGGGCGTCGCAGCACACCGCCGCAGTGCAAAGAGAATGCGGGGGTTCAGGCTGTGTTCATCCGCAGGCGGTACCCTCGCGGCATGAAGCTCGCTCAGGAACTGCCTCGCATCGTCATCCTGTCGGCCCTGTTCTGGGGGCTGCTGGCCCTCAGTCTGCTCCTGCTCGTCTGCTGACGCGCGTGGTATTCTCCCGCTATGGGTTCCGAACCGGTCGAGCTGCTTCGCCTGAGATACTCCGCGCTGCTTCGCCGTCTCGGCGCGGGGGGAGAGGTCCCGGGTTTCGATGAACTGGTGAGGCGCTACTCGGAGCCGCATCGGAGTTATCACAACCTGGATCACATCATCCGCTGCCTGTCCGAATTCGACCGGGCCAGGCACCTCGCAAAGCGGCCGGACGAGGTGGAGGCGGCGCTGTTCTTTCACGATGCCGTCTCCGACGCCGGCGCGGACGACAACGAGGAGCAGAGCGCCATCCTCGCCTCCCGGACCCTCGCCGCCGCCGGAGTCGATGCCGCCGTCGCACGCCGCATCGCCGACCTGATCCTCGCCACGACCCATCGGGATCGCCCCGATGATCCCGATGCGCAATTTGTGGTCGACGTGGACCTCGCCGGGCTCGCCGATCCGAGAGAGGAATTCCTCGCCACGAGCCGCCGGGTCCGCGAGGAGGTCCGGGGCGTCTCCGACGAGGACTTCGCCGCGAGCCGCCGGGAGTTTCTCGGGGCGCTCCTCACCCGCGAGTCGATCTACGCCACGTCGCGTTTCCGGGAGCGGCTCGAGGAGCGGGCGAGGGCGAACCTGCGGGCATTGATCAGCTGACTCCGAGGATCTCCGTGGTGTTCCGATCGATGACGCTGGAGATGACGCTCGGGTCGAGCTGGTCGTACTCGATGCCGAAGGGGTGTTCGAGGGCGTTGGCCACGAGCTCCGCCACCAGAAGGAGCAGAGTGGTGGCGCCGGCCGCGGGGATCACCACCCAGCCCAGCTCCGCGCAGAGAAACCAGGGCATCGCCAGGAGCGACAGGCCGATGGCCATACGCGTGATCCAGGTGAGGCTTGCCGGCAGCGCCGTCGTCCGGATCCGTTCACACCCGCCGCAGACTTCGAGCAGCACGCGGGCTTCGAGATCCAGCATGCGCATCTCCTCAGGCTCGAGACGTCCCGCTTTTCTCAGATCATGCAGGGTGCCGTGGATCCGGCCGGCGATGTAGCTCGGAACGTGATCCGGATTTGCTTCACAGCCGGCGAGTCCGGGGATCCGGCTCAGTCGTGCCCCCGCGCGAAGGTGGTCCCGCAAGGCGCAGGCAAGTCCTGCGGTTCGCGACGCGGTTGGTGAAGCTCCTGGTTGCAGATTCGGGCCTCGATCGATCCAGGCCGCGGCCATCTCACGCGCCGCCGCGATTCACGGTATCACCGCCGGAGCAGTAGGATGGCGCCGGGATGGGAGCTCATTACGGGAGGGGCGAGGTCATGGATACGGTCCAGGTCGGATTTGAACAGAGTCGCAAGCTGCTCGAAGCCCACGGGATTCCGATCCTCGGGCGGGTGGTTTCGACGAAGGAAGAGGCGGTCGCCGCCGCGGGGGAGCTCGGGTATCCGCTTGTCATCAAGGCGGTCACCGGGAAGATCATCCACAAGAGCGACGTCGGCGTCGTCCTGCTCGATCTTGGGGATCAGGCCGCCCTGCTGGCCGGCTGGGACCTGTTGATCGACAACGCCCGCCGGGCCGGGGCGGAGGAACTCGACGGGGTGCTCGTCCAGCGCATGGTCGAACCCGGATTCGAGTTGCTGATCGGCGCTACGCAGGATCCCTGCTTCGGGCCGGTGACGATGATCGGGCACGGCGGACGGTTCGTCGAGTTGTGGAAGGACGTGGCCCCCGGCGTGGGCGTGCTGACTCGCGAGGATGTCGAGCGAATGCTCTCCCGCACGCTGGCCGGCCGGATCCTCGACGGCTTTCGCGGTCCGCCCCTCGACCGCGCCGCGGTGATCGATCTCGCCATGAAGGTCTCGCGGTTCATGGTCGAGCGGCCGGAGATCCACGAACTCGATCTGAACCCGGTCATCGTCTACGAGGAGGGCTTCGCGCTGGTCGATGCGCGCGTGATCCGAGGCGATCCGGTCGAGATCCCCCGGCTGACCGACCTCTCCCCGGCGCGCATGGAGAGCCTGAAAGCAATCTTCAACCCGCAGTCGGTCACGGTCTTCGGTGCGTCGCGGACCGGCACCGTGGGGGGGATCATCCTCAAGAACTCGAGCCGGATCAAGCGGGTCTTCCCGATCAACCCGCGGCACGAGAAGCTCCTCGGCCGGAAGTGCTACCCGTCCCTCGACGCGATCCCGGAGAAACCGGACATCGGCGTCTTCGCCACCGGCGCGCAGGCCACCACCGAACTCTTCGAGCAGTTCTGCGAGCGGGGCGGGAAGGGCGCGATCATCGTCAGCGACGGCTTTCGTGAGGTCGGGCGCGGTGATCTCGAGGATCGCCTGATGGAGACGAGCAGGAAGCACGACACGGTCTACATCGGCCCGAACGGTCTCGGCGTCATCGACAACTTCTCCGGCCTGAACACCATGTTCATTCCCGAGCAGAGAACCGAGTCGGTCCGCGAGCCGAGCGGCCTCGGCGTCATCAGCCAGAGCGGCGGCATCGGCCTGGAACTCATCGAGATGCTGGCCGCCGACCGCCTCTCCGTCGGTCGCTGGGTTTCCTGCGGCAATGCCAGCGGCGTGGAGATTTCGGAGATCCTCTCGCAGATGGGCGAGGATCCGCGGATCAGGATCATCGTCGCCTACCTCGAAGGCCTGACGAACGGCCTGCAGTTCCTCGAGGTGGGAAAGCGCGTCAGCCGTGACAAGCCGGTCATCGTCATCAAGGGCGGCGTGGGGGGCGGGGCCGCGGCGACCATGTCCCACACCGCGTCCCTCGCCGGCAGCTTCGAAGCGTTCAAGGCGTGCTGCGAGCAGGCTGGGCTCTACCTCATCGAGGAGTTCACCGAGGATCCGAAGATCCTGATCAACATCGTCTCGATCCTGACCAGCCAGCCGCGGTCGACGGGCAATCGCGTGGCGGTGGTGGGCGTCGGTGGCGGGGCGGCGATCCTCCTCGCCGACCAGGTGACGGAGGAGGGACTCGTCCTGGCCAGCTTCGCGGTGGAGACGAGAAGGCGCCTGGCGAAACTCCTTGGCGGGAAGATCAAGACGTATTCCGCCGCGGAGGAGGAGAAGGTCGCGCGAAGCGTCTCCGCCAACCCGGTGGATCTCTTCGGCGATTGCGATGACGAACGCCTGCTCGAGTCGCTTCGGATCCTCAACGACGATCCGGAGACGGACATGATCGTGGCCGCGGTCTACTTTCAGGTGCCGTATCTCACCGAGTACGTGACCGAGCGCCTGGCCGATCTGCGCCACGAGTTCGTGAAGCCGGTCATCGTCTCCCCGCGCGGGTACAGCAAGCATGTCTGGCGCTCCCGGGTGGACCTCGGTCGCCGCGGCTACCCGAGCTACACGGTCCCGATGATGAAGCCGCTGGCCATCGCGCAGGAGATCTGGGCGCGTTACGGAAAGGACTTCCTGGAGGAGCGGTAGGGATGCGGAAGGAGGTCGGGTCACCGGAATCCCGGAGTCCGGCGAGGATGTTCCCCCCCGGTTGCCTGGTCTCAGGCATGTGGATGGCGGACCGGGATTTCCGGAATCGCAAAAAGTAAAGCCCCGAATAGCCCATTTACCTGCAAGCGGGCCTTGATTTCGCCGTGGAGAAGATCGTTCGACTCCTGGCGGGCTTGGTTTCGGGGGTGAAGCTTGAAAACGGCAGGACTTACGATCGCGCTGCTCATCTCTTTCAGCGCGTTGGCCTTCGGCGGACCCATCACGGTGGATGGGGATCTCACGGACTGGGGAATCGTCGTGGCTGACGGAAACGCGAGCAACATCTCCGCGTACGCCGGCTATTCCGGAATCGACTTGCTCGATTGGATGTCCGAGGACACGAACGACAACAGCAACAGCTACTACGTCGGTCCGAACTACGGCGGCCAGAACTACGATGCGGAGTTCCTCGCCGCGGCGACCGCTGGTGGAAAGCTGTACCTGGCCATCGTCTCCGGTCAGCGTCCGGACAACGGCCCGAGACTCTTCGCCCCCGGCGACATTCGGATCGAGACCACCAGCGGCATCTTCGGCATTGAAGTGGGCGGAGGGCTCTACGGCGGCGGTGACGACGGCAGCTTCATCGAGGAGGGGGCGCCCGGAACCACCTATGAACTCAACTCCCACGGCTACACAATCAGCGTGGACTATTCCATCACCCAGCTTGCGGGCTCGGTGTGGCAGGACGCACTCTGGCGCCTGGACCCCATCGCTCCCGGAGTCGAGACCCAACAGCTCTCCGGTGGTACTCTCGTCGGTCTGGCGGACTACTACTTCTCGCGAAACTCCTACGGCACCCAGCACTCGATCATCGAACTCTCTGTGCCGCTCACGGCCTTCGGACCGGTGGGACTGGACGCGGAAACCGACATCTTCTGGCGGCCTTCGTGCGGCAACGATGAACTTCAGGTCGGCTTCACCCACATCGCCCCGCTCCCTGGAGCCGTCGGCCCGGGGCTGGCCGTCTTCGCCCTGCTCAGCCTGGCGGGCGTCATCCGCCGCCGCCGCGCCGCCGTGTGATATGATACCGGGGGTCAGGTCTGACATTTGTCTGCAGTCAGACGTTTTCTTCACGGCATGTCTTCGTGAATTCGTCCGGATCCGGACAAATGTCAGACCTGACCCGTCGGGAGACATCATGCGCTGCGCCCGCGTCTTTCCGCTCGTGCTCGGAATGGCCTTCTTCCTTCCGATGGCCTCCGCCGAAGAACCGGAACCGGACGCCTTCCTCGCCGCGGCCCGGGCGAAACACCTCGACCACACCGCGAATGGGCTCCGATCCTTCACCGCCGAGTTCATCCTCCGCAGCTCCCGCGACCGAAACCTCGCCAATTACAAGGAACTCGCGAATTTCGGCTACGGCTTTCGGTCGCCGAGGGAGGAGAACTTCGACTTCGAGGATACGCTTGAATCCATGCGCAAGCCGCTGAAGGATACTCTCGGCGGGATGTGGCGCGACCTGACCGGGGAACTCTGGTTCTCGCTGTTCGCCGACGCCGGTGAGAAGAGGATCGAGGAAGAGGCCAACTTCACGACCGTGGCCGGGAACATCGGGGACTACGGGTGGATCGTGGCCACCTTCGAGAACGGGCCGCTCGCGCTCTTCGATGTGGAATTGCGGAAGTACCAGGTGAAGTACACGTACCGCATGGAGCTGAAGGACCGGCTCCTGGTCGTGGCTGGTCGCGCCGCCGAATACCGGGGCGATCATGTGGCGCAGATCTCCTATCGCGCTTTTCGCGAGGTGAGCGGCTACTCCCTGCCGACGGTCCTCGCGGTCGAGACCGACCAGAACCGGGTCGAGTACTCGATCCGCTATGAGACCATCAACGGCGAGCCGGCGGAACTGGCGAAACTCGACGAGGAGGAGGTGAAGGCCCTCGTCAAGGCGTTCGATAAGGGGTTCCGCAAGCTCGACGTGGAGCAGAAGGCGGATCTGATCCGGAAAATCGCCGAAACGCCGCACGACCTCGTCTCCGCCGCGATCGCGAAGCAGGGCTTGCGCGACAAGTCGGTCCTGGTCCGGGCCGTCGCCGCCGAGTCGCTCGGGATCATCAAGCGCAGGAACGTCGTCCCGGCTCTCCTCGCGGCGCTGAAGAAGAACGAGAAGGAGCTGGCGGTCTCCCTCCGGATCGTCGCCGCCCTGGGTGAGATCGGAGACCCCCGCGCGGTCGAGGCGCTCTCGAAGAACTGGTGGAGCCAGCGGTCGAAGCAGGAGGCCATCGCGATGGCGAAGGCGAAGATCCGCGCGCTCGGGAACATCCGGGCAACGGCTTCGGTGGACGCCCTGATCAACTCCCTTTACGCGACGAAGGACGAGACGATCGGCAAGCTCGGCGCGGACCTGCTGATGGCTCTGAATAAACTCACCGGCGTGGACCTCGGCAACGACCGCCAGGCCTGGAGAGACTGGTGGAAGAAGAGGCGCGCCAGCCACGAGTTCTGAGTGTGTGGGAGGACCGGGTCGGCCACCGCGCTCCCGGTGCAACGCCGCACTTGTTTCCAGACGAGTCGTGAGCCGGTTTGACGCTCCTCGAGCGGGCTATCGCGGACGCGTGACGAAGCCCGTCTTGCGCTTCACCTTGTCGAGGATCCTGCGGGCGCGCCGTTGGGCCAGCCTTGCGCCGTCGGCCATCAGCTTCGAAAGGCCCGGCTTGTCCTCGCGAAGCTCCTTGAACTTCTCCTGGATGGGGCGAAGGGCCTCCACCGCCACGTCGCCGAGGGCCACTTTGTACTCTCCGTAGCCCTTGCCGGAGAAGCGCTCCGCGATTTCAGCGATCGGCTTGCCGGTCAGTGCGCTGTGAATCGTCAGGAGGTTCGAGATCGCCGGGCTGCCTTCCGGGTCGTAGCGGATCTCGGTGCCGGAGTCCGTGACCGCCTTCTTGAACTTGCTCCTGATCAGATCCGGCGGATCGAGGAGGGCGATGTAGCTCTTCGGTTGCTCCGACGACTTCGACATCTTGCTGGTGGGATCGGTCAGGCTCATGATCCTCGCGCCCATCTCGGGAATGTAGGCTTTCGGCACCGTGAAGGTGTCGCTGTATTGATGGTTGAAACGGATGGCGAGGTCGCGCGTCAGCTCGAGGTGCTGCCGCTGGTCGTCGCCCACCGGCACGAGGTCGGCACCGTAGAGCAGGATGTCCGCCGCCATCAGCACCGGGTAGAAGAAGAGCCCGGCGCGGATGTTCTTCCCCTGGCGCTGCGACTTGTCCTTGAACTGCGTCATCCGGCTCAGCTCGCCCATGGTGCCGGTGCAGCCGAGGATCCAGGCCAGCTCCGCATGCTCCGGAACATGCGACTGGACGAAGACGGTGCTTCGCTCGGGGTCGATGCCGGCCGCGAGGTAGAGGCAGAGCAGGTCGAGCGTCCGCTTCCGCAGCAGCTTCGGCTCCTGGGGCATCGTGATCGCGTGGAGATCCACCACGGTGTACAGGCAGTCGTACTCCTCCTGCAGCTTCACCCAGTTCCGCAGGGCCCCGATCAGGTTCCCGAGCATCAGGTCCCCGGTGGGCTGCATTCCGGACAGCAGGATCGGCTTCTGGTCGGCCATGGATACTCCTCGAGACGGTGTCCGTTGCTGGATAACGACCCGAGAGTCTAATCCGGCGCTCCCAAAAACGGTTCGCTTTCGGCGGTGAGTTGTTTTTCATAGTCGTATGGGCACCGATGTCAGAACCCTCTCCATCGTCATTCCGGTCTACAACGAGCGCGCTACGTTCCACGAGATCATCCGCCGGGTCAGGGCGGTCGAGTTGCCGCTCGAGATCGACATCGTCCTGGTCGACGACTGTTCCACCGACGGCACCCGGGAACTCGTCCGTGAATACGAGGACCGGCCGGGGTTCTCGGTCCAGTACCACGATGTGAATCGGGGCAAGGGGGCGGCGCTCCAGACCGGGTTCTCTTTCGCCACCGGGGACATCGTTCTTGTCCAGGACGCGGACCTCGAGTACGACCCCGCGGACTATCCGATCCTGCTCGAGCCGATCCTCTCCGGCCGGGCCGACGCGGTCTTCGGATCCCGCTTTCTCGGCGGCCCGCACCGCGTGCTCTACTACTGGCACTCGGTGGGCAACCGGCTCTTCACGCTCCTCTCCAACATGCTGACCAACTTGAACCTCACCGATATGGAGGTCTGCTACAAGGCCTTCCGCAAGGAAGTGCTGAACGAGATCACGCTCAAGAGCAAGCGCTTCGGCGTCGAGCCGGAACTCACCGCGAAATCGGCGAAGCTCGGCTGCCGGATCTACGAAGTTCCCGTGTCCTATGCCGGCCGGACCTACGAGGAGGGGAAGAAGATCACCTGGAAGGACGGGATCGCCGCAATCTGGCACATCCTCTACTTCAACCTGACCACTCGCCGGCGCAAGGAGCCCTGGCCCATTCCATGAGCATCCGGATTCTGACCGGACACCTGAGCCTCGGCGTCGTCCGGCTCAACCGGGATCGTCCGTTTCCCGTAGCCAGTGAAACTCCCCGACGATCGCGTCCACCACGTTTCCGGGCGTTCCCGGCAGCCGGTCGAACGTGTACGTTTCGATCTCGAGGTGCCGGCCCGGCGTCGCCGCGGCGGCGATAAACTCCGCGTCGAGCAGGTCCGCGGTCGTCTCGAGCCCTCCCGGTGATTCGAAGTGCAGCGGCACGTGAAAGTGGGTGCGCCACTCCCCGTCCGGGGCCGCCTCGAGAGCGGCGGGCAGGTCCGGGAAGGAGTGCAACCCTTCCGCATTCCGAACGCGGGTCTGGTGCAGGTAGACCTCCTCGGCGAACGGCTCGAGCAATGCGGGGGCGGGTTGCCCTTCCCTCACGCGAAGCGCCGCGGAGAGCTGGATCTTCGGGACCGGTATCCCGGCAGCGGTGAGCCGCGCCAGCACTTCGACGGGGCGTTCGAAATTCACGGCGTGGTGGCAGGTGTCGAGGCAGATGCCGAGGTGAGGGGGGATCTCACCGTCCCGCCTTCTCCGCAGGAGGTCGAAGAACGCCAGCACTTCCGCGGTGTTCTCCAGGGTGCAGTCCGGCTCCGGCTCGATGGCGAGGTGGATCTCGCGCCCGGTCCGAGTGTGTATTTTCTCCAGTACCCGCGCCGTGGCGAGCAGGTTCTCGATAGCCGTGGCGGGCAGGTCTTTTCCGTAGACCAGGGGCGAAGTGCTGATGGTCCCGGAAAGCCCCTTCGGCAGGAGGACGGCCAGGATCTCCGCGAGGTCGACCGTGTAGCGGAGTCGCTGCGGCGTGGCCCAGTCCGGCAGGTAAACGTTCTGTTTCACGCGGCCACCGTGGAAGCGTCCGTAGGGAAAGCCGTTCACGGTGAAGACGTACATTCCGGCCCGCTCGAGTTCGTCCCGGAACGGTCCCGGCGCCTCGACCAACTCCCCGGCCGCCTTCGCCGAGAGACGCAGCCCGAGCCCGAAGGGCGCGTCGGCGGAGACCCGTTCCTTCACCCGCACCGCGTGCGTGAAGATGGCCCGTCGCACCTCGGCCAGGCTTTCACCCGGGTGGATGTTCAGGCAATACGTGAGATGTGCGCCTCGCCAGAGGATCGCCCCGCCCTCCTCGCAAGTGCCTCGACCGCGCGCTCCACCAGTTCTTCCGGAAGTTCGTGTATGTCGCTCGTCCGTCCGAGTCCGTTCGGCATCGCGAGGGTGAGCTCGCCGCCGAGGTGTTCGCGGAACTGCGGAAGGCCCGCGAGCACCTCGAGCCGGCCGTTCCGGTCGCGGCGGGCCAACGCGTCGTGCCAGAGCTCGAGACCGCAGCGCTCCATGGCGTCGAGCACGCAGACCCAGTCCTCGCTGGTGACCCGGCCCATCTCCACTGCGGCGAAGAGGTCGAGGGCGATGCCGATCGCCACCGCCTCGCCGTGGCTGAGGGCGTAGTCGGTCATGGTCTCGAGCCGGTGGGCCGACCAGTGTCCGAAATCGAGCGGCCGGCCGGAACCGGTCTCGAAGGCGTCGCCGCCCTTCGCGATGTGGTCGAGGTGGAGCAGCGCCGCGCGGTTGACGACCTGCTCCATGGCGTCGAGGTCGCGCGCGGCCAGTCTCACCGCGCTCTCGGAGAGCAGTTCGAGGAACTCCCGGTCCTTGATCAGCGCCACCTTGAATGCTTCAGCGATACCGGAGGTCCAGTCCCGGGACGCGAGAGTGGTCAGCATCTCGGCGTCGTTGATCACCGCGCGCGGCGGCGCGAACACCCCGAAAAAGTTCTTCTGTCCGAACCGATTGACCCCGTTCTTCACGCCGACGCCGCTGTCCCCCTGGGCGAGGACGGTGGTGGGCACCCGGATCTGGCGGATCCCCCGGTGGATCAGGGAGGCGGCGAACCCCACCGCGTCGAGCACCGCGCCGCCACCGACGATGACGACGTGGGAATGGCGGCAGAGGCCGATCTCGACCGCGAGGGACCCCAGCTTGTCGAGGATCCGCAGGTCGTTCTTCACTTCCTCGCCGCCGGGCACCACCTGGACCGGTGCGGCGAGGTCCACGGTGCTCACGTTCGCGTCGCACCACGCCCGAATCTCCGCGGGGAGCGTCGGCCTCGCTTCCACCAGCCCGCCGTCGAGGAAGAAGACGACCCGGGCCGGCGAGCCTTCGACCACGCCGGCCAGCGTGTCGTTGCCCGAAGCGAAGACGTGGCGGGTGAAGATCACATCGTAGGAGAAGGGGACCCTGAGCTCCTGGTGTGAGGTCATGATGCACTCCGATCGAGGATCCGCCCGACCCCGGTGGCGAGGTCGAGCAGGGAACCCGGTGGTGTGTCGAGGTCGAGATCCGTGGCGAAGGTCGCCTGCGCTCCGGCGCCGACGCGGCCGTGCGATCCATGGATCTTCGTGGTGTCGCCGGAGACCGACATCGGCGGCCACAATGCAAGGAACAACTCGCACGGGTCGTAGCCGGGCTTGTTGTGGATGTCCACATGAGCGGCGTAGTCGGGGGCGTGGTTCTTTTCCGTCCACCAGGGGTAGGCGAACCAGGCGCCGGGTTCGGCGATCAGCACGAGGTCACCGGCACGGGGGTGATCGAGGCCGGCCTCCCGCTTCTCTTCTGCTCCGAGCACCCGCTCCACGCCCGGCAGCGCGGCGAGGACCTCCCGGGCGCGGTCGCGGCTGGATTCACCCTGCGTGATGACGTGCGCCACCTGGTGATCGACCATGGCGAAGGCGGCGCTCCCGGGAAGATCCGGGTAGTGCATGCCCTTGATCTCGCGGATCGCCATCAGGCCGGCGTCGCGAAGGGCGCGGTTCGGGTGGATGGCGCGGTCGACCCCGGTGATCGCGTAGTCCCCGAACACGAGGACGCGGTAACCGGCTCTCCGCGCGGCCTTGAGGATTTCCGTCAGGTGGCCGGCCAGGGCGGCGAAGGCCTTCCCGGAGCGAACCGATTCCGGCCCCGATTTCTGGAGTTCGTAGTCGAGGTGGGGGAGGTAGGTCAGCAGGAGGTCCGGTGGCGAGTTTTCGATGATCTCGATGGTAGCCTCGGTGATCCAGGTGGTGGACTTGCCGGAGGCGAACGGTCCCCAGTAGTGCATCAGGTTGAAGCCTCGGCCGATCTTCGTCACCAGGTCGCGGTAGAGCGCGGCCGGGCGCGCATAGCAGTCCTGGATCATTCCTCCATGGTGCTTGTGGATCGGTGCCGGTGAGAGCAGGACATCGGAGTCCGTGCCGAGGGACTGCTGCCAGAAGAGCTGCCCGACGGTGTTGCCCGCGGCCCGGAAACTCTCCCAGATGCGCGGGCCGGAGACGAGGCTTGCGGCCTGCTCCCAGAAGTACGGCTTGCCGAACTCGCGAGAAAAGAAACCATTCCCGACCATGCCGTGCGCGTCCGGCGTCGCGGCGGTGCGGAACGTGGCCTGGGCGGTGCAGGTCACCGCGGGGAAGGCCGGTTCCATCGGCCGGAAGGTCAGGCCTTCCAGGGACTTCAGGCCACCCTGTGCGGTGAGGAAGTCGTACCCGAGCGCCGCTACCTGGATCACGAGAAGTTTCATGTCAGCTCCCGTGGAACCGGCGGCCGGCGATGACGGAGAGGGGCAGGAGGCAGAGGATCATCAGCGCGGGTAGCAGGGTGTCTCCGGGGGCGATGAGGATGAAGGCCGCCTGCAGGGGGATCAGGGCCCGGATCAGCGCGCCGATTTTCGGGGGGACGTCGGCAGCCGGGAGGTGCGGCTTGAAGGAGTTCGCGATCCGAAAGACGAGGAACAGCACCAGGGAAGCGCAGGCGATCCCCGCAGCGGTGAAGCCGGCGGAATAGACCGCGAGCAACACCGGGAGTCCGATGGCCGGTATCGCGAGGGGCGCCCATCTTGCCGTACCCCGCGGCGGACCTCTGGTCTCGGCGGCCGCGGCGGCGGTCACCGCCACGATGTAGGCGGTGGCGATCCCCGCGGTGAGGAGGACGATGTCGCGGTCGAGTCGGGCGACGGATGCTCCGAGGAGGATGTTCGTGCCCCGGCAGAGCCCCATGGTCAGGAACCCGATCGCCGGAACGGTCCGGGCCGGGCCGTTGTAGAGCAGGACGAGGATGCCGAGGCCCGCCGCGACGATCACCGGACCGAGCGCGCCGGTGAGGGCGGCGAGGAGGATGCCGAGGGTCAGCAGCGCCACCCCGGCCGACCAGGCGGTCGCCGGTGCGATCCGGCCCGAGGGCAGCGGACGACCGGGGCGCTCCCGCCGGTCTCGATCCACGTCGAAGCAGTCGTTCAGGATGAGCCCCGCAAAGTAGATGCAGAGCGAGGCCCCGATCAGCAGGGCGAGCGTTGCACCGCCGGCCACCGCCGTGCCACCGGAAAGGAACCATCCCGCGACCACGTCGCCGGGGACGGTGAAGGCGTTCGGCAGCCGGAGGAGCTGCAGCCAGGGCGTCAGGCCTCCCGCCTCACCCGCGGCGGGTGAGGGTGGGGACTCGCTGACGCCCTGCGCGGACATCTACCTCTGGTACTCCGAGACCGGCACCGGGGTCAGGTCGAAGTCCGGTTTGAAGTTCGGGGAGACGCCGTAGAACGCCGCGGGCTGATCGTGGAGGATGCCGTTGATGGTGGCCTCGTCGTGTCCGTCCTGCAACAGGTAGTCGGCGACCTTGATCAGCGAGAGTGGATCGGAGACGCCCCAGTCGGCGGAACCGGCGATCATCACCTGCCCGGTGCCCCACTCGCGGAGGATCATCGAGACGCGCTCCGGATTCAGCTTGCTGTAGGGGTAGACCGTCAGGCCGAGGTAGCAGTCGGTTTCACGGCCGATCTCCATCGTCTCCTCGGTGTTGTGGTCGATGATGATCCGCTTCTGCGTCACGCCTTCCGCCTTGATGATGTCGACGGCGATGCGGGCGCCTTCCTTCTTCGGAATGTGCGGGAGGTGGATGACCACCGGCATCGCCCGCTGCTCGGCGATGAGCAACTGCCGCCGGAAACACGCGATCTCGTTCTCGGTGTTCATGTTCATGCCGATCTCGCCCACCGCGACGCAGCGGGGGTGGTCGAGGTATTCGTCGATGCCGTCGATGACCTCGTTGGCGAGGTCGAGGTCATCGCACTCCTTGGGGTTCACCGCAATGGCGGCATAGTGGTCGATCCCGAACTTGCGGGCGCGCTCGGTTTCGAACTCCAGGATGTGCGCGAAGTAGTCGTAGAAGGTGCCGGCGTAGCGGCGGTTCTGCCCGAGCCAGAAGGCGGGCTCCACGATGACCCGGATTCCGGCCTCCCACATGGCCTGGTAATCGTCGGTCGTGCGGGAATACATGTGGATGTGCGGCTCGATGATACGCATGGCAGGGCCTCCAGAGAAATACAGGTGTCCAGACTATCTAACGCCGGATTGCCGTCGCCGTGCCATTTTCGGGTGGCCGTGTACAGCAGATGTACACGGAATGACGGCGATGTCTGCGCCGCTGACGTTTCGAAACTTTGCGGCACCCCGGGATGGTCGGGACGGCGTCCGATTCTCGGGGCTACAGCGCCCGGTTCACGATCTCCTGCGCCTCGGAGATGATCCGCTTTGCGTGCTCCTCGCCGCGGAAGCTCTCCACGTAGATCTTGTAGATGTCTTCGGTGCCGGAGGGGCGAGCGGCGAACCAGCCGCTTTCGGTGGCCACCTTGAGCCCTCCGATCGGTGCCCGACTCTCCCCGGCGGTGACCATTTTCGCGGTGATCGGCTCGCCGGCGAGTTCGCTTGCGGTGACCGCGTCGGCGGAGAGGTTCTTCAGGGCGGCTTTCTGGTCCGGGGTCGCCGGGGCATCGATACGCTGGTAGAAGGGGGCGCCGAAGGTATCGGTGAGTTTCCGGTAGGCCACGCCCGGATCCTCGCCGGTGACGGCGGTCATCTCGGCGGCGAGGAGGTTCAGGATCACGCCGTCCTTGTCCGTGGTCCACACCGTACCGTCCTTCTTGAGGAAGCTCGCCCCGGCGCTCTCTTCGCCGCCGAAACAGAGCGACCCGTCGAAGAGGCCGTCGGCGAACCACTTGAAACCCACCGGCACCTCCGAAAGCTCGCGGCAAAGTGAGGCGACCACCCGGTCGATCATGCTGGAAGAGACGACGGTCTTGCCGACCCGCGCCGTGTCCGGCCAGCCCGCGCGGTTCGTGAGAAGGTAGTGGATGGCGACGGAGAGATAGTGGTTCGGATTCATCAGGCCGGCCGAAGGGGTCACGATGCCGTGGCGATCCGTGTCCGGATCGTTGCCGAAGGCGATGTCGTAGGAGTCCTTCAACCGGACCAGCGCGGCCATGGCGTAAGGGCTCGAGCAGTCCATGCGGATCTTGCCGTCGCGGTCGACGCTCATGAACGAGAAGGTGGGGTCTACCGCCGGGTTGACGACAGTGAGGTCCAGGCCGTAGGCGTCCCGGATCGGCTCCCAGTAGTGCACCGCGGCGCCGCCGAGCGGATCGACGCCCATCTTCACTCCCGCGGAACGGATGGCCTCGAGGTCGACGACGTTCGCCAGGTCCGCGACGTAGGGCGTGACGTAGTCGTGGCGGACGATGAACGACGACTTCCGGGCGTCACCGATCGGAGTGCGGCGCACGTCGCGGTTGCCCCCTTCGAGCAACCCGTTGGCGCGATCCTCGATCCAACGTGTGGCCACCCCTCCGGCGGGTCCACCATGCGGCGGGTTGTACTTGATGCCGCCGTCCCGCGGAGGATTGTGCGAGGGAGTGATCACGATGCCGTCGGCCAGGCCGTTCCGACCCTGTCGATTCGAGGTGAGGATCGCGTGGGAGATCACCGGCGTCGGTGTGAAGCCGTCGTCCGCGTCGATCATGGTCGTGACGCTGTTCGCGGCCAGGACCTCCACCGCCGTCCGCTCCGCGGGACCGGACAACGCGTGCGTGTCCTTTCCGAGGAACAGCGGTCCGCGGATGCCGTTCGAACGGCGGAAGTCGCAGACCGCCTGCACCACGGCGAGGACGTGCGCCTCGTTGAACGTGCCGTTCTCGGCCGTTCCGCGGTGTCCGCTCGTGCCGAAGCTGATTCGCTGCCGGGGGTTCGCCGGGTCCGGGGCATTCCCGAGGTAGTCGGCCCGCAGGGTCTCGACATCGATCAGGAGAGACTTCGGGGCGGGTTTTCCGGCGAGAGGGGAAATGGCCATTGCAGGAGCTCCGATTCAGCTCTTCTTTCGGCGGTACAGGCGGATCAGGGCGTTCGTGGAGCTGTCGTGATCGAGGGTGGGTTTCGCTTCTTCCTCGAGCTCCGGGACGATCCGGCCGGCGAGCACCTTGCCGAGCTCCACTCCCCACTGGTCGAAAGAGTTGATGTTCCAGATCGCGCCCTGCACGAAGACCTTGTGCTCGTAGAGCGCCACGAGTTTGCCGAGCGCAGCCGGCGTCAGGCGATCCAGCAGGATGGTGTTGGTCGGGCGATCGCCGTCGAAGACCCGGTGGGGCACCTGCTGCGCGGGCACGCCGTCCGCGGTGACCTCCGCAGTACTCTTCCCGAACGCCAGCGCCTCGGTCTGGGCGAAGAAGTTGGCCATCAGGAGATCGTGGTGCCTCCCGATGGGGTTCAGGCTGTTCGCGAAACCGATGAAGTCGCAGGGGATCAGCCTGGTGCCCTGGTGGATCAACTGGTAGTAGGCGTGCTGGCCGTTGGTCCCCGGTTGGCCCCAGACGATGGGGCCGGTCTCGTAGTCGACCCGGACCCCGTCGAGATCGATGTGCTTCCCGTTGCTCTCCATGTCGAGTTGCTGGAGATACGCGGGGAAGCGGCCGAGGTAGTGATCGTAGGGCAGCACCGCAATCGAATCCGCGCCGCAGAAGTTACCGTTCCAGATCCCGATCAGGCCGAGCAGCACCGGCAGGTTCTGTTCGAACGGGGCTTCCCTGAAGTGCTGGTCCATCTGGTGGAAGCCGTCGAGCATCTCCCGGAAACGTTCCGGGCCAATGGCGATCATCAGCGAGAGTCCGATGGCCGAGGTGAAGGAGTAGCGTCCGCCGACCCAGTCCCAGAACTCGAACATGTTCGCGGTGTCGATGCCGAAGGCGGCCACGGCCTCCGCATTCGTCGAGAGCGCCACGAAGTGCCGACCCACCGCCGCATCATCCCCGAGCGACCGAAGACACCAATCCCGGGCGGTCTTCGCGTTGGTCATCGTCTCCTGCGTCGTGAACGTCTTGCTGGCGATGATGAACAATGTCTCCGCGGGGTCGAGGTCACGGGTCTTTTCCGCGAAGTCGGTGGCATCCACATTGGAAACGAAGCGAACGTCGAGATTGCGGTCGGCGTAGTGCGCCAGAGCCTCGGTGGCCATCGCCGGCCCGAGGTCCGAGCCGCCGATCCCGATGTTGACGATGCAGCGGATCGGCTTCCTGGTGTGGCCTTTCCACTCTCCGCTCCGCACCTGCTCGGCGAAGACGGACATCTTTCCGAGAACCTCATGGACCCCCGGTACGACGTTGAAGCCATCGACGAGAAAGGCCTGGTCCGCGGGAGCCCGCAGCGCCGTGTGGAGCACCGCCCGGTCCTCGGTGACGTTGATCCTCTCACCGTCGAACATGGCCGTGATCCTGCCGCGCAGGCCGGTCTCCTCCGCGAGATTGAGCAGCAACTGCAGGGTCTGCTCGGTGAGCCGGTTCTTCGAGTAGTCGAGGTAGACGCCCCGTGCCTCGGTCGCCATTCGCTCGCCGCGCCCGGGGTCATCGGCAAAAAGCTGCCGAAGATGCAGGTTCCGGATCGACTCATGGTGATCCCGCAGCTTTCGCCACGCTGGCAAATCCCGGAGCGGTACGCGGTCCGTGGTCATCTGCTTCCTCCCGATAAGCCATCGGCCGGAAGTGTATCCGGCGGAGGTGCCGGGCACGACAACTGTGAGGATTTTACTTCGCGAAGGACTCGAACTCCTCCGGCGTCATCCCCGCGCATCAGGGCGCTGTTCGCCGCCCACGGGGGTGCTGCGATCGAGGGGGTCGTCTTCCATGCAGTCCCCTGTTCCGGTCTTTTCCGGTTGAAGCTGAACTGTACAGCCTGTCGGAACCGGGGGCGGAACGGAATCGCCGGGCCGTCTGCTGGCGACCCGGCGATCAGTGCTGCCGGTGTGGCGTGGATCCGTCTACGCGGGGTTGCCGTCGTTGGCGAGAGCCTCGTGCACCTTGCCGACCATCTTCGCGGACGGCTTCAGGGTGACGTCGCCCTCTTCCTTCCACTTCGCGGGGCAGCCTTCGGTGGCCTTCTTCGCGAGATACATGTTGGCCTTGAACTTGCGCATCATCTCGTCGATGTTGCGGCCCATGTTCAGGAAGTTGATCTCGGTGTTCATCAGCGTGCCGTCGGGCGAAATGAGGAACGTGCCGCGCAGCGGAACGCCGGCATCCTCGAGCCATACGCCGAACATCCGGGCCAGCTTCCCGGTCGGGTCCGCGCCCATCTGGTACTTCACGGCGCTGAGCTCCTGCTCCGAGGTCTGCCACGCCAGGTGCACGAACTTCGTGTCTCCACTGACGGTGATGATGTCGCAGCCCATCTTCGAAAAGCGGTCCTGCTGCTCTGCCAGAGCAGCGAATTCGGTCGCTCAGACGAAGGTGAAGTCGGCGGGGTAGAAGAACAGCGCGGTCCAGCGCCCCTCCGACTTCTGCTTCTCGATGCTGACCTCGTCGAAATCGCCGGTCGCCGGGTTGTAGGTCTCCAGCGCGAAATCGGGCACCGCCTGCCCGACCTGGATGGTCTCGGTACTCATTGCTCTCGCCTCCTCGGATGCCGTAAATGTCGAGATAAGACCCTGAATCTATCGCAGAGTTCCGTCCTTCGAAGAAATGGCCCCGGACTTATTGGGAATGATTGCCGATGCAGTGCGGCGCCTCGGAGGGACGAGCGCCGTCTTGTCCGCTTGTCCGCGCAACCCGGATGTGATCAGCCGGCGACCACCTCTTCGTAGAGCTTTTTCGTCCGGGCGGCCACGCTCTCCCAGGAGAACAGCTCTTCGATCCGCTTCCGGCCCGCCGCGCCCATCGCCTTCGCCAGGCCCGGATCGGCGAGCACCCGGTTCATCGCGGCGGCCAGGCCCGCGGGATCGTTCGGTTTCGTGAGGATCCCCGTTTCGCCGTCGACCACCACTTCGAGGATGCCGCCGACGCCGGAGGCGACTACCGCCGTGCCGCAACCCATGGCTTCGAGGTTGATGATGCCGAAAGGCTCGTAGACGGACGGGCAGGCGAACAGCTCCGCGTGCGTGTAGAGCTGGATGACGTCCTCCTTCCCGACCATCTCGTTGATCCAGAGGATGTCGTCGCGGCCGGCGGTGGCGTTCTCCATGCGCTCCTGCAGCTCCGGGGTGTCCGGCGCGGCGGCGCAGAGGACGAGCCTGACGCCTTCGGGAAGCTCCTTCGAGGCCAGAAGGAGGTCGAAGATGCCCTTCTGGTCGGAGATGCGGCCGACGAAGAGCACATAGCGTCCGTCGATGCCGAATCGCTCGAGCGCGCTACGGTCCGCCGTGGCCTGGTAGACGTCGGGCTCGATGCCGTTGTGGATGACGACGACCTTCTCCTCAGCGACGTTGTAGTGTTCGAGAATGTCGGCCTTCATGCCCGCGGAGACGGCGATGACCCGGTCCGCCGATTCGACGGTGGTCTTCTCGATCCAGGAGGAGAGGTGATAGCCGGCGCCGAGCTGGTCCACCTTCCAGTGGCGGAGGGGCTCCATGGAGTGCAGCGTCACCACGAGGGGGATCCCGTGGATGATCTTCGTCCAGAGGCCGCCCATGTCCGCGTACCAGGTGTGGGCGTGCACGACGTCCGCGTCCACGGGCTTCCGGGTCATCGACAGGGCGATGGAGAGGGTTTCGAGCGCGGGCGGATAGAGTTCTCCGTCGTCGGTCCTGCCGAGGTTCTCCCAGGCCTGGTAGCAGGTCACGGGGATGTTGCCGTCCATGCGATCGTCGTCGCCGAAGGCCCGGACCTCGACGTCCATCCGCCTCGAAAGCGCCCGGCTCAGATGCCCGACCACCACTCCCGCTCCTCCGTAGATCTCCGGCGGGTACTCGCGCGTCAGTTGCAAAACCTTCATCAGATGCTCTCTCCTTGTGAGGTGGCCGCGTCGGCCATCCCGTCTTCCAGGTAGGTGTAACCGTTGAGCCCCGAGCGGTAGAATCCGATCAGCAGATCACCTTCCGCCCGGTGCAGCTTGCCCTCCTCGACGGCCCGGCCCACCTCCGCCCGCAGGCGGCCGAGGAGCTCATCCGGCGAGTACTGCACGTAAGAAAGCACTTCCCGCACCGTGTCGCCCTCGACCAGGTGCCGGATGACCGGCCGTCCGTTCTCGCCGAGGGATACGTGCACCGCGTGCGTGTCACCGAACAGGTTATGCAGGTCGCCAAGGATCTCCTGGTAGGCGCCGACGAGGAAGGCGCCGATGTAGTAGGGGTCCTTGTTCAATTCGTGGAGTTCCAGCGTGTGCTTGTCTTCCCGGAGATTCGTGAATTGCGTCAGCTTGCCGTCGGAGTCGCAGGTGATGTCGGCGAGGATGCCCCGCCGGGTCGGTCGCTCCCGATGACGCGAAAGAGGCACGATGGGGAAGAGCTGGTTGATGGCCCAACTGTCCGGCATCGACTGGAACACCGAGAAGTTGCAGAAGTACGTGTCCGCCAGGAAGTCGGGCAGACCTTGCAACTCCTCGGGGATCCGGGCCATCGACTGCGTGAGGGTTTTCACGCGACCGCAGATCGTCCAGAACAGCCGCTCCGCCGCAGCGCGCTGGTTGAGATCGAGGTAACCCAGATTGAACGAGTTCAAGGCCTCTTCGTAGGCCTGCACCGCGTCGTGGTAGTACTCGACGCAGTTGCGCGCGGTGATGTCCTCCAGCCGTTCCGAGAGGTCCACCAGAGGAGCCGGCGGTTCCTCCTCGCCCTTGGAGATCGGCAGATCCTCCGGCGGGTCGAACTTGTCGAACCGTGATACACCGAGCACGTCGAAGACCAGCAGGGCATGTTGCGCCACGAGGGCCCGGCCCGACTCGGTGACGATGGTTGGATGCGGAACCTCCGCCTCGTCGCAGACACTCATGATCCGGAAAACGACGTCGCTGGCATACTCCCGCAGCGTGTAGTTCATGCTCGAGGCGAAGTTCGTCTGGGAACCGTCGTAGTCGATGCCGAGTCCGCCGCCGATGTCGATGTACTCCAGACCCGCACCGGCCCGCGAGAGTTCGACATAGATCCGGGTCAGCTCGGTCACCGCGTTCTTCACGTTGCGGATGTTCGTGATCTGGCTGCCGAGGTGAAAGTGGAGGAGCTTGAGCGAGTCCTGAAGGCCGCGCTCCGAAAGGTATTCGAGCGCATCGATCACCTCCGGCACGAAGAGCCCGAATTTGCTCTTCATCCCGCCCGAGAGCTCCCATCGGCCGGAGCCGCGGGCGGCGAGTTTCGCCCGGATCCCGAGGATCGGCTCGACGCCGTGCTTCTCCGCATAGCGGACGATCATTTCGAGCTCGCTGAACTTCTCGACCACCGGGATCATCTTCTGCCCGAACTTCTGGGCGAGGATGACCATCTCGATGTACTCGTCGTCCTTGAACCCGTTGCACACCACCGGGACGTTGCGTCCGCCGGTCAGGGCGAGGGTCGCCAGGAGTTCCGGCTTGCTCCCGGCCTCGAGGCCGTAGCCATACTCCGCGCCGAAATCGCAGATCTCCTCGACGACCTGCCTCTGCTGGTTGACCTTGATGGGGTAGACCGAGAGATGCCGGCCCTGGTACTGATTCTCCTCGATGGCTTTCGCGAAAGTGCCCGCGATCTCGCCGATCCGGTGGCGCAACAGGTCGGAGAAACGGAACAGGATCGGGGGATGAATGCCGCGCCGGCCGAGCCGCTCCATGAGGTCCTTCACCTCGATGGCGACTTTCGGGTCCTGCGTGGGGTGCACGGTCACGTTGCCGTCGGCATTGATACCGAAATAGCCCTTCCCCCAGTAGGGGATGCCGTACGTGTCGAGAGCGTCCTGGATCGTGAATCGTCGAGTGGGGTCGTTCTGCATTTTTGTACCCTCGCCGCGGAGGAACCTGAGATCGTCTCATGGTCAGACCTGACCCTGAGAGGAATTGTCATGGACTCACTGCGCCGGTTCCTGATCGCACTTCTCGCCTGTGCCGCCCTCCTCTTCGGATGGACGGCGGATGCCGCGCCGCGTCCGGCCCGGAACGGAGAGAGTGTTCTTCAGCCCCTGCGCGTCGACCTCGATGCCGGGGAATACGCCGCGTTCCGGTTCGACCCGAAGAAGAAGGAGTATCGCGTGCTGCGGCTTCCTCCCGTGGCGCCGGACCTCCATCCCGCCGCCGCCGCCGCGGTCCGGCGTGCTCCCGCCTGGCTCAGAGACCGGCTGGCGGCCCAACTGGGTGCTCTCGGCAAGGACCAGATTCGCGTGAGCAGGATGCCGGGCCGCGTGGGGGTTGTGGGCGACCGGTTGCTCGTCAGGGATGCTGAAGACCGGGTGCGCGAGTACTCCGCGGAGGGGCTCGAGCTTCGAAAGACCTATCGGAACGCGGCGGGGGGCGCGGGCTCTGAGAACAGCCCGGTCCTGTTCGACATCGACCGCGATGGTCTGCCGGACGAGGTGCGGGTGGCGGAGGACGGGGGCGTCGTCTACCGGCCGAGCCGGGGGCCGATCGCGGGCCGCAAGCGAGCCGCGCTTGAATTCCACCACGACGCGCGCCGGTTCTTTGCACGGAAGGTGGGATCGGCCATCCGACCGGTGTTCTACGACGACAGCCTCTACCTCGGGGAGCTGGATAGCATGCTCTCCCAGTTCCCACGGATCGGGCAAAGGTGGGCCAGTGAGCCGATTATCCTCTCGAGCGAGTGGCTGTTCACCGCTCCGGCCGTTGGAGATCTCGATGGCGACGGCCGGCCGGAAGTCGTGATCGGCGGCGAGTCCGGGAGGTTCCGGATCGTCGCCGGCTCCGAGACATCGCTCTTCGCGGGTATGGACGTCGGCGACTTCAGCTCTCCGTGCCTGGTCGACTTCGACGGGGACGGCGACCTCGACCTCCTCTCCGGAAACGGGGAGGGGAAAGTCATCCTCATCCCGAACCAGGGAACCGCAAGGAAGCCCCACTTTCCGCAGGTGTCCACCCCGGGTGCCCTGGCGGCCATCGACGTCGGCGATTCTTCGGCGCTCGCCTGTGGTGATGTGAATGGCGACGCGCAGGCAGACCTCATCGTCGGAAACCAGGCCGGGGAACTCACGCTGTTCCTCGGCCCCGGGTTCAAGAAGATCGACGGTGCATTCGACGGTCTCGATGTCGGCGAACTGGCCACCCCGGCCTTCTACGGCAATGACCTGATCGTGGGGAACCTCGACGGCGAGGTTCTGCTCTACGAGCTGAGCATGGTGAACGGAAAGCTCCGCTTCACCGAGCGCGATTCCTGGAGCTTCACTCCGGACCAGGACGCGAAGAGCATCGAGGCGTACTACGACCGGCGGTACTTCCGCGAATTCAAGCCGGTGCTCGGTGAAATCGATCCGGAATGCCGGAAGGCCTACGTCGAACTGCTGGCCAGGGCTCCGGCGAACCTGGTGGACGAGGTCGCCTTCGCCATCGCGAACACTCCCATCGAGGTGCTCCGCGCCATGGTCCGCCTCGACCAGGCCGACCTGCTGGTCGAGAATGCCCGGGCCATCTACGACCTGGACGCCAGGCTCGACTACGTGCGGATCGAGGAGCGGGACGGCTACACCACGCTGGTCTACCGGACCGCCGACGGTGGTGAGATTGCCGCCCCCCGGGACGTCTACTACTGGTGGGTGGTGCACCCGCGCATCCTCTATGAGATTCCGCTGAAGGTGGACGCTTCCTACTGGGACAAGTCCGCCACCGACCGCGGCCAGACGGACTCCGAGTGGTGGAAGACGAAACCCGAGGGCGACATCCACGACCCGAAGGGAAAGGGAGTCTTCTGGCGGAGCGGGTTGGCCGCCGACAAACGCTTCGGCGTGACGCTCGAGGAGCTCGTGGCCGATGCGGCGACCCTCGAGGACGCCCTCCGCGAGATCCACGACTTCCTCGCCAACAACTCCGACGGCGCCGCGGTCATGCGGTTTGGCTATGAAACCCAGGACCTCCAGCCCTGGCAGATCTACGCCAAGCACTACGGCTCCTGCGGGGAGCACTCGATCATCGGCGCGGCCTGCGCGCGCACCATGCTGCTGCCCATGAGCGTGGTCTCCAACCGGGGTGAAGACCACCAGTGGAACGAATACTGGGGCACCGACGGCAGGTGGCACCACGTCGACTTCTGCGGCAAGCGAAACATCGATCAGCCGTGGGGTTCGACGGAAGGGCGGGAGCATCAGGGCAAGACCGTCTCGTCGGTAACGCGCTGGCGCGGCGATGACTTCCTCGACGCGACGACGACCTCGGTGCACAGCCCGGAGCCCGACTACACGTTGCGTGGCACCGGGTACACCGACACCGCCGCCGTTACGATCCGCGTGGCGGATCCCCGGGACCGGCCGGTGGACGGTGCGCTGATCATCGTTCGCAGCCACTGGGACAACCGGAACATGGTCACCGTCTGGGGCTACACCGACGGCGATGGCAAGGCTCGGTTCGACCTCGGCTACGAGCCGAACGGCGGGTACACCATCGAAGCCCTGACGCCGCTCGGGTCCGCGGGGCTCACCAACTTCCCGGTGGTGGAGAACGAGACCTACGAGATCCTGCTGACCACTCCGAAGAGCAAGCCCGTCTTCGCCACCGAGGAGCGGTTCACCTCGCTGCCGGCGGGTGCGGACGGCGCCGACCTCCTGACCGCGAAGATCGATCGGGCGTTTCTCACGCCGCCGAACTTCATCACCTCCGGGCGCTACCGGATCGGTTCCTGGCTCACCGAAAACGCGGGCTATCGCGGGACCCGGACGCACGAGGTCCCGGTCGGCGCCGGCGACCTGCTCGAACTCCTGGTGTTCACTCCCGAGGAGTACGCTCGCTTTTCGCGCGGCGATCTCTGTGCTCCGTTGATCCGTCGGCCGCTCTCCGCGGGATCGAGGATCGGTTTCGCGAAGGGGCTCGATCGCGACCACGTCGTCGTGATCTCGAACCTCAACGCGCTTTTCCTCTCCGCCTCCGTGGTCGTCGCTCCGAAGCCGGGCGCCGTTCCCGAAGCGAAAGCCCCGAAGGTGACCTGGCGTCGGAAGGGCGACGGCGTTTCGGTGAGGAGCGGCGAATCCGTCGAGATCGCCGGCGCCGTCAGCCCCGCGCGGGAGGTCGAGGACGTTGTCATCCGCTGCACCGCCTGGGAGAGCGACCTCGAGCGCCCCGCTGTCTTCGATCGGAAGTCCGGTCGTTTCAGCTTCGAGCTGAAGACCGGCGAGGGTGGTCCGCTGCCCCCCGGGCCCTACACGCTGACGGCGATCGCCAGGGGACGGGGTGGGAAGGACGGCGTCAGCACGGCGCGTCCGATCACCATCGCCCCGGCCCGGACGTTCAAGAACCAGGTGATCCGCCAGGATGACCCGGATGATCCGCTCGCCGGAGCCTCCTGGGTGCTCGGTCCGTTCGTGCTCCACGCGGGCGAGCGTTTCCTGCTCATCCGGACGAAGAGCCTCACCACCGGCTTCGACATGGACATGTACCTCTACTTCGACCGGAACGGTAACGGCCGTCTCGACGGAAAGGGGGAGCAGATCGCCTCGGGGACCTCGCCGACCGCGAACGAGCGGATCTATCTGAAGGCGCCTCGGGCGGGGACCTATTGGCTGCATTGTCGCGGCTGGCAGGTCGAGGGCGATCAGGCGCTGCTCGATGTCGAGGTCTACCCGCTCGGCGAAATCCGTGGTGTGGTGGACGTGGCGCCGGCCGGACGAGGCCAGGCGAGGCCGGCCGCCGTGACCGCGAATTTCCGGCGGTTTGCCGCAATCGATCAGGCCAGCGTGCAGATCCTCCTCGACGGTGTGGACGTCACCCACCGGAGCGAGGTGACGCAGGACGGCGCGACTCTGCCGCTCGACCCGGCGCTGCCCACCGACGTCGAACACCGGATCTCGCTTCGGGCGAAGCACGCTTCCGGCCGCGAGGAGATCCACGAGTGGACGTTCCTGACCGACACCAGGGCGCCGACGCTCGAGATCCTCGCCGCCCCGGAAACCCCGTCCGCGAACGGCATGATCACCATCGAGGCCCGGGCCACCGACGAGGGACCACGCCCGACAGTCACCGCCCGGCGGGCCGATGGGAAGTCGAAGCGGCTCACGCCGGTGAAACAGCGCCCGGGCACGTTTCGCGTCAAGCTCGACACCGGGGCGTGGGGCCCGGGCGAACACTTCATCCTGATCACCGCCCGCGATGCGGTGGGGAACGAGACCGATCAGGTGATCCGAATCGTCCGGTAGCCGCCCTCTCGCGGGCATGGACCGCTCTCGCGAGACGAGCAGTCTTCAGGAGCCTCCTGGCATGGAACTTCTCGCCCCGCAGGAAGCCGCTTCTCCTGCGGGGTGCCCGGAAAACCGGCAGGACCTGGATCCTGCGGGAGTTCGACTTCGCGAGGCACGCTCCGCCAACGGACATTCCCCGGACACCTGGAAAGGAGAACCGGAAGTCGAAGTGAAGGCGGGGCTTTCCCGCGAGACCGGGAGTCTGTGGTACTGACGTTCAAAACCTTCGCGGCGCACGCCGATTCTGCGTGACGCTCCCGGACAGCCCGAGCAGGAGCAGGCGCCTCTTTCGCTCTTCATCGACCGCGTGAAGGTCACGATCAACGCGGTCACGCATCCGGCGACCACCACTCCCACCAGCGCGACTTCCCACCACATGCCTACGCCTCCCGGACGAGGATCTTCTTCGCCAGGCCACGGCCGAGGGCCAGGCGCGTGCCGGCGAGCTTCAGCACGATCGGGCCGAAGCCGCGGCCGGAGATCACCTCGATGCCGGCCCCGGCGTAAAGACCCATCTCGAGGAGCCGGCGCGTGGCCCGGTCGCCGCCGATGAGGTCCACGATTTCCATGGTCTTGCCGGCCTTCGCCCTGGAGAGAGGCTTCGGGGGATCGATGGGCAGGATCATGGTCAGTCCTCCAGCAGGAGCTTGAAGTGGGCGAGGTGTTCGGACTCGAGTGCGACCTGGGCGCGGGCGAACTCCTCCAGGCGGACATCTCCCTCGGCGTTCTCCATCAGCTCCTGGTAGGCCCCGAGGGCGCCGCGCTCGAACTCGACGGAGTTCCGGACGGCGTCCCTGCCGGTCGTCATCTCTCCCGGTAACTGGATGCGGAGGTCGAGGGACGGCACACCGCCCATTTCGAGTAGCTTCTCGGCGACGATCCGGGCGTGATCGAGCGTCTCGTTCATCGCCTCGAGGAGTTCGGGCTGCAGGACCAGCCGATCGATCCCCTTGATGGTCACGGCCATGTGGAGGTAGCGGATGCAGGCCTCCACCTCTTCGGCGAAGATCTCGTTCAGCGTCCGGAGGGAGTCCTGGTTGCTCATGGTTCTTCCTCAGCCCCGCTTTTTCGCGAAGCGGTCGAAGTTGCGCTTGAACTCCAGCGAGGCTTTGGAGTCCGAGTCGACGAAATCGAGCAGGAGCTTCGCTCGCTTTGCGGTCTCGCTGGAGAGCAGGTGCTCGATCTCGCAGGTGTCCTTCTTCGCCTGGTCCTCACTCACACCGAGCACCCGGACCATCAGGTCCTTCATGATGCGTCGCTTCGCCAGCACCGACTCCGCGATCCGCCCTCCGGTCTCGGACAGGCCGAGGAACCGCCGGCCGTCCTCCGTCACGAGCCCCTTCTGCCGAAGGCTCTTCAGGGTGATGGACGCGCTGCCCCGGGTGATGCCGATCCGCCGGGCGACATCCGACACACGGGCGTACCCGTACTCCTCGAGGAGTTCGGAGACGGTCACCAGGTAGTGCGCCACCGGGTGCGATACCGGCTCGTGCTCGAAGACTTCCCGCGTCGCCATGCTGGAGACTCTACCGGCATCCCTGATCTGGTCAAACAATTCAAAGATCCATCTAAAAAATGTATGAGTCATCATACATGTGGTGGATCATACCAACGCAACCTTGCGGGAGGCGTACCCGGATGAGCATGAACATCACGAGGCTTTCGAGCTGTCACCCCGGCGAGGGCGGCCGCATCGCGCGACTGACCGAGGATGGGCCGGTGGGGCAGAGGCTCCGCGAGATGGGAGTCATCGAGGGGACCGGCATCAAGGTCATTCGCGTTGCTCCCCTCGGCGATCCCATGGAGATCGAGGTGATGGGTTATCTGCTCTCCCTGCGGAAATCCGAGGCGCAGTTCGTGGAGATCGAGGTGGCGGGATGAGGCTCGCCACCGCCGTTTCCCGCGTGGCCCTGATCGGGAACCCCAATACCGGGAAGACGACGCTCTTCAATGCCCTGACCGGACTCAACCAGCGCGTGGGGAACTACCCCGGAGTCACCGTCGAGGTGAAGACCGGCAGGTGTGGCGAGGACCTCGAGGTCCTCGACCTTCCCGGCACCTACAGCCTGGCCGCATTCAGTCCGGACGAAGCGGTGGCCGCCCGCGCGCTCATCGGCGACCTCGATGGTTCGCCCGGCCCGGACCTCGCCATCGTGGTGGTCGACGCCGCGAACCTGAACCGCAACCTCTACCTCGTCACGCAGGTGATGGACATCGGGATACCTGTCGTCGTCGCTCTGAACATGGGTGACCTGGCGGAGAAGGCGGGCATCACCGTCGACGCGAAGATGCTCTCCGGAAAGCTCGGTGTGCCGGTCGTTCCCACCCTGGCGAGCAAGCGTGAAGGCATCGTCTCGTTGACCGCGGCGGTGCGGGCCGGCATCGGGGGAGACCGGCCGGCCACTCCCTGGAACGGGCCGTCGCCGCTCGAAGCGGAGGAGGCGAAACTCGCGAAGATCCGCCCGGCCGGCCGCTTTCTGCTCCGCCGGGGGATCGTGGACGCCGGCGGATCCGCGGAAGAGGCGCTGATCGCCCGATATGGTGAGAGCGTCAGGGGCGCATTGGCCGCGGCCCGCGAGCGCATCAAGGAGAACACCGGCCTGGCCCCCGCGGCGATCGAAGCGAAGATGCGTTACACGTTCATTGGCGAGGCCCTCGCCGGAGTCGTGGATCGGCGCCCCGTCGGCCGCAGCTTCACCGATCGGGCCGACGCCGTCCTCACGCATCGGATCTTCGGCACCGCGATCTTCGTCTTGCTGCTCACCGGGATCTTCATGTCGATCTTCTCCGGGGCGGCGCCGTTCATGGACCTGATCGAAGGCGTCTTCGACAATCTCGGCGAGCTCGTGATCGGCTGGTTCGCGGGGTCCGCACTCGAGGGCGGGATGCTCGAGAGCCTGATCGTCGATGGCGCGATCGCCGGGGTTGGCGGCGTACTCGTCTTCCTTCCGCAGATCCTCATCCTGTTCCTGTTCCTCGCCCTGCTCGAGGACTGCGGCTACCTGGCGCGCGCGGCGTTTCTCATGGACCGGCTGCTCCGGTTCTGCGGCCTGTCCGGGCACAGCTTCATCCCCATGCTCTCGTCCTTCGCCTGCGCCATCCCCGGCATCATGGCCGCGCGCACGATCGGGGATCGAAAGGACCGGATCACCACGATCCTGGTGGCGCCGCTGATGAGCTGCTCCGCCCGGCTGCCCATCTACGCCATCATGATCGCCGCATTCGTGCCGGCGGTGACCGTGTTCGGGTTCCTGTCGGTTCGGGGTCTGGTCTTCGCCGGGATGTACTTCCTCGGGATCATGGTGGCCGTGGCCGTCGCGTTCCTCCTGAAGAAGACCATGCTGAAGGGGCCGCCCTCGACCTTCGTGATGGAGCTGCCGCCGTACCGCCTTCCCGCCCTGCGGACGGTCTTCCTCCGCGTCTACGACCGCGGGAAGGCATTCGTGATGCGTGCCGGGACGATCATCTTCACCATGTCGGTGGTGATCTGGGCGCTCGGTTACTTCCCGCGCTCCAGCGACGTGTTGTCGAAACACGACGCCGATCGCGAGGTCGCCGCGGCGACGCTTTCGGGTGACGACCTCGCTGCCCGGATAGCTGAGATCGACTCGCTGGAGTCCGGTGAGCTTCTGCGGAGCAGCGCGCTCGGAACCATGGGCCGTGCGATCGAGCCCGTCGTCGAGCCCCTCGGCTGGGACTGGAAGATCGGCATGGCGGCGATCGCGGCGTTCCCGGCGCGGGAGGTGGTCATCTCCACCCTCTCCATCATCTACGACCTCGGCGAGGAGGGCGGCGCGGACGAGGGCAACCTGATCGCGGCGATGACCGCGAGCAAGCGCGAAGACGGCACTCCGGTCTTCAGCCTGGCGGTGGCGCTCTCCCTGATGGTCTTCTTCGCCCTCTGCTGCCAGTGCGGCGCGACGGTGGCGACGATCAGGCGGGAGCTGAACTCCTGGAAATGGGCGGGCTTCGCCTTCACCTACATGACCGTCCTGGCCTATTTGGGAGCATTGATCACCTATCGCCTGGCGAGCGCGCTCGGCGCCTGAAATCGCCCCGGGGGCGACATTCGCGACTGCCACATCGACCTCGATGACGGGACACGGAGGATCCGAGGTGTCCCCGGGGGCAAGCACGCCCTGGTGTTCCGCGTCCCCGGTCGCCCGGCGATGGTCCGGCAGGTCGCGGTTGCCGAGGGTGAGACCGTTTCGATTCGCCTTCCATACGAATAGGGGCCGGGATCTTCGCGTACATGCCGGGCAAACCCGGATTCCTGTGATATTCTCGCCGGGCACCCCTTTCGGAAAGGAAACACGATGCGAATCATGCCGATCGCCGGGCTCCTGCTTGTGGCGGCCCTGGCTGTGGTTGCTCCCATGACCCTCTTCGCGACGGAGGAGGGAACACCCACCCCCGCGCCGGCGGTTGAGTTCACCCCGTCCACGACCGAACTCATCGATGCCGGCGCCGAGCCTCGCGCTCCACTGCGCTACCGGTTCAACAAGGACCTGAAGGAACTCATGGTGATGGACATGACCATCTCCATGGGTATGGAAGTGGGCGGCATGGAGCAGCCGGCCAATGAGATGCCGACGATCCGCATGTTCGTGGCGCTCGAGGGCCAGGAGATCACCGAGGAAGGCAATCTCAAGTACGGGATGGAGTTCACCAAGATCGACGTCCTCGGCGACGAAGACTCCGACCCCGCGATGATCGATGCCCTGGAGTCCGCCATGGTCGGGGTGGTGGGACTGACCGGCTGGGGAATCGTGGACGACCGCGGCGTGACGAAGGATGTCGGCTTCACGATTCCGGAAGACGCCAACCCCGCAGTCGTGGCGCAGCTCGACCAGATGAGGGGACAGCTCAATCAGCTCGCCGCCCCGCTGCCGGAAGATGCGGTGGGCATCGGCGCCAAGTGGCGGGTGACCCAGCACATCGAGTCCAGCGGCATGAGCCTGACGCAGGAGGGGACGTACACGCTCGAGGAGCGTCTCGGGGAGAGTGTGAAGTTGTCGCTCACCCTCACGCAGAAGGCTCTCCCGCAGAACATCCAGCCGCCGAACCTGCCCGCCGGCACGACCGTAAAGCTCACCTTCCTCGAGTCCCAGGGGTCCGGCAGGATCGATCTCGACATGGCGCGGTTCGTGCCCTCGACCGAGATGTCGATGAAGATGAAGATGAACATGGAGATCAGCATCGCTGCCCCGGACATGCCGGCGCAGACGATGCCCATGGGCATGAAGATGAAGATCGAAATGAAGATCCGCCCGGGCGCAATCACCGAGACCGAAGCGCCGGTCGAGGAAGAGCCCGGCGAATCCGACGACTGAGCATTCGCGACGATCCGGCGGGCCCGGCAGCGAACCGGGCCCGCTTTCCAGGGTTTCACGGACATCATGAACGACAAGACCGAGTCGGACGACAGCGCGAGCCGCCCCCTGGACTTCATCCGGGAGATGGTGGCCGACGATGTGGCGAAGGGGCGGAACGAGGGGCGGGTCGTCACCCGGTTCCCTCCCGAACCGAATGGCTACCTGCACATCGGCCACGCCAAGGCGATCTGCATCGACTTCGGAATCGCCCGGGAATTCGGCGGCCATTGCAACCTCCGGTTCGACGACACGAACCCGCTGAGGGAGGAGCAGAGGTACATCGATTCCATCATGGAGGATGTCCGCTGGCTCGGCTTCTCCTGGAAGGGGCCGGAGCGCTACGCCTCCGATTACTTCGGGCAGCTTCACGACTGGGCGGTTCACCTGATCGAAGCGGGTAAGGCCTACGTCGACGACCAGGCGGCGGACGAGATCCGGGAGAACCGGGGCACGTTGACGGAGCCGGGGAAGAACTCGCCTTTCCGGGACCGCCCAGTCGATGAGAACCTCGACCTGTTCAGGCGGATGAAGGAGGGCGAGTTCCCGGACGGCGCCCGCGTCCTCCGCGCGAAAATCGACATGGCCGCGGCCAACCTGAATCTGCGCGACCCGGTGATCTACCGGATCATGCACACCGAACACCCGAAGACCGGAGACGCCTGGTGCATCTACCCGATGTACGACTGGGCCCACGGCCAGTCCGACGCCATCGAGGGCGTCACGCACTCCCTCTGCGACATCGACTTCGAGAACCACCGGCCGCTTTACGACTGGTTCATCGAGAACCTGCCGGTGCCGCACCGCCCCCGCCAGACGGAGTTTGCGAGAGGCAACATCACCCACATGATCACCAGCAAGCGGAAGCTCCTCCGCCTGATCGAAGGCGGGCACGTCAGCGGCTGGGACGATCCCCGCATGCCGACGCTGAAGGGGCTGCGCCGTCGCGGGTATACGCCCGGCGCCATCCGTGCCTTCTGGGAAGAGGTGGGTGTCGCGAAGCGCGAAAACCTGGTCGAGATCGCCCTCCTCGAGCACAAGCTCCGGGACGAGTTGAACCGCACCTCCGAGCGGCGGATGGCGGTGCTCGACCCGCTGAAGATCGTCCTCACCAATTACCCCGTGAACCAGGTTGAGGAATTCGACGCCCTCAACAACCCCGAGGACGCCGCCGCCGGTACCCGCAAGGTTCCGTTCTCGCGCGAGCTTTTCATCGAGCGCGACGACTTCATGGAAGACCCGCCTCGGAAGTTCTACCGTCTGGCCCCGGGCCGCGAAGTTCGTCTCCGCTGGGCCTACCTCATCACCTGCGACGAGGCGGTGAAGGACGAGCGCGGCGAGATCACGGAGCTGCGTTGCACTTACGATCCGGCCACGAAGGGCGGCGACGCTCCGGACGGCCGGCGGGTCAAGGCCACGCTGCACTGGGTTTCGGCGAAGCACGCGGCGAGGGCCGAGGTCCGCCTCTACAACCACCTCTTCCTCTCCGAAGACCCCGAGGCGGATGGCGATTTCGTCGCCGACCTGAACCCCGATTCGGTCAAGGTCGTGCCGGAGGCGATGGTGGAGCCGACCCTGGCCGATGCCAACCCGGGCGACCGCGTGCAGTTCGAGCGGCTCGGCTACTTCTGCGCGGACACCGACTCGACGAAGGACCACCTGGTGTTCAACCGCACGGTGACCTTGAGGGACTCCTGGACGAGAGCAAGGAAACAGCAGAAGCAGAAGCAGAAGCAGAAGAAGGGGAGGCGGGGACCGGGCTAAATGGCAATGACGACGGTCAGGTAAAGCGTTCATCTCCACCATCGAGTCTGAAGATGGTCAACTGACGATACAGGTCACCGGACCTTGCACACCGCGGGGGGGGCGGCGGCCTGAACGGTGTAGTCCGGAGTAAAGACCTGCCGCTCAACTTCGACCTCGATCCGGACCGTCCCCCCGGGAATCTCGAGTTCCACCTCCCTCTCCCCGCGGTCAGCGGCAGTCCACCCAGACGCTTTCCGCCGCCCAGTCCCGGGTTTTCTTCACGAGTTCCGCGCTCGTGCCCTTGAAGAAGGTCATCAGGGTGCCGCCGCGTTTGACGGTGCCGGAGACGATCTTCCCGATGGCGTGTTGCGCCTGCCCCACCGGCCGCCCCTCGCCGTCCGCGGCGTACGAGGTTGAAACCTGACCCGTCAGCGTGACCCGTCCCCTGGGCTTGCCGCCGGGGCCGATGGGAGGATAGACGTCGAAGATCGCTCCGATCTGCTCCCCGTACAGGCTGGCCAGCCCGGCCACCAGGGCCTCGTCCGTTCCCGCGCGGCCGCTGTTCTTGCGGATTGTCTGCGGAGTGGGCGCACGGGCCGTACCCTTCGCGATCGCGCCCACCACCGTCATGGTGGGGCGGAGGTAGGGGGTATCCGCGGAGGCCTCGGCCAGCGAGAAGGGGTAACGCCTGGTCGCTCCCTCCACTCCCGGGGTCTGGCCCGGGTTCAACCGATGGATCCCCTGGCGAACCCTGGTCAGGATCTCCGCCCAGGATTCGCCCCCGGAGGTGGCCAGGGCGCTGACCAGTTGGTTCGTCAGGAAACCGCCGTTGACCGGATCGCCGGCGGAAGCTTCCCAGGACCGGGATCCGGAGATGAACACCCAGTCTTCAAACCGGTCCAGACTGTGCCCGGTGCCCTTCGCCCCTCCCTTCGCCCGGGCCAGCCCCGGGACCAGCTTCGTTCCCGCGGGGACCGGGGCGCTCGACTCGACCCGGAAGCAGAGCAGGGGCTGGTCGGTGAAGAAATCGGTGACCTTCCCCACCGGTGTGCCGGCGGCGTCGAAGCGGCTGCAGAGCACGGCCGATGGGGTATTCCTTCCACTCGAGGAACCCTTCCGCGGAGAAGACCCAGAGCAGCAGGCTCTTCTCGCCGACGAAGTAGACGACGAGCCTCGGGTTTCCGGGCGCGTCCATCAGGTCGATCTCCCGCGGATCGAAGAAGCCCAGGCGCGCATCGAGGTCCGGGTCGGCCGACTTGATGTCGAGATAGAGCCGGCCCAGATCCTCTTCGCTGCGCGCGATGACCTCGCCGAGCTTCGCGGCCCGCTCGGGGTTGCCCGCCGCGAGTGCCTCGGACTGCTCCTGGCTGAGCCGCGTGATCTCTTTCTGCGCTTCCTTGATCCTTGCGAGAACCCGGTCGACCTCCTCGGATCCCGTCCCCTCGATCTCCGTGGCCCCCTTCTTCAGGGCTTCGCCGATCAGACGCCGGCCCTCCCCGGGGTCCCGCTCCGCGCTCACCATCCGGCCGAGGAGGCCGATCATCGATTCGTAGACCTCGATCTTCGAGCGGAGGAACTTCTCTTCGGCCGCTTCTCCTCCGCCGAGCACGGCGCGCATTCCTTCGCAGGCGGTGACTGCCCGGCGGCGGGCGGTGAGGGCATCCGGCAATCGACCGGCGGCCTCCGGCGCCAGGCTGGTTTCGAACAGGACCCGGGCGATCAGGTCCCGGGCCCCGGAGTCCGCGACAATGTCGCGAGCGCGGAGCATGATGTCGACCGCCGGCTCGGGCCGGCCGCGGAATCGCTCCCATCGACTCTGCTGCACCACTGTCTTCGCCTCCCGCATCCGCGCGACCAGGCCTTGATACAGCTCCCGGGAATCCCGCTCGGCCAACTCTTCCGAAGAAACGAACAACTCCCCGTCGAGATCCGTGAGCTCGATGGACAGCCTGAAGAGCGACCAGAGTGGACTTCGCCAGGCGAGGCGGGGCACTCGGCCCGAGAATGCGACGAGGTCGCCGGTCTAGATCTCGAGTTCCGGATTGTCGAGCGTCACTCGAGCCTGGGCCGACCCGGCGGTGACCGAGACGATCTCGATCCAGCCCTGCTCCACGAAGTCGAGCCCACGCACCTGGTCGCGGCGCGACGAGAACTTCCCACGCTGCCCGCGGGCGAGGCCCCACTCGCTTCCCATGGCGAGCGAGACCATGCGGACCCGGCCCTCCCCCTCGTCCCGGACGGTCACCGGGAGGAGAATTGTTTCCCATCCGCTCTCCGGAGCGGCCCCGGAGGGAGTCGCGAGAAGCAGGGCCAGGGTGGCGACGGCCAGCAGTGAGGTGATCGGGAAGCGCACGGTGGCGCTGTTTCTACCCGATGATCCGGGAAGGAGAATGCATCTCATCCTTGATGAGTCCGCCGGCTGCACCACCCCGCCCGGATGACGGTTCCGTCGAGGTGGCCGCCGCCCCGCCGCGGTGCCGCGAAGACCCTGTCCGGGTCGGCTTTCCGCCGCATCCGCGTGCACTTCCCCGGGAACGAGTCAGCGGAATCCAGCGAGACGATCCAGCCTCGCAATCTTCTTCCCGGACCGCAGGCATTCGCGAATGCGCACGATTTGTATTCTTGGTATGCTCCGTTTTCTTGATTCTTGAGTAGCTTGTGTCTTCGCCCGGAGGAGCCGGATGGACCGAGATCCAACTCTGCGTTCTCGCCGATCCTTTCTCGACATGGTCATCGGGCTCGGGTTCACGGGGCTCGCCGCCGCGGTCCTGTACCCCGTGGCCCGATACCTGATTCCTCCGGTCCGGAGCGGGCCGGGGACGAGATCGGTGGTGCTGGACCCGGACGACCCCGCGCAGGTGGATCCGGAGACGCGCATCTTCGTGTTCGGCAGTCGGCCCGGGATTCTGGTCAAGGGTCCCGGCGGTCAGTGGAAGGCCTTCAGCGCGGTCTGCACCCACCTCTCCTGTACCGTGCGGTTCCAGGCGGAATCGAACCAGATCTGGTGTCCCTGTCACAACGGCCTCTTCGACCTGAACGGCCGGAACATTCCCGGCACTCCTCCGCCCCGTCCGCTCGAGGAGTTCGAAGTTCACGAGCGTGAGGACGAGAGCGGGAAGAAGACCCTGCTCGTCTCGAAGGGGAGGTCGGCCTGATGGCGCAGCGTCTGAAGGGCCTGATCCAATGGCTGGACGAGCGCGTCGGCCTCGGGGACATCAGAGCGCTGGGAACCCACAAGCAGGTTCCCATCCACCGGCACTCCATCTGGTACTACTTCGGCGGGACCACGTTGTTCCTGTTCGGGGTTCAGGCGATCACCGGGATCCTGCTCACCCTGTACTACCGGCCGAGCCCCGAGGAAGCCTACGAGAGCGTCCGTTTCATCACCGGCGAGGTGGAATTCGGCTGGCTGATCCGCGCGATCCATGGCTGGACCGCGAACTTGATCATCCTGGTGGCGATGATCCACCTCTTCAGCGTGCTCTTCCTCCGGGCCTATCGGAAGCCCCGGGAAGGGACGTGGTTTACCGGGTTCGCGATGCTCCTCCTCTTCCTGGGTTTCGGGTTCAGCGGATACCTGCTGCCCTGGAACGAGCTCTCCTACTTCGCCACTCGCGTGGGGACGGAGATTCCCGGCGCGGTGCCGTTCATCGGGGACACGATCGTCCAGGTCATGCGCGGGGGAGAGGAAGTGACCGGCGCTACCCTCTCGCGCTTTTACGGGCTCCACATCGCGATCCTGCCGGCCATGTTCACGCTCCTTCTCGGCGTCCACCTCTTCCTCGTACAGCGCCACGGCATGAGCGTTCCCGAGAGTGTGGAGAAGGCGAGCGCGGGCAAGCCGGCGCGCACCATGCCTTTCCTGCCGAACTTCATGCTGCGCGATATGGTCGGCTGGCTGGGGGTTCTCGGCCTCCTGGCCGGGCTCGCCGCGCTCGCGCCGGAGGGCGACGGGTTCTTCGTCAAGCTGGAGCTGGGAGAGAAGGCCGATCTCTTCGGGGCGACGCCGGCGGGCCTCAGACCGGAGTGGTACTTCCTGGCGATGTTCTACTCACTGAAACTCCTGCCCGGCCACATCTTCGGCATCGACTGGCTCGTGGGCGAGCAGGTGGGGGTGTTGTGTTTCACTCTGGTCGGAGCAGCCTTCTTCTTCCTCCCCCTGATCGACCGGGGCAAGCGGTTCCTGCTCGTCAGGGTGGCGGGATCCCTGGTGCTCGTCTGGCTCATCGTCTTCACCATCCTGGGACGGGTGATGAAATGAGGAGGTGCGCCGTGAGAACATCCGGTGTGGTGTTGGCCCTGTGGCTCACTTTTCTGTTCCCGGTCGTCGTCCGGGCGGAAAGTAATGGCTGTATCGGTTGCCACATCGACGACACGATGGAGGAGCGCGCCCGCATTCCGGCCGAGCGATTCAAGGACGGCGTCCATGCGAAAGCGGGACTCGGGTGCATCGACTGTCACGGCGGCAGGAACAGCGACGAGTTCATGCAGGCCCACAGCCGGAAGAACGGATTCCGGGGAAAGATCAAGTCCGCCGATCAACCGGAGGTCTGTGGGAACTGTCACGATGATCCGTCGCGCATGGCCGGGTTCGGCGCCGCGGACCTCGCCACCGGGCAGGCCGACCGGTTCAATAGGAGCGTCCACGGCAGCATCAGCCCCGTCGAGGGCTTCGAGACGCCAGCCTGCACCTCCTGTCACGGTACCCACGGGTTTGCGGCTCCGAGCGACGAGTCCTCTCCCGTCCACCCGGCCCGCGTGCCCGAAACCTGCGCCCGCTGCCACTCCGATCTGACTTACATGCGCGCTTTCACCTCCGCCCGCGTGCGCGTGGACCAGTTGATCGAGTACCGGACGAGCATTCACGGGCAGCGGCTGGCGAAGGGGGATGAAAAGGTGGCCGTCTGTTCTTCCTGCCACGCCGATCACCTGATCCTGCCGGCTTCCGACTCCCGCTCGAGCGTTCATCCCCTGAACGTCGCCGAGACCTGCGGCCGGTGCCACTCCGACCCGGAGCAGATGAAGGGCTATGAGATCAGCGCCCCCGACGGCACCAGCCTTCCCCTCCCCACGGACCAGCAGAGCCGGTACACGGAGAGCGTGCACTACGCCGCGATGACCGAGAACGGCGACCTCTCCGCCCCCACCTGCAACGACTGCCACGGCAACCACGGCGCCACGCCTCCGGAGGTCCGGGCCGTGGCCACGGTCTGCGCCCAATGCCACTCGCGGCCGGCGGAACTCTTCACGCCGAGCGAAATCCGCAAGGACCTCGACACCGCCGGGTTCCCCGAGTGTGCGACCTGCCACGGACATCACCGGATCGTTCCTCCGGGTGATGCTCTGCTCGCCGGCATCGCCCGGGGGGAAACCGTCGCCGGCTGGACTCCGCTCCCGGCCTACCGGGCGGATGCCCAGGGCTTCCTCGACGGGATTCTCGGCCTGAAAGCGAGGATCGATGCCGTGGAGGAGACCGTGGCCGCGGCGGAGAACTACGGCATGGACCTGACGAAGGCGCGTCTCGAGTTGACGCGGGCCCGGGACCACCTCATCCGTGCGAGGGTCATGGTGCATGCTTTCGACCCGGCGCAGATGATGGCCGAATTGCAGGGCACCCGGGAGGAGCCGGGAGGGCTCATCTATGCGGAGCGGGCCCAGAACCTGGCGGAGCTGGCGTTCGGGGAACGGGCCTACCGCCGCAAGGGCATGGGCTTCGCGCTGGCCATCATCGCCTGCCTGATGGTGGCGCTGATCATGAAGATCCGACGGATGGAGAGCCGGAAGGCCCAGCCGGGCTGAGATCTCCGGCGCAAGAGCAACTTCGCGGCGTGGGCGCACGCCTCGAAGACCGGAATGGGTCGCTGTACCATTCACGGCGCGAGTACTCTTGAAGCCGGGGCCGTCTCGCCGCTATGCTCTTTGCGTGGCGAAGAAAGGGCCTGAACCCATCCCCGAGACGACGGGAGCCGGTGGCCGGGGTCCGCACCATTGTGGAGCCAAAGGCCAGGGGCCGCACCTCTGGCACGTCAACTGGGTGCGGGACCTCGTGATCATCGGCCTCGTCGTGTTCCTGGTGTGGTTCGGCTACTATCTGCGAGGCATCTTCACGCCGCTGCTGATCGCGCTGTTCCTGGCGTACCTCTTCCACCCGCTGATCACCTGGTGCGAGCGCCGCTTCAGCCTGCCACGGCCGGCGACCATCGCGGGACTGATCGTCCTCGTCCTGCTCGTTCTGCTTCTGCTCGGGCTCGGATTGGTGCCGATCATCATCGATGAACTCACCGCGCTCGTGGAGAAGCTCCCGGGGCAACTCACCGCCCTCAGCGAGCGCGTCGCCGAGCAATTCGGCCTGGATATCAGCAACCTGACGAATGAGATCGACGCGAGCCTGGTCGGGTTCAAGGTCGATTTCGAGGCCGACCCGGCCGGGAAAGGCGCGGCGATCATCAAGTACGTGATCGCCGGCACCGGACATCTCGCCGGACTGATCGAGTCCGTGGCCGGGGCGATGCTCTACGTCGGCCTGATGGCGATCCTGATCCCGTTCTACTTCTTCTACTTCGCCTGGAAGTTCGGGCCGCTCACGCAGGCGTTCGACGGGTACATCCCCGCGAGCCACAAGGAGCAGGTGGCGCACATCGCCGGCCGGATGGACGGTGTGGTCAGCGCCTACTTCCGCGAGAGGCTCATCATCAGCGGGATCATGGCGGTGATGTTCTGGATCGGCTGGTGGATCTGCGGAGTGCCGTACGCCTTGCTCCTCGGGTTGGCCGCGGGAGCGCTGTCGCTGATCCCGTACGTGGGGGGCGTTGTCTGGCCGCTGGCGATTCTGCTCGCCTACCTCGACCGCACCACCGGCACGAATCCGGCCGGATTCAGCCTCTGGGTGGTGGTGATCTGGCCCAGCGTCGTGTTCGGCGTCGTGCAGTTCATCGAGGGCTGGATCCTCACCCCGCAGATCCAGGGCAAGAGCATGGAGATGAATCCGGTGGCTATCCTGGTGGTGGTCTTCATCGGCGGCGCGGTGGGGGGGCTCTACGGGATGATCCTCTGCATCCCCATTGCCGCATGCGTGAAGATCGTCTTCCAGGAACTCGTGCTCCCCGAAATCCGCAGGTGGGCGCAGACTCACTGACCCTCGGGGATGAAATCCGGCTCTCCTGACACAGCGCGGCCCAGCCGCAATGGAGGGTCGACCTCCGGGCGACCGTGCTGGCGGTCCGGGAGCGTCACCCAGAATCTGCGGGCGCCGCGAAGATCTTGAACGTCAGGAGTACAGGGTGAAAGCGTCCCTTCAGCTGCTGGACAGGGGTAGGACATATGGTAGGATGATGAGTGCGATGCCAAAAGCGAAGATCAGCATCACCCTGTCCGAGGAACTGCTGCAGCGGATCGACCGGGAGGCCCGGCGACGGCCCTCCGGAACTCGGAGCGCGGTGATCGAAGACTGGGTCCGCCGGGGAGCGCGTGGACGAGGCGCCGACCTTCTCCGGGAGGAGACGATTGCGTACTACAGCTCGCTCGATGGGAAAGAGCTGGCCGAGGACGACGCGATCGCACGAGCGAGCGGTGACGCCGCCCGCGAGCTCCGGTATGACGACTGATCTTTCCACATCCAGGCCGGAGGCTCTTCGCCGCGGGCACCTCTACCAGGCTCGACTGGACAAGCTCCGGCCGGTCCTCGTACTCTCCCCGGACTATCGGAACGAGCGCGCATCTGATGTGATCGTGGTCCCTCTCACCACCCGGTTGCGCAAGGCACCAACTCATGTTCGGCTCCGCCGGAGGGAGGGGGGCGCATCAGCACCCTCCATCCTGAAGTGTGAGCAGATCACGACGCTGCCGCGGGACTTGCTCGAACTCCATCCGCTGGGAGGTTCGCTTTCGGATCGACGATTAGCCGAGGTCGAACGTGCCGTTCTTCTCGCGATCGGGGTACCGGTCGGATACTGAAGGAGGGGGCAGGCGAAATGAGCCTGGCTCGGTAGCTTCGGCACAGCGCCTGCGACGAGAGCGGCCAATCAGCGGAGTGGCTGCATAATAGACGCAAGCGCATTGACTTCGCATCGATGTTCGTCTAAAATCCAGTCAGATCGCATTTTGGACGAGGAATCGACTGTGTACATTCATCGCACACTTGAGCGACATTTCCGGAGTGCGTCGGATCATTTCCCGGTGATGCTGGTCACGGGAGCCCGTCAGGTCGGCAAGACGACGTTTCTGAGAGAGATCAGCGGAGACCAGCGCACCTACATCAGCCTCGACGATCCGTTGATCCTCGAACTCGCGCGCCGGGATCCCGCCCTGTTCATGCAACGCTATCCGGGTCCGCTCCTCATCGACGAGATCCAGTACGCCCCGGCGCTGCTCCCCTTCATCAAGATGGCCGTGGATGAGGATCGCCGGTCCGGCCGTTTCTGGCTGACGGGCTCACAGCAGTTTCACCTCATGCACGAAGTCTCAGAGTCCCTGGCGGGCCTGGTCGGCATTGCACAGTTGCTCGGCCTGTCACGTCGTGAGCGGGATGGAGCGGGGGCGGATCCGGGTCCGTTCCTCCCGACGCCCGAGGTCCTGGCGCCAAGACTCGCGGACGCTGCGGATCTGCCGCTCCCCGATCTCTACGCACGCATCTGGCGAGGCTCGTATCCGGCCCTGGCGGCCGATCAGGGACTGGATCGCAACCTGTACTACAGCTCGTATGTTCAGACGTATCTGCAGCGCGATGTGCGTGACCTGGCTCGAGTGGGTGACGAGACGGCCTTCCTGCGTTTCGTCCGGGCATCCGCAGCTCGTACTGCTCAGTTGCTGAACGTCGCTGAGCTCGCCCGGGATGCAGGCGTGGCCCCGAACACGGCGAAGAGTTGGCTTTCGATCCTCGAGGCTTCGGGCATCGTCCGACTCCTGGAGCCGTACCACACCAACGTGACAAAGCGCCTGGTCAAGTCCCCGAAGCTCTACTTCCTGGACACCGGGCTGGCCGCCTGGCTGACCGAATGGACCAGTCCTGAGACTCTCGAGGCCGGCGCCGCCTCGGGGGCCATCCTCGAAACATGGATCTTCAGCGAATTGCTGAAGTCATGGTGGCACCAGGGCCGCCGCGCCCCCTTCTACTTCTACCGGGACAAGGACCAGAAGGAGATCGACCTGCTCATCGTGCAGGACGACGTAATCTATCCCCTCGAGTTCAAGAAGTCGGCATCCCCGACAAGAGATGCAGTGCGGCACTTCCGGACGCTCGCCAGGCTGGATCGGGCCGTTGGACCGGGGGGTGTAATCTGCCTGGTGGAGTCGTCGCTGCCGCTGGGCGATGGCGTGGTGACGATCCCGGTGGGTGCGATCTAGGGAGGCAGGATCATTTCGCCGGACTCTGAACATCCGACCCGGAGCAATCCCGTGCTCGATCGGGTGGACTGTCGGATCCGGTGACTCAGCCGAGCGCCACGTCTCGGCTTCGTCGAGGCTGACGGCCTGATCGATCCCGATGTTCTGGAGCAGGAGCGCGAGGAGGGTCAATCTCTCCTCTTCCGACCAGAGCAGGCGGCCCTGGATCAGCTCGAGCTTGTCGGGCAGGAGGGCATACCGCGGTCGGGATTCTTCAGAAGTCCAGGCTCGGCCCTCTCGGCGGAGGTCCAGGTCACTTCACCAGCTTCGACAGCTTCCGGAACGTCTCCCCCGTGCAGTCGAACTTCAGCTCGAAGAGCGCCATCTCGGTCGTGGTCAGGTGGGCGCCCATGCGCTCCATGCGGCGGACCGCGATCTCCTTGTTCTGCGGGCTTCGGGAGGAAACCGCATCCACGACGAGATGGACCTCGTAGTCGGCGGTGATCAGGTCGCGGACGGTCTGGTAGACGCAGACGTGGCATTCGATGCCGCAGACCAGGATCTGTTTCCGGCCCGCCGCGGCGAAGGCCTCGCGCATACCGTCGTCCTGCCAGCAGGAAAACGTCTCCTTGGTGGGAAGATCGGCCTCGCCGAGAGCGGCCTTCACCTCCGGGACGGTGGCGCCGAGCTTCTCCGGTACCTGCTCCGTCGCGAGGAGGGGCATGGAGAACAGTCGCGTCCCCTCGATCAGGCGGACGATGTTCCGGCGGATGTCCTCCGAGTCGGCGACGATCTCCGCCAGCCGCCCCTGCACGTCGATCACATGGAGCATGGCGGTTTCGGGCGTGAGCATCGCTATCTCCCCTCGAGGTACTGTGGGACGAGTTCGGGCTTCAGAATGTAATAGTAGAGCGCGCCTTCGGCGTATTGTCCGCCGGCCAGCGTCTCCGCGGCGGGCCCGACTCCCATGAAGATGTCGGCGCGGCCCGGCGCGCGGATCGCTCCGCCGGTGTCCTGGTAGAGCATGAAACGAAGGAACTCCGGCGATCCGCGGGTCGTGCTCGCGAGGGTGGTGTGCACGAGGACGACGCCGCCGCGCGGGTAGATCTTCTTGTCGGTGGCGAGGGTGGCCTGCGGGGTGACCTGGACGCCCAGCGACCCGGCCGGCCAGTTGGAGCCGTCGTACTCGGTGAAGAAGACGTAGCTCTCGTTGCCGTACATCAGCTTCCGGACGAGTGCTGGATTGCGGCGCCAGGCCTCGGTCAGGGCGGGGAGGTTCAGGTTCTCGGGTGCGATCAGGCCTTCCTCGACGGCCATGGTGCCGAGGCCCTTGTACTCCCGGTCGGTCTTCCCGTCATAGCCCACGTAGATGACGGTCTTGTCGGTCAGGGTCAGCTTCGCGGAACCGTTGACCTGCACGATGTAGGTCGCGAACTCGTCCTCGAGCCAGACGAGTTCGGTTCCCGCCAGCAGATTGCCTTCCTCGATCTCCCGCCGGGTGGGGTAGCGGGCGAGGGCGCCGCTCGCGGTCTTCCGGCCGAGCGGCCGGCCGGTGTCGGGGTCCGTCACCAGGTCCGGCGGCCGGCGGTAGAGCGGATGATCGAAGCCCGGCGCCTGTACCCGGCTCGCCCGGAACTCCGGTGCGTAGTACCCGGTGAAGAGGACCGTCCCCTGCCCGTTCCAGCCGACCGAGCGATACATCTCGAACTTCCGCCAGAGCTCGCGCGTGAACTCCGTGGGGCTCAGCCCGGAAAGGAGCAACTCCCGGAACGCGATCAGGCTGGCCTGGGCCTGGTCGTGGGTGCAGATGTCCTCGAAGGGGAAGAACTGCTCCGTGGATGGGGCCATGAACCACAACAGGCTCTGGTCGATGGCCGCGATCAGGTCCTCGTTCCGCTGCTGGTAGGCGGTCCCGGGACTGGGGATCAGGTCCCCGGGATAGATGCGGACCAGCGCGGAGTTGCCGGCTGGAAGGGGACGGTCGTATTCCGGCTCCGGCTCGGGAGTCGAGGCGCAGCCGGCCAGGAGCAGGCTAAACAGTACGGGAATGAACGTCTTCATCGCGGTTCCTCCACGGGGCCAGACCCCATTTTCGCGGAGAGAGGTGGTTTTCCTTCGAGCTTTTATGGGCGGTCAGAAAAGGGGCAGACCCTCTTTCTTTCAAAAAAGGGGACCGGAGCGTCCCCAGGGCCGGAATTCGCGCCATATAGAGGGATGGAGGGAACTCGAAAGGGCTTTCCTCCGTCTGCTCGCAAGAGTGGATGCGGACGCGAGGAGGGACGGCGCGCAGATGCTGCGGTCCACCAAGCGGGTGTCCTCGCCAATGTGGCGAACCGCTTGTGCCGGTCCCTCCGGCGCTCCCTTTACACCCCCTCCACTCGGTTCACTCCCTCAACCCGTCTCAGGCAGAGTGTCGGAAGCCCCTCCGAGGGGGGCGGGAAGGACGCGACCTAGAACGTCACCGTGAGCGTCAGCCCGAACGTCCGCGGCGCTCCGGTTTCCCCGACGAACCTGCCCGGGTCCGCCGGGTTCGGCTGGAACGCCACCGGGACATAGGCGCTCGCGAACGCGTTGCGGAGCCAGACCTGCACCCGCCAGTGTTCCCCCGAGAGACCCGCGCGGAAATTGGCCAGGGCGTACTGCTCGCCCTCCCGGTTTCCGGCGTCGTAGTAGAACTTCCCCGTCGCCGCGTACTCTCCGCCGAGATGGAACCGCACTCCGTCGCGGATCTCGCCGGTCCACTGGATGCCCGCACTGAACGTGGTCCGCGGCGCAAAAGGCAGCGACTTTCCGCTGACATCGACTCCGTACTGATCGACGAACGATTCGAACTCGGTGTCGGCGCTGCCGAAGGTGGCGAAGAGGTCGAGACCATCCATGGGGCGCCCCAGAACCTCGAGTTCCACTCCGCGGCTGGTGGCCTCCCCGGCATTCGTCACATATCCGCCGACCATCGCATCGAACCGGCTCTGCTGCATATCGTCCCAGTCGATGTAGAAGAGCGCCGCGCTGGCGCGAAGCCGACCGTCGAGGAACTCGGTCTTGATGCCTCCCTCGTACGTCCAACTCGTCTCCGGCGTAAACGGAATCTGCCCGTCCGGAGCATCGAGATTGAAGCCTCCGGCCTTGAACCCCCTGGCGGCGAGGGCGTACAGCATGATTCCTTCGCCCGCACGCCAGCCGAGATCGAAGCGGGGGAGGACTTCGCTGTACCTCTCGTCGTACCGCCCTGAACTCACCGGAATCGGGAAGCCCCCCGAAACGAACGTCCGGCGCAACGACGCGCTCTTCTTCTCTGAGTCGAACCGGAGACCCGCGCCGATGTCGAGTGTCTCGAACACCGTCACCGTCGCCTGCCCGAACAGCCCCAACCCCTGATCGGTGAAGTCGCCGGTGCTCTGGTCGATCCCCGCTGCCGGGACGATGATCCCCACTCCCCCCGGCCGGTACTCGTTGTCGGCGCTCCGGTCCGAGTCGGCATGGAAGAAAAGCAGGCCGGCGAGCCACTTCAGCCGGGCGCCCTCACCGAGCGCCACCTCGGCCCCCGGCGCGGAGGAGACCCGCAACTCCTGCACGAATGCGCCATAGGTTTCTTCCGTGCGCCGCCGCACGCCGTCGAGCGCCGAGAAGTCGAAGTCGGAGGTCTCGAAGACGTCCTGATACTGAAACGAGGTGATCGAGGTGAAGGCGAGATCGTCTCCGGCATGGGTCCAGGTCAGCGCCGGCAGGAACGCATTCCGCTCGGTGACACCTTCGAAGTCCTGGAAGATCCGCCACGGCCGGTCCCGCAAGCCCTCGAGATCCGAGAGCGCAAAGCCACCGTCCCGCGTGCGTTCTCCGATGATGCTCAACCGGAACTCGTTGCGATCGTCGGGCGTCCACAGGAGTTGCCCCTGCCCGAAGAAGGTGTCACGGTCGTCCACCAGGCGTCCGGTCAGGTCGTTTCTCGTAAAACCGTCCCGCTGCTGCAGAAGGCCGGCCAGACTCCCGCTGAGAGCGTCGTCCACGATCGGCCCGCCGAGGACGACGCCGAGTTCGCGGAATCGGTAGTTGCCGAGCGTCGCGTAAGCGTCGATCCCGGGCACGGCAGGGGGCTTTCGGGTGATCACGTGAACCAGGCCGCCCAGCGCGTTGCGTCCGTAGAGCGTGCCCTGGGGCCCGCGCAGGAACTCGATACGGGAGACATTCAGCAGCGGGAAGTTCGCGCCCCCCGGGAACAGTTGCGGCACACCGTCGAGATAGGTGCTCACCGCCGGGTCGCCCTGGCCCGAGCCGATCCCGCGCACGAAGGGGAACGACAGCCGGCGCGCCGAGAACTCCACCAGGTTGGTGTTGGGGACGTAGATCGAGGCCTCCCGCAGGGTTCGCAGCCCGGCCGCATCGATCAACGATGCCGGAATGACGGTGATGCTCTGCGGAACGTCGATCGCATCCTCCACCCATTTCCTCGCGGTGACCTCCACGGTACCCAGGTTCGTGGTGACGGGCGGGGAGGCGGAAGCGATCGCCTCCTCGAGTTCACTCTCCGTCTGCCCCAGGACCGACCCGGGAAGTGCGAACAAGGCGAGGGCCAGAAAGATCGTCAGACTCGTTTTGAACATGGGCAACCGCTCAGCGTCCCTTGATCTTGAAAACCTTGAGTGTTCCGCCGTTGCGGATGTAGAGCCGGCCATTGGCGATCGCCGGGTGGGCCCAGAGTTGACCCTTCACCGCCGGCTTCTCGGTGAACGAGCTGATCACCTTGCCATCTCCCGGATTGACGAGTTGGATCCGGCCATCGTGGCCCTGGCAGTAGAGACGTCCGTCGGCGTAGATGTTCGAGGACTTGCCGACATCTCCGCTCTTGTAGCCCACCTTGCCACTCGACAGTCTCACGGCGAAGAGTGAGCCCCGCGTGGCCGTCCCGAATATGATGCCCTTCACCAGCACGACGCCGCCGAAGTGGTCGTCGAGGTCCTTCAGCGTCCAGAGCTGCTGCACAGAGGCCTTGTCGCCGCGGACCGTCAACTTCAGCGCCTGGCTGCCCCACCCGTAGCCGCAGGAAGAGAAGATGATGCCCTTGTCGAAGACGATCGTCGTGGCGTTGACGCCGTAACGGTTCTTCTGCTCCTGCTTCCAGAGGAGCTTCCCGTCTTTCGCCCGGACACCGAAGATGTGCCCCGAGGAATGGCCGACGATCTGCCGCAGTCCACCGTGCTCGACCACGAGCGCCGCGGCATAGCCGGTGGTGTCGTCCACCGGTTCCGACTTCCAGACCTCCTTGCCGGTCAACTTGTCGAACGCCACCATGGCCGCCTGCCCGCCGGGTGAACAGATGACGCGGTCGCCGTCGATCAGGGGTGACTCCGCGAGCTTCCACCGGATGTTGCTCGCTCCGTAGGTGGCGAGGATGTTCTTCGACCAGACCACCGTGCCGTCCGCCGTCTTCAGGCAGGCGAGGTCCCCGTTGTCGCCGAGCATGTAGAGGTAGGCGCCATCGACGGTCGGTGTCGCGCGCGATCCGGCGTACCGGCCACCGCCGGTCCCGCCGATCGACGTCTCCCACACCATCTTGCCGTCGGTGTCGAGCGCGGTGACCGTCACGTTGCCGTTCTTTCCCCCGGCGGTGTAGACCCGGTCACCGACGACGGCCGCGCTGGAGTAGCCGTCGCCGAGCTTGTCGTACTGCCAGAGCAGCTTCGGTCCCGCGGCCGGCCACTTCTTCAGCAGCCCACTCTCGCTGGAGATCCCACTGCGATTCACCCCCCGAAACTGCGGCCAGTCGTCAGCGAGGGCGCCGGCGCCGGTGACGGCGAGCAGAAGCGCGACCGTCAGAAACAGCCTGCAGACCGAGCGGAGACTCATGGTGGGACCTCCTCGGGGGATTGGGAGAGACCGTTGCTTGCGTGAGAGAGTAGCGGCTCCGGAGGGAACTGCAAACCTGAAGCGCCCCGCTACTCCTCTCGAAGGTTGTCGAGCAGGTTGCCGGAGAGCGTTGCACGCGTGGCCACCCACGTGAAAATCGACCCGCCGGCTCCGAGTCCGAACAGCACCAGACCCATGCCCGGCGTGGCGAATTCCGCCCCCGGGGTGAGGATCGCGGGGATCAGACTCACCGCCGAGGCGGCCAGTCCGGCCAGCAGGCCGAGGCCGAGGAGGATCGCGTTCTCCGCATTGACCAGGCGGACGATCCGGCCGCGGGTAAAGCCGACCGCACCGAGCAGGGCGAGCTCCGCGCGGCGCTGAAGGACGTTGCGCGAGACCACCAGCGCCAGGCCGGCGCTGCCGAGCAGCAGCCCGATCCCGCCGAGCGCCTGGAAGATACCGAGGTAGGTATTCTCCACGGCGTTGAATGCGTTCAGCCGCGCCTCGCTCTTCTCGAGCGCGATGCCCCGGTCCGTGAGCTGCCGCGTGAGGAGGGCGGCGACCTTCTCCCTCCGGCTCTCCGGAGCATCGACCAGGAACCGGCGGTATCCCCCCTCGGATGGGAAGCGGCGCAGATACTCCGACTCGGAGATGATGAGTTGCCCATGCAGGATCGCGTTGTCGATGACTCCGGCGATCCGCACCTCGAAGGGCCGCCCCTCTTCGCCGGTCATCGTGAACTCGTCGCCGAGGCCTTTCCCGAGCGTCCAGAAGGTGGCCTGATCGATGACGGCCGGGACGGCTTCATCGTCTTCCGAACCGGCCAGAACCGTCCAGTCGCTTGCGCCCTTGACGAAGGTGAAGCGGCCCTCGAGTTCCGCCGGATCGACCGCAACGAGTTCCGGGGTCTGCGCCCGGGTCAGGCTGCGGCAGGTTGCGTCGTCCCCCGTCCGCACACGCAGGCGAACGACGCGCACGCCCGCGAGATCCTCCTCGGTCAGAGCGAAGAACTTCCGGCCCTCGGGCGAGTTCAGGTCGTGGACGATGGCCACGGTGCACTCACCCACGAGCGCGAAACCGCCGGTGCCGCCGGTCCGGTCGCCGGGCCCGGTCAGTCGGTCACGACGGAACACGGTCACTCCGAGGAACATGAATACGCCGAAGGCGAGGATGCCGATCACCGCCATGCTTCGGCCACGCCGTCTCGTCAGGTTTCGAAGGGCGAGGGTGCGGGCGCTCAGCCTCCCTCGCACTCCCGTGCGGAGAGGCACCGTGGCGAGGATGAAGAGGAACCCGGTGAGCAGCAACATGCCGGATCCGAAGAATGCGCCCGCGGTAGCCGGATCGCGCCCGGTGCCGGACGATGCGGCCAGCGCCATCGCACCCAGGACGAGCGCCGGTCCGACCCACACTCTCACCCCGCGCCGGGGCCGTGTCCGCTCGTCGCGCGCCGCCCGTTCCTCGCTCTTCGTGAACGCGTCCCGGACGGATCCCGAGACGATGCGTCGCAGCACCAGCCAGGACACCGCGAACGAGATCGATGCGCCGCAGAGGGCTCCCATCGTGGCCGTCCCGGCGTCGATGACCAGCGACATCCGGAGGGAACCGGCGAGGTCGCTCCAGACCGTGTCGAGCGCCGTCAACGCGGCCGCGGTAAGCCCGTATCCGAGGGGGACGCCGACCATTCCACCGACCAGAGCGACGATCCCGTGCTCGACGGCAAAGAGGCGCCGGATCCGTTTCCCGTCGAACCCGAGCGCGAGGAGGGTGGCGATCTCCTCCTGCCGCATCACCATGTTCAGCGCGACCACGAGTCCCATCAGCAGAAGCGCCGCGGCCAGCAGCAGGAAACTGAAGCCGAGGAAGAGGCCCCCGAAGTCCATGCCCCCGGCGCGGGCCAGCTCATTCGCCTTCGCCAGATCGACGAAGGTGAGGCCGAACGCCCCGGGATCGAGCCGTGCGCGGATCGCCGCTTCGAGCGCGTCGCGATCGGGGACGGATTGCAGCCGGACGGCGGTGAGACTCCCGAAGCGGTTCCCCCAGAGTTTCCGGCCGGCGGTGAGCGCGATGAACGCCTTCGGGGTGCCCTCGTGCTCGTCCCAGTACTCTTCGTCCTTGTCGCGGATCCGGGAGAGGTCGAGGGCGAAGCCCGGATCCCAGTCGCGGCAGTCCTTCGCGCCGGTCAGTCCGGGGAAGTCCGGCATCAGCTTGCGATCCGCCGCGGCGCCCTCGATGGGAAGCACTCCGCGGATTCGGAATTCGGTGGTGCGCTCGGTCAGCTTCCGTCCGTCCCCGACCACGTAGTACGTGAGCGCGATCGTGTCCCCGTCCGCGACGGCGAGGTCCTCGGCGAGCCACGTGTTCACCAGGATCTCGTCGTCGGCCAGGTCGTCGGGGATGGGTGCGTGTCCGCGAGGGAGCGCGGCGACCATCGAATAGGGGGTGTGCCGCGTCCCGGTGGAGATGTCGTTGACGAGCCAGGTCAGGATCCCGAAGGAGCCGGGAAGGCCGAGCCCCGCCTGCTCCGCGGCGGGCTCCAGGAACACCCGGGACGAGGTGAGTTGCCACGCCTCGCTGCCGGCGACCGGACCCACGAGAAGGCCGGTATCCTCGATCCCGAAGCAATCGGCGACCGCCGGGGCCACCCGGGCTTCGTCCGCGTCTCCGAGGAGCAGGGTATTGGCGAAGCCCAGGCACCGTGCGGCCCTCTGGAGCTCCAGGCGGGGCAGGATGACGTTTGGCGGCGGGACCTGTCCGATGCGGAGGGAGAACGTGCCGAAGGCGTCCGCGTCGAGGACGGCCGCCACCTCGAGGAGCAGCGTGACGGCGGCGTCCGATCCGGTTCCGATCGGAGCGTCCCGGGGAACCATCGCCGGGACCTCCACCCGGACGACGATGGATGTCCCGACCACGAGTCCCAGGCGCTTCGCCAACCGCTCGCTTACCGCACAGCCGCCGGCCGGCCACGAACCCGCGGGCGGGTGGCCCCCCGGGGAGAGCGCCCAGAACGCGTCGTCGACGCCGAGCACCTGGGCATTCGCCACTCGCGCCGAACCGTTCGGCAGGGCGACGGTTCCGCCGAGCAGCAGGGTCGACGACACCGTCGTGTCGAGTTCACGCGCGAGCGATCCCGCCAGGTCTGTTCGCCACAGACAGTCGCGGGCGTGGGCGGCGAAGCGGATTCGACCCAGTCTCGCATCGGCTACGATTGCGAGACTCTCCCGGACCGAATCACCCACGCCGAGCGCCCCGATCATCACCGCCGACACCAGGGCCGCCGTGGCGAGCGCGGCGAGGTGGGTGCGCCGGTGATGGAGGAGCCCCTTGAGAATCAGGCGGCGGAGCTTCACGTGTTTTCCTTCGCCGGATCGAGCTTTCCGTCGGTCAGGGTCAGCACGCGGTCCATGCGGGCGGCGAGGGTCTCGCTGTGGGTCACGACCACGAGGGCGGTTCCCTCCTCACGGTTCAATTCGAGGAGGAGATCGCCGAGAGCGTCGCCGGTGGCGCGGTCGAGGGAGCCGGTCGGTTCGTCGGCGAGCAGCAGGCCGGGGGAGTTCACGAGCGCGCGCACCACCGCGACGCGTTGGCGTTCCCCTCCGGAGAGGGTGGAGGGGGTGTGGCCCATTCGGTCGGCGAGGCCCACGCGGTCGAGGAGGCGCCTGGCCCGTTCTTCCACTTCATCGGTGACTCCGGTGACGAGGGCGGGCACGAGCACGTTCTCGCGGACCGTCAGTTGCGCGAGCAGGTGGTGGGCCTGGAAGACGATGCCGATCCGGGTGTTGCGCACCTTCGCGCGTTCGTCGTCGGTCAGGTCGGTGAGGTCGCGGCCGTCGAGGAGAACCTGGCCGCTCGTCGGCACGTCGAGGGCGCCCATCAGGTAGAGCAGGGTGCTCTTCCCGCAGCCGGAGGGGCCGAGGATCGCGAGTGCACTGCCGGCCTCGACGGAAACCGAGATTCCGCGCAGAACGTCGACGGCGCCCATCGGTCCCGCGAAGCCCCGCTTTACGTTCTTCAATTCAAGCAGCATCTGCATACAGTAACGTATTCATGGAAAGTCCTGTGTGCTGACAGGGCTTTCCTGTCGATATGAGGGTATCGGGCACCGGCTGGTGGAGGCGACATGGGCACTATTCCGAAGATTCAGGATGCCGACCTGCGGGGGAAGGTGGTTCTGGTCCGTGTGGATCATAACGTGGCCCAGAAGCATGTCGTGAAGGACCCCTTCCGGATCGATGTGACCTTCGGGACGCTCTTCAACATCCTCAGCAAGGGCGGGAAACTCATTCTCATGACCCACGTCGGCCGGCCGCGGGACAAGAAGACCGGCCGGATCGACATGGACTCGAAGTACGCGGTGCAGCCCATCGTCGACTACCTCGAAAAGAAGCTGCACACGAAGTTCATCGTCCCCGACTTCAAGGAGGACAAGGAGCAGGGCGGCTTCATCAACATCGACTCCGCGATCAACCTGCTCCTCCGGCAACTCCGCAGGGGGCGTATCGACGGGATCTACCTCCCGAACGTGCGCTGGTTCCGGGGGGAGGAGGCCGTGGGGCGGGAGGCGGACGAGTTCGGCCGTCAACTGGCCGGTCTGGCGGACGTCTTCGTGAACGACGCCTTCGGGAGCTGGCAGCCACACACCTCCACCGTCGAGGTGGCGAGGCACCTGCCCTCCTACGCCGGGTACCTCATGCAGCACGAGATCAGGAGCCTCCAGCAGATCTACGAGCCGCGCCGTCCCTTCCTCGCGATCATCGCCGGTTCGAAGTTCGACACCAAGATCGGGCCGCTGCGATCGCTGCTCGAGACCGTGGACCATCTCATCCTCGGCGGCGTCATCTACAACGCCTACCTCTGCGTCAAGCACGGCATCGAGATCCGGGGCATCGATCCCGATGACATCGAGATCGCCCGCGCGTTCTATGAAGTATCGAAGCGCTACCCGGGAAAGATCCTGGAGCCGGCCTTCGTCGTGGAGTCCGATACCCTGAAGGTCCGCCTCGACGGACAGTACCGGGTGCACGACATCCAGTCCCTGGAGCAGGGCGCCAAACTGAACTACATCCTCGACGTCGATCCGAAGTCCTACGAGGATCCCATCATCCGGGAGAAGATCCTGAACGCGGAGAGCATCTTCGTGAACGCGGTGATGGGCTTCACCCCGCACTTCACACAGGGGACGAAGGAACTCTACGCGCTGATCGACCGGAATCGAGACGCCAACAAGATGTTCGGTGGCGGTGACACCCTGCAGGAGTTTCGCACCATGCTCCCGGGCACCTACATCCGGGCGGTCGACGCGCGGGACTACTACTTCTTCTCCGGCGGCGGGACGATCCTGAAGGCGATCCACGAGGGCTCGGTGACGGGTCTGGCGACGGTCAAGGCGCTGACGGCGAACGGCGGCCGGGAGCTCTGATCCCTCGCCGACCCGCGTCGCCCCTTCCCGGAAGAACCGTTCGCACTCTCGTTACCCTGCACCTCTCCCCGGTCCCGGCGGTCGCCACCGTCCGGAATGGTGAATGCCGTTTTTTGACCTCTTGACCTCTTGACCTCTTGACCATGTGGGGACATGAGGCTGCATTTGTGGCCATGAAGGTCGTCGGCATCCGGGAGCTCAAGGATCGACTCAGCGAGATCCTTCGCCACGTGCGGCGCAAGGGGCCGGTCTACGTGAGCAACCGTGGCGAAATCGTCGCTGAGATGCGGGCCACCTGCGAGTCGGTCGCCCGGGCCGGCGGGCCTTCCCAGAGGGGCTCCGGGAACTGGCGGATGAGGGGTCGTTGCGGGTGGGGGCGTCGAACGACCCCGAGCTCTACCCCACTCTTTCGCCGGTGCTGGGCAAAGGGTCCGCAGCCGATCTTCTCGACGAGGAGCGCGCGTGAGTCTCTACGCTGAGTCCAGCGCGGTGCTCTCCTGGCTGCTTGGGGAGGGGGATGGGGCCGACGTGGCGGAGGCGCTCTCCAGGGCCGACCAGGTCATCGCCTCCGACCTGACACTCATCGAGTGCGATCGCGTCCTGGTGCGGGCGGTCGCCACCGGAGTCATGCAAGAGGCCGATGTCGCCGGGCGCCGGCACACCCTGGCCCGAGCCGCGGCGCACCGGCATGTCCTTCACCTCGTCGATGACGCGGTGGCCCGCGCGCGAAGAGCGTTCCCCGTCGAGCCCATCCGGACGCTGGATGCCCTTCATCTCTCTCTGGCCCTGGTCGCCCGGGCCGTCCTCCCCGACCTCGAGGTTCTGAGCCTCGATCCACGGGTTCGCGAGAATGCGCTCGCGCTCGGACTGAGTGTCCTGCCGGGGTGATGCGCATGCCCCGCTCTCCGTCGGGAAGGGGTTTTCGACAATGTCCAGGCGGTCGATGCCCTGTTCGAAAAAGCGCGGTATTCCCTCGTGGGCATCCCGCGACCATCCTGAATCACGAGAGCACCTCGAGGACCCCCTCCGCCATCCGGCGGACCGTGAAACGATCGAGCACGGCGGCCCGGCCGGCGGCCCCGAGTCCTCGCGCGCGGTCGGGATCGAGGAGCAGGTCCGTGAGCGCTCGGGCCAGGTCCAGCGGGTCATCCGGATGACAGATCACGCCGCCGGAGGTATCGGCGACGATCTCCGGGAACGCGCCGTGGCGGGGTTGGACCACCGGTACGCCCGCCGCCATGGCCTCGATCACGTAGAGGCCGAACGCCTCCCCGGACGTCGCCGGGACCGAAAAGACTGTGAGACCCCGCAGAAACGCGAGCTTCTCCTCGTGTGAGAGGTTCGGTCGCCATCGGACGTTCGCAGTGTGCCCCGCCGCTTCGATCTTCCGCTTCAAGTCATCGGTGAATGCCTGGTCCGCCGGTGTCATGCTCCCGGCGACGTGGAGCCGCACGCCGGGAACAGCGTCGTCGGCCTTCATCGCAAGGAACGCCTCCACGAGGGTGTGGAGGCCCTTTTCCGGAATCATCCGGGCGAGGAAACCCATCACCTTCGGATCCGGCGGTCCGGTGGCGGGTTCATACCCCGCGGTGTTGATCCCGGCATACACCGGATGGACCCGCGCGGGATCCACGCCGAGACGCCTGGTCATCACCCCGGCGTAGAACCGGGAGAGCGGGATGAGCGCGTCCAGCTCCCGGCAACGCTCGCCGACGATCTGCCAGGCCTGCGACCGGTGCGGCTCGGGGAGACCGTCGAGGAAGCCGTCTTCGCCCTGCAGCGTGGCGACGATCCTCACCTCACCGAGCTCCTTGCGGATCTGCCGCGCCACGCCGGCGAGCAGCGCGTTCGATAGACACACCACGTCCGGCCGGCCACCCTGGCCGATCCACTTCGCCAGCCGCCGCACTTCCTTCCGCTGATTCCCGGACTCGCCGCGCAGCGTGGAGAGTGTCATCTCCCCGAGCGACTCCGGCGTGGTCATCGCCGCCTTCTTCGCGGCCAGTCCGAGGAGTCCCCTCGCATCGAAAATGCGGTCGATCCACCGGGGGGTGTGCCGGAAGATTCGGGAGATCTGCTGCAGGTACATGTTGATGCCGCCGAGCATGATCGGCTGGCCCCGGGTGGCATCTTCCTCGTCCACCAGAAACGGCAGATAGAGCGGAATCAGCGTGGCGTCGTGGCCGAGTTCGCGCAGACCGGTCACGAGCGCGTTGTCCCGGATGCACGCCCCGCAATGGAAGCTGCCGGTACCGGGGGTGAGCTGGACGATCTTCACCGGGAAAACTCCAGCGCGTAGAGCGTCCCATCCTCGCAGGGCACGTAAAGCAGCTTCTTTCCGGCGGCGATGGTGCCTGAGATCACCCCGCCGAGCGTGAACTCCCAGACCGGCCGCCCGCCCTCCAGCGTCACCGCATACACCCGCCCGTCGTCCGACCCGACCACCACCCGGTTGCCCACCACGACCGGGGAACTGTCCATCCCGTCCCGGGCGGTGAAAGCCCAGACTTCCTCTCCGCTCGACCGGTCGAGCGCGCGCAAGCGCTTGTCCCGGCCGGAGACGATCACGAGGTCGTCGGTGAGCGCGGGCGAGGAGAAGTAGTCGCCCTCCGCCTGAAAGGTCCATACGATCTCGCCGGAGTCGATCGACACCGCCGCGCAGCCTCCACCCACGTGGGCGGCGTAGACCATTCCCCGGCCTGCCGTGACGGAACTCGCCACGTAGACTCCGTCTCCGAGGACCACGTCACGCCGGGTCTCTCCGGTTCGCGCATCCACGATGTGGATTTCGCCGTCGCAACCGCCGAACACCACGGCGTCGCCACTCACCGCCGGGGCGCCGTTGATGTAGTCCCCGACCTCGACCGTCCATACCATCCCGCCCGTCGCATCCACACAGTGAAGCTTGCGATCGTAACTGCCCACCAGCACGCGAAGCGCCCCATCGGCGCCCCGGAAGAAGTTCGCCCCGCCGTGGATCGCGTCTCCGGTGGCGTAGGTCCAGACCGCCTGGCCCGACGCGGCGTCGATGGCATGGAGCACTCCGTCCACCGAACCGACGTAGACCCGGCCGTCCACCACGAGCGGAGGCGCATCGACGTCGTCGCCGGCATCGAAGGTCCAGATCACCTCGCCGGCCGAGGCGTCGAGGCAGTGCACGAAGTTGTCGCTCGAGCCGACGATCACCATTCCGTTCGCGAGCACCGGGCTCGAAACGATCGGGCCGCCGGTCCGGTAGCGCCAGACGATGCCGGTTCCATCCGGGGCGGCGTCGGGCTCGTTTTCCGGGTGAGCCGTGGGTGAATCGGGCCGGGCGGTGAGCAGGAGCAGCAGCCCCGCGCCGAGGATCACCCCGGAGGCGAGCAACCCGAACTCCATCGCGGTGCGGCGCGTAACGAGCACTCACTTGCCGAAGCAGTAGAGATTCCCCGGGGCGCGCAGATACATCCTCTCGCCTTCGAAGACCGGGTTGCTGCGGACGCTCTTCTCGACCTTGTTTCGCGCGATCTCCTCGTAGGCCCGCCCCGGCTTCACGATCACCACGGAGCCGTCCATGCCGACGAAGTAGATGAGGTTGCCGGCGATGGTCACGCTGGTGTAGGCGGAGTTTCGCGCCTCTCTCTTCGGCGCTCCCACGTTGAGGTCGAGCTTCTGGCGGAAGACCTCGGTGCCGTCCGCGGCGTCGAAGGAGCTGAACGTGCCGTTCGAGGTGATCGCGTAGAGGAACCCTCCGAGGAGCGCGGCGCTGCCGTAGTACCGCGCCCTGATGGTCTCGGTCTCCCACAGCCTTTCCGGCCGGCCGCCCGTGCTCTTCGGCAGGCGGACCGCCACTCCCTTCGACTGGTTGATGAAATAGACCACTCCATCCTCGATGAGGGGAGTGGCGTACTGGAGGTCGCCGAGGTCCCTGAAGAGGACTTTCCCGTCGGAGGCCCGGATGACCCGGCCGGTCACGGTGACGAGCACCTCGACATCGCCGATCTTCGTCACGGCGCAGGTGCCCCAGCGTTTCTTCCGCTGATCGGGCCATGTCTCCTCCTCCTGGCGCCAGACCTCTTCGCCGGTCGCCGGATCGAGGGCGGTCATGGTTTCGTATTGCACGATCAGGTAGCCTCCCGCCAGCACCGGCGATGCACAGTGGCCCCACTGGTTTCGGGGGCGCTCCACGAGCCGCATCCAGAGACGCTTGCCGTCGATGCTGTAGGCGGCGGTCACCCCGCTGCCGAACGTGGCGAAGACCCGCTTGCCGTCGCTGACCGGTGTGGCCGAGGTGAATCCGCAGTCCTTGTGGGCCCTGGCGGGGGATTCCCGAGCCTGGGTCTCGCTGATCAGGGCCTCGCCGATGGGGCTCGCCTGCTGCCAGAGGATTTTCCCGTCGGCCTTGTTCACCGCGATCAGCAGGTCCGGCTCGGCGCAGACGAAGATCCGGTCACCGATCACCACCGGGGAGGCGTTGGACCAGGCCGGCATCGGCGCGGCCCACACCACGTTCTCCGTCTCGGAGAAGCTGACCGGCGGTTCGGCGTCGGGATAACTCCCCCGTCCGTCCGTCCGGAATCCCACCGCCGCGGCGACGGAACCGAACAGGCCGAGCGTGAGAGCGAGAATGCAGATTGTGGAACGCACGGCCACCTCCCGGGATAGATTTCCGCACATGCTATCATGAGCGGCGCTTTCGGGTGGTGCTGCACCCGTGCCTGAACCACACGGTGACCCGACCTTGCAGACTCGCGACCATGTTCTTCTGCCCGCCGTACTCCTCGGCCTCGTGGGCGTCACCGCGCTCGCGCTCTGGCTGACCACGGATTCCACCGACGGTTTCGTCCTCCGCGAGCCCGGCATGGACGATCGCCCCGCCCCTCCCGATCCGGCCGATGCGCCGCCTCTGGTGCGGACGACGACCAGGGGGGACGGCGTCCCCGGGAGGGCCATGGGATCCTGGCCCGGCTTCCGCGGTCCCAACCTGGACGGTGTTCATCCCGATCCGGGCGCGCTGGCCGACGCCTGGCCGGCGGAGGGCCCGCGGAAACTCTGGACGGTCGATCTCGGGGAAGGCTACGCCGGGGCCGCGGTGCGAAATGGCCGCGTCTACGTCTTCGACTATGACCAGGAAGCCGGAGCCGACGCTCTCCGCTGCCTCTCCTTCGACGACGGAGAGGAGATCTGGCGGTTCTCCTATCCGCAGAAGGTGAAGCGCAACCACGGCATGAGCCGCACCGTCCCCGCGGTGACCGATCGCTTCGTCGTCGGACTGGGCCCCAAGTGCCACGTGAGCTGTCTCGACGCCGAGACCGGTGAGGAGCGATGGATGATCGACCTCGTCCGCGAGTACGGGGCGACGGTGCCGCAGTGGTATGCCGGGCAGTGTCCGCTGATCGATGGCGACCGGGTGATTCTCGCCCCGGCCGGCCCGGAAGTCCTGATGCTCGCCGTCGATCTCGAGAGCGGGGAGGTCCTGTGGAAGACGCCCAATCCGAGCGGCTTCAAGATGACCCATGCCTCCATCGCGCCGGTTACGATCGGCGGCACGAAGATGTACGTCTACTGCGGCAGCCGGGGGGTATCCGCGGTGCATGCCGGCACGGGGGCGCTGCTCTTTCAGACCAACGCCTGGAAGATCGGGATCGCCACGGTGCCGACGCCGGTGCCGGTTCCAGGCGGCCGGGTTTTCTTCTCCGGTGGATACAACGCCGGCAGCGTGATGATGAGGATCAAGCCGGTGGACGGCGGCGGCTTCGAACCCGAGGTGCTGTTCCGGCTCCCCCCGGACGTGTTCGGCGCCACCCAGCAGACCCCCATCCTCCACAAGGGATATCTCTACGGCATCCGCCCGGACGGCCAACTCGTCTGCCTGGACCTCGAGGGTGAGATCCGCTGGGCGAGCGGCGTCAAGGTGACCTTCGGGCTGGGACCGTTCCTGGTGGCCGACGACCTCATTTACGCCCTCGACGACAACGGCCATCTTTCGCTGGTGCGGGCGGTTCCGGACCGGTTCGAACTTCTTGCGACCGCACGCATCCTGAAAGGACCGGATGCCTGGGGGCCGCTCGCCATCGCCTCGGGACGCCTGATCGCCAGGGATCTCCGGAAGATGGTCTGCCTCGAGGTCAGTTCCCCATGACGAAGCACACCGACCCGCACCTCCTTCGCCGCTTCTCTCCGGTGATCGTCCTGCTCGTGCTCGGCGGCATCATCGGTGTGGTCGTCTTCGTCTCTCGTGAGTCCGGCCGGGATCGCCGGCCCGCGGACCTCGGCGACGAGTACAAGTACGACGTGGAACGTTACAAGGTCATCCCGAAGGAGAAGATCGGCTACCGGGAAATCGCGGTGATGGAGACCGGGTTCAAGAAGGTCACGGCGATCGCGGTGGACGCGGACGATTCCCTCGTGGTGGGCGGCGACCGGATGGTGCGGTTCTATTCCTCCTCTTTGAAACCCGCCGGGACGGTCGACATCGGCGCCGCCCCGATGGCCCTCACGAGTTCCCGGGACGGGCTTTTCCTGGTCGCCACGAAAGATCGCGTGGGGCGGCTGGCGCCCGGGGAAGAGGTCGCGTGGCTCCTGAAGATCCCGGGAGAGAAGGCCCGGATCACGTCCATCGCCGCGGACGACACATACCTCTACATCGCCGACGCGGGGTCGCGGCGCGTCCTGCGCTACACCCGGGACGGACAGGCCCGCGGACTGATCGGGGATCGGAACAAGGCTCGCGACCTCCCCGGATTCGCCGTCCCGAGTCCCTATTTCGATGTGCTCGCGGCTCCGGACGGACTGTTGCGAATCGTCGATCCGGGGCGCAAGACGATCAATGCGTTTACCCCGGACGGCGAACTGGAACTCTCCTTTGGAAATCCGACCTTCGCTCTCGAGGGCTTCTCCGGGTGCTGCAACCCGGCGCACCTGTCGATGCTGCCGGACGGTTCCTACGTCACCAGCGAGAAGGGTATCCCGCGGGTGAAGGTCTACAACACCGACGGAGAGTTCGTGACCGCGGTGGTGGGGATGGAGGGGCTCGCCACCGAGACCGAGCCCTGCGACGTGGCGACCGACTCGACCGGCCGGATCTACGTGCTCGATCCGGGAGCAAAGGTGGTTCGCATCTTCCTTGCGGGAGAGGAGGCCGACCGTGACAAGTGAAAACCGTCGCCAGGTGCTGCGCAGCGGAGCGAGAGCCCTGGTCGCTACCGCCCTCGGCGCGCTCGCGGTGTCGCTTGGACTTCGACGGGGCGAGAAGACCACGGAGGGTTATTGCGACCGGGCCGGCCGTTGCGGCGGATGCGCGGTGACCGCGGGTTGCGACGTTTACCAGATAACGCACCTGGCGAAGGGGCCGGAATGAGCAGGACCAGCAGGCGCGATTTCCTGCGTGGATTGACGTTGCTCGGTGTCGGCGCCGCCACCGGGGTCGGCATCGTCCGCGCCGGGCAGGACGACACGGTCTGGCAGATCGACCCCATGAAGTGCATCCAGTGCGGCCGGTGCGCCACCCATTGCGTGCTCGCCGAATCCGCGGTGAAGGCCGTCCACGTCCACCTGCTCTGCGGGCACTGCGACCTCTGCACCGCCTTCTTCGAGCCGGAACCCATCGATCTGAACACCGGGGCCGAGAACCAGCTCTGTCCCACCGGCGCCATCGAACGCAATTTCATCGAGGAGCCGTACTTCAGCTACGTGATCGACGAGCCGCTCTGCATCGGTTGCGGCAAGTGCGTGAAGGGCTGCGAGATGTTCGGGAACGGGTCGATGTTTCTGCAGATCCGCCACGACCGCTGCACGAACTGCAACGCCTGCTCGATCGGCGACGCCTGTCCGTCGAAGGCCATTTCGCGCGTGCCCGCTTCCACCCCCTACCTCCTCAAATCGACGCATTGAGGGGCCGGTGAAACGGATCGCGCTCACTCTTCTCCTGCTTGGCCTGGCCACCGGCGCGGCGTGGGCCGAGGAGCGATTCCCCCCTCCCGAATTCGAGACCGGATACGAGTTGCCGGACACCGCCACCCCGCCGCCCCGCACTCTCACCTGGGAACGTATCGACGTGGCGGTGCTGGTGCTGGCGCTGTCCCTCGCCACCTGGCTCGTGCTGCGAAAGCGATCCCGCCGGGGGGTGGCCTGGCTCGGCGTCGGCAGTCTGATCTACTTCGGCTTCTTCCGGGAGGGCTGCGTCTGCCCGGTGGGCGCCACCCAGAACGTCGCCCTCGCCATTTTCGACTCGTCCTATGCGCTGCCGTTTTGCGTGCTGATGTTCTTCGTCCTGCCGCTCGGCTTCGCGCTCTTCGCCGGGCGCAGCTTCTGTTCCGGGGTATGTCCGCTCGGGGCCATCCAGGAGGTGGTGCTGCTCCGTCCGGTCGGCCTTCCGGACTTTCTCGAGCGTGCGCTGCGGACGCTGGCCTATGTCTACCTCGGGCTCGCCGTCTACTTCGCGGCCACCGGCGCGGCCTTCGTGATCTGCCGCTACGATCCGTTCGTCGGCTTCTTCCGGCTCTCCGGCGGATTCAACATGCTGGTCCTGGGCGGCTGCTTTCTGCTGATCGGCGTCTTCGTGGGGCGTCCGTACTGCCGGTTCCTCTGTCCCTACGGCGTGCTGCTCGACCTCGCCGGCCGGCTTTCGCGGTGGCGCGTCTCGATCACTCCCGCGGCGTGTGTGCAGTGCCGGCTTTGCGAAGAGTCGTGTCCCTACGGCGCGATCGCCTTGCCGAGTCCCCGCCGGGATGCCCGCGCCCGGGCCGCCGCGTCCCGGAGACTGATCCTGCTCCTCGTCCTGCTGCCGCTTCTCGTCTCGGTGTTCGCGTACCTCGGAAGCCGCGCCGGAAAACCGCTCTCCCTGGTCCATCCCACGGTGGACCTCGCGCTGCGTGTCGCCGCGGAGCGGGACCTGTCCGACGCGAAAGCCTCCGATGAGACGGTGGCCTTCCGCAAGACCGGCGAGACCATCGTCGACCTGAACGTCCGCGCCCGCGACCGGCAGGCCGCGTTCGTTGCGGGCGGATGGTGGCTCGGCGGCTGGATCGGGCTCGTCATCGGGATCATGCTGATCGGTCTTTTCACCCTTCCGGTGCGCATCGACTACGAGGCCGACCGCGGCCGCTGCCTGTCCTGCGCGCGGTGCTTCCCGTACTGTCCCACCGGGCATGACCGGCGCCGGACACTCACCGGGGGTGCGGCATGACCGGTCTTCGCGCCACGTGGCGTTCGATCGCCGCCATCGCCGTCGTGTTCTCCTTCATCGTGCTGATTGTGATGCTCGGCCTCTACTTGCGACCCACCGGTGAAGACCCCCTCGACAGCGCGAAGTGGCAGGATCTGAAGCGCGAGTTGAGTGACCGTCCGGCGGACCAGGTCGTCGCCGACCGGCTTCGCAAACTCGACCTCGATCTGCGCCGGGAGTACTTCGGCCGGCGCGAGACGATCCGGCTCGGCGGCACGCTGCTGCTCATCGGGCTGCTCATTGCGCTCGTGGCGATCAAGCGCTCCGACCGGCGGATCAACCCGGTGGTCGACCCGCTGGTCATGGAGTTTTCCGCCAGGGCGATGGATCGGAAGGTGGTGCGGAGTCGCTGGGCCATCGGAATCACCGGGCTGCTGTTGTTCGGCGGGATGGCGTACCTCCTTGCGGCGGTTCCGGCGGAGATTCCGGTGCCTGGTGCGGCCGAGCTCGAATCCCCCGGAGCGGTCGATCAGGGTCCGCCGACGGTCGAGGTCCTGGCCCGGCAGTGGGCCTCGTTTCGCGGGTATGAGGGCTCCGGCGTCGCCCCCGATTTCGAGGTTCCGCTCACCTGGGACGGCGCCGCTGGCGAGAACATCGCGTGGAAGACGGCGATCCCGCTGTCCGGCGCGAACTCGCCGGTCGTCTGGAACGACCGTGTGTTCCTGACCGGGGCGAACGAGAAGAAGGAGGAGGTCTACTGCATCGACGCGAAGACCGGCGCGATGCTGTGGAAGAAGGGACTCATCGTGGCCGGCCGGCGGGAGGAGTTCGATGAGCCGATGGAGGACACCGGGTATGCCGCACCCACCGCGGCGACGGACGGCCGGTACGTCTTCGTGATGTTCGCGAGCGCCCGGGTGGCGGCGTTCGACTTCGAGGGGCGGCAGGTCTGGCTGAAGTCGTTCGGCCCCCTGGACAGCTCCTACGGGTACTCGTCGTCGCTTTCGCTTTTCGAAGACAAGCTCCTGCTGCAACTCGACCAGGGTTATCGCGACGATCCGAAATCCCGGCTCCTGGCGCTCGACACGGCGACGGGGAAGACCGTCTGGGAGACGCCGCGGGTGGTGGACAGCTCGTGGGCGTCTCCCGTCGTCGTCTACACGGAAAGCGGGCCGCAAGTGCTCCTCTCCGCCGCGCCGATCGCCGCCGCCTATGATCCCGAAACCGGCGCCGAACTCTGGACCGCCGAAGTCATCGAGGGTGAGGTGGCGCCCACCCCGATCTACCGCGACGGCGTGGCGTACTTCGTGCAGGAGGATGTGGGGCTCTTTGCCATCCTGGCCAGCGGCAAGGGTAACGTCACCGAGTCGCACGTCCTCTTCAGCAACGAGGACGGCGCGCCGGACGTGACGAGTCCGCTGGTCGATGGGGAGCGAATCTACCTGCTCGCCACCGACGGGTACCTCACCTGCATCCGGGTGGCGGACGGGGAGACGATCTGGCAGGAAGACCTCGAAGGGAACTACTACGCCTCGCCATCGCTGGTCGGTGACGTCCTGCTGCTTACGGACATGGACGGGGTGACGCGGAAGGTGGCGGCCGGCGATGGGTTCAAGCTGCTCGGGGAGAATGCCCTCGGGGAGAAGGTGGACGCCAGTGCGGCGTTCGGACCGGGGCGGATCTACCTGCGCGGCAAGAAGCATCTCTATGCGATCGGGGTGAAGTGATGGAGTCCCCGATCATCGATCTCGAACTCGTGGATCTTGTCGTGGCGAAGACCGGGCGGAGCCGGGAGGCGGTGATTCCCATCCTCCAGGAGTTGCAGGCGGCCTACCGCTATCTCCCGGAGGACGCGCTCAGAAGAGTCTGCGAGATCAGCGACATCACCCCCGCGGATATTGTCGGTGTGGGGACGTTCTACGATCACTTCCGCTACCGGCCGATGGGCCGTCACGTGCTGCGCGTCTGTCACGGCACCGCCTGCCACGTGAAGGGCGCGGTGAACCTGCAGAACGCGCTCGAGGATCGGCTCGGCATCCCCGCGGGAGATGACACCGACCCGCAGGGCCGCTATACGGTGATGAAGGTGGCGTGTCTCGGCTGCTGCACGCTGGCGCCGGTGGTGCAGTCCGAGCAGAAGACGTTCGGCCATCTCTCGCCGGCGGGTGTGCCGGAGCTCCTGGAAGCGATCGATCGGGCGGCCGCGGAAGCCGGGTCGAGCGTCGGTGAGCCCCTGCCCGGCGGGTCCGACGGGGATGGGGAAATCCGCGTCGGGCTCGGCTCCTGCTGCGTGGTGAAAGGCAGCCTCGATCTGCTGCACGGCATCAGGACCGCCGTGGCCGCCGCGGGGCTCTCGACCCTGGTTCGCCGGGTGGGTTGTGTGGGGGCCTGCCACCGCACGCCGATCGTTGAAGTTCTGGCCCCCGGCCGCGAGCCCCGGCTCTATGCGGAAGTGACGCCCGACGACGCCGGTCGGATCGTCGCCGACAACTTCCGGTCGCGCGGGTTTGGTCGTTGGGTCCGGGGTATGGCGTCCCGTCTCGTGGCCCCGCTGGTGGGCGGGGATGTCGACGCCGATGGGAACGTGTTCCGGACGGATGTCCGCGATCCGCAGGTTGCGGAGTTCCTCGGCAAGCAGGTGCACATCGCCACCGAGCACTACGGCGTGCAGGATCCGCTCGATCTCGACCAGGCGCTGGCACTGGACGCGTTTGCGGCGCTCGGGCAGGTTCTCTCGGCCGGTGATCCGGAGGCGGTCATTCGCGAGGTCGAGCTGGCCGGGCTGCGCGGTCGCGGCGGCGGCGGTTTCCCCACGGCCCGGAAGTGGGCGCTGGCCCGGGCCGCCGCGGGCGAGCACAAGGTCCTGATCGCCAATGGCGACGAGGGCGATCCCGGGGCGTTCATGGACCGCATGATCCTCGAGTCGTATCCCTACCGGGTGATCGAGGGGCTCTCGATTGCGGCGTTCGCGGTGGGGGCGTGCGAGGGTGTTTTCTATGTGCGTGAGGAGTATCCGCTGGCCGTGGAGAGGCTCACCTTCGCCCTTCGTGCGGCACGTGAGCGGGGCTGGCTCGGTGACGACATCTGGGGCTCCGGGTTCGATTTCGACGTGCGGATCGTGAAGGGCGCCGGTGCTTTCGTCTGCGGTGAGGAGACGGCGCTGATCGCCTCGATCGAGGGACGCCGCGGCATGCCGGCGCTCCGTCCGCCGTACCCGGTCGAGGCGGGACTCGAGGGGCGGCCGACCGTGGTCAACAACGTCGAGACGCTGGCCACGCTGCCCTTTATCATCCGTCACGGGGCGAAGGAGTACGCGACGCTCGGCACCGCGAAAAGCAAGGGCACGAAGGTGTTCAGTCTTGCCGGGAAGGTGTTGCGGGGCGGGCTGATCGAGGTGCCGATGGGGATCACCATCCGCGAGATCGTGATGGAGATCGGAGGCGGCGTTCCGGGTGGAAAATGGAAGGCGGTGCAGGTCGGCGGGCCGTCCGGCGGCTGTCTCCCGGCGGCATTGGCGGATACGCCGATCGACTACGAGGCGCTCACCGAGACCGGCGCGATGATGGGCTCCGGCGGCCTCGTGGTGCTCGACGAACACGATTGCATGGTGGACATGGCGCGGTACTTCCTGCAGTTCACCCAGAACGAATCCTGCGGCAAGTGCACGTTCTGCCGGGTCGGCACGAGGCAGATGCTCGATATCCTGACGCGCATCTGTGCGGGGGAGGGCAGGGCGAAGGACCTCGACGAACTCGAGGCGCTCGCGAAGACGACGCGCGACGGCAGCGTCTGCGGCCTGGGCAGTACCGCGCCGAACCCCGTGCTCACGACGCTGCGCTATTTCCGCGAGGAGTATGAGGCGCATCTCGAGGGGCGTTGCCCGGCGGGACGGTGCCTCTCGCTGATCAAGTACCACGTGAAGGGGAACTGCACCGGCTGCACTATCTGTTCGCAGCATTGCCCCGTGGACGCCATCCCGTTCGCTCCCTACGAACGGCATGTGATCGATACCGATCTCTGCACCGCGTGTGATGTCTGCCGGGGTGCGTGTCCCGAAGACGCGATCGAGGTGCTGTGATGATCACGCTCTCCATCGACGGGCGGGAAGTCGGCGTCGACGATGGCGCGACGGTCCTCGACGCCGCGCGCCGACTCGGGGTCGACATTCCGACGATGTGCCAGCTCGAAGGGCTCGAGCCTTCATCGTCCTGTCTCATCTGCATCGTCCGGGTGAACGGTTCGAAGCGGCTTGTTCCGTCCTGCGCGACGCCGGCGGCGGACGGAATGGTGGTCGAGAGTGAGACCGGGGAGATCTTTCAGGCGAGGAAGATGGCCCTCGAACTCCTGCTCGGCGATCACCTCGGGGAGTGCCTGGCGCCCTGCCATCGGATCTGCCCGCTCAACCTCGACATCCCCCGGATGACCAGGCAGGTGAAGGCGGGTGACCAGGGGCGGGCGATCGCGGACCTGCGGCAGGCGGTGCCGTTCCCGGGGATCACCGGCCGCATCTGTCCGGCGAAGTGCGAGGTGGGCTGCCGGCGTCGTGATGCGGACGGGGCGGTGTCGATCCGGAGCATCGAGTGCCACGTGGCCGATACCGATCGGATGAGCGCCGATCCGTATCTGCCGTCCGGTGCCCCGGAGAGCGGGAAGGGCGTCGCGGTGGTGGGGGGCGGACCGGCGGGGCTCTCCGCGGCGTACTTTCTGCGGTTGCTCGGCCATGCGGTCACCGTGTTCGAGCGGGAGGAGCTGTTGGGCGGCAGGCTGCGCCGCGCTCACAGTCCGGACCTGCTGCCGCCGGAGGTGCTCGACGCGGAGCTGGCGATACTGGCCCGGCTCGGCGTGGATTTGCGCACCGGCGCCGCCGCAAGCCTGTGGGAGTTGCGGGAAGCGTATGATGTGGTCCTTGCTGCCACATCAGGACTCGGCGAATCAGTCGCTGGCGAGGGCGTTTTCGCCGCGGGCGATGCGGTCCGCCGGATGGATGACCCGGTCCGGGCGATGGCTTCCGGCAAGGAGACGGCTCAGGCGATCGACGCCTGGCTCGCCGGGCGGGAGTGGGCCGGTCCGGTGCGGGAGTTTACGACCGTCGTCGGCAAACTGACCGAGCCGGAGTTGAAGCTCTACGAACAGGGGACCGCGAACCAGGGGAGAGACGCGGGCACCATCGCCGAAGAGGGTGCCCGCTGTCTTCGTTGCGATTGCCGCGCGACCGCCACCTGTCTTCTGAAACACTACGGTGAGAAGTTCAACGCCGACCACAAACGGTATAAGGGCAAGCGCCGCATCTTCACTCAGAAGAACGACCACCCTTTCGTGATCTACGAGCCCGGCAAGTGCATCGCCTGCGGCATCTGCGTGGCGATCACGAAGGAGATGGGCGAGGAATTGGGCCTGACGTTCATCGGCCGGGGCTTCGATGTGCGGGTGGGTGTCCCGTTTGATGCCCCGCTGTCGGATGCGCTCGGGAAAGCGGCGAAGAGTGTGGTCGAAAACTGCCCGACGGGCGCGCTGGCCGAAAAACGGGGTCAGGTCTGACATTTGTCAGGTTCCTGACATTCTCCTCCCGCGAATCTGGCTGAACCCTGACAAATGTCAGACCTGACCCCAGTCTTCACTTCACTCGTTCGAACCTGACCCCCGGTTCCTCCTCCGGCCGGTCCTCGGCGGTCAGGACGAAGGCATTCGCTCCATCCGGGTGGATGCGCAGGACCAGGCCACCGATGTCGAGGTCCTCGAGCAGGATGCGATCGTCCACCAGGGTGTAGTTTCCCTCGAACTCCTTCGTTGCCGTATCGACGGTGTACCTCCAGGTGAACTTCTCGTCGCTCGTGAGGATGAAGACGACCTCGCCGCCCTGCTTCGGCTTTCCGGTCCAGGTACCCACCGGTTGGAACGTGTCGGGCAGTGGCTCGTCCTTCGCGACCTCGTCGCTGTTCTTCCCCTTGCCCGTCCCCTCCCCCTCCGGTGTCGCCGAGACCATTGCGAGCAGGGAGGTCGTCACTCGATCGTCGGGAGTGAGCTTCGAGAGGGATTCGAGTTGCTTCCGGGCCGCCTCGGTGTGTCCGGCGGTCAGGTAGTGGTAGGAGAGGACGAAGCGGGCGGCCGCGTCGCCGGGGTTCTTCTTCAGGTGTTTCTCCAGCAGTCGGAGATGTGTCTCGTAGGACGACTTCTTTCCGTAAAGGCCGATCATCGTCGTCCAGTCCCAGCCGGGGCCGGCGGAGAGGACCGGGTGCAGGCTCGCGGCGGCGACCTTGTAGCGCTGCTGAGCGAAGTTGGCGAGGGCGCGGAACTCCTTGTACTCGAGTTCGTCCGGCATCCGCCGGGCGGCCTTGTTGATCTCCGTGGCGGCCTTCGCGTAGCCGCGCGACCTGAATGAGTCCCGGGCGACGGCGAAGTGCTGCTCGGCCTCTTCCTTCGCTTCCGGTGTTCCCGGCTCGACCGGCTTCGGAGCGCTCCGGGCGTCGTCGTAGGGATTCTCATAGTCGTAGTAGCCGGACTGATCGAGCCACACGCCGGAACGCCAGGCTTGCTGCCAACCGAGGCGCGTCCGCCAGCGCCAGCGACCGTGGTACCAGCTTCCGTGGCCGGGAGGACGAACGCCGGGCCGTGCGGGGGCGATGGGCTGGACCGGTCGGCCAGGGCGTCCCGGTCGGCCAGGGCGTCCAGGAGCGATGGGTTGAATCGGGCGTCCCGGTCGACCGGCGGAACGACGGGCGCCGGAAGGACGGGCGCCGGAGATGTTGCCACCGCTGACCCGGCCCGCGCCTCCCCCTCGTCCACCGCCGCCCCGACCGCCACCGCCACCACCGCCACCGAATCCGAACGGGAACGCCGGGACCACGAAGGCCAGGAGAAGGATGAGAGCGGCCGGAAGCGCGACTCTGACTGTGGTTGCCTTTTTCATGGTCTCACCTCACCGGGGCTCGGGCGGTTGCCGGACAATGATGAAGGTTTGATCGTCGATGAGCGTGTCGCCGACGATTCGCGCCCTGGCCTCCCACCGGTAGATGTCTTCCCCATTCCGGGTGATGATGTGGGTTCCGGTGCGGACGACGCCATCACTGGAGACGGCCCGGGACTGGATGACCCACCCCCCCGCGGTCTCGCTCCAGATTGCATTGCCGAAGCCCCCGAGAGAGTCGAAGGACCAGGAGCGGAATTTCCCGATGAGCGGGTCCCAGGCGATGCGCTGGGTGGAAGTGGTCTTCCTGCAATTCGTGTCCCACATGGTGAACGTCTGGATGAGATAGGGGCCGTCGTCGGCGAAGCGGCAGGTTGTCTTGATTCTCGCGTCGTCGGCCTCTTCGAGCCAGTCTCCGACGAGCCAGGAGAGCGACTCGAGGCGCTCGAGAGGGGAGAGCGCGTCGGCCCTCGACAGCGCGGTCTCCCTCATTTCGGCGATGCGCCAGCCGTCTCTCCCCAAGACGCAGAGGATCGAGTAGCCGGCTCGGGAGACGATGGCCCCGGCCTGATCATGCCGGGTGGCGACGCCTTCGATAGCGACCACTCCGTCGTTCACGACGCGGAACCGACGGCGCTCGGAGGTGAGTGTTGCCCCCGGTTCCGCGGCGAAGCGCAAGGCTGCCAGCGAGCGGATCGCTTCACGGCCGCGCAGAACTTCGCCCTGTGCGTTCACGTATTCCGCGTCCTCCGTGAAGCAGCAGGAGAGTGCCTCGGCGTCGCCGGCCTTGAAGGCGGTCCGGTAGGTTTCGCCGAGCTGTGCCAGTTCGGACTGCATGACGGCGGCGGCGTCCTCCGCGGCTCGACCGGGAACGGTCATGAGGATGGCCGCGGCGGCGATGACCGCTGCCAGAGCGATGGGAATCAGTCGGGATCTCACGAAAAATCTCCTCCCCGGGGGGCCGGTGATGATGCGTCCATTCTTGCACAGTTCGCGCGCCGGGAGGTGACTCACCTTCGTGCAGCGCCCTGTCGACGTTCGCGGCGCCCTCGGAGGGATCGCTTCTCTCCCCGGCCACTCGCGCCCGCCTGGGCGGCTTTGCCGGCATCGCGCTTCACCAGGGGATCATCACTTGCCAGGCGGAAGCGGGGGGATCCGCGGGCATTCATCGGCTATCACGCCGGGCTCTCGCCGCAGGGGATGAGCGTTCCCATGATTCTCGCCTGATCCTTCCTCCGGATTCCTGATCGAGTTCGGGAGGCGCATGGATCTGAAGAAAGCCGTACAAGGAGTACAAACCGGAGTTAGGATCAGGGCTTGGACCGCAAGAAGACTCGAGGAGACAGCAAGATGAAGACTCGACTGACTCTCGCCGCTGTGGTGGCCTTGCTCGCCGTTTTCGTCGGTATGCAACTGGCGAGTGCCGGGGGCAGTGGCTGGCTCACCAGTTGGGACAAGGCGGTCAAGAAGGCGAAGAAGGATGAGAAGCTGCTCCTCGTGGAGTTCAGCAAGAGTGACAGCTCCGAGACCTGCCAGAAGATGACGAAGGAGATCTTCCGGCAGTCCGCATTCCGGAGTTGGGCGAAGAAGAACGTCGTGCTGATGACCGTGGACTTCCCGGAGGAGAGGGAACTGCCCGAGCGCATCGCGACGCAGAACGAGAAGCTCGTTGAGAAGTTCGAGGTGGACAGCTTCCCCACGGTCCTCCTCGTCTCCGTGGAAGGAGAGGTCCTCGGCAGCTACGGCTACGTGGAGGGCGGCGCGAAGGCGTGGCTCGAGAAGATCGTGCCGGCCGTTCAGGCGATCACGACCTCCGCCGGCACCTGGATTACGGACTGGGAGCAGGCGAAGAAGCTCTCGAAGGCCACCGGGCGCCCGATCCTCGCGGACTTCACCGGCAGCGACTGGTGCGGCTGGTGCATCAAGTTGAAGAAAGAGGTCTTCAGCCAGCCCGAGTTCAAGAAGTGGTCGGCGAAGAAGGTGATCCTGCTCGAGCTCGATTTCCCGCGGAACAAGACCCTCCCGGACGCGCTGAAGAAGCAGAACGCGATGCTCCAGCAGAAGTACCAGATCCGGGGCTACCCCACGATCCTCTTCCTCGATGCGAACGAGAAGGTGCTGGCGAGGAGCGGCTACCTGAAGGGCGGCGCCGAGGCCTGGATCAAGGATGCGGAGACGAAGCTGAAGTAGGAAGCATGGGGCGGAGGGAGCCTCTCGACGAACACCGTTGAAATCGCCGGGCGAGGTGGGGGATCCGTTCCGCCCCTACCTCGCCGGGCGAGACCGCGGCCCTTGAGTTCGACATTGCGGCGGAGCCGCGCAGCGCCGGGGGTATGGGAGAGCCGGGGGTCCATCCCTTCCGGAATGAGGAGTGCGGTTCCGTGCTCGAAGCGTTCGGCAGGCTTCTGAATGAGGAGTGGTTCGGCATCCTCATGATGTCGATCATGGGCGTGATGGCGTTCGTCGCCGTTATCGTCGCGACGGTGAAGGGGCGGTCCATCCTCTGGGGAGTCGCATGCGTGCTCTTCCCTCCGCTGCTGATCCTCCTGATCCGGCTGCCGGCCACGAAGCGGGTGGGGCAGGCGCGCTGCCGCTCGTGCGGGATGTGGAACCCCGTTCGGCGGGAAACCTGCGCCAAATGCGGAGTCGATCTGAACGACCCGTTCACCGCCGACTGAGTGCTCCCGCACCAGCTCCCGGCGCCTGGCCAACCGCCACGGACAGGACAGCCAGCAGCCCCCCCCCCTCGTTCGTTTCCGCCTCGGCCTTGGGCGAACGAAGGAGGATGCAGTCCGGATGAGGATGCGCCTCCTGGCAGTCGGCGAGATCGCGCTCGGAACGCTCGGAACGTTCGGTGAATCACGCCACGACGGTCTCAAGGCGGCGGGCGCGGCCGGCCGATCAGTTCGCCCTGCGCATTCCGGAAAACCGGCTGCTCGGCGGTCCCGGAGAGCGTGATACGGCCGTGGTCATAGAGCCAATGGTGGAGCCAGCATCCGATGAAGAGATTGCTCTCTTCCCGGCTGCCGCCCTCGGCGTGCGGGTCGATGTGGCAGAAGTTGAGGTAGATGTGATTCTCACACCCGTGCACCTGGCATTTCCGGCCGCGCTTCTTGATGATGTCCCGCTTCACTTCGGCGGGGATGGCCCGTGACGGGTCGCCTGCGGTGGATCCTTTCCGGCGTGTGCCGGGCTCGACCAGATCGGGATCCTCGCGCGCGAGGAAGTAGTCGACGGTGAACTCGACCACAAACTCGTTCGTCACCGGCCCCGAGACACCTTGCATGCTGCTGATGATCTCCCGGGCCCGTCCCATCCTGTCCCGGACCTCGGGCTTCATCATCAGTGTGACCTGCTCCACCGCCTGCTCGGCGTCGGCCTCGGCAATGGCCTTCCGGATGGCGCGAAGGAGCGCGGCCGGAGTTCTTTCGAGGGCCAGACCGCGCCACTTCTTCGACTCGGCCTCGAACCGCGGGTCGCTGAGAATCCGCGCCAGCGCCGCCGCCGCTTCGATCGTGACGCTGCCCGACCGGACTTCCTCTTCGAGGTCCGGGGCGAGCGCGAAGGCCCGTCCGGCATCGGCGAGCATCCGGGCCTGTTGCTGCGAGAGCCCGAGGGTCATGCCGTAGTGCCCGATCGAGGAGCACCCGAGCGCGGCGAAAGCGTAGTCCCGGTTCATCTCCTCGAGCCGCCGGGCCATCTCGATCTGGGTCTCGACCAGCCGCCGGCCGGCGGTCCGGGCGCGCCGGTCCGCTTCCGGATTGGGCGTGGCGCGGGAGAATTTGGAAGTGGCGTCTGACACAAACAGAAGTATAACATCCGCCACCCCCACGAACAACCCCCCTGGCCGGATTTCGCGGGAAAAAGCAAAAAGGACAACGCGCATCAACGTCGCTCAGGTGGCCTCCGGTCCGGCCGGCGCCCACCGGGACAGCGGTCGTTCCGGGCCACGCGCGGCGGGGACGAAGCGTGACCTCTTCCGAGTGTGGATTCGAAGCCGTTTCAGAGGGTCGACCGCCGTATCGACCACACCCACTCGATCCTCTTCCCCGGGAGTCTCGCCTGTGCGTGCGCCGCGATTGCCCCTCAGATCGCTCGCAATGGTGAGAAAGGCTGGCTAACCTGGTACTCCGGCGTTGACTTCGACCATTCGTGGGACATGGATTCCATCGATCATCGTGTGAGGACCGCGGCGTTTGGTTTTCTCGAGGAACTGAACGCGATTCACGGCGAAGAGCTTCCCCGCGCAGTTCTCGCGCAGGGTTTCGAATTCGAGGGTCGACGTGTCCCACTGCTGGGCCCTCAGGGGATCTTCAAGCCCGCGATCCTGGCGGAGACCCCGCTCAGCATCACGACCGTGCCGCCCTCGGAGCGGAAGCCGCGTCCGTATGACGATGGCTTTGCGGGTGAGGACCGGATCCTCTACCGGTACCGGGGGAACGATCCGGCGCACCGGGACAACGTGGGGTTGAGGCTGGCCCACCGGCGCGGCACTCCTCTCATCTATTTCTTCGGTCTGGCGCCCGGGTGGTATCTCGCGGCCTACCCCGCCTTCGTGATCGGCGACAACCCGGCCTCCCTGGCCTTCACTGTGCAACTGGACGCGGCGGGGTCACTCGCGGATGACGCCTTGCGTGTTCATGACGGAGGAGGCTCGATCCGGCGGGGGTACTTCACCGCGGAGATCCAACGGCGTGTGCATCAGCGGAGTTTTCGCATGCGAGTCCTGCTGGCCTACCGCGAAACCTGCGCCGTTTGCCGATTGCGACACGCGGAGTTACTGGATGCGGCCCACATCATCCCGGACCGTGAACCGCACGGCGTTCCCGCCGTATCGAACGGACTTTCCCTCTGCAAGCTGCACCACGCCGCCTATGACCGGAACTTCCTCGGGGTGAGGCCGGACCTGGTCATCGAGCTTCGTGAGGATCTGCTTCGCGAGGAAGACGGCCCCATGCTTCTCCACGGACTCCAGGGCTTCCAGGGCCAGAAGATCATCGTCCCTCGCTCTCCTCGGAACCGGCCTGACCCCGAACACCTCGAGGAGAGATACGAGAACTTCAGGCGCGCGGTCTGAGAGTGTCCGGCATTCGATGAGGGCTTGCCGGCCCCTCTTTCCGGTCGATTTCCTCCCGCCGCTGCCTGCCAGGCGGCATACCGGCAGCCGGGGGGATCGGAAGATCCTGGATGTCGTGCCCGCTTCGATCCGTATGATCTCGCTTTCGGCACCACGGGGCACCCACAGGAGTGAAGATGAAACACGAGCTTTCTTTCGTCGCCGTCGACTTTGAAACGGCGGATCCCAGGCGAGATAGCGCGTGCGCGGTTGCGCTCGTGAAGGTCAGGAGGGGAGAGATCGTGGATCGGCTCTCGCATCTGATCCGGCCTCCGCGCCGCGAGGTCACGCTCACCTGGGTCCACGGGCTCGAGTGGAAGGACTTGAAGGGTGCGCAGTCGTTCAAGGACCTCTGGCCCGAGATCGAGGCGTTCTCCGCGGACGTGGGTTTCCTCGCCGCCCACAACGCGCCTTTCGACCGATCCGTCCTCAAGGCCTGTTGTGCGGCGGCGGATCTCGTCCCGCCGAAGCTGCCGTTTCTGTGCACCTGCCAGGTCGCGAGGCAGATGCTCGGGACCAGGCACGCGAAACTCCCCGACGTCTGCGCGGCTCTCCGCATCCCGCTGCAACACCACGACGCGGAATCGGACGCTGAAGCATGTGCCAGAATCGTGATCGAGGCCGAGAAGCGCATGGGTGCAGAGCAGGTCAGAGGGTTGATCTAGCTCGTATTTCGCACCATTGCATGCGAGTTGAAGGGCGGTCTGGAAGTCAGTGCGGCCGTTGCACCGAGAGCGCCGCCTGGCCCGAGAAAGCAAGGCGAGAGGAGGGTGCAACCTTGCTGGTTTCAACCGACGAGCAGCAAAGCGTAGCGGGATGCAGTGGCCCTCGGATGGAGCAGTTTTTTTCAGACGGACCCTGAGAACGGGCTGGTCCTGAAACGTATCACCGAGTGCATCCCAGAGGTCGACAACGCCGCCGCCATCCACGAAGACCAGCACGCGCGCCCTCCAGTCGTGATCCCCAGGGCGGCTCTGTCTGGCTGGCTCGTGAGCGCTCTCACGCGAGTGAGAGGATGAACTGGCTCCCTCTGATTCCGAAGGCACGGTGTCGGCGTCGCTGATCATCGAGGTAGAGGTGGACCAGCCTCGAAGGGTGTTCGCGATAGCGAAGACCCTGGAATCAAGAAGGGGCCGTTCGGTCGAGACGAACTCGGAACCGCACGTCAACGAAGGCATCTTCTTCGGCGAATTCCATCACAGAGTGGCCCTTCGCAATGGAGGGTCGATCTCAGGGCGACCGTGCTGGCAGTCCGGCAGCGTCATGCAGAATCTGCGAGCGCCGCGAAGATTTCGAACGTCAGTACCACAGCATGCCAAAGATCGTGAACAGCCTGATCGAGGCCGGGCTCAAGATCGTCAGGTCTGGAGAGGTCCGGAAGCCGGAAGCCGGAAGCCGGAAGCCGGAAGGCTGGCTGACAACAGGTTCCCCGGAGAGCGAGCAGGCCATCCCGCCGCCACAGGGAGGGGGGGCGGCCTGAAGGGGTAGTCGCGGGCAGGGGATGGTGGGATGGGGGGGGATAGACTGGCGTCCCCGAGAGGACTCGAACCCCTGACCTGTGGTTTAGGAAACCTATCCGTCCCAGCTGCCGTGGTGTCCGAAGATGTCTCGAAAGGGAATATAAATGTGACTATATAGAGACTTACAACTACTTCCCTGTTGACCGCTTCCGGACAGCTTCGTACGATTTCGGCCAGAGGTAGGGGGGTAAAATGGGGGGTACGAAGCAGCGGCGTGCTTACGGAGGTCCGGTGAAGCACCCAGGCGTCAAGATCAAGACCAGGGGACTGAAGAGCGGGAAGGTCACCCACATCGCTCGATGGACGGACCCGGATACGGGCAAAGAGGTTGACCGCTCACTCGACCGCCTGGGCCTGACGAGCAACACTGCGAGAGAGAGGTGGGCGGCTCGGAAGTCGAAGAAGATAGCCGCCCGCCGCGCCGACATCGAAGCCGGCGCCCCGAAGAGGACCCAGACGACCTTCAAGAAGGCGGTGGATGACTATCTTGAAGGGCGTGGGCTCGAACTCTCGGAAGCGACGCTCAGAACCTACTCGAAGATCGGCTCGCTCATCGTGGCCTGGGCGGCGGACCAGAAGATCCGCTTCGTCGAGCAGCTTGATGGCCTGGCGCTCGATGGACTTCGACGGTCAATCGTGGCCCAACCACGACAAACGCAAGCGACGGGTGCCGCCAGAGGTGCAAGACGGAAGCAGGAGAGGAAGAGGGATGCTCGTACCATCAACAGGCAACTTCAGGAACTCCGCACCCTCCTGAACCACCTGCGCAGGCTCGGACAGATCCCCAAGCTGGACAGCGACGCGATCAAGGACGGGCTCAGGTCGGTCAAAGGACAGAGGAAGCTCCCGGTCTTCCTGAAATCTCCGGAAATCCGTGAGTTGATCAACGCTGCGAAGCGGCATGACCGCGAAGCCTTCAGGCTCACACGGGCCGAGAAGCGCGGTAAAGGGCGTCCTGGGGCGACGGCACGCTTCCAGCAGTCACACCCTTCCTGCTGACGATCCTGCTTACCGGGATGCGTCTGGGGGAGACCAGGTCCCTGAAATGGAGTGATGTCGATACGGCGGGAGGAGAGATTCTCGTGAGAGCAAGCTCGACGAAAACGAAGATGGAGAAGAGGGTCGATCTCTCGATGTGTCCGACACTGACGGCGCTCCTGGCGAAGTTGGAGCTCCAGGCAAAGGACCAGAAGTTAGTGTTCGGGGGCTCGAAGCCATTCCCTGAATCTCATGCGCAGGCCATCAGGAAGCGCTTGATCTTGACCTTCGGGGCCCCTGTGTTCACCTGGCAGCAGCTCCGACACACCTGCGGGACCTATCTGACGTGCGCTCCCGGTATCTACAAAGCCGCCTCCGTCTTTATGTCCGCCAAACGGCTTGGCCACTCGGTTGTCGTGGCGGAGCGGAACTACCTCGGTGCGGTGAAGAACATCAGCCCCGAGGCGAAGATGTTGGAGGAGGCCATGGGTTCGGAGAGGTGATTCCGCAATCTCCTGTTCAGAGTGCCGCTGGAGGAATGGCCTGATCTATTTCTCGGAGAGATGTGCATCGGGCACGAACGCGCAAGGCTCGTTCAGATGGGGCAGGATTCACGGGGGCGGATATGATCCTTGGGCGAATGGTGGTCCCCTCGCAAGTTGCCCGGCGTTTGAACGGTGCAGGGCGTAGACGTGAGGTGGGCAAATCGGCTTGCATGATTCAACGTGGTCAGCCTATGAGGCGGTGGATGCCGACAGAAGGTCAGAACCGGGAGCCGAGTCAAGCAGGGAACTCGAATACAGCTTCGAACCAGAAGGCGATCAATGGACAGAGCTGACTTTCAAGCGCAGGCCGACAGGCTCCTGAGGAGTATCCCCGGACTCGGAGAGAGGCGACTCGATGAATTGAGGGCCTCGATCAGCCATTGGTGTCAGGCGCCGACGGTGCTTCCGGCCACATTCACCAAGAATATGTACAACCTGTGCTGGGACCTTGCGCTCAATGTGGGAGGGCGAGTTCCGGATTCGAGGAAGAAAAGGAAGCCCCCCAAAAAGAGAAGGGAAGGGCTGGTTCAGTTTGGCTACTCCGATGTTTCATACCCGCCTCCGCAGAGCTCAGAGTTCAGGTTCATTGATCTATTTGCAGGGATCGGTGGGTTCAGGCAGGCATTCCAGGCAGCAGGCGGCAAATGCGTCTTCTCAAGCGAGTGGGACAAGTACGCCAAATTAACCTACGAGCACAACTACGGCGAGTATCCGTACGGCGACATCCGGGGGATAGAGAAGGGCAAGATCCCCGGGCACGACGTTCTCTGCGCTGGCTTCCCTTGCCAACCGTTTTCGCTGGCCGGGCTTTCCAAGAAGAGATCGCTGGGGAGGAAGCACGGTTTCGAAGATGAAACCCAGGGAACGCTGTTCTTTGAGATCAAGCAGATTCTGAGGTCAAAACGACCGAAAGCCTTCGTGTTGGAGAATGTCAAGAACCTGCTGTCTCACAACGGCGGTGTGACGTTCGAGGTAATCCGACGAACGCTGCGGGATCGCTTGGGGTATCTAATCCGATGGATGGTTGTCGATGGGGCGAAGTGGGTACCACAGCATCGAGAGCGCGTAATCATGGTGGGGTATGACCCGAAGAGGATCTCGATCCGTGAAGATGAGATCCTGATACCAATTGCGCCTCTGGCGGGCTACGACTACCCGGAGCTGGCGAGCATAATACGAAGCCGAGTGAGCGGGAAGCACACGTTGGGAAAGGGGACCTGGGAGGCGCTGCGGAGACACAAGGCCGCTCATGCGGCAGCGGGAAACGGATTCGGCTACGGAATGCATCGGAGGCCATTCTGGGATGGCCAGGTGACCCGGACAATCTCGGCCAGATACCACAAGGATGGAGCTGAGATTCTGATCGAGCGCAGCGGTATGCGTCCTAGACGTCTTGCGGTCCCGGAGGCAATGCAGCTCCAAGGCTTTGACCCGGACCGCTTCGAGTTTCCGGTGTCGGACACACAAGCATACAGGCAAATTGGAAACAGCGTTGTTGTGCCTGCGATGGTCGATTGTGCCCGTGAGGTTGCCCGGGTGCTCAGAGAGAGGCAGAAGTAGTGTCCGTGGTGGCTGAGATATCAGAGACAATAGTGAGGACAGGGCGTAGTTGGGCTATCCGCGCGTTTCGTCGGAGCAGCCTCATCATGATCTGACCTTGGGAGGCATGCATTCCGGTGAAAGACCGGCTCTCAGTGAAGAGGCGCTCATGGAACATGAGCAGAATCCGGGGCAAGAACACGAAACCGGAACTCATCGCCCGGTCGGCCCTCCACAGGCTTGGCTATCGGTTCCGCGTCAATCGGGTTGACCTGCCGGGCAAGCCAGACATCGTGTTGCCCAAGTACAAGACCGTGCTTTTCGTTCATGGTTGCTACTGGCATCGCCACGAGAGCTGTCCGAACGCTACCACTCCGACGAAGAACCGGGAACGCTGGGTCGAGAAGTTCGCTGCGAATGTCGCGCGAGACCGAAGGAACGAGGTCGACCTTCGCAGGGAAGGGTGGGTCGTGACGGTCCTCTGGGAGTGCGAGCTGAAGCACCATCCTTCCGAGGCAGTGGTCGCCGCGCTGGCTGACGCTGGCATGTCCGTGAGTGATGTCCGCAGGGCGCGCCTTGACGATTCCGAGCTTCGAAGGGCGGCTGACAGGAGATTCAGTCGATCCTGGCGGAGCTCGGATCGGCAGGGATAGGACGAGGCTTCATGGAGAAACGACTAGGATTGCGTGTTGCGGGGTTGCAGGGCGCACTTCTCATTGATAGAAAATGCGTTACGGGGAAATCTTGGATTTCCGATATGGGATTGCGTTCAGCGGACGACGACTGGACGCACTCTGTCGGATGTACCAGGATCAAGGTGATGCTGGCCGAGCAACCGCTGAGGTGGCATGAAATCCATAAGGGCTGAACCAAGCGCAGCAGTGCTCATCGAGAGTATGCGAGATGTGGGCTACTCGCTTGAGACCGCTCTGGCTGATGTTATTGACAACTCGATAACAGCTCAGGCAACCGAAATTCACATCCTCGGCGAGGCCGCCGACGGGCATGCTCGCATCGCAGTGCTGGATGACGGAATCGGGATGACGCAGGGGGAGTTGATGGCCGCAATGCGGCCCGGCAGCCGAAGTCCCCTTGATGACCGCGCTCCGGGCGATCTGGGCCGATTTGGACTCGGTCTCAAGACCGCATCATTCTCGCAATGTCGTCGACTGACGGTCGTTACGCGTAGGGGATCTGAGGCCAATGCTGCAGTTTGGGACCTGGAACATGTCGCACAGACTGATGACTGGCTTCTCCTGATCCCAGACGATCTGTCGGACATCCCTTGGGTCGAAAGGCTGGGCCACCAGGGAACGCTAGTGCTCTGGGAGCGACTGGATAGAGTCATCGATAACACGGCAAGGGATGGCGGCGTCGCGGAGTTCACGGAACGTCTTGACAGGGCACGAGAGCACTTGTGCTTGGTGTTTCACCTGTTTCTCGCGGGTGAGCGAGGCAAGAAACGCATAAACATGAGCCTCAACGCGCGCGCCTTGGAAGCGCTGGATCCATTCAATGCAGGGCATCCTGCGACAGTTCACGGGCCACGCGAATCCATCAGGGTGGGCGAGCACAGTGTCTCGATACAACCATTCACGCTGCCACATCACCGGAAGGTCTCCAAAGCTGTATGGGAGCGTTGCGGAGGTCGTGGCGGATACTTGCGCAACCAGGGATTCTACGTCTACAGAGGCCGGCGCCTGATCATTTACGGGACCTGGTTCGGCCTGGCACGGAAGACACCTCTTACCAACCTGGCAAGAGTCCGGATCGACATACCAACTGCAATGGATGCCGCCTGGAAGATCGACGTGAAGAAGGCGTCGGCGCAACCTCCTCTGCCTGTTCGGAAGCGACTGCGGAAGATAATCGAGCAGATCGGTGCCACCTCCAAGCGAGTCTACACGGCACGGGGGAACAAGATGGTATCTGACTCTAGGATGCCCGTCTGGAATCGGATACAGAACAAGAACGAGATCTCGTACCGAATCAACTCAGACCACCCTGCGATAAAGGACCTCGCGTCAAGAGTGTCGCCTGAGATATCGACTGACCTGCATCGCATGATCCACCTATTTGACTCCGCTCTTCCGATAGACGCCATTATCGTGGATTTGGACAGCACTCCAGCCAATGTGATTGAGCCCGGAATAGCACGCGACACACTGGAATACACGGTCCTGGCTACCGTGCGCCAACTCGCTCAGGCCGGCCTCGATGCGCAGCAAGTCGAGTCGATGATGGCTCACGCTGAGCCATTTAGATCGAACTGGCCCAGGGCACTGAAGCTTCTCCGCAAAGCCCTGCAAGAGGCGTCTGATGAATGATAACACGAGACAATTGGAGACTGTGGTTGGCGCCCTACTGGCAAATGAACCTCGGCCCACACCTGAACGCATCCGGAGCCTCATCGAAAACGCGCGCCAGCTGGAAATCTGTCAGGTCGATGACGAGGCCTCCGAGAAGCTTGCCCGTATCTTCGAGGCTCGACACGAAGTAACAATGACGCTGGGTGTTACGCTCGTCGATCAGGAGTATGAGCCGTGGCTGGATGATGCCAGGGCCAAGATCGATCCATACTACTGGGAGCGTTACAGAAGGCTCCTTGCGCAAAAGAACTTCTCGGGGCATGTGATCTCGACGATCGACACAGTAACAGACCGCACCTTGGGGTACCTGGAAGACCCATCAAAGGATGGCCCGTGGGACAGGCGTGGGATGGTAGTCGGGCATGTTCAGTCAGGCAAAACCGCCAACTACATAGGGCTGATCTGCAAGGCTGCAGACGCCGGGTATAAGCTGATTGTGGTGATCGCCGGAATACACAATAACCTGAGGAATCAAACTCAGTTCAGAATCGACGAGGGCTTTGTAGGTCGAGATAGTGCACGACTGCTATCAAACAAGGGGGATCGTTTCATCGGAGTTGGACGCTTCGACAAGACAAGAAGGCCGAGTACATTTACGAGCTCAATACGAGACTTCAGCAAGAACCGAGCTGAGGGACTTGGCATTCCGCTTCAGAATCTGATTGAGCCGGCAGTCTTCGTGATCAAAAAGAACCCAAGCACACTGAAGAACCTCCTGGAATGGCTAGAGAAGCATAGCGCAAGGAGCGGCGGCACAGTTGACGCGCCGATGCTGCTAATTGATGACGAAGCCGACAATGCCTCAATCAACATTGCCCATGGCAAGGACTCCGTGGCACGGATCAACGGTCAAATCCGCAGCCTTCTGAGGATGTTTGAGCGGAGCTGCTACATAGGGTACACGGCAACGCCATTCGCCAATATCTTCATCGACCCGGAAACGGATGACCAGATGTTTGGAAATGATTTGTTTCCTCGAAGCTTTATTGTCAGCCTCGACCCGCCCTCAAATTACTTTGGCCCGGTACGCGTATTCCTTGATGACCAGGAAACCGTGCTGCGTGACATCCACGACAACGAGGAGGTGTTGCCTCTCAAGCACAAGATTGACTTCAACGTAACCGCACTTCCCCCCAGTCTACGCAACGCGATTCGAGCGTTCGTCGTGGCCCGTGCAATTCGCCTCGCCCGGATGCACCATAGCCCGCACTGCTCCATGCTGGTGAATGCCTCCCGATTCACCAGGGTTCAGGCCCAACTTCGAAATGAAATCCACCAAGCTGTCGGGGCGATAAGGTCAAGCGTGCGGGTCCACGGAGGACTTCCTGAGCGGGAGGCGGTCAAGGATCCCGAGATAGCAGCACTGCAATCGGTCTGGGACTCTGAGTACAGGGAAACCGGAGTAGCATGGGGCGAAGTCCTGGCGTTCCTCCATGAGTCGGTGGCCCCGATCAAGGTCGTGGAGGTTAACAGCCAGTCATCAGGTACGCTTGATTACATTGGCAATGAGAAGTCAGGTCTGAACGTAATAGCTGTAGGGGGCTTCTCTTTGTCTCGCGGGCTTACTCTCGAAGGGCTCATGATCAGCTACTTTCTGAGAAACTCGATGATGTACGACACGCTGATGCAGATGGGCCGGTGGTTCGGCTACCGGCCTGGATATGATGATGTCTGTCGTGTGTGGATGCCTGAGGAGGCAGTTGGCTGGTACGCCCATATTGCAGAGTCGATTGAATTGCTTAGAGATGAGCTCCGCGACATGGAGGTGGCCAACGCAACGCCGGAGGAATTCGGTTTGAAGGTCAGGAGTCATCCGGATGCTCTGATCGTTACTGCCAGGAACAAGATGGGATCCGGGGAGAAAGTCGTAGTTAATATCGGACTCGGCAATAACTTCATTGAGACTGCAATCCTTCGGAGAGAAGAAGATTGCCTTGATCGGAATCGTCGGTCGGCCAGGCGCTTCGCTGAAGCACTGGAATCAGTCGGTTGTTCGCCTTCAGAAGCCGAATTAGTTTCTGGGGGGTGGCTGATCGGTCAGGTCCCAGCCCAGCCGATCATCGAATTCCTGCGAGTGTTTGAAAATCACCCTGGGTCGGTTCTCACTGATCCTCGGCCTGTAATCAGGTATATCGAAGAGCGAATGCTTGATGAGCTCTCAAACTGGGATGTCCTGTTGGCAGGGTTGGAGAAGGCTCCGGCCACGGATGCTCTAAGTGATGATTCGTTGGGGTTGCAGGTCCATTGCCAGCGCCGTTCCGCAGGCTCGAGAAGCGACCAGTCCACAATTCGGGTGACGGGTAAGCAGAGAGTAGCTTCACGTGGAATCGAGCAAGTGGGCCTGCTTCCGGAGCAGATAACGCAAGTCAAGCAGGAGTATGAAGAGACCCACCGATCCAAGTTGCAGCCCGGTAATACACTGAACTATCCAGACCGCATCTATCGTGGAGTTCGAGAGCGTCCTCTCTTCATCCTGCACCTGCTCAAGATCATTCCGGAAGACGAACGGTACGTCCACAGTGAGCCGGTTGTTGCTTGGAGCATCAGCTTTCCCAGAACGAAGTTGGAGGAGAAGCGGGTGGAGTATGTGGTCAATACTACCTGGCTTCATGAGAACTGCGGTGATGACCTGAATGAGGAGGAGATTCGTGGCGAAGGTAACTGAAGACCCATGGGCGGAGCTTGATCCACCCGACGTGTCCGGCACGCTCAATGCTCGTCGGGTCGATGCTGAGATCACTTGGGATTTTTTCTGGGCCAGAAGTGTTGACGGTAGCTGCCTGCTTCTTCTTCGGCACTCCGTTGAGTCAGCGCCCCAGGGGCACCTTCCTGTCTTGAGAGGCATTGATGTGTCTCTTTCCGAGCCTGATGACAACGACACTCTGGCGCTGCTCTTTCGCCTCTCGGAGCCTGGCCAGCGTGAGCTGTTTCATCGTCTCTGCTGCGATATTGTCGCATGCACAGCGGAAGCTGAGTCCGAGGGCGAAGCCGTTGGCAGGGCCTTGAACAGAACATGGCGATGGCACCATCTGCTCCGGGGGGGGCCGGACTCCCGTCTCTCCGTCGAGGAGCAGAAGGGACTTATTGGCGAGCTCCTTGTCATAGAACGATATCTCTTGCCGACGATCTCTCCATCGGACGTGATGGCAAGTTGGACAGGGCCGCTTGGGACCCCGAAGGACTTTGAAATCGGTGGAGTTCTAATCGAGGCTAAGGCACGGCGTGGAGCTGCTGAACCTTACGTTGCGATCAGTTCCGAGCACCAATTGGATGTTGGGGGTTCAGAAGATCTGTTCCTTCACGTGGTTGATTTGGAGCGGGCGCCCGCTGACACGGCGGAGAGTTGGAGTGTCGCCGATGTGGTTGCTCGTATGCGTGACGCGATCGAGGACTCGGATCCAGCGGCACTCTGCGTGTATGAGTCGCTGATTGCTGCTGCAGGATTCCGATGGACCGATGACTTCAGTGAGTTTCAGTGGGTTGAAGGCGAATCGCGGCTCTTCGCAGTAACCGATGAGTTTCCGCGAATCAGGGCGGACAACCTGGCTTCGGGTGTCACGAAGGTGAGGTATTCCATTTCACTTGTGGAATGCGATCGCTTCCGAGCAGAGCCTGGCGAACTCACGGCAGCATTCGGCAAGGGAGTGGGTTGTGATGGAGCTTGAGGAATTCCACAGAGACTTCTTTCAAGAGGTGCATTGGGCTGGAGACGCTGATGAGCGCTTCGTCGAAGATGCATTCTTCGAGATATTTTGCTCACATCTGATCGAGACGGGGGAATTGGATACGGCTGATCGTGCTGCCTACTTCTCACCGCAGGGCATGCGAGTCGACGGATATGCGGGCGACCCGGACTTGGCTGGCGGTGTACTTACTCTCATCATCGCTGATTTTCAGCAAAAGTCTGAAGTGTCCACCCTAACCGGGTCGGAGATGACGAGGATCTTCAATCGGGCCTCCAAGTTTCTTAATCAGTCACTGAGTTCATCATTCCGACGTAGGCTTGAAGAAACATCTCCTGCATTCGGGCTTGCTCACTTGATTTCGACGCGGTGGGACAAGATTGTCAAGGTGCGCCTCATTCTTATAAGCAACCGCGTTCTTAGCAGTCGTGTTGATGGCCGCGAGGCCGAAGAGTTGGGTGGCGTTCCAATAACATACAGTGTGTGGGATATTGGACGACTCTTCCGATTCGTTGCTTCTGGGCAGGCCATGGAGGATATTGAAGTTGACCTGCAATCGGACTTCGGTGGAGCTCTGCAGGCGCTGCCCGCTCATCTTGGTGAGGCTAGCTATGAATCGTACCTTGTTGTTATTCCGGGGAGTGTTCTTGCAGCTGTGTACGACCGTTGGGGCGCACGGCTTCTTGAGCAGAATGTCCGTGTGTTCCTACAGGCTAAGGGAAAGGTGAATAAGGGAATTCGGATCACTCTGGAGAATGATCCGGAGATGTTCTTCGCGTACAACAATGGCATTACTGCAACGGCTGAAGGGATTGATACTATTGCTCAGAACGGTACTATGTCAATTACTAAGATACGGAATCTGCAGATAGTCAATGGGGGGCAGACAACGGCGTCGATTCACGTTTTTAGCAGGAAGAAGGATGTGTCACTGGACAGAGTGTTCGTTCAGATGAAGCTGTCCATTGTTGACGCGGAAAGTGCGCCGCAAGTTGTCCCCAAGATTTCAGAGTATGCAAATAGCCAGAACCGTGTCAACGCTGCAGATTTCTTCGCGAATCATCCGTTCCACGTGCGCATGGAGAGCTTTTCGCGGCGCATCTATGCACCTTCCCCAGACGGGAGTTTCAGGGAGTCGAAGTGGTTCTATGAGCGTGCTCGCGGGCAGTATCTGGATGCTCGGGCCAGGAGAACAGTGGCGGAGAGGAAGCGATTTGACCTTGAGTATCCGAAGTCCCAGGTCTGCACGAAGACGGATCTCGCGAAGTTCTGCATGGTGTGGGATGGGCTTCCGCACATAGTGAGCAAGGGTGCACAGAAGAACTTCGGAGAGTTTGCCGGCGAGATCGGGAAAAGGTGGGACAAGAAATCGGATTCGTTCAATGAGTCCTTCTATCGTCAGTCAATCGCTATGGCGATGATCTTCCGTAAAGCAGAGAAAATTGTCTCTGCTCAGCCATGGTACCAGGGTGGATATCGAGCCAATATTGTGGCGTACGCGATCGCCAAGCTCGGGCATGCAGTGATGGAGCGGAAACTCTCTGTTGACTTCGAGAGTGTCTGGAAGCGAGGGGTTAGTGACGCATTTGTGGATGCGCTGACGATTTGTGGAAAGAAGGTTAACGACGTCATATCGAAGCCTGATGCCGGAGTCCGAAATGTCACGGAATGGGCGAAGAAGCAGCCTTGCTGGGCTCGGGTGATGCGGCTTGACGTTAGTCTTCCCGGCCCGTGGCTCGGTGAATTGGTTGGACAGGATGAGGTTCGAAGTGAGGCTAGGGCTGCTGTCAAGGAGCAGAAGGTTCTGAACGGGATCGAGGCACAGACCGCAGTCTTCTCTGCGGGCGGCGAAGTGTGGCGTAACCTGCTGGAGTGGGGAGTTGAGCGCAGGCTGCTCTCGCCCAAAGAGCAGAGCGTTCTTAAGGTCGCTTCGGGTGTACCTGGAAAGGTGCCTACTGATAAGCAGAGCCTCCTGATCATCAAGATTCTCCAGAATCTCCATGAGGAAGGCTGCCAGTTGGGGATAGACGTGGTGTAGGGCTGCTTTTCTGGCACGTATGCAGGTGAGTGGAACCATGAGAGGTCTGGTGAAAGTCGGGAATCAAGTGCCGGTGAGTACGAACACGGAAAATGAGGGGATTCAGGTGAACGTGGTCGGGGTTCTGGGGGACTCCTACCTCCACCTGATCGCTGCTCTTGAGGCCGATAGTTCTTGCTGCGTCGGGGCCCGTAGCATGTCACAGCCCGCCCTATAAGTTCGCAGTTGGTTCACCCAATCGGACCGTCTCTGGTTCGGCCAAGCTGATCGCATGAAGCGGTCGTGACGTAAGTGCCTGTCAGGAAATATCTGCTCCAGGTATTGCACATGAGGCTTGATCGTGTAGTTCCACTCTCCGTGGAACTTCTCCCGCCTGAGATTGATGCTCTTCATCTGGTCCTCGGTGATCTTCCTTTTCAGTGGATACTCAGCCTCGTCGAGATACGCGTACACTTCAAGTCCCGCTGCGGTCTTGGTGCCTGCGATAAGGCTGACAACAGTGGCTCGCGTGAGCAATGGCCTTCCTCTCCAGTTCTGCGAGATGAAGGAGAACAGCCGATGCTCGATCTTGTGCCACTTGCTGGTCCCTGGCGGAAAGTGGCTCACCGATATGCTGAGTCCGGTCGCCGTGGCGAGTTCCTGGAGTTCCCACTT
>JAJSAM010000062.1 GCA_024274785.1 Planctomycetota bacterium | reverse complement strand
GACCGCGCCGCCTTCACCCGACTCGAACCTGTCCCCCCGTCGCAACTCCTCCCGCCGCCGGATCTCAGAACTCCACCACGCGAAGGTTCCCTCCGGGATCCCGCGAGACCGTGCAAACCGCGCCATCGAGAGACCGCTCTTCGCCCGCTCCGACATCAGGGAGCGAAACTGCCGCTCCTTCGCCGTCAACTTCGGTACCACCATACCTCACCTCCAAGAAAGGGGTCTGGCGGCTGATTCTGCGGGATGAGCACGGCGAGCGGTAGATGGGGTTCGTCGGACACTTACGCTACTGACGTGTGAACGGCGAAATCGGATTGGGTTCCGGAGCCTTTGGAGTAGCTACTCAAGTTCGCCAATCAGCTTCCCGGAAAGGCACCCTCCAAGTGCGCCAGCTCGACGCCTATGCGAACCGGCAGCACCGTCTTCTCCGCGAGCCGTTCGGGAAAGCCACACAGGCCCTGCTGGACGACTTGAACCATCCCTCGCGCTGGTGGCGACGGAATCATCCTTCCAGTTCGGTCGGGGCTAGAAACTCAGCGAGTCGGTCGCGCAGAGTCTCGGCTTCCCGGGTTTCGCATTCCCAAACCACAAGAACGGACCACCCGAGAGACTCGATCTCCTTCCGGTTATTCTTGTCCCTCTCGACATTTCCCGCCCGCTTGGTCGCCCAGAATTTCGCGTTCGTCTTCGGTACGACCTGTCCCCACCGACAGGTGTGAACGTGCCAGTAGCAGCCGTGGACATAGATGACCCTACGGTGCTGGGGCAGAACCAGGTCGGGCCTTCCGGGGAGATCCTTCCGATGGAGCCGGAAGCGGTATCCCATCTTGTGAACGAGTCGACGGACGAACATCTCGGGCTTCGTATCCCGCCCCCTGATGGCCTGCATGTTCCGGCGGCGCTGATCCGGGGTCAGTACGTCGGCCATCCGTATCTCTTTCCGGTCTGCCGAACTTCCTCCAGGAAGGCTTCCACCGTCAGCATTCGAACAGGCCTCTCCGGCGGGTACTTGCTGTGGAGACCCAGTGGAACCACGAGAGTGACACCGGCCTCGTTCATTTCTCGAAGCTGATTGGTTGAGATGCCCTGTTGGATCGTGATGATGTGCTTTTTTCGGACGCGAGGGGCTTCCTGGAGCACTTGGCGCCAGCGATCCTTGCATGTCGTCTTCACGCCGACGGCGAAGAGACCGTCTTCAGGGTAGCTGTTGTTGCGGTAATCGTCGGCGCCGGGGATCAGGATGTCAGGTCTTCCTTCGACATTCGATCGCATGTCGTGCGGGATCCGGGCTTCGAGGAGCAGCTTCTCGATATGGTTCTCAAGCGACCGCCCGGCTCTGGACTTCCGTCGGTTGAGGATCGTCCGCGCAACCGACAGAAATTCGTCGATCGACCCGAAGAGGCGAGAGATTTCGGCGTGACAGAGCTGTCTCTCGACGAAGCGGAACAGCCGATATTCTGTCTCCACCCCCGCCATCAGTCGAACATCAGCGGATTCCGTCGCGAAGGAGGCAACGCACTTGCGTAGGAGGTCACACGCCGCATTCGAAAAATCCACGCCGGGGGGAAATTCGGCGAGAGGGTCAGCGAACTCACGGAAGGCACGGTCAAAGCACTCCTCCTCCGTTTCGCCCTCGTGCCTCTGGGAGTCGTAAACTGCCCACTGTTCTGCAACGAACACCCCAAGCCCGTGCTGTACATCCTCGATGTCGTCTTCAAGATCCAGGACATGTGCGCTCATCCGATCCAGATCCCACGGGACGAGAACGAGCAGATCGCCCACCACGTCTGCGGCGCGCCATGGGAAGTCCTTGCCGAAGCGTGTCAGTCGATACTCGGAGCGCGTTCGCTTGCCGTACCAGGTCACCACCGAATCCGTCCGACGACCGTCTGGCCAAGTGACCCGTACCTCGTTCTTGTCATTTCGGCCGCGCTCAGGGGGATGAGGCGTGAATATTCTCCAAGCTGACTTCGGCAAGTAGTAGCCGTACTGATGGCTGCCGGTCAGGCCGAGTTCATTCGGGGTGATGAACTTCAGGATGGCGCGTCCGGCGCGGTGTGCGTCCTCTATTGCCCTCTCCGCAGCGAATGACGGCATGGCTCCTCCGTCTCCGGCCCGTCGTCAGCAACGGCCCTTGAGAAGCCCCAGCTTCCGCTGGCGGACCTGTGAACACAAGATCTCGATGATCTTCCTTGCCACCGGCTCGACGACCTTAGGGCACACAGCGTTTCCGAACTGCCGATAGGCCTGGGTATCGGAGACGACGATTTCCAGCTCATCAGGAAAGCCCATTAGCCTTGCGCACTCCCGGGGGGTGAGTCGTCGTGGATTTCGTCCTCTTCCCTGGGGAACCAGAATTTCGGAGCCATCCTTGTAGTACCGAGCACTGAGGGTCCTCGTCACCCCATCAAGATTGGCGAGACCGAAACCGAATCCGTTGCCCTTTGCTCTGTGACCTTCCGCATAGCGCTGGAGGTACTCCCACAGGCGGTCGGAAAGCGTGTACTTCGAATGAGGAGTCGGATCGAGGATCTCTCGGAGCCCGGGGCCAGCTTCCTCAGGGGGATCTGGCCACCGAAATGCCGGAGAGTCGCCGAAGACCCGCTGGTCCAGCCCAACGATAAATATCCGCTCCCGATGCTGCGGCACGTAGTCGGCGGCGTCGATGACCTTTGGGAACACGATGTAGCCCAACTCCTCCAGAGACGTGCGGATCACGTTCCAGGTCTGGCCCCGGTCGTGGGAGAGCAGGTTCTTGACGTTTTCAAGGAGGAGCGCCGGAGGGCGCTTCTGCTCGATAATCGTCGCGAGGGTGAAGAACAGAGTCCCCTGCGCAGCGTCTTTGAAGCCGTGAGCTCTGCCCAGGCTCTTCTTCTTCGAGACCCCTGCGATCGAGAAAGGCTGGCACGGAAAACCGGCCACCAAGAGATCATGGTCAGGGATGTCCGCCGGCCTAATCTTGGTGAGGTCTCCCTCAATCTGATCGGAGAACCAGGCCCTGTAGGTTTTCTGGCTGTAGCGGTCCCACTCACTCGTGAACAGGCACTGCCCGCCGAGGCGGTCGAGCGCGATCCGAAATCCCCCGATGCCCGCGAACAAGTCGATGTACGTGAACGGAATGTGGCCCGGGCGGGGGAGCACTCGTGGAGCCATCTCAGCCGAATCAAAGAGCGGCATGCGGCCATTTTCTCTGACAAGGACATTATCAAGGAGGTCGACCAGGTACTCTCGCTTCGTGGTCATCGCTTCGTGCCGGCGACGCTCAAGGGCCTTATGGATCCGATCCGGGACATCTCGTATGTTTAGCTGTCGGCCCACCGCACACCTCTCTCTGGGAATCACTGATATCCTTGATATCAGAATGTCCCCTCGAAGCAAGAACAGAGAATTTCGTACCGGAGAGTACACGGGGGGAGTGACACGACAGAATCGGGATTCGGGGAGCTGCAAAGGCCGAGAGCTCAGCCTTGTGCCAAATTTGTGCCTCATCGCGCTCAAAACAGGGGCAAACAGTGGCAAACAGCGGACAACCCCGAGAGGACCGCAAGTCGTTTGCTCGACAGGTGGTTAGATGCAATTAGCGGTGGGGTAGGAAGTTAGGGAAAAGGGGTGGCGGAGAGAGTGGGATTCGAACCCACGGTACAGGTGGAAACCCGTACATCGGATTAGCAATCCGACGCTTTCGACCACTCAGCCATCTCTCCGCCGGTGGTACGGGGGAATGTAGGGGGTTCGGAGCCCAACGACAAACGATTTCGGCGACGGGGGGTACGTTGACCTTCTTCGTTTCGTGGTCTAGCCTTCCCCTCATGGACCTTGGCGGGCGAATCGAGCGGGTCGGGGAGCGAATTCGGGGGCGGTATCGGCTTCTGCTGGTCCTGATTCTTCTGCTCGGGGTGGCGCTGCGGGTGCTGGCCCACTTCGACCTCAAGGCGATTGATCCCGCGTTCGACTCACCCGGGCTCGACTCCCAGAGCTTTCTGAACTGGGGCGCCCGGATCGCGTCCGGAGAGTGGGGGCTCGACCGGCCGTTCTTCCTCAACCCGCTCTACCCCTACTTCCTGGCGCCGATCCTCGAGGTGTTCGGCGACAGCCACCTGATCGTGATCCGCCTGGTCCAGGGAGCGCTCGGGCTCCTGACCATCCTGGCCATGGCCGCCGCCACCCGGCGGTTCGTGGGGCCGGTCACCGCGCTTGGCGCCGCCCTCGTCACGGCGGCGTATCCGCTGCTCCTCTACTACGAGCAGCGGGTGATGATCGTCAGCCTGGCGGTATTCCTGAACGCGCTGACGCTCTGGCTCATCGCCCGCTTCATGGACCGGCGCACCATCGGCTCGGCGGCGCTGGCGGGCTTTCCCCTCGGGCTCTCGGTGCTGGCGCGGCCGAACGTCGCCCTCTTCGCGTGGCTCCTGCCGTTCTGGTTCCTGATGCTCGCCCCGCCGGGCAGGAAGCTCCGGTTCGTCGCCGTGAACACCGCAATCTTCTTCGGTGCGGTGCTGGTGATGATCTTTCCGGTGACGCTCCACAACTACCTGGTCGGCGACGACTTCGTCCCGGTGACCTCGAGCATGGGAGCGAACGTCTACCAGTCGAACAACCCCGAAGCATGGCGCTCGGACTGGATGGCCTCCGCCGAACTCCGCCTGAACCCCACGCTGATCGAGAACGACGCGGAGCAGGGTGCGGAGGCCGCCCTTGGGCGGGAGCTGAAATCGTCGGAGATCTCCGACTACTGGCTTTCCCGGGCGACGGAGGTCATGCGGGAAAACCCCGGCCGGGCCGCCAACTTCCTGCTGCGCAAGGGGCTCTACTTCTTCGAGGGCGCCGAGATTCCATCGAGCTACAGCTACCCCCTGGACCGCGACCAGAGCGTTCTGCTCCGCGTGCTCTTCATCGACTTCTGGTGGATCTCACCGCTGATGCTGCTCGGGAGCGTGGCCGTCCTGCGCGAGCGGCGAAAGGCCCTGCCGCTCGTCTTCCTGCTCTTTGCCTATGCCGTCGGCCTGACCATCTTCTACCCGCTCGCACACTACCGGGCGCCGGTGCTCCCCGCGGCGATCCCACTGGCGGTCATCGGTGCCGGCTACGTTATGGCGGCAATCGGAAACAGGAAGTCGTTCATTCTCCGTCTCCTCCTGCTCGCCCTGTTCGTGCTGTTCACCCGGACCCCGACCATCCTCCGGGCGGCAAGGGCGGCGGGGTTCAAGGTGCGGGAGCCCGACGTCGTCGTCTATCGTTACAATCGAGGGCTCTTCCTGCTCCAGCACAGGCGCTTCCGGGAGGCCGAGGCGGAGTTCCGTAAGGGGCTCGAGTTCAATCCCGACTCCTGGTTCCCCTACCACGGCCTGGCCGGGCTCGCCGCCGAACGAGGAGAGCGCGCAAACGAAGCCCGCTATCTCGAGATGGTGCTCGAACGCAAGCCGGATTCCTGGCACGCCCTGGCCCTCCTGGCCCGGAACCGCTTCGACCGCGGAGAAGTGGAAGAAGGGCTACGCATGGGACACCTCGCCGCGGAAAACGCCCCACGGGATCACAACGTACAGGGGGAACTCGCCCGGATGTACCTCGAACTCGATCGGTTCGAGGAGGCGCTCGAGTACTTCGAGCGGGCGGAAGCGGGCGCCCGGTTTCCGTTGCCGGGCCTGATCGCCGAGCAGGCTCGCTGCCTGCGCCGGCTCGGCCGATACAGAGAGGCGTTGAGCCGTGTGGAGCGCGCCCTCGACATTCATCCCGGCACTCCGGCCCTGCTGCTCGAGCGGGCGCGCAATGCCATCCTCGCCGGTTCCACCGATCACATGGCGATTCGCCGTGATCTTGAAGCGGCCGGGGCCGGGGGACTCAGGATCCCGCCCGAACTCCGCTCATGGATGCGATAATGGGGCAACGACCGGAAGGAGACTGAACCGTGAACACCGATGTCTTTTCCATGAATCGCTACCTCGCCCGCCGCAAGGTCTTCAAGCTGCTCGGCGGCGCCTTCACCATCCACGAACCCGATCGGCTCGACGTCGTCGCCTACGTCCGTCAGAAGGCGTTCAAGTTGAAGGAAGACATCACCGTCTTCACCGACGACTCGATGCGTGAGGAGTTGCTGTTCATCCGCGACCAGTGGGAGATCCTCGACGCGAACGAGGAGGTGCTCGGCCGGATCCTCGAAGACTCCACCGTGATGGCCCTCCTGCGCCGGTTTGCTTCCAACCTGATTCCGCAACGATTCCGGATCGAAGCCGATGGCCACGAGGTGGGATCCATCCGCCAGTACTTCAACCCTTTCGTCCTGAAGTACGACGTGGACTTCAGCATGGACACCTCCGGAGTGCTGGATCGCCGGATCGGACTGGCCCTGGCCGTCCTGCTCCTCGCCATCGAAGGCCGTCAGAGCTGAGGGCCTGCCTGGAAAGAACTGCCGCATTCGAGGGCCGCTGCATCCCGCTGCGCTTCGTTGCTCGTCGGTTGAAACCAGTATGGTTGCCCCCTCCTCGCGCCCTGCTTTCTCGGGCGCGGCGACACTCTCGGTGCAACGGCCGCACTTATTTCCAGACGAGCCCTGAGGCATCTCGAGGTGAGCGGTTACAATCCCCGCGTCATGCCGATCTACGAGTTCACCTGCAGCAAGTGCAGCCACGAGTTCGAGGCGCTCGTCCCGCGCCCCGGCGCCAAAGCCCCCTGCCCGGAGTGTGGCGGGAAGAGAGTGAAGCAGGCCATCTCCCGGCCCGGCGGCTTCAACATGAAGGGGAGCGCCCGGGGAGAGGTGTGTCCGTCCACGGGCGCGCCGAAGCCCGAGGCCTGCCAGTCCGGCCCCTGAGGCATCGGTTAGGCCCCGGTTCGGGGTCGAAGTACTCACTCCGCGGGTGCGGACAGTTCCACCCGGAACTGCCCCCGGAGATCGCCTCCTCCGGACCTCCCACGAACAACCGGTCCTGGAGCGATTTCATGAGCACCTCCCCGATCACAGCGAGATCCCGTACTCGTCCCAGCGCCGATCGACCAGGTCCTTCGTCTCCTCGTCCACCGCCATCACTTCCGGATACCAGGGCTTCATTCTCGCATCGATCACCAATGGACCGTCGATGCCCACGTGGAAGCGATCGACCGGGCGCTCCCTGCCGTGCAGATCCGCGGCGGGCTCCATGCGGGTGAAGGTCGTCCAGAGGAAGAGCTCGGTATCCTGCGTCGCTTCGCCGGCGTCGTCCACCAGGACGAGCAGCGGCCAGTCCGCGAACTCTTCGTGGTGGGCGAGCGTCCCGGCAAGATCCGCTGCCGCTTCGTAGCCCTCCCCCTCCACCACCAGGCAGCCGGGAATGAAGGTCTCGACGCTGCGGGCGCCCCCGGGCAGAGCGCCGCTGAACTCGACCGGCAACTTCCGGCGGGCTTCCCCCAACGCGAGAAATATCGCCTTGCTCCCCTCGTTCACCTTCGGCCCGGTGTAGTCGAGGGAGTCCTGCGACACCTGCGAAACGACAAAGAGGTCCCGGCGCCAGTCGGCCCGTTCGAGCAGCAGCGTGAGCACCGCCTTGAAGTCCCGCAGGTCCACCGGGTGATCGGTGAGAATCAGGCACTTCGTCAGCGAAAGCTGCCCTTCCCCGAGGATCCGGAACCCGCTCACCACGGCCTCCCGCGGATAGCGGTCGGTCACGATCGCGGCGGCGAGGGAGTGGAAACCGGTCTCCCCGTAGCTCCAGAGCCCCTTCACGCTCGGCATGACCAGCGGGAAGAGCGGGGAGAGCAGATCCTGGAGGAAGTCGCCGATGTAGTAGTCCTCCTGGCGCGGCCGCCCCACCACCGTGGCGGGGAAGATGGCGGCGCGGCGGCGAAAGACCCGCTCGACATCGAAGACCGGGTAATCGTGGTTCAGAGAGTTGTAGCCGTAGTGATCGCCGAAGGGCCCCTCCGATTCGCGAACTCCCTTGATCACCCGTCCCACGAAGGCGAACTCCGCCTCCGCCACCAGCGGGTGCGGCTTCTGCGTGACCCGAGGCAGGCGCTCACCGAGCAGGAGACTCGCGAGGAGGAGTTCGGGGACATCCTCCGGCAGGGGTGCGATCGCCGAGAGGACCAGAGCCGGCGGGCCGCCGAGGAAAACCGTCACCGGGAGGTCCTCGCCCCGCTGCTCCGCGGCATGCAGGTGGAAACCACCGCCCTTGTGGATCTGGAAGTGCATCCCGGTCCGGGCCGGCCCGCCGATCTGCATGCGATACATCCCGAGGTTGCCCTTCCCGGTTTCCGGGTGCTCGGTATAGACGAGCGGCAGGGTGAAAAAGGGCCCGCCGTCGGAGTGCCAGGAGGTCAGCGCGGGGAGCTTCGTCAGGTCCGGCGCCTCCTCGACCTCGGTCACCGGGCCGGCCTTGCACTTTTTCAGGCCGACGCTGAGCCCCTCGCGAACCAGACCGCGCAGCCCCCAGAGTTTGCCGAGGGTCGGGGGCATGACCGTTTCCGCGGCGCGGACCGCGCGCTCGACGAACTGCCGCGGTCGATCGCCGAATGCCAGCCCCGCCCGTTCGGTGGTCCCGAAAAGGTTCGTGGCGACGGGCACCGTGGATCCCTTCGGATTCCTGAAGAGGAGCGCCGGGCCGCCCGCGGCGATGACCCGGCGATGAATCTCGGCGATCTCCAGCCGGGGATCGGCCTCGACTTCGATTTCGTGAAGCTCACCGCGGTCCGCAAGGAGGGCGAGCAGATCATGGAGGTTCCGCACGGGGCCTTTCATGCGGAGGATAGTATCTCTAAAAGGCCAGATCACCGAGCGGCTGAATTGAGGTGACCTCGTCCAGAGACACGCTCAGGTGGGCATGCTTCACCCAGGTTCCTATTCTTGCGGCGCGCTCCAGGTACTCGATCTTCGAAACTCCGTCCGTGCCGGCTTCGTGCACATCGACATCGTGCAGGATCACGTTCTTCCCGGTGATCTCGTGGCAGCGGCCGACGACGACGCGCGGGCCTTTCGTATCCACCACCACGGTGATCCCGTGCAACGGCCCCAGGTCGTCGTGGAACGTGCCCATCAACAGTGCTCCTCGAAGGCCTTGACCAGGTCACCGGCCACGTCCATCGCCTCGCGGCCCTCGATCCGATGGCGCGGCAGGAACGTAACCACCTCGCCGTCCTTGAAGAGCGCCAGGGACGGACTCGACGGCGGCATGTCGGCAAAGTATGAACGGGCCTTCGCGGTGGCTTCGACGTCCTGGCCGGCGAAGACCGTGGCGATGCGATCCGGCAACTTCTCATGGGCCAGCGCCATCCGGACACCGGGGCGAGCCATGCCGGCGGCGCAACCACAGACGGAGTTCACGATGATCAGGGTCGTGCCGCTCGTATCGGCCAGGTACTGCTCGACCTCCTCGGCGGTCGTGAGTTCATGGACTCCGAGGACGGTCAGTTCTTCGCGCATCGGCTGGACCAGCACAGGGTCATACGGCATGGGCCACCTCTCTTGGATTCGACGTCAAGTCAGAACCGGAATCCCGATGGTGCCAAACCGGACAACAAAGTCCAAATTTCATCAGGAACCGAGCCTGCGCCCCATCCGGCGAACGATCTCGAACTCCGTCTCCGTCACGGGCTGCACCGAGAGACGCATCCCCCGCCTGACCACCATCATGTTCACCAGCGCCGGCTCCGCCTTCAGGTCGGCCAGCGCCACCACGCCGTCGAACTTCTCGACGAAGGCCACATCCACCATCATCCAGGTCGGGTTGTCCTTCTTCGATTTCAGGTCGAAGTACCTGCTCTTCCTGTCGAAGGCGAAGTGGTCCGGGTAGCCGCCCTTCACAACCTTCGCGATGCCGGCAACGCCAGCGGGCCTGGCGCTCGAGTGATGAAAGAGCACCAGGTCGCCGACCTTCAACTCGTCCCGCAGGAGGTTGCGGGCCTGGTAGTTCCGGACGCCTTCCCAGCACGTTTCCCCGTCCCGCTCGAGGTCGTCGATGGAATAGGCGCCGGGCTCGGACTTCATCAACCAGTAGTGTCGCGCGCGTCTCGGCATGTCGTCTCCTTTGGCGTCATCCTGACGTGTCACCCCCTGATGGTCCAATTCCACGATGGACGGGTGATCTCCGCACCGGTGATTCAGGAGCGACTGCCCGGACGAGCCCTGATTCAGGGCGGAGGGCCGGGCGGATTCAGCCGGGAGGAGGGGGAGTCTCTGGCCGCGGTCCTCCGCTCGGGGCCGTTGCCGGCTGATGTCACGCCCATCGAGCCGCGCTGACGACTACTCCTCCTCCGCCCTCCCCCGCCTCTCCCGCATCGCCCGTCTCGCCCGCTTCAGACCCATCGCCGCGGCGCCCGGAGTCGGGGCCAGGTTGCTCACCATCCCGGCCAGCGCCGTCCGGAAAGCCGTCAGGAACGCCACGGCGTGGACCATCAGGAAGATCACCATGAGGATACGCACCGGGAGCGTGTCGCCGACGTAGCGCATCGGCATCCCGACCATGGTGGCGAGGCCTGAAAGCGCCGAGGCCATGAACAGCACGATCGCCGCATCCGCCGCGCAACGTCCCTCCCGAAGCAGACCGGCCGTCCAGAGCAGCGTGGCGATGAACACCCCCTCGCAGCCCACGATGAGCAGGAAGTCGGATTGCCGGTCCAGGAGGTCGGTCACCGAAAGGCCGGCGGAAAGCGCGGAGCCGATGTGGCCGAGCGCCAGTAGATAGGCCAGCTGCGACGCGAACCGCGCCCGGCGGATCACGGCAGGGCTCTTTGCAAGGACCCTCTCGGGCGGTGCCAGGCGAATCGTCACGATCAGCCAGAGGAGCGCCATCGTCCACAGGCTCGCGGCGATGGCGGCCTTCTCCGGCTGGGACGGCCCCATCGATTTCTCGGGGAGCATGAGCCGCATGGCGAGGTCCATCTGGATCCACACCAGGACGAGGGCGATGGCGCCGGCCGCCACCGCAAGTCGTTTCCCATGGCGCACTTTCGCCCAGGAGAAGAACCCGAGCAGCACCGGGAACACCCAGGTGAGCCCATAGACGGGGGGCCGGAAGACCATCGAGACGGCGGCGGTGCCGATGGCGGCGAGAGCGATCAGCAGCCCGCCGATCCGGCACCTCTTCTGGTGTGCATCCATGGGCACATTCTAGCCGGTCCGGGCCAGGCTATTTGATCACAAAGCCCCGCCGGGTTATGTTCGCGGGGTTATGCGTCGAGACCGGATTAGAAACTTCAGCATTATCGCCCACATCGATCACGGCAAGTCCACGCTTGCCGACCGGATGATCGAGATCACCGGAGCCGTGCCGGACCGATCCTTGAAGGACCAGCTTCTGGACACGATGGACATCGAGCGGGAACGGGGAATCACGATCAAGAGCAACGCTATCGCTCTCGATTATGAGGCCGAGGACGGCGAAACCTATTGCCTGAACCTGATCGACACTCCCGGACACGTGGACTTCACCTACGAGGTCTCCCGCGCCCTCGCCGCCTGCGAGGGAGTGCTGCTCCTGATCGACGCCACTCAGGGCGTACAGGCGCAGACCGTCAGCAACCTCTACCTCGCGCTCGAGCAGGAGCTCACCGTCATCCCGGTGATCAACAAGATCGATCTGCCGGCCGCGGACGTGGACCGGGTGCACGACCAGATCGAGAGCGAACTCGGACTCGACCCGTTTGACGCGGTGGAGTGCTCGGCCAAGACCGGGCAGGGAGTGGAGGCGATCCTCGAGGCCATCGTGGCCCTGATCCCACCGCCCGCGGACAAGGTCGACCTCCCGCTTCGGGCCCTGATCTTCGACTCGCAGTACGACGAGTACCGGGGAGTGGTGATCCACTGCCGGGTCTTCGAGGGCGAGGTGAACAAGGGCGACATGATCAAGCTGTTCGGGACCGACCGCGAGTACCGGGTCGAGGAGACCGGGATCTTCCGCATCTCCCGGATCGCCCGAAAGACCCTCTCCGCCGGGGAGGTGGGCTACGTCATCGCTGGCATCAAGACGGTCGGAAATGCCCGGGTTGGCGACACCATGACCCTCGCTGAGAACCCGGCCACGGAGCCCCTGGCCGGCTACCGGGATGCCCAGTCCGTCGTCTTCTCCTCGATCTACCCGGTGGACGCCGTCGACTACGAGGACCTGACGCTCGGGCTCGAGAAGCTGAAGCTGAACGACGCGTCCCTCCTCTACGAGAAGGAATCGTCGGCGTCGCTCGGTTTCGGATTTCGCTGCGGCTTTCTGGGGCTGCTCCACCTCGAAGTGGTGCAGGAGCGGGTCGAGCGGGAGTACGGCATCTCCATCATCACCACCGCTCCCACCGTGCGCTACCGGATCACCCATCGGACCGGCGCCGTGGTCGAGATCAAGAACCCGCTCGACTACCCCGATCCGAGCGTCATCGACTTCACCGAAGAACCGTACATCCGCGCGGACATCATCCTTCCGGAACGTTATCTCGGCCCGGTGATCGCCCTGTGCATCCAGAATCGCGGCATGAACCAGAAGATGCACTACATGGATCCGCGGAATGTGGAGCTGCGCTACGACCTGCCTCTCGCGGAGATCCTCTACGAGTTCTACGACCGCCTGAAGTCGGTTTCCCAGGGCTACGCATCCTTCGCCTACGAGCCTCTCGAGTACCAGAAAGCCGACCTGGTCAAGGTGGACATCCTGGTGAACAAGGAGCGAGTGGACGCGCTCTCGTTTCTCTCTCATCGCGACCGGGCGGTGGCGCGCGGACGACTGATCTGCGCGCAGCTCAAGAAGACGATTCACCGGCACCTCTTCAAGGTCCCGATCCAGGCCGCAATCGGCGGGAACGTCATTGCCCGGGAGACGATCTCCGCGATGCGCAAGGATGTCACGGCCAAGTGCTACGGCGGCGACATTTCCCGAAAGCGGAAGCTCCTCGAGAAGCAGAAGAAGGGCAAGAAGCGAATGAAGATGGTGGGGTCCGTCGAGATCCCGCAGGAGGCGTTCCTCTCGGTCCTGAAGACCAGCAAAGAGGACTGAGTGAACGCAGGGCTCTACGTCCACGTTCCCTTCTGCCGGCACCGCTGCCACTTCTGCGCTTTTATGATCACGACCCATCGGGACTTTCTCGCCGACTGGGAGCGGGCCGTGATCGCCGAGCTCCTGCTTCGCGGGAGCGCATTCCCGGAGACCTTCGACACGATCTACTTCGGCGGTGGGACGCCCTCGCTGGCGCCGCCGGACTCGATCGGCAGGATCATCGACGCCGCCCGCAAGCACCTGACCGTCTCGCCGGATATCGAGATCACGCTCGAAGCCAACCCCGGTGATCTGACCGCCCGCGACCTCGGTGAACTCCACGAACTCGGCGTCAACCGGCTGAGCCTTGGGCTGCAATCCACCAACGATGACGATCTTTCGTTCCTGACCCGGCACCACAGTGCGAAGGAGGGCCGCGACGCCTTCCTCGCCGCGCGGGCCGCCGGTTTTGCGAACATCACGATCGACCTCATCTACGGCCTGCCGCACCGGAACCGTGAAGAGTGGAGAGATCGCCTCGGCGCCGCCCTCGAACTCGAACCCGACCACGTCTCGGCGTATCAACTAACCTATGAACCGGGAACCCCGATGCGCAGGTTTCGGGACAAGGGCGACTTCACCTCCCTGACGATCGAGGAGGAAGGGGAGCGGTTCGCGCTGACCCGGCGGTGGCTCGCCGAGGCGGGTTACGCCCCGTACGAGATCTCGAACTTCGCCCTCGAGCCGCGGTTCGAATCCCGCCACAACTGGAAATACTGGGAGGGCGCCCCTTATCTCGGCCTGGGCCCGGCGGCGCACAGTTTTCGGGACGGCCGGCGCTGGTGGAACCACGGGGCGGTGCGAAACTACGTCCGGGCGGTCGACCCGAAGAAGGGCGAGGAGTCGCTCACAGAGGCGCAGATCCGGCTCGAGATGATGTTTCTCGGGTTGCGAACGGTGCGCGGCATCCGCATCGAAAACCTGCCGGAAGGACTGCTCGACCGACCGCGGACGCAGAGCTATCTCGATCAGGGCCTGGCGGAAATGGTCGAGGGCCGGTTCCGCCTGACTTCCCGCGGCCTCGCGGTCGCCGACGGCATCGCGGCAGATCTCGGTGGGGCTACAACCCCATGACGCGGTAGAGAGTCCGCCCCGACTTCTGAAACGGCCGATAGGTCACCCCGGCGTACCACCAGGCCTCCCTTTTGGCGACGACTCGGCGGCGGGAGTTCACGGGAATCGACCGCACCACGGCCCCCGCGGGCCCGGGGACGACCTCGAACTTCGAGCTCCCGCGCCGACGATAGAAAAAGCCATCGTGGTAGTAGAACCGGACGCCGTGTGCGCGCACCCGCACCGCGCTCCTCGGCTGGCTTCGGACGACCGCGCCGGTCGGCGGGCGGACGACAAGAAACATGTCGCCGCTTTTCCGGAGGAAGAGCCCGCCCGCATAGTAGTGGGTGGTCATCCTGACCGTGACCTTCTCCGCGGACCGCGGCAACTCGGCCACGAGCCGACCGAGGGGGATAGGATCGCCACGCCCGGTGGCATCCCCGACCGCGTAGAGGCTCGCGGCAGGCAACAGCACCAAAGCGATCAGGACGAGAATTCGCAGCTTCATCCTTCACCTCCTACCTCACTGGTTTCAAGCGACAAGCAACAAAGCGTGGCGGGATGCAGCGGCCCTCGAATGCAGCAGTTCTTTCCAGACGGGCCCTATCCCTCCGCCTGGTACCTATCCTTCAGGCTCTGCACCACGCCCGGATCGGCGAGGGTCGTGACATCCCCGAGCGCACGCCCCTCGGCGATGTCGCGAAGCAGGCGGCGCATGATCTTTCCGGACCTGGTCTTCGGCAGATCCGCGGTGAGGAGCACGTCCTTCGGGCGGGCGAAGCGGCCGATCTTCCGGCCGACGAAATCCTGCACTTCGGCCCGCAGTTCCGGGGAATGGTCGAAGCCGTCGCGCAGGATCAGGAAGGCGCAGATCGCCTCGCCGGTGATGTCGTCCTTGCGACCGACGACGGCGGCCTCGGCCACCGCGGGGTGCTCGACGATCGCGCTCTCGACCTCCATGGTGCCGATGCGGTGGCCGGAAACGCTGATCACGTCGTCCACCCGGCCGAGGATGACGATGTAGCCCTCCCCATCACGCTTGGCGCCATCGCCGGTGAAGTACACCTTGTCGTCCCAGAACGACCAGTACTGGCGAACGAAGCGATCCGGGTCGCCCCAGATACCGCGAAGCATCCCCGGCCAGGGACGGTTCAGCGCGAGGTAGCCACCGCCTTCGTCGATGACCTCCCCCTCCTCGGTGCGCAGTTCCACTGAGATGCCGGGCAGCGGATGCGTCGCCGAGCCGGGTCGCAGCGTCGTGACGCCCGGAAGCGGGGAGATCATGATGTGGCCGGTCTCGGTCTGCCACCAGGTGTCCACGATGGGACAGCGACCGCCGCCGATCCTCTCGTGGTACCAGGTCCAGGCCTCGGGGTTGATCGGTTCACCGACCGTGCCGAGCAGGCGGAGTGAAGAGAGATCCGCGGAGGCCGGGAAGTCATCGCCCCACTTCATGAACGCGCGGATGGCGGTCGGGGCGGTGTAGAAGATCGTGACGCCGTACTGCTCGATCAGGTTCCAGAAGCGCGTGCAGTCCGGCCAGTCCGGGGCGCCCTCGTACATCACCTGGGTGGCGCCCTGGGACATGGGACCGTAGACGATGTAGCTGTGGCCGGTGATCCAGCCGATGTCCGCCGTGCACCAGAAGACATCGTCGTCCTTCAGGTCGAACACGAGCCGGGTGGTGGCGGAGACGCCGGTCAGGTAACCACCGGTGGTGTGCACGATGCCCTTCGGCTTTCCAGTCGTCCCGGAGGTGTAGAGGATGAAGAGCACATCCTCGGCATCCATCCACTCCGGCTGGCACTCGTCAGGCTGGCCGTCGATGAGGTCGGACCAGTGGATATCCCGGCCTTCGACCATCTCGTGCCGGACACCCGCGCGCTCGAGCACCACCATCTTCTCGATGGTCGGCGTCGCGGCGACCGCCTCGTCGCTCGTGGCCTTCAGCGGGACCGGCTTGCCCCGACGCCATCCCGCGTCGGCGGTGATCAGGACCTTGCAACCGCTGTCGTTGATCCGGTCGCGCAGCGAGTCCGCGGAGAAGCCTCCAAAGACGACGGAGTGGATCGCCCCGATCCGGGCGCAGGCCAGCAGCGTGATGGCGAGTTCCGGGACCATCGGCAGGTACACCGCCACGCGGTCGCCCTTCGTCACGCCGAGGGAGCGCAGACCGTTCGCGGCGCGGCAGACCTCGCGAAGCAGGTCGGCGTAGGTCAGCGTTCTCCGGTCTCCGGGCTCCCCCTCGAAATGCAACGCGACCTTGTCGCCGAGACCGGCTTCGACATGGCGATCGAGGCAGTTGACGTAAGCGTTCAGTTTTCCGTCCGCGAACCACGTGAAGTCCGGCGCCTCACCCTCGAGCACGGTCTCGAAGTCCAGGATCCAGTCGAGCTTCCGTGCCCAGGCGGCCCAGTATGCTTCCGGATCATTTTCGGCCTGCTCGTAGAGGGAGGTGTTGCTCACCGCCGCCTTCGCCACGAAATCAGCGGGAGGGGGGAACTGGCGGGTTTCTTCGAGCAGCGCTTCGATTCCGGGGCGGGCTTTCTCGTCGCTCATTCATCATCTCCTTGAGCGCAAGAGTCTACTGCATCGCAGTTGCAGAAATGAGATCCAGGTGGAACTACAAGCCCCGTTCGTTCTCCAGCATGATCTCGAGAACGGCCATGGCATCCGGCGCCACACGGATCTCATCGAGGGTGCCCGGGATGCCGAGCACGCGGCCGAGACGAGCCAGAGTGCGCAGGTGGCCGGCGTCGTCGGTGGACATGATCAGGAAGAAGAGATCGGTCAGGCCGCCGCCGGGGGCGCCGTAGGGAATGCCCCGGCTGGTGCGGCCGAACGCGACGAAGGGGCGGCCGAGCATGCTGGCCAGTGGCCGGCGAGGGTGCATCAGCGCCAGCCCGCCATCCATGGCGGTGGGATAGAGTTCCTCCCGCTCCTTCACCGCCACCGACATCCCATCGGGATCCCAGAGCCAACCGGTGTCGGCGGCGACGTCCGACATCGCATTGATCACGGAGTTCTTCGTCCGGGCCGCGAGCGGTACCGCCATCGCCTCAATGGGAACGAGCACCTCGAGGGTGTACTCCGAAACGTCCTCCGCCAGAGTGTGCCGGTCGAGCACCGTCTCGATCCGGGTCGCCTCCGCCTGATCGGAGCCAAGGAGGATCTGCTCGAGCCAATGGTGGATCTCACCGCGCGAAAACCGCCACTGCCCCCCCACGCGGCGTCCCGGAATCTTCCCCCGCTCCGCCATGCGCCGCACCTTCACCGGATCCTGGTGCAGGTACGCCGAGAGGCTCGCGATATCGTAGTCTTCTCTGGCCATAACCCGGGAAGGTTAGTGGATCGGCCCACCGATGGCCAAATTAGGCCCGCCCTCCGGTCAGGGCTCGCGCAGGATTGAGTTCGCAGGACCGAGAGCGCTGATGCGCCCGCCCGGCAAGGCGCGAGGAGGGCGCAACCTTACTGGTTTCAACCGACGAGCGACGCCGCCTTGCGGGCTGCAGCAGCCTCGAATCCCGAAGTTATTCTGGCACGGGCCCTTACTCCGGCCACGCAGTCCGGATGCCTTTCTCCAGCCACTCGTACCGGCCCTCGAGGACACCGACCGCGGCCTTGTAGCGAGCCAGATCATCGTTTCGCTTCATGCCCCGGAAGAGGTCGGCGATGCGGCGGCGGGACATCCGGCAGAAAACGTCGGCGAGTTCGGTCGCGCTCTCGGCCTCCGGGCCATCGCGTTTCACCAGCATCCTCGTGCGGCCGATCACGGCGGTCATGGCGAAGAGCTCCGCGCCCACATCCACCGCCCGGAACATCAGGCTCTGGCGGTGCTGCAACTTCGCTCCGTGCCGGGCCATCATGTGGAAGATCGCGCGGGCCAGCCTGCGGGTGGTCCGGTCGAGGAAGCGAACGTGCGTCGCCAGTTCCCCGTACTCACCGAACTTCGGCCACCGGCCCCAGCCAAACCAGGTCTTGGGATACCAGCCGAGGTAGAACGCCATCACCTTCGGCAACTCCTTCAGCTTCCCGAAGAGGGAGAGGTTCCCCTCCACCAGGTTGCCCGCCACCTGGAGGTGACGGTCGAGCGCCTCGCGGGCGATGAACAGCCGGAGGATCTCGCTCGAACCCTCGAAGATACGGGTCACGCGGAAGTCGCGGAAGATACGTTCCAGGGCGGTGGGGACCTCGCCGCGGTGCTTCAACGAGTCGGCGGTTTCATATCCGCGGCCGCCGCGCACCTGGAGGGCGTCGTCGATCATCTTCCAGCCATGCTCGGTGCAGAACAGCTTGGCCATGCCGGCCTCGAGCCGGATGTCGTACCCGCCCTGGTCGGCGAGCATGCCGCCGAGGTCGCTGATGGCCTCGATGGCGAAGGTCGTGGCGGCGATGTTCGCGAGCATCTGGGCGACGGCGTCGTGGCGACCGACCGCCTGGCCCCACTGCTTCCTCGTGCCGGCCCATCGGCGACAGATCTCGAGGCTCGCCTTCGCGGACGCCGCAGCCATCGCCGGAACCGTGAGCCGGCCGGTGTTCAGGGTAACCAACGCGACCTTCAACCCCTTGCCCACTCCACCGATGATGCTCTCGTTCGGGACCTTGACGTCCGAAAGTTCGAACTCCCAGGTCTCCATCCCCTTGAGCCCCATAAAGCGGCAGCGATCGAGAATCTTCACGCCTTCCCAGTCGGTGTGGACGATGAAGGCCGTGATACTCCTCTTCCCGGGGGTGTTCGCCATGACGACGAGGTACTTCGCGCGACCGGCGTTCGTGCACCAGAGCTTCTTTCCGTTGATGATCCAGTGCTCACCGTCCTCGGTGGGCTCCGCGGTCGTCTCCATCCGGCCCGGGTCGGAGCCGACGCCGACCTCGGTCAGGGCAAAACCGGAGATCTCCCCCGCGGCGAGTTTCGGCAGGTACTTCTTCTTCTGCTCCTCGGTGCCGAAGAGCTTCAAGGGTTGGGGCAGGCCGATCGACTGGTGGCCGGAAAGCAGAGTGACCAGGCCGCCGTCGACGCTGTTCAACCGGGTCATGATCCGGTTGTACTCGGTCTGGTGAAAACCGCGCCCTCCGAACTCTTCCGGGATCTTCAACCCGAAGGCACCGGACTTCGTGAAGTAGGTGACCGCCTCCTCCGGGATGATCCCCTCGCGGTCGGCCTGATCGGGGTCGATCGTATCGAGGAACTCATCCAGCTCCTTCATGAACTCGCGCGCCGGCTCGCGCACGAACTCCTCGGGATCGGGATAGGGATCGATCAGGTCCAGGCTGAATTTGCCCATGAAGAGGTCGCGGACGAATGCGGCCCCCTTCCAGGTCTTCTCCCGCGCGGCTTCCGCAACCTTCCTGGCATCCTCGGCGGTCTGCCCGGCATCTGCCATCGAGCGCTCCTCATGTGTGTGGTGGCGTTACCCACGCACATGGTAGCGCCCCGGACTGTTTCTGAGTAGCCGGATGCCTGCCCGCCGCCGCCTTCTCCTGCTCGATCTTCGTTTCGAGTTCGAGGATCCCGCCGAGGAAGTGCTGCGCCGCATGCGGAGTCCGGGCTCCCATCAGGAGCTGAAAACTCAACACCGAACGGATCCAGTCGAAGACGTCCTCCTCCGGTCGAGGAATTCGACGATGCCCTCGGGCGGTTCTTCGCGGGCTCCCACTCACCCTCCAGTCTATACGCCATGGGCCAGGGCGTCAGGCGAGCTTCCGCAGCACTTCTTATTTCCGGGGTGCTCCTCCTCTTCACGATCTGGAGCGCGAGCTTCATCGCCATCGAGGCACTCCTGCGATCCGGGGATGGGCCGGCCCGCTTCAACTGGCTGAGCCTCACCGCCGCCCGCTTCGTGCTGGTGGGGGTCTTCTGCGGCGGATACACGTTCCTGCTGAACCGAAAGGAGTCCATCGACATCGTCCGGCGTCACTGGCGCCGCCTCATCTTCTGCGGGCTCTGCGCGGTGCCCGGTTACAACTTCGCACTCTACGCCGGTCAACAGTCCCAGGTGGCCGCGCCGATCGCCTCGCTGCTCACCGCCCTCGCCCCCCTCTTCGTGATGCTGCTTTCGGCAATGTTCCTCGGAGAACGGATCACGAAACGCCGGATCACCGGGTTCGTGGTGGCCCTCACCGGCCTGATCGTCGTGGCGCAATCGAAGAGCAGCGGCGGCGCCACCTACCCGCTGATCATCGCCATGACCGCCCTCGCCCCGTTCGCCTGGTCGATCCACTCGGTGCTCACCAAGAAAGTGACCGGGCGGGTCTCCCCCCTCCTCTGGACCTACCTCGCGATCGCGTTCGGCAGCATCCCCATGCTGTTCGTCCTGCCGTTCTCGGGGCTCCCGGAGATGCGGGCCCTCAACGCAACCGGTTGGTGGCTGCTCCTCTACCTCACGGTGCCGTGCACGATCGTGGGCTTCGCCCTGTGGACCTGGCTCTTGACCCACCTGCAGGCCACCACGGTGGGCTTCACCATCTTCCTGAACCCACCGATGACCACCGGCTACAAGCTGCTCCTGACCGCCCTGTTCCCGACCATCTTCGCCTTCTCCGTCGTCACCGGCGAGTTCATCGGCGGAGCATTGATGCTCGCGGGTGTGGCCGTTGCGGTGAATCCCTACCGGACCAGGCGCTCGAGGATGCCCTTGAACTGATTCTTCAGGGCCTCGGCCTTTTCCGCATGCACCGTCTCCATACCCCCGGGCTAATCCTCCCGATCCGGTACGCGACGGGTCCTCAAGGGGTCGTCGGGGTGGACGTTCGGATCCACGTAGCGCCGCAGATCCCGGATGGCGATCACGTTGAAGTTCTCTTCCCTGAAGTAGCGCAGATAGGACGCGAAACGCTCCTCGGAAGTGTTGAGCACCGCGTTCAGGAGGTCGGGGACGCCGTGAAAGACGAGCACGGCGATCTTCCCGTCCTTTGCCTGGGAAACGACGCGCTTCATGTGGGTCAGGGTCCAGTCCGCTCCCGCATCGCCGGCGCTCGGGATCAGGAGCGGGTCGTGTTTCTCCGGGTCGTAGATCGTGCCGACGCGGGTCTGGCCGGGCTCGAATTCGGGGTGGATCCCCCGCCTTCCGAAGCGGTAGCCGGAACTGCCGAGCACCTCGAGCCCCTCCGGCCCGAACACACTCCCGGGCCAGGCGAAGGCGGTCGGTTTCGGCACGCCGACGCGGGCGAGCGCCTCCTCCACCTTTCGGATTTCCGCGGGCATGAACTCCGCCGCATCCGACCGATGACAGCCGGGGTGGGAGTAGGAGTGATTCCCGATCTCGAACCCCATGCGGTAGAGCTCGGCGATCTCCTTCCAGTTGAGGAAGAGGGTCTGGTCCCTCATCCAGGTGGCGGTGACGAAGAAGGTGGCGCCGAAGCCATAGCGTTTCAGGAGCGGTGCGACGTAGACCAGGTGGGAACGGGACGCGTCGTCGAAGGTCAGGACCACGGTCTTGTCGGGAATCGGAAGGAGGGCGGCCGGCCCATCTCCGCCCGCCGGTCCGCGCTCTCCGCCATTGCCGCAGCCGAGCGTCAGGACCGTTGCGAAAAGCAGGATGGAAAAAGCGGTCCGGGGAACCATGGTGCGCACATCCTACGGTGGTTCGAACATACGGCAAGATCCTCGGTGGGTCGGCGACGCCTTCCGATATCCTGAAGCAATGATCATCGAGCCCGAGACCGTCGGTGGAGAGTGCACCCCTTCATGAGAACCCTCGTGCTTCCCCTCCTCTCCCTGCTGGCCGCGCTTCCGGCTTGCGTCTCCTACGACCTCGGGCAGGAGCAGGCGGTCACGGAGTTCTCCTCCGGTGATCCGGAAGCCGCCATCGCGCGATACCGGGACGACGGCTTCACCGGATCCGCATTTCTCTCCGACACCGAGGTCGGCACCGTCGCCTCGGCCCTCGGGAAATGGGACCTGGCGCAGGAGTACTTCCTCGACGCCGCGGCGTACACGAAAGATCTGGACCGGGAGGAAGTGATCACCCCGGAATCCATCGGTGAAGCGCTGATCCGCTGGACGCTGACCGAACGGATCGGCCCCTACCAGCCGGAGGGATATGAACGGGTCATGCTGCATGCCTCGCTCGCCATGACCTATCTCGCCACGGGATCGCTCGAAGACGCGCTGGTGGAGGTGCGCCTCGCCGACCTGATCCTCATCGGCGACGAGAAGCTCTATGAAAAGGAGTACGCCGCGGGCGGCCTCGGGCACTTCCTGTCCGCGGTCTGCTACGAACTCTCCGGCCGGGCCGATGACGCGATCATCGACTATCGCCGAATGGAGGAGAAGGGGATCGGCCGGGATCTGGCCGGCCCGGAGTTGATCAGGCTCTACCGGATGATCGGGAAGCGCGGCGAGGCGGAGCGGATGATACGCCGCTACGGGTCCCCACCCGATCTCCCCGAACCGGCCGGTTCGATCGTCGTCATCGCCGGAGTGGGAGTCGGGCCGGTGAAGCGCGAGATCCGGATGGATATTCCCACCGGCGACGGCATCCTCTCCTGGGCGGTGCCGGACTACGTCGGTCGTCCCCAGCCGGTCTCACACCTCGAGATCCACGGAGCCGGACGGTCCGGAACGTACCGGACGGTGGTGGTGGAAGACGTCACGCACACCGCGACCGAGAACCTGAAAGATCGGATCTTCTGGCTCGCCAGCCGATCCGCGATCCGGGCGGTGCTGAAGCGCGAGCTCACGAGCTACCTGACGAAGGAGTGGGGCTCGTGGGGCGTTCTCGTCGGCAACATCTTCGCCCTCCTCACCGAGCGGGCCGACCTCCGGTCCTGGCATACCCTGCCGGACACCTGGCAGGCCGCCCGGATCTTCGTCACCCCCGGCGTGACCCGACTCACCATCGAAGCCGTCGGCGGAGATACGCACGAACTGGCTCCGATCGAGATCCGGCCGGGGGAGACCGTCTTCGTGTTCGCCCGATCCGCGGGCACCAGGCTCTTCACCAATGTCGTCGGCGGCCGGCGCGTCGCGGACGGTTCGGTTCCGGCGGAACGGGAACCGTTAGAATACATCCCGATGCCAGACCAGGGAGCAGACCGATGAGCAAACTACTGCCATTCCTCGCCCTTTTGATCCTCTTCGTCATCGGCGGATGCAGTTCCGTGAATTACGGTGATCCGGCGGAGGAGGAGACCATCAATGTCGACTGGGGACGCACCGACCAGCAGCGCTTCGCGCAGGCGATGACGAAGTCGCTCATCGAATTCCCCCGCCTGAACCACTACGCCGGCCCCGGCAAAGGGCAGGACCTCCGCGTGATCACCTACATGGGCGGCATCGCGAATGAGACGACCGAGCACGTCAACACGAGCGGGATCTCGGACTCCATCCGCACCGCTCTGATCAACAGCGGCAAATTCCGCTTCGTGGTCGGCCCCCACGGGCAGGACGAGATCACCAACCAGGTGGACTTCCAGCAGGGCTCGGGCCGGGTCAATCCGGTGATGATCAAACAATACGGCAAGCAACTCGGGGCCGACGTGATCATTTACGGCGCGCTCCGATCCATCAAGAAGCACAAGGGCCGTTCCATGGAGAGCGTCGGCGTGCGGCTGGAAGACGTCTACTACCAGTTCGTCCTGAACTGCGTGGACATCGAAACCGCGGAGATCATCTGGACCCGGGAAGAGGAGTTGACGAAGCGGGCGCGGATCGGCCTGTTCGGCTCGTCTTGAAGTTCATCCCTCTGAAAGGCCATCTACTCAGCGAAGACGGAGAGTAGCCGGTGAGCGGACTCGGTCAGCGCGGCCAACCCGACGGTATTGCGGATCACGGTCATTCCCGTAGATTGGCAGAGGAGAGGAGTTTGCCGTGACTTCCGGGTCCGAGGGCCTGGACCGGCCGAGGGCTCGTCCGGGAATCAGTGCGACCGCTGCCGCGAGCGCGCCGCTGCGCCTGAGAAAGCAAGGCGCGAGGAGGGCGAAACCTTACTGGTTTCGACAAACGGGCAACAAAGCGTAGCGGGATGCAGCGGCCCTCGAATGCAGCAGTCTTTGCAGACGGGCCCTATGATGAGCACGTGGGAACGAACTCTTAATCGGCAGCGGCGGCGCGACGGCAGCACTGCTTCACCGCGTAACGACTCCCGCCCCGGCAACAGATTCCCGCTTTCCGCCTATACCCGTTTTCGGTCACCTGCGTCTATGGGGACAGATGAGCGCGCCTGCTGAATTCGCTTTCGGGACCAGAGCCCCAAAGCTCACAGAAGTGGCTACCGCCGCCCGGGAGGGTGATGGTGCGGAACTCGATCGGCTCGTGACCGAGCACAGCAGCGCCATCTTCGGCCTGGCAATGCGACTTTCGGGAAACAGGACGGACGCGGAGGACCTGGTGCAGGAGACGTATCTCAAGGCGTTCAAGGGGATCGGAAAGCTGCGGAAGCAGAGCTCCGAACGGGGCTGGCTCCGCCGGATCCTGGTGAACGCCTGGCGGGATCGATATCGCCGCTCCCGCCAGACCGTGCCGCTCCTCGACCCGGCCGGCAAACCCTCGGACCCCGCGGAAGGGCTCGCCCGCCGGGACCTCCTCCGGCGCGTGATCGCCGGCATCCGCAAGCTCCCCCGCCGCCAGCGGGAAGCGCTGTTGCTCCGCGTCCGCGGAAGGCTCTCCTACGCCGAAATCGCCGACGCCATGGCAATCCGGAAGGGGGCCGTGAAAGCGCACCTGGTCCAGGCCCGCCGGAAGCTCATCGCCCGGTTCGGAGAGGAGATCGCGGAATGGACGTAAGCTGCCCGACCTTCGCCACACTCGGCTCCCTGGTCGACGGTGAAGAAATCGCCCCGGAAGTACGGGACCACGTTGATTCCTGCCCGAAGTGCGGGAGAACCGTCTCCGCCATGCGGTCTCTCGACGTGATCCTGGCCCCGGGTGGGGAGTGCGGCCCTTCCGCCGATTTCGAAAGCCGCCTCCGAACCATTCCGGACCAGGCGCCCGCGAAGAACAGCCGGGTCCAGCGCCGCTTCACCCCCCTCGCCGCCGCCGCAGCAGTGATCCTCCTCTTCGCGGGGGTCCGGATGCAGTTCAACCGCACCGATCCCAATCCGGAGCAGTCCGGCAAAGCCCCGCGCGCTCCGGCCCCATCGGCGCTCCGAGGCCTGGTTTCCAGCGCGCTTCAGAGTGAACTCGAGGAGGACCGGGGCATTCTCGCGGAACTCGACGGGGCGAGGATGGTCATCCTGAACCGCATCGCGGTGGAAGACGACACCATCGCGGCCCGCGCCGCCCTCGAGGTTCTCGCTCTGTCCGGACCACGCGAATCGCTGCCGGCGGCCCTGATCGCGGTGCGCAAGCCGGACCGCGCCATCCGGGCCGTCAGGCTCCTCGCGGCCATCGGCGACCCGAAGGCCCTCGCCGCGCTGGAGTCGATGCTGGCGAAGACCGATCAACCCGCGGAGGTGATTTCCGCACTCGCGTCGATCGGTGGAGAGCAGGCTGCCCGGGTCCTGGATCGGGGCCTTGCGACTTTGCCGTCTGCAATCCTGCGGAAGCAGGCGATGATGGCGATCGCCCGGGCCGACGGCATCGTCGGAGCCCGCATCCTGCTCGCACGCTACCAGGACCCGGAACTCTCGACTTACGTTCCGGCAGCCATCGAGGCGAACGTCGACGCCCTGGTCCCCCACCTGCTCCGTCTCGCCGAGCGGGGGGAACAGCGCGCCTTCGACCTGCTCGGTGCGCTCGCCCGTCCCGAAGCGGTGCCCGGTCTGATCCGGCTGCTCGATCATCCGTACGCCCGCGCCGAAGCCGCCCGGATACTCGCCCTCACGGATACCACCGCGGGGGCCGACGCCCTCATCCGCCGGTGGCAGCACGCGGACGTGAGGTCGGCCTTCGCGCAGGCCGGCGCCGCCACCGAGCAACGGCTCATCGGCCTCCTCTCCTCGAAGCAGAAGGTCGATCTGCGCATGGCGATCGAGTTGCTCGCAGTCTGCGGCGGATCACAGACCGTCAAGGCGCTGCGTCCACTCGCCCGGAACCGCGCCCTGGCCCCCGCCGTCATCCGCGCGCTCGGTCAGATCGGCGGTCCCGAGGCAGTCTCCGCGCTCGACCTCCTCGCGGAGATCCCGCAGCTCGAACGCCAGGCGATCCGCGCCCTCGGCACGACCGGCGAGGAGAGCGCGGTGCCGATCCTGATCATTCGCGGCCGGGAGCGCCGCGCCCTTCGAGGCGAGGCCGTCTCCGCGCTGGGTCAGATTGCCTCTCCCTCCGCGGTGCGGGGGATTCTGGCGCTGGAGCCGGATCGACGGCCCAGGTCCGCAACGCTGCGGACGCTCAAATCCATGGATCGCGGGGTCGTCCTGCCCGCGCTGTCGTCCCTGCTCACCGGAGACCTCGGCCCAACCGCGCGGCGCGTTCTGAGTGCACTCGGCAGCGGCCCCTCCGCCCAACGATCAACCGGAAACTACTGAAAGGGAAACCGCCATGAAAACGGCAAGCCTGGCCCTCATTCTGGTTCTCCTGACCGGAGTGGCCTCGGCCCAGAGCGTCGAACTGGAGTTTCGAGTCTATGACGTTTCGGCCATCACGGAGTCTCGACACCACACCTATGCAAGCCGCCTGGGCCACCAGGGATCCCTCTCGTACTTCGAGGAAATGGAGGAACAGGATCCCAGGCAGTTCCTCAGCGTGGACGCCCTCGCGGACTATGTCCGGGCGACGGTGGAGCCCGGCAGCTGGGAGGGAGGCGGAGACGTCATGGGGATGAGAGGCAGACTGCTGCTGGTGAAGAACCGCCCGGCGGTCCACCAGAAGATCCAGGAGTTCCTGCGCGGTCTCTCCGCGGGTGCTTCCCAACGGATCGGCTTCTCCGTCGAGGTCTATGAACTCGGTGACGAGCAATATGCGGCGCTCGCACCGGATGCGGTGCCGGAACCAGGCCCGGCGAAGGTGGACCGGAACGTCAACCTCGTCGATTCCGCCTCGGGTGAAGCCTGGCCCGGCATCACCACGGCGGTGCAGGTGACCAACCGGATGCGCTACGTGGGCGACTACGACGCGGAGATCGCCCAGGGTTCCAACATCTCCGACCCGGTGGTCTCGTTCGGTGTCGAGGGAACCAGCGTGGAGTTGATCGTCCGTCCCACGGTCAACGGCGACCGGCTGGTGATCGATGCCATCGTGCAGTACGGCAGGTTCGACCGCCCGTTCCGGCAACTGGAGTTGGGTGTCGACGAGGAGAACATGCAGGGCCCCTACCGCTCCACCGTGCGGAAGAACCTGGGCATTATCGAACTGCCGGTGTTCCGCATGTTCGGCGCAGCCATGACGCGCATCGTTCCAGCCACCGGGACCTTCACGATCCCCGTGGTTGCCGAGGGCAGGACGTTGATCGTCAAGGTAAGGACGAAGCTCCTCGGGTCGAAGGTGCCCGAGTCCATTCTGACCATCGGTGCTCTCTGCCATCGGCCGGAACTCGTCTACTTCGGAGTCAACCCCGAGGTGGAAGCGGACGAAGCCGACATCATCGCGCCCACGCTGCTTCGATTCGGACATGAGCTTCCGCCGTTCTTCCCCGGACCGGAGGAGCTCCTGGACCTCATTCTTCAGAACGTGGCACCGTGGTACTGGGAGGAGGGTGAAGCCCGGGTGAACATCACGGAGAATCACGACCTGGTCGTCTTGGCGAGCGAGGATATCCTGAAGGCCGTCCGCAAGTTCGTCGTCGACCTGGAGACGCAGCAACTCCGCCAGATCCACTTCGATGTGCGGGTCCTCAGCAGCAAGTCGGCGATTGCGCCGGGAGTCCGGGATTCATTTCCCGAGGGCGTCCCGATATACGCAGGCAAGGTCTCCACGCTTCCAGACCGGCGAGCCTCGTTCCAGATCGGCAATACCATGAACTACATCGCGGATTACGACGTGGAGGTGGCGCAGGAGGCCCGGATCAGCGACCCGATTATCGGTCAGAGCTTCGAGGGGCTGGTCGCGAATCTCCAGCCGACCCTGACCACCGACGGTGAGCAGGTGGTGACGAAACTGAAGCTGCTGCTCTCGAGTCGCGAACTCGGCAAGGTCTTCGACTCCGGCGCCCGTTTCCTGGGTCCGATCGATCGGCTCTCCGAGAACCGGCGCGAATTCGACACCACGGTGACCATCCCGGCAGGGAGCGTCTACATCCTCGATGCGGGCATGAACCCGGTGCGGAAGGGTGAGCACCTGGTCGTGGCGATCAAGGCGTCGACGAGGTAGGCGAGATCCCGGGCGGCCGCGGCAGAACCACTGCCGCGGTCGCTTCCACCCTCCAGGGGATCAGCCGCGCACGCGCCATCGCCGCACCACTCCGGACTACAGGATGGTCAGCGCCTCCAACACCGCCTCGACGGCCATGCTGTGATTCAGGTGGTGGCTGATCCTCGCCAGGATCGGTTCCGCGCGGCGGTCCATCACGAGGCCGAGGGCGACACAGGCGAACGCGCGCGTCGTGGCCGGGCCGGATTCGTCGTCCACGATGTCCTTCAGGATCCCGGCAGTCTCCACCGAGGCCAGGCGCCCCAACGCCACGGCCGCACTCCCGCGCACGTACTCCGAAGAGCCCTCCTTGACCAGCTTGAGGAGGATCTTCTCCGCGCCTCGATCCCCGAGCAACCCGAGGGCGAGCGCGGCCTCCCGCTGCAGCATCGGATCGGATCGGTCGGTGAGCACTTTGCGCAGGGCCGGCCTGGCGGCATCGTCCCCGATCAGACCGAGGGCGATCGCCACGTGCGCCTTGGGGTCGGGAGCACCCTTCCCGGTCAGGACCTTCAGCAGCGCCGGAACCGACTCCGCATCCCCGGCGATGCCAAGACCGATGGCGAGGGCCCCCCGCACCTCGAGCGCGTTCGCGAAGTGAAACTCCTTCCGCAGAAGCTTCAGGACGACCAGCCTCTGCTCCGGATCCACGAGTTGCCGGGCCAGGAAACCCATGGCCATTGCGGCGTACGGCTTCACGATCGGAGTGCCCTTGACGTAAGCGCGATTGAGTTCAGCAAAGGCGAGTGGCGTCTCCATCTGGCCCAGTGCGAGGACGGCAAATGCCTTGACCCCGTTGTCGCGATCGTTTCGGGCGGCGCTGATCAGTGCCTTCACCACCTCCGCTTTCCCGGCGCCCGCGAGCGCCGGCGCGGAGAAAGCCGCCTGCCTCCTGACTTCGACGTAGTCGTCGGAGAACGACTTGAGCACTGCGGGGAGGCCCGACGGCGAGGCGATCTTCGCAATCGATGCGCTGTACCACCCCCGCAGGAGGTCGTCCTTCTCGCGAAGGCCCCTGGCACCGGCCAGGCGGCGAGCGAGGTCGGGCACGATCATCTCCTCACCGAGCAGCCCCATCGCCAGAATCGCACAGGTGGGCACATCACGGCTCGCTTCCTTCCTCTTCGCCTGGGCCATGAGAGCCGGCAGCGCACCCACGTCTCCGAGGAACCCGAGGCCGAGAGCGGCAAAGGCCCGGGTTCGAGTGCGGTGCCTCTCGTCCTTCATCACGCCCTCGAGGAACCGCCGCTCCTCCAGTCCTCCGCCGATCATGCCGATCGCGAGCGCCGCGGATTCGTTCACGGTCGGATGGGCGTTGTCATCCTCGACCAATTCGATCAGAAGCGGCCGGGCGCGCTGATCCCCGGATTTCCCGAGGGCGATCACCGCCCCGGTGGCCACGTCCCGACTCTTGTCCCGTGCCGCTTTCAGCAGAGTGTCGACCAACTCGTTCCAGACCTTGCTCTGGCCCTCCTCCTTCGAGCTGGGACGACCGCCGGGCTCACCGAAGAAGTGCGGCGAAGCCTCGGGAGTCCGGGCCTTCAGCCGCTCCTCCTGGAGACCGCGCAGGTCGAGCAGGGCCTCGCGATTGAGCCGCCAGGTGCTGGTCCATGAAGAAGGACCCGGCTTCGCGCCCGGACTCGGATCGCCTGGATTCCGGGTCGTCGGCCCCCGCCAGGATCCGCCGTGGGCGAGGGCGAGAGTCGGGAAGAGGATGAGAATGCAAATCGTGATCAGACCGGATTTGAGCATGGGTTGATTCCGTTCCGGGGCCGGATGCATCGTAACCGAAACTGCCGGGTGTGTGCGGAGAGCGGATGTCCCGTTCCGCCCCCGGGGCGGAACGGGACACCGGTCAGCGGAAGCTGAAGAGCGGCCTGGTTTCCCGGTCGCTGTGGAAGTCGCCTTCCCGCGGGGCGAGAATCTGGTAGCTGTAAACTCGGCCGCCATCGAGGAACACCGCCGGTTTCTTCGTCTCTCGGTCGACACCGAGACGCCAGGTGCCGCCATGGGGGGACTTCGGAATCTCCTCGACGCGGATGGACTCGAGGTCCTCGGGGAAAGCGCCGTGCTCCGCCCGATAGCGCAGCATCAGCATGCCGAACAGGCGCGCCTCGCGAGTGCGAAGCCAGCTCTCGTAGTTGTCCCGGGCAAGGTTGCCGTAGACCAGGAGGGAGCCGGCCAGTCGCGCGAAGATGGTGCCCTTCTCCTCCGCGCAGGCCCCGCGGAGACGCTCCGCGCCGTACCTGATCCGGTCCTCGTCACCGCTCTCAGCGGAGTCGATCAGCGATCTGAACTCCCGAATGAGACCGCTCCAGGCGTCCAGGTAGTCCCTTTCATCCGGTTCCGACCGGGCGAGCCCGAGCATGGTCCTGATCGGCCCGCCCCAATCCACCTCGATGGAGAGGCCCTTCCCCTGCCGCAGCAGGTCCAGAATCCCCTGCGCTTCCAGGTACCGGTATCGCCACGCCTGGTCCGGAGAGGGTCGCTCCTTCAGTCGCGCCCGTTCGAACTCGATGGCCTGAAGGAGCGCGGCCCCGGAGAGCTTTTCGTCCCGGGCCAGACCCCGCATGGCGGACTCGCCGGCCTCCACCGTGGGGTAGAATTCGACATCGAAGCCTCGCTCCCGGCGAGCGTCCTCACCGTAGCGGATCAGGGCGATAGCCAGGCGCACGGCCTCGCTCATCCGCCCGGCGGCAGCGCTGCTCTCAACACTCGCTCTGCCCAACTCGGCCAGATCGCGAATCGCGGTCAGATCGCCTTCACCGGGTTCACGCGGGTCGGCCCGGAGAGCCGGAAGGGGCGCACCCGTCTTCTCGGCCAGGGGACGCAGGAGATCGCCGGCGAAGGGCTCGTGGCGGCCCACCAGCGCATCCCAGGTCCGGAGGTCGGTGAGCAGAGCGGCCTTCAGGCGAGGCACCCCGCGATTCCCATCGGCCATGTAACTGCGGAGCCCGAACACGAGCAGTGCCACGAGCACTACGGCCGCCAGCGGGACCACCCACCGCCGCCGGCTCATCTCCCTTCCTCTTCGAGCATCCGCACCACCACCAGGGTCACATCGTCCTCCTGCGCCCGTGCGCCCCGAAACTCCGCCAGCGCCCGGGTGACCAGATCGACCAGCGCCGCGGCACCGCGAGCATGGTTTTCCCGGATGATCCGGCGGACGGCCCTGGCCCCGAAGAACTCGCCCCTCGCGTTCCGGGTCTCCGGAATTCCGTCCGTCCCGATGAAGATCACCTCACCGCCGGCCAGGCCGCCGTGAGAATGCTCCCGGTACTGCCAGTCCCGCTCGATTCCGAGTGCGATATCCTCTCCTCCCAGTTCAATGAAGCGATCCTCTGCCGGATCGTAGAGGAGCGCGTGGTCGTGGCCCGCACAGATCCAGCGCACCAGGTGGCCGGGCGCATCCACCTCCATCAGGAACAACGTCATGAATCGCCCGGCGTCGGCGTCCTCGGACAACTCCCGGTTCACCTCTCCGCAGATCTCGAAGAGATGCCGTTCGCGGCGCACGCGCGACTTGATCAGCGCCCGCGCGGTAGCCATCAGCAGGGCGGGGCCGATACCATGTCCAGCCACGTCGCCGACCGCGATGGCGAGTTTCCCGGGTCCCCGGAGTTCGGGGGAGAAGTAATCGTAGTAGTCGCCGCCGGTCTCGTCGCAGTAGATGCTCCGACCGGAAATATCCAGACCGGTGACCCACGGCGGCGCCTTCGGGAGCAGATTCTGCTGCACCTCTTTCGCCAGGTTCAGCGCGCTCTTGATCTCCACCCGGTCGCGCAGGTAGGGCAATACCAGGTCGAGGGTGTCCGCGAGTTCCTGCAGCTCGTCGCCGGTGTTGATGTCGGCCCTGATGTCGAGGTTGCCGCCCGCAACCTGCCTGGCCACGCCGGTCAACCTTCGCACCGGACGGGTCACCGATCGCGCAATCCACGATGCGGCCAGTACCACGATCGCGACAACGACGAGAAAGATCCCCGCGGTGGTGATGAGGTGCTCTCCGGTCCGATCGAGGACTTCCTCCTCGAGGTCCACCGCGCCTGCGACGACCTCCGTCCACGGGACGACAATGACGATGTCGAGGCCACGCTCGTCGATCGGTCCGTAGGCCCACAGGGATTCCTGTCCGCGAAAGGGCATCCGCACCACTCCGGATACGCGCGATTCGAGGTCGGCGACCATTTTCCGGAACGGCCAGGCATCGAGCCTGAAGCACTCCATCTCGACCGGCACATCCCAGGAGTTCCCCTTCGACCCCAGGTAGTCATGCGAAGCCAGCGCACACAACTCGATCCCGCCCCCGTTCTCCCGTTCCCGGCGGTTCGTCAGGAGCGCCCTGGCCTTCGAGGAGAGCCCCGCCGGCATGCGCACCCGCGCGAGCAGATCGACCATCCGGATGTCGATGGCAGTGACCCCGGCCACGCCGCTTCCCGGCAGGCGAAACGGAGTGGAACAGGTGAGCAGGACCTGGCGACTCGTGGCATCGACGAGCGGAGGGCTCCAGACGGTATCGCCCGCACTCTCCGCACTCTCATACCAGGTGCGGCGCCGTGGATCGTAGGTCTCGGGGTATCCGCCGTGGCCGGGAAATGAGGCGTGGACGCCGTTCTCCGTGCAGGCGTATTGCCACAGAAACCGCTCCTCATTTCCGAAACGGACCCGCTGGAAAACCGGCGCGGCGGAGGCCAGGCATCGCAGGTCCGATCGAACGTCATCCTTCTCCACTCCCGGCGCCAGGAGCAGGTTGACCGCGTCGAAGCTGATCGCCATCGGCTCGAGTTGGCCGTCCTCCCGCACCCGGACGTGGCGTTCAGAGGTCCTGGCGGTACCCTTCGGAAGGGGCTCCCCCCGATCGAAATCCCGGGCAAAGGTGAGGACCGGACTCCCCTCCCTGCCCGCGGCGGAATCGAGACGCTCCAGGAGAAGGGCCTGCAGGCGAACCGAAAGCTCGACCAGTTCCTTCTCGCTGCGGATGATCTTGCCGCAGTCGTCGGCGACCAGGCGAAGCTGGGCCGCGGCGGACGTGGCGAGGGCCCCGCGAGCACGACCGGCGACATCCCGGCCCAGGCGGCGGGTGTTCAACTGGCCATAGTAGCTCACCGCCATCAGCGGGAGGATGGCGATGGCCAGCAGGAGCAGCAGCAGCTTTTGTCGAACGCGCAAGAGGAACCCCTCGGCCCGGCCCGGGCACCACCGGACGCTCGCGAGTTACTCTAAGGGCCCGCGCCAGAATAACTACGGGATTCGATGGCTGCCGCGTCTCGCCCAGCTGCGTTGCTCGTCAGTTGAAACCAGTAAGGTTGCGCGCTCCTCGCGCCTTGCCGGGCGGGCGCAGCGGCGCTCTCGGTACCGCGAAGTTATTCTTGCGCGGCCCCGGACCGATGCTACCCCTTGAACCGCAGGGAACCGGCCCAGCCTTTACCGGCCACCCGCGTTGCGGTATGACAACTCCCCGATGATCGACCCGAGCGCAAACCCATCCGAAGCACCCTCCGGCAATGCCGCCGGAATCAACCCTCTCACCGCGGTGGCCTGCACCGTCATCGTGATCGCCGGTCTCAAGGCCGCCTCCGGCTTCATCGTGCCGATCCTCACCGCCGCCTTCATCGCCCTGCTCTGCCTCCCGGTTTCCCGCCGCCTGCAGCGCTGGGGCCTTTCCGCGACGATTTCCACCTTCGCGGTGGTCATCGGCGTGGTCCTCCTGCTGGTCATCCTCTCCGCGGTCGTCGCCGATTCCGTCAGCGACCTTTCGGAGTCTCTCGGCTCCTACCAGTCCCGCGCGGACGGCCTGCTGAAGACCGGCACCGCCTGGCTCGAGAAAATGGGCGTCGATGCGTCGGAAATCCAGCTATCGGAAATCATCGACACGAAGGCCCTGACCGGCTTCGCCTCCTCGACCCTGCAGGGCATCCTCGCCGCGCTCTCGAACCTGTTCCTGATCCTGCTCATCATGATCTTCCTGCTGTTCGAGATGATCGGTCTGCCGGACAAGCTGAAGCGCGCACTGGGAGGGCCGGAGGCGGATATCTCCGACTACACCCGGGTCACCGGCCAGCTCTACGAATATCTGCACATCAAGACCGCCCTCTCCATCGTCACCGGGGTGTTCGTCGGATTCTTCACCGGCATCGCGGGTCTCGACTTCCCGGTCCTCTGGGGTCTGATCGCATTCCTGTTCAACTTCGTACCGAATGTCGGGTCGATCATCGCGGCCATTCCGGCGATCCTCCTCGCCCTGGTCACCGGCGGGCTCGGCTCGGCCGCACTGGTGGCTGGCGGCTACCTGGCCATCAACACCGTCATCGGCAACATCATCGAACCGCGGGTCATGGGCCGGCGACTCGGGTTGTCACCAGCCATCGTCATCCTCTCCCTCTTCTTCTGGAACTGGGTGCTCGGGCCGGTGGGTATGCTGCTCTCGCTGCCCCTGACGATGATCGTGAAGTTCTTCCTCGAACACAGCGCCGACTACCAGGGCCTGGCGGTGATGCTGGGTCCGGCCGACGATCCCGCAGAGGCCAGACCGAAGCCGAAGAAGACCTGAAACTTCATCATGCGAACCGCCGCCGCCCGACGGAATGGGCAGGCGCCTACATCAACTCGTCTTCGCACTGCACCCGCGCATCGATCAGGGCGGCCAGGCGGATGGAGATGTCCACGGAGCGTTCGACCAGGTCCTGTTCCGATTCATCCGTTACCTGTCCGGCGGCGACGTATCCGGAGAAGATCTGCGCCGCGGCACTGACGATGACGGCTTCGCTGGGGTGCAGTTTGAGGTAGGCCTTCTCTTCCATGTGAATCTCCTGTTCGTGTTGTGAAAGGAGCCTAACGGAACGTGCCGGGCGGTGGAAGCAGAAGCACGCTGGCGCGCCGCCACGATGGTGCGGAAAGCGATCAGAAACCGCCGGTTGCGCTCGAAATACTCCGGTGCAGGGGAACCCCGGTGAGCATTGAAGTCCGGTACTCCTCCGGGGCGTTCTCGCGAAGCTCGGCGAGCAGGCCCTGAGCCTCCGAAAGGTGGTGGTCGTCGCTCGTGATCTCGTAGAGGATCCAGTGGGTCCGCATGCGGGTGGCATAGCGAAGGTGTTGCTCATGCTCCTCGAGCGCCTGAAGCGCATCCTCCGGGCCTTGCCCCGGCAGCCTCGCCTTCAGACACTCCGCCAGCACGACGATGTCGAGCGACTGGTGGCGGCGGGAGAGTTCAAGCGCGTCCTCGAGCACCTCGCGCGCCTCGTCCAGTCGCCCGGCCCCGATCAGGAGGGCGCCCGCGGAGGCCAGAGAGCCCCCCCGACCAATCGGATCGGAGGCTTCCTCGAGCCGTTTCGCGGATTCGGTGTAGAGCGAGAGCGCCTGCTCGCAATCGCCGGCGACCTCGGCCACTTCCGCCAAGGCCTGGATGGCGTAGCCGAGGGGCTGCATGGCACTGATCTCGATGAACCGCTCCACGGATCCGGCGAGGACCTCCCGCGCCTTCCCCAGGTCACCCAGGTTGGCGTAGAGCGGTCCGAGATTCACCGCCGAGATGCCGACGCCGCGGCGGTCACCGATTTCCTTCGAAATGGCGAGGGAGCGTTCATGGTGCAGGAGGGCCTCACCCACGCGTCCGAGTTGCGCCTTGACCAGGCCGAGGTTGCCGGTGAAATTTCCCTCGTTGCGGCGATCTCCCACCTCGCGCAGCATGATCAGGGAACTCTCGCTGTGCTCCAGTGCCTCCTCGTGCCGCCCCAGGTCCGCGAAGACCAGGCCGAGGTTGCCGAGCGCGATGGCTTCGTCCCGGCGATAACCGTTCTCCCGCGCCAGGTCGAGAGCGAGCAGGTACTCCCGCCGCGCGTCTTCGAACCGTCCCAGACTCCAGTAGATGCTGCCGAGTCCCACCAGGGCGGTCAGCGTCCCCTGCGGATCTTCAAGCTGCTCCGAGATGCCGTGGGCCTGAAGCTGGCACTCCTTCGCTTCCTCGTAACGACCGAGGCCGCGGAGCAGGTTGCCGAGCGTGTTGGTCGCGGCGGCCTCCTCCCGGGCATCGCCGGCGACGCGTGCGATGGTCACCGCTTCCCGCACCCGCTCCTCCGCCTCCTGCATCTTCCCCGCTCGGGAAAGATGCCAGCCGAGCACCCGGCGATACCGGGCGCGCCGGGACTGGTCCTGACTGGCATCCGCCAGGGTGAAGACCTCGTCGAGGATGGCCCGTTCTTCACCGCGATGGCCGAACATGTCGAGGCATTTGATCTTCAGGAGCAACACGTCCGCGCGCAGGTCACCGGTGAGGATCGGCGGATCGGCCAGGGCGAGGTCCGCCATCTCGATGGCCGCCTCGTTGCGATAGGCATGACCGAGGTACTCGAGCGCGGCCAGGAGGTAGGGAACCGCGGCCGCACGCCGGCTGCCCCGAAGATGGTGGAATGCCGCGAAGGTCACGGCCTCGCCGCGCACCTCGGATGGACCGATCGCCTCGAGCTCCTCCCGCTCGATCAGGGCGTCGGCGAGCATGGCGTGGTACTCCCGCTTGAGCCCCTCGGGGACGTCCTCGTACACCACCTCCTGGATCTGGTGGTGGTCGAACCGGCAGCCGGAGCCGTCGGATCGCACCACGCCGCTGTGACGCTCCATCTCGGCGAGGTCCTGGAGAATGGCGACCTTCCGGCGTTCGAGCACCCGGGCCATCAGGTCGGCGTCGAACTCGAAGCCCTGCACCGCGCCGACGTCGAGCAGCGCCCGTTCGGCCTTCGTCAGGTCCCGGAGCCTCCCTTCGATCAGGTCCCGTACCGCCGACGGCACCTGGATCTCCTGCACCGCCTTCGTCTCGACGTACGTTCCGTTGGGCAGCGTCTGCAGGAACTGTCCCTCCTTCAACCCCCGAATCATTTCGAAGACGAAGAACGGCACGCCGTCGGACTTGTAGGCGATCTTCCCGCCGAGCTTCTCGGCCAGGGCCTCGCTCTTGAAAGCGTCGAGGAGCACCTCGATCACTTCGCGGGGAGAGAGGCGGCCGAGGGGAATCCGCCGGAACCACGGCAGGCGGCTGAAGTGGGCCAGTTCGTTCTCGGGCAGACCGGGACGCGTGGTCACGAGCAGCAGGATCCGGCACTCCTCGAGCGCCCTCGCCAGGGAGAGCACCATGCGGCGGCTGTCCGGCTTGGCGAAATGCAGGTCGTCCACCACCCAGCAGAGCGGCTTCTCTTCCGCCAGCATCCGCATCAGGTGGCAGATCACGGTGTGAACCGCTTCCGCGCTCAAGGGCTGCGCTCCGGGGGGAGGGGCCTCATGGCGGGTCATGGCGGCGAAGGCCGGGACGAGCGACGGGGTGACGGTCAGATAGGGCGAGAGGGCCTCCTCGAGGTTCGAATTTCCGAACTTGTTGAGGAGCGCGTCGGAGAGGCCACCGCGGCCACCGGACGGCGGATAGGAGCCGTAGAGCACGTGCGCGTCTTCGCCCTCACGCGCCTTCAGGAACGCATCCACGAGCCGCGTCTTCCCGATACCCGCCTCCCCTTCGATCAGGAGCATCGATCCCCGGCTCTCCGCGGCCTCCGCCCAGGCCTGGCTCAGGAGGTCGATCTCCTCGGCGCGTCCGTGCAGGCCGGTTTCCCGCCGGACCGGAATGCGCGGGAGGTGCCCCACCGCGGTCAGCAGCACCTGCTCGCGCCCCGCCCACCAGCTCGAATTCTCACCGTCTTCGAGTACGGTGTGCAGGCGCCCGGCGGAGGAGAATCTCCGGGCGGGATCCTTTCGCAGGAGAGTAGCCACGATCTCCGAGAAGAACGGGGAGACCTCGGCGCGATCGGAAAGGCGTGGCGGCACGCTCTCCAGGTGCGCGTTCACAATTCCCGCGGCATCGTCCCGGCGGAAGGGGTTCTGGCCGGTGGCGAGTTCATAGAGGAGCACGCCAACCGAATAGAGGTCCGCGGGCGGTCCAACTCCTCCCACCTTGAACTGCTCCGGCGCCGCGTAGTAGAGCGAACCGGCGAAGTGCCCCTCTCGCGTAAGCCGCACCGATTCGGCGACGAGGCGCGCCACGCCGAGGTCCATGATCCGGACCTGGTCGTCGTCGGTGATCAGGAAGTTATCGGGCTTCAGGTCGCGGTGGATGATCCCGGTTTCGTGAATGGCCGCCAAACCGGCCGCCACCTGCACCGCAATCTCCCGGAGGAGGGCCTCGGGAACGGAGCCCAGGTCGTCGAGCAGGCCGCGCAACGTGCGCCCCTCCACGAACTCCATCACGATGAAGTTGACGGTCTCCTGGTCGGCATCTTCCGCGGCGAGGTCGATCGTGCGGACGACGTTGGCGTGATGGATGCGGCGCCCGACCTTCCCCTCCTGCAGGAAGCGGTCGAGAAACCCGGGGCGCTCGACGAGGTGCGGATGCACGATCTTGACCGCCACCCGGGAACCCGAGGGCAGGCCGCCCAACTCCCCCTCGGTCGTCGCGAGATAGACCGTGCCCATGCCACCGGATCCGAGCTCGGCTCCGATGCGGCACTTCCCGAGAAGACGCCCCTCCATCCGCTCCGTCAAATCCGCCCACTCCTTGATCGCCGGGGCGACTCCATGCCCCCGGCGGAATCACGCCGGTCATGTGTGGCTCAGCAGGTCGGCCGAATGACCGATCAGAAGTCGATCTGCAGCCGGCACTGCAGGATGTTCACGCTGCCGACGCCCCGCCGGTTGCTGCGAATGTAGTTGACCATGAAACGGGAGTGGTCGTCCATGTACCAGGTCAGGCCGAGTGTCCCGTCGGTGACGATGCCGCCGTTCAGGTTCCCGCTGGAGAGGTCCAGGTGAGAGAGTCGAACGGCGATCTCAAGGGCCCCGCCGATGCCGCTGTCGAAGGCCACGCTCCTCACGCGGGGTCGCTGGAACCGGCCGTTGCGGTACACCCGATCCTCCCCGGTCAGGATGTACGAGCCGTAGACGTAAGCGCCCCAGAAGGAGGCGCGGCCGTGGCTCTCGGTCAGAACGGACGATCGCTGCCACTCACCCTGCAGGGAGAAGGGACCGCTCTTGTACGCCGCTTCCAGGCCCACGAAACTCTGCCGCTTCGCGACGTACTTCGGCGTCGAGACGATGTTCGGGGCCAGGTGCGCTTAAGGCCGCTGCGCGATGGACATCTCCTCCGCCCGGCCGGACCGGAAGCTCGTGGATAACCCGACGTGCACGAGACGCTTCCCCTTGTCCTGGAACCACGGAGTGCCGCAGATGCGCGACGAGAGGTTCCTTCCGGGGGTACCGAACTGCTGCTGATTAGGGGTGTGGCCGAAGACCCCCACCCACCAGGACAACCGACCGCCGAGCTCGGTACCCCAGGCCAGCACACCGGGGTTTCGGCCGATCGTGATCGCCTTCGGCAGCCCTGGTTCCAGGAAAGTCCGGGCGTTGCCGCTCATCCACTGCTCGAGGCCAAGGGGTTCCTTCATCCGCCCGAGGCGCAGCCGTCCCAACAGTGGAACATCCCGTGCGCCGAACCAGAGATCCTTGAGCTCCGGCTCCCCCACCAGGGTCTGGCCGCCGGCGATGTCATAATCGATCTTGAATTCGAACCAGTCGATCACACCGAGCAGGCCGATCCGCGCCGCACGGAACTGTCCGCCGCTGTTGAAGTCACCGACCAGGTCATCCAACTCCTGCTCGGCGCTCATCAGCGCGGCGTCGAGGTAAAGCCGTCCGGTGAACTTGATCTGGATCCTCCCGTCGAGGGTCATCACCCGCAGGAAATCGTTCAGGCCGGCCAGCAAGGTGTCCTGCGCGGGCGGTTCCTCACCCGGAGCGGGGGCGGTCCCCTCCTCGATCTCCTCGGGAGTGGGGAGGTCGGCGGGGTCATCGACGGGCCCGGGGAGGGGCGCCACCTCCTTGCCGGGAAGGAGTTCCTTCTCCTTCTTCGGGGGCACTTCCGGTTCCCGGGCGCTGGGGGCATCCACGGGTTCCGGCGCGGAGCCGGAGTCGACGGCTGGCTTCGGCGGATCAGGCGTCTCGGCCGGCTCGGCCTTCCCGTCCGGTCCGGTGCGGAGTTTCATCTCCGCACCCTGCCTGATCTCGATATCGTCCGGTTCGTCGGGTTCCTCCGACTCCTTCCCGGCCGGCTCGAGCGGTTCCGCCGAGTCGTCGCCGGAGGGGGATTCCGCGGGCGCCCGGGCGGGTTCCGGTCTCGGCAGGATCCCGAGAGCAATCACTCCGGGGGGCGGGGGCCGCGGTGCGGGAGGGGGGGCATCTCGATCCCGCCAGGCGATCAGGAGCCCGGTGCCGGTCAGGGCGGCCAGGAGGAGCGCGATTCCCACGCGAACGCGCATTCAGGGGCACTCCTGATCTGGCGCTCCGGACATGCCGGGGATTGTACCGTCTGACCGGTCAGCGCTCCGCAACCTTCGACGACGCCAGGCGCATCCGCCCATCCTCCCTGACGAACCGGGCCTCCCCCGCCACGCCCTCCGCCTCGCAGGCAAAACGAATCACGGCACCCTGCTCGTCGGCGCTCAGCGCGGTGATCTTCAGGGCGGGCGCGCCGCGAGTGAGGTACGGCGGAACGAACAGCACCGGCCGGCCGAACACCGTAAGTTCGCGAGGCAGCGGCAGCGCCTCGGTGAGCACGACCTTCTGCGGAGTCCGATTCTCCTTCTCGAGGTGGAAGAACTCTCGCAGTTCCGGGAGCAGCAGGACCTGCCGCAGGAGTTCCGTGCGAACCGGATCGGGCTTCTTCGGCGGGTCGATCGCCACGGCGCCGAAGGACTCGTCCCGGACGATCCACCTGTCGCCGTCGCGGGAAAGGCAGAGGAGGAAGCGGGCGCCGGGATGGAAGATGGCCGGCTTCAGGAAGGGGGCGTCCTTCGAAACGAGGGGACTCCCTGAAACGAGGAGGTGGCCGACGCGAACGTTCCCCTTCGCCTTGCCTCCGTAGAGCGTCTCAGCGATCTCGTAGGTCACTTCCTGCCGGGTGGCGAGGATCCCGCACCAGATACCGGGGCTCTGATGCACTTCCACAACCTTCGCCACCACAATGCGCTCAGCCTCGCGAATGACCTGTACTTTGCGGACGGCGAGGGCCAGGGCCCGATCTCGCGGGGGAGGATCGCCCTCGCCGGCAGCCGGGACCGCCGGGAGGAGGAGAAGCGGGATCAGCAGGAGCGGGGCGAGGTGGATGGGCTTCATGATGGATGGTACGCAGCGCCTTGCCGCGGGTTCCGGATGGTCCGAACCACGATCGGAGGGACGAGTTCCGTCTCGTCCGCGCGGACCCGACGGCGACCACCGTCCGGAGCCGGCGCGGCACCGACCTCCGAAAACGGCTTCCGGTGACGCGGCCGAACGCTTTCAGCGCGTACCCCGCCCTGCATCCGCGCCGCGATCTCCCAGAAACGAGGCGCCCCCCCGGGTGCGTGCTAACTTCGCGCGCGGAAGATGGAGGGACCACCCATGAAGCGACGAACCCTGCTGCTCGTGCCCGTCCTGCTGCTCGGCGCCTGCACCGCCGCGGCTCCCGAACCAGTTCTCAAGTTCACCGCCATCCCCGACCAGAACACCACCGAACTCAACCGGAAGTTCATTCCCGTGGCGGACTACCTGGCCGCGAGACTCGAGATTCCGGTCGAGTACGTCCCCTCCCGCGACTACCAGGCGTCCGTCGACATGTTCAGGAACGGCGACGTGCTCCTGGCCTGGTTCGGCGGGCTCTCCGGTGTGCAGGCGCGCCAGGCGGTTTCCGGATCGCGAGCGATCATCCAGGGTGAAATCGACCCGCGGTTCTACAGCTACTTCATCGCCCACCGGGACGCCGGCCTCACGCCCGGCGACGACTTCCCGATGGGCATCCGGGACAAGCGGTTCACTTTCGGCTCGCAGAGTTCGACCTCCGGGAGGCTCATGCCGGAGTTCTTCCTCATGCAGGCCTCCGGGAAGACGGCGATGGAGTTCTTCACCCATCCCCCCGCGTTCTCCGGCTCCCACCCGAAGACCGCGGAATTGGTCGAGAGCGGGCAGGTCGACGCCGGCGTGCTGAACTACCAGGTCTACGACCGGCGCGTGGCGGAAGGGAAGACCGACCCCGAGGTCTGCCGCGTCATCTGGAAGACGCCGACCTTCGCCGACTACAACATGAGCGCCCACCCCGACATCGACCGGCTCTTCGGTGAGGGCACGACGGACAGGCTGCAGCAGGCCCTGCTCGACCTCGAGGACGAAAAGCTCCTGGCCGCGTTCGGCCGCGAGAAACTGATCGCCGCGTCGAACGATGACTTCGAGGGGATCCGCCAGGTGGCGCAGAAACTGGATATGCTGCGGTAATGAATCCGGGAGCCTCCTTCTCACTGCAGGACGCCACGGTCCGCTTCGCGGGCACCACGGCCCTCGCCGGAATCGATCTCTCGATCGGGAGCGGCGAGCACGTGGGGCTCGTGGGACCGAGCGGCTCCGGCAAGACGACCCTGCTCCGGCTCCTGAACGCATCGGTCCGGCCGACCGGCGGCGGGGTTCGGATCGACGACCGGGCGATCGTGGACCTCACCAGCCGCGCGCTTCGCCGGATCCGCGCGGAGATCGGCTTCATCCCGCAGGACCTGGGACTGGTGCCGAATCTGAGAGTTTCCCAGAACGTGCTCTGCGGTCGCCTGGGGATGCTCTCCCTCTTCGGCTCCCTTCGTTCCGTGCTGCTGCCGTCGAGGACGGAACTCGAAAAAGTACACGGACTGCTCGAGCGCGTTGGCATTCCCGAGAAACTTTTCGAACGGGCCGACCGGCTCTCCGGCGGCCAGCAGCAGCGGGCGGCCATCGCGCGGACCTTGATGCAGAAACCGCGCGCCATCCTGGCCGATGAGCCCGTGGCGAGCGTCGACCCCGCCCGGGCCCACGACACGGTGGCGCTGCTCACCGAGGTCTGTGCACAGAGCGGCCTGACCCTGGTGATGAGCCTTCACAACCTGGCGCTGGCGCGGGAGTTCTTCCCCCGGCTGGTGGGGCTGCGGCACGGCGCCATCGTATTCGACGAGCGGACCGGCGACCTCACCGATGGTCGCTTCCGGGAACTCTATCACCTGAACGCCGAGGAGATCCTGGCGGATGGCGCCTGATCTCCCCAAACGGCCATTCCCGTTGGGAATGCGGGCCCTGCTGCTCATCGCCATCATCGCCGCCGGCCTGCTCTCCGCGAGCCGGCTCGGGCTCTTCAGATCGTCTATCGGCCCCGGCCGGGCCGGCGTCGAGGTAGCCCTCGAGTTCTTCTCGCGCGCGGTATCGCCCGCGCTGCGCTCCGAGGCGCCCGCACCCTTCGGCGGCGCGTCGCTGCTCCCGAACCTGTTCTCCGCCATCCACCAGACCGTTCAGTTCGCCGCGGCCGGCCTCGGCGTCGCCCTCGTCTTCGGCTTCGTCCTCGGGTTCCTGGGATCGACCGCGTGGTGGCCCGAGGACCGAGGAGGGGCGCGACCTGGCTGGAGCGTGCTCCCGCGGATCATCCTCCCGCTGGTCTACGGAGCGACGAGGGTCCTGATCGCACTCCTGCGCTCGATCCATGAACTGATCTGGGCGGTGCTGTTCCTGGCCGCACTCGGCAGAAGTGACTTCGCCGCCGTCGTGGCCATCGCCATCCCCATCTCCGGAACGCTCGCGAAGCTCTTCTCGGAGTTGATCGACGAGGCCCCTCGCGATGCGGCCGCGGTGCTGCGCGCTGCAGGGGCCGGCCCCGTGCAGGTCTTCACTTTCAGCTTGTTGCCCCGGGCGCTTCCGGACATGGCCGCCACGACACTCTACCAGTTCGAATGCGCCCTGCGTTCCTCGACGGTCCTCGGTTTCTTCGGCTTCCCGACGCTCGGCTACGCCATCAGCGCGTCCTTCGAAAACCTCTACTACGGTGAAGTCTGGACCTACCTCTACGGCCTCCTCCTGCTCATCGTCATCGCGGAGTGGTGGAGCGGGGCCATCCGTCGGAGGATGCTGTGAACGCCGCGGATCGGATCGAAACTCTCCGGGCGGCCCGCCCGCGCAGCCGGTACCTGTCGGTTTCCATGCTGGTGCTGCTGCTCCTCGCGGGCTACGGACTGATCAGCGTGATCGCCCGCTCCGACGCACTGTTCGGTGAGCGCCAGGTGAGAAACCTCTCCCGCTTCATCGACGACATCCGGCCCCACGGCGAGCAGGGAGAGTTGCTTCCGCCAGCCGAATGGGGAGCCTGGGCCGGGCGCCTGATGGCCGATCGCGGTCTTGCGGCGGCGACCACCACGCTCGCCATCTCGATCGCCGCCATCGTCATCGCGGGCCTGCTCTCGGCGCCGCTCTGTCTGCTCGCGACCCGGACCCTGGCCACGGCGGAAGCGTTCGCCCCGGCCTCGCGCCGTCCCCACGTTGCGAAACGCCTCATGTGGGGCGCGGTGACGTCGGTGACGCGAGTGGGTTTCGTGTTGCTCCGGGCCCTGCCGGAGTATGTGTGGGCATTCCTGCTCCTCATGATGGTCGGCCCGAATCCCCTTGCGGCGGTGCTGGCCCTCGTCCTGCACAACGTCGGCATTCTCGGGCGGCTGAACGCGGAGACCGTGGAGAACCTCCCGCCGCGCGTGCCGAAGGCACTGCGGGGGCTCGGCGCGGGACGCCTGCAGGTCGCCGCGTTCGGCCTGGCGCCGGCGGCGATGCCGCGCTTCGTGCTCTACTTCTTCTATCGCTGGGAAACCTGCGTCCGGGAGGCCACGGTGCTCGGCATGCTCGGCATCGTCTCGCTCGGTACCTTCATCCTCGATGCCAAGGCCAGAAACCACTACGACGAGATGCTCTTCATGGTGCTCCTCGGCGCGGCGATCGTGATGCTCGGTGACGTGGTCTCGGCGCTGGCGAGAAAAGCGGTGCGCCAGGCGGGTTAGGGGCTCGGCTCCGCATCAGGTAGGGCTTCACGGACGAGAATCTCCACGAGATCATCTCGGAAGCTCAGTAGCTCACGAAGCTTTCCCTCCCCGATCCCGGAGGCATTCGCCAGTGTCTCAACGGGCAATCCCCGAAGAACCCGGGCCAGAACAGATCCAGGTCGCGGGTCGTTCGGTGATGCAGATGAACGCCGACGAGGGCCCCTCCCCCGGTCAGTGTCCAGGGTGGTGAACTGAAACACGTCATCCGGCTTCGCCTGCCGCATGAGCTTCCCGGTCAGGTACGCCCTCTCGTCGCGGCTTCCCGTCGCGAGCCTCTCCTGAAACTCAGCGAGAGTCATCTCGCGATCCCAGAGGAAGCAGGGCCTTCCCTGGTCATCAACAAGGAGATCCGCAGGTGTGGGATTCAAGAGAGACATGACGAACAATGTTCCGTATCAGAGCCGCTTCAACTGCCTCGCACCGAACGACACCAGGTAGACCGCCGCGGCCGACAGCACGATCGCGCTTTCCGGAGCGATCCGTGAGCCGTAGACCGCGGCCCGGGGGATCGTCGTCAAGAGGGCGCAGAGGATGATGGAGACGCCCATCATGGGGAAGAGCCGGCGGGTCATCTGACGAGCGGCCGCGGCCGGGAGCGACAGCAGCGCGATCACCAGGATCAGCCCCACCACGCGGATCAGGGCCACCACCGCGAGCGAGACCAGGCAGAGCAGGACGATGTTGGTGAGCAGCACGTTCACCCCCTGCAGGCGGGCGTACTCCTCGTCCAGGCAGAGTGCGAAGATCCGCTTGTGCCAGAACGCGACCACGATCAGGATCACCACGAGCAGCGCGGCGATGAGCTTGACGTCGGCGGCACTGACGACCGAGACATTGCCGAAGAGATAGGAGAAAATCTCGGTCTGGTAGCCGGGCGTGACCTTGACCAGCATGATGCCGACGGCCATCCCCGTGGCCCACAGCGCGCCGATCAAGGTATCGAGCCGCTCCTTGACGTGGTACTGGACCAGGCCCACCAGCACTGCCGCGAGGATCGCCGCGATCAACGCGCCGTGCAGTGGTTCCAGCCAGTCGAGCGCGGGCGCGAACTGGTACCGAAGGAAGAGAACCGCCCCCACCCCGCCGACCACGATGTGCGCGATGGCGCCGGTCAGGAACACGATCCGCCGGGTGATCACATAGGGTCCGATCACGCCGCAGGCCACGCCGGAGAGCAGTCCGCCGATCACGCCGGTGAGCAGCAGTGGGTTGATCGCCATGTCCGAGAAGAATCGGATCATGACTCCGCCTCCGGCTCCGGCTCTGCTTCCGATTCCGGGGAGATCGGGCAGTCGCCGGTGTGGCCGACCTGATGAAAGACGTCATGGCCGCCGTACATGCAGGCGATCACATCCCGGGAGATCTCCGCGGCTTCGTGAACCACCAGGCGGCGATTGAGGCAGGCCACGCGCTTCACGTGCTCCGAGACGAAGCTGATATCGTGGCTCACCAGGACGATCGGCATGGTCTCGTTCAACCGGCGAAGCGTATCGAGAATCCCCGCCTCCATGTGCAGGTCGACGCCGGCCATCGGTTCGTCGAGCAGCAGAATGCGAACATCGGACGCGAGAGCGCGCGCGATCAGAACCCGCTGGCGCTGCCCCCCGGAGAGCTCGCCGATGCGGCGGTCGGCGAATGCGCGGACATCCGCCTCCTCCATCGCCCGGTCAACGGGAGCGAGGTGCTCGCGACCATAGCGGAACCCACGCGGCGTCAAGCCCAGGCGACCGGTCAACACGACGTCGCGAACGGTGGCCGGAGCGTGCTGATCGATCTGGGCGGTCTGGGGGACATAACCGATCAACCGGGAAACCTCCCGGGGGGCGCGCCCGAGAACCTCGACCGTGCCCCGCTCCGGCCGGATCAGCCCGAGCAGGAGCTTCAGCAGCGTGGTCTTCCCCCCGCCGTTCGGACCGATCAGTCCGATGAAATCGTTCTGCCGGATCACGAGATCGATGTCTTCGAGGACCGGGGCGGTCTCCCCGGGGGTGCCGTAGCGACAGGTGACCCCGGAGACCGACAGGATGACTTCCGCGGCCGTCACGGGAAGGCGCTCCGCATCTTCTTCGCCATGTCGATGAGGTTTTCCGGCACGTTCCCGGCGAGCGGATCGAGGCGAATCAGGGCAATCCCGAGAGAGTCGGCGATGGCTTTGGCAGCGCGTCCGGTGATCTGCTCCTGCACGAATACCGCCCGGACGCCGTCCGCCCTCGCACGAGTGAGCAGGGCGGTCAGTTCCTGGTCCGAGGGCTCCTTTCCCTCCGCCTCGATCGCGATCTGGCGGAGCCCGAACTCGTCGCAGAAGTAGCCGTAGGCGGGATGGAAGACGTGGATGTCCCTCCCGGCGATCGGGGCGAGGATTTCCCGCACCAGAACCCTGATGCCGACGAGGTCGCCGACCAGTTCCCGGAGGTTCGACTCGAAAACCGGCGCCCCGGCCGGATCGGCCCGGACGAGTGCATCGGCTATGATGCGAGCCTGCTCGATCAGCATCGTGGGGGACAGCCAGAGGTGGGGGTCTTTCGCGTCATCGGTGACGTGCTCGCCGTGCGCATGCCCCTCCTCACCGAAGTGGCCGGACTCCATCGTCCGCAAATCCAATCCCTTGCGGAGGTCGATGATGCGGGGACCATCCTTCACCCCGCGGATCGCCGCAAGCCACTTCCCCCGCTCGAAGGGAACACCGGCGCGAAAGAAGAGCGACGAGCGCATCACCTCGGTGACCTGCAGATCGCTCGGCTGGTACGAAGCCGGGGACTCACCGGGGCCGGCCAGCACCCGGACCACGACCCGGTCCCCGCCGACCCGTTCGGCAAGAAAGGCGTGCGGCTCGACGCTGACGGTGACGCCGAGGCGGCCGTCATCGGGCACACCGCCGCCGCACGCGGTAACGGCGAGGAGGCCAGGGATGAGCGTCAGGATCAGGGCACTGCGCATGGCTTCTCCAGGGTCGACCCGTGGCGGCGCGGGCACGCCCGGGAGACGTTAACCGAGAACCCCCCGCCAAACCTCCTAATCCAGCCGATCCATCAGGGCGCGGGCGCGCGCCGCCAGGGCGTCGTCCGTGCCGATCTCCTCGATCGCATCGGCCAGAGCGCCGAGCAACCTCCCGCATCGAGCGAGGTCGGCGCCCGGCGTGGGGACCTTGCCGGAGCCGGCGAGCCCGACGAGTTCGGCGAGCGCTCCAGGCGGTCTCGCGCCGAGGTCGGTGAAGAACGCCCGCAGATCGACCGAGACCGCCCTGAGTTCGGAGAGCAGCTCGTCCGACCCGCCGGCCGCCACGAGCTTCGCGGTGATCTCCACCTCGGCATTCGCCGGCAATGGGAAGGAACTCCGGTGATCCTCGAACCCCTCGCGCTTGAAGACCACCTCGTAGTGCCCGGGCGCAAGCCGGAGGTCCTGCGGCGTCTCTCCCACCAGTTTGCCATCGAGGAAGACTTCGGAACCGGGTGTCGAGTGGAGTTTCAATCGCGACCGGCCGGGATCGGGCTCGCCGCAGGACAGGAGCAGGGTCGCCAGGAGGACCAGGAGTCCCGGGTTTCGTCGCAGCATCGTCCATCCTCCGCCTGTTCGTCTCTCACGAACTTCCGCTCCGCTTCCGGAATCGCGACGAACCCGGACCAATGCGCACCGGCACGATCTTCGGCAGGAAGCGGTGCCGGGCAATCACGAGCTCGCAGTCGCCCGGGGGTAGTTCCTTGATGATCCGCGTGAAGCCGAGTTTCTCCCCGTTCACCGTAATCTCCGCCCGCGGGATGCCGGACGCCACCGCCGAGAGCGGGCGGGGACGGTCGGACAGGATCATCCGCATCAGAGCATGGAAGTTGGGCGCTCTGAATGGTGGCTGGCCGGAGATGCACTCGTACATGACAACGCCAGGGCCGTAGATATCGCTCCGGCCATCGACCTCGTCATTCGCCCCGAGGATCTGCTCCGGGCTCATGTAGAGCGGAGTGCCGAGGGCCTGGCCGGTCTGGGTGAGCGTCCGTGCGGAGGCGGTCCTGGCGAGACCGAAGTCCGCAAGCACCATGCGGTTCCGTGCGATGCTGAAAAGCCAGGCGAAGAAGGCCCTCTCTCCGCGATTCTCGAGGACATCGAAACCCTGGTGCACCGAGACCAGGATCTCCTGCGCCACGTCCCCGGCGTCGACGATCGCACGGAGTTTCGGAGAGAGGCGGGAGGAGACCCAGAGCACGATCCGGGGCCGCAGGCGCTCGAGCAGTCTGGCGCGGTCACTCGGGCTCCCCCGAATCGCCCCGTCGATCAGGTGCCGGGTCCGCTCAGGCGACTGATCCGCATCTTCCGTCAAGCCTGCTCCTTCAGTCCCCTGAGGATCTTCTCGGGCGTGATCGGCAACTCGGTGATGCGCACTCCCGTGGCGTCGTAGATCGCGTTGCCGAGGGCGCCCATGATCGGCAGCGTCGCGCCTTCACCCAGTTCCTTGGCCCCGAACGGCCCCCGCGGCTCATAACTGTCGACGAAGCCGCTCGAGATTCTCGGAGTATCCATCGCGGTGGGGATCAGGTACTCGTGCAGGTTCGGATTGCGGACCTGGCCGTCCTCGGTGAAGAGCACCTCTTCCATCAGCGTCTCGCCGATGCTCATCACGATCGCACCGTGGACCTGGCCGTGGGCGGTGGTCGGATTCACGATCTGGCCGGAATCGTGGAAGTCGGTACAGTCGAGCACCTTCACCTTTCCGGTCTCGAGGTCCACCGCAACCTCCATCACGATCGTCCCGAAGCTGTAGGCCGGCGAAGTCCCCACCGCCGCGCCCTTGTAACTGCCGCCGAGCCGGGGCGGCTCGTAGAAGCCGGTGCCGACGAGCGGGCCCGCCTCGGAGAACGCGATCCGGGCCGCCTCCGCCCAGTCCATCCCGACCTCGGGCCGCTCCGCCACGAAGATCCGGCCCTCCATCGCCATCAAACCGGTCGGTGGAACGCCGAGACGGCGCCCGGCGATCTCGAAGAGCTGATCCTTCACGCGTGATGCGGCCATCTTCACGGCGTTCCCCCCCATCAGGGTCACGCGACTCGAGTAGGAGCCGAGGTCGATCGGGGAGATGTCGCTGTCGCAATCGGCCATGAGAATGGTCTCGTACGGCACGCCCATCTCCTCCGCCGCGATCTGGGTCAGCACCGTGTCGGAGCCCTGGCCGATCTCCGCGGCGGCGATGTGGAGGGTAGCCGCGTGGCCGTCCTCGAGAACCCGGATCACCGCGTTACTGTGCGGGAACCTGCTGCGGTAGATCGGGTAGCCCGCGCCGGAGACGAAGCCGCCGCAGCCGACGCCGATCCCCCGCCCCTTCGGCAGATGGCCTTTCTTCTTGTCCCAGCCGGACGCCTGGCGAGCTTGCGCAAGCGTCGCCGGAAACTCACAGGAGAGGATCGACAGCTCGTTCACCGTGCTGGTGTTCGGCGTCATCGCGTTCTTCTGCCGGATGTCGAAGTCGTCCATCCCGATCGCCTCCGCCGCCTCGGAGAGCAGGGTCTCGAAGGCGAAGCGGGGATGCGGACAACCGTGGCCGCGGAAGGCGCCGCACGCGGGGAGGTTCGTATAGACGCGGTAGCCCTGGTACTTGTAGTTCGGCAGCTTGTAGAGCGTCGGGACCATCGAGCCCGCGTAGTAGGTGGTGATGATGCCGAAGCTGGTGTAGGCGCCTCCATCGAGGTGGACGGTCTGCTTCACCGCGGTGATGGAGCCGTCCTTCCTGACGCCGATCTTGAGCTCGATCTCCTGGCGGTGCCGCCCGCGGTTGTGCATGAACATCTCGTTGCGCGCGTACTTCATCATCACCGGGCGGCCGGTCACCTTCGCGAGGTAGGACGAGCAGAAGTCGAGAGGGGTGGTCTCCGCCTTGCCACCGAACCCGCCGCCCACCGCGGGCTTGATGATCCGGATCTGCGCCATCGGCACTTCAAGCACCCGGGCCATCATGTAGTGCATGTAGTGCGGCGTCTGGGTGGAACTCCAGAGGGTCAGCCTCCCGTCGGCCTCCCAACGGGCGAGTGAGGCGTGGGGTTCGATCGGGGCCTGGTAGGTGCGGTTGCCGGTGAAGCTCCGGGAGACGACGGCGTCGGCCTCCGCGAAGCCCGCCTCGACATCGCCGAAGTTCTGGTCGACGACCACGTTGATGTTCGTCGGGTACTTCTCATGGAGCACCGGCGCGCCCTCGGCGGTGGCGTCGGCCACGTTGAAGACCGCGGGGAGTTCCTCGTACTCGACCTCGATCAGTTCGAGGGCGGCCTGGGCGGTGGCCTCGTCGATGGCGGCCACGGCGGCGATCTCGTCCCCGATGTAGCGAACCTTGTCCGTCGCGAAGATCATTTCGTCATAGCGTGCGGGGCTCACGCCGTAGATGACGTTGGAAACGTCCTTCGCGGTAATCACCGCCTTGACCCCGGGGAATGCCTCGGCGCGGCTCACATCGAGCTTCGTGATCTTCGCGTGGGCGATGGTCGAGGTGAGGATCTTGCCGTAGAGCATCCCCGGGAGACTCAGGTCGCCGGTATAGACGGCACGGCCGGTGACCCGGTCCGGGGCGTCCTTGCGGATCACACTGCGGCCGACCACCGGGTAGGGGCTTTCCTCGTCCGGCGGCGGGCAGGGAGGGCACTCCTCGGGGTCGAGGAACTCCCGGTAACCCTGGACCGCCTCGACGATTTTCACGTAGCCGGTGCAACGGCACAGGTTGCCTCCGAAAGCGCTGAGAATCTCCTCCTCGGTCGGGTCCGGGTTGCGATCGATCAGGGCCTTCGCGGAGAGCAGCATCCCGGGAGTGCAATACCCGCACTGCACCGCGCCGTGGTGGAGAAAGGAGGCTTGAAGCGGATGTAGCCGGCCGCCCTCGGCCAGGCCTTCGATCGTGGTGACCTCTTTGCCGGTGAGCGATGCGGCGAGCACCAGGCAGGAGTTCACCGGCTCGCCGTCGAGCAGGACCGTGCAGGAGCCGCAGACGCCGACCTCGCAGCCCTTCTTGGTGCCGGTCAGGCCGAGGCGCAGGCGGAGCACGTCCTGGAGCGTCTCGTTTTGCCGGACGCCGAGGTGATGTTCATCTCCGTTGATGGTGACCGTGATCTCGTTCAGCACGACGGCACCTCCTCGTTCCGGCAACGTCCTTCGGCCCGGGTGAGCGCCCTTCCGGCGAGGACGCGCACCAGGTCGCGGCGGTACGCGGCCGAGCCACGCAGGTCGGAGATCGGCTTCACCTCCTCCGATGCGATCCTCGCAGCCGCGGCGAAGACCTCTGCACCGGGTGGTTTCCCCTCGAGAAGTTCCGCCACCTCCGGGATGAGCACCGGGGTCGGTGCCGCCGCCCCCACCGCCAGGCGGGCCGTGGCGATCACGCCGTCGGCGATCGTCAACCGGGCCGCCACGCCGACGACGGCCAGGGCCGATGCGTCCCGAAGCTGGAACTTCTCGTAGGCGACGCCCGATCCCGCGGGCAGGTGCGGAACGATGACCGCGGTGAGGATCTCGTCCGGGCCGAGGCCGGTCTTCCGGGGACCGAGGAAGAAGTCGGCGAGGGAGACGGTGCGGATCCCGTCGTGAGCGGTCAGTTCCACCACGGCCCCCGCCACCAGGAGCGCCGGCGGCAGATCGCCCGACGGCACGGCGCTGGCGAGGTTCCCGCCGATCGTGGCGAGGTTGCGAACCTGGTAGCCGGCCATGACGCCGGCGGCGTCGGCCAGCCCCCGGATCCGCCGCAAGACGGCATCGGAAGCGGCGATACGGTTCGGTGTCTCGAGCGGCCCGATCCGGAGTACATTCTCCCGGTCCTCGATCCCACGGAGTTCCGGTATCCCGGCGATGGAGACGACGTGCGCCGCCCCGAGCCGCCCCTGTTTCATGTCCGCCAGGAGGTCCGTCCCACCGGCCACCACGCGCGCTGTGCCCTCGAGCACAGAGAGCAGGTGGGTGGCCTCGGCGAGCTTACCGGGTGCGTGAAACTGAAAGTCCTCGAGCCGCATGCGCTGTCTCCCGATGATTGCCGGCAAGATCGTACGGAAACGACCCCGGCGGATACAACTGTACAGAACCCCCGCCGCGCCTCAGATCCGTCCTCACTCATCCAGCGCGGAACAGATCGAGATGATCTCGAATCTCCTGGTCTCGTCGTCGTAGTCGAAGACCGCCACGTCACCCGGCTTCTTGCCCATGAAGGAGAGCGAGAGGGGGGCGCGATAGGAGTAGATGCCGTTCTCGGTGTCCACGTCCCAGGGACCGAGGAAGGTGAACTTCTTCGTTTCACCGGTGTTCTGATCGCGGGCGGTGACCTTGCTCCCGATGCTGACCGCGAGTTCGCCGGCCATCTCCGGCTGGATGACCCTGGCCATCTTCAGGTCGGCCTGCATCCCGTTGGCCCGCTCGCTCTGCCGGTCACGCTGCTCCAGCCAGCCGTGGTACTCGGCGTTCTCCGAGAGGTCGCCCTCCGCGGCGGCCTTGCCGATCATCTCGGCGATGTGCGGCAGCACGTTCATCACCAGGTCGTCGAGTTCGGCCCGTTTCTTCTCGAGACCCGCCGGGGTCGTGTAGAGCACGTCCGTGAGTTCCCAGACCTCGAGGTTGCTGGCATAGAGCACGTGGTGCGTATCCACCAGGAGATCGGCGACCTTCGCTCGAAAGTCGTCGGAGATGGAGAAGCAGCGATCCAGGCACTCTTTCACCTTTCCGGCCTCTTCCGTGGTGCAGTTCGTGAGGATCTCCTTCGCCATCGCGAAGTTCCGCGCCATCAGGGCCGAGCGGATGCGGACCGCGAGCTTCTTGTCCGCTCCTTCGCCGCGGAAGGACTTGTCGATGGCGAGGAGGATCAGGCCGAGCAGGCGCGGTCGATCCGGGCCGCCCTCCTCCGGCAGGTAACGACCGGCGGAGACTTCCTTGAAGAGCCAGATGAAGGCCGCCGGGTAGCGGCCGGGAGTCTCGATGATGGATGACATCACGCCCGGAATGTCCCCGCCCCGCCCGACCTCCTCCAGTTCACGGGCGGTGGACTCCGCCAGCTCCGGGGAGAGTGCCGGCAGTGCGGCGAGGTGGAAGTCGGCGAACTCCTCCGGGCGCCGCTCGCGCACGAGTTCCAGCGCGGCGCGCTGCAGGCGAACATCTTCGAGGGTAGCCATCATCAGCGCCGGGTCGCCGTCTCCGGGCAGATCCAGTTCCTCGATGCCGTCCACGGATCCGGGGGCGGCCCGAGAAAGAAGCCGGATCACCGCCGCCGCCCCGAGGTCGATGGCGCGATCGTCGCCGGCCATCTCGGCGACGCCTTCGGCGATGCCGTGGATCAGTTCCACTTCACCGGCGGCGTGATCGCCCGCCTCCCCGAGGTAGTCGAGAACCACGAGAAGCTGGTCGAAACTCGTCTCCGCCTCGTCGAACTCCGCACGGACCCGCATTTCGTGACTGAGGGGTTTCTTCCGAAGCTCGAACGTGGGCTGGGCGGTACCGGACATCTCCACCCATGCGGAGCGCTTCACTTTCGGGCGGGCCTCGTTCCACCAGGCACTCCAGGGCTGCGGCACGATATCCATGATATGGGTCCGGAGGTCGCGATAGGTGAGCCGCGGCCCCATGGCCCTGACGCAAGCTTCCACCAGGCCGCAGGGATCCTTTTCCGCGAACTCGCCCAGTTGCTCCTTTTCGAAGGCCAGCATCGACCGGAAGTCGTCGGAGGGCAGTGGAACCAGGGTCGGGACACGATCGAGCGGAAACACCTTCGGGCCGTCTCTGAAGCGGGAGTGGAAGGCGCCGTCGATGACCCCGATGCTCTGGCCCGCCTCGCGGCCGGCGCGTTCGCGGAAGAAGCTCCGCGGGGCCAGTTCCACCAGCGCGTTGGCCTGCTCCGCGGCGACATCGAGGGGAACACGCTGATCGGTCACGGTGACGCCCAGGATTCCCGGCAGGTCTTCCCGGTCCGGATGGAGCGCCGTGAACAGCCCGGCCATCTCCTCCCGGATCAGCTCGCTTTTCGGCAGAAGCGGCGCGACGCTTTGCGCCACGACCATGCCCTCGTCCTTTCCGCGGTGCTCCGCGAAGGTGGTGACCGCGATCCAGCAGAGGGTCTCAGCCAGTCCCGGATCGGCCCGATGACAGGTCATGGTCAGCACGGAGACCAGTTCATCGAGGGCGAGGGAACCGTCCTCGATCTCCTCGATCAGTCCTTCTTCGAGTTCATCGAACCGCTGGTTCTTGGCGAGTTTCCGAAGCGCCGGACGTGTGTCAGCCATTCATTTCACCTTTCCATTCCCGCTTCAAGAGCCTGCTTCACTGATTGACGGCCTTGCTGCTTCACTCTTCAGCGAGGTCTTCCCACTCCTCGATCAACCGCGGAAGTTCCTCCCGGACCTCCTCGTACTCCGCCGCGAACCGGTCCGTCGCCTCGACGTTGCCACCACCGGCATAGCCCTCTTCGACGAGGACCTCCAGTTCCTTCTCCCGCGCCTCCAGTTCGGCGATCCGGTTCTCGAGCTTCCGGATCCCGGAGATCCGCCGGCGTTCCTCGCGCTGCCCCTCGCGGCGGCTCTCGTAGTGTTTCCGAGCCTGAGCCTTGTCCGCCCCCCCCGGCCCGCGATCTTCGAGCGCTCCTTTCCGGGTCTCCCCCCGCGGCAGGAACTCCCGCGTCCACCAATCGTTGAATGAGAGTCGGTGGTAGCGAAGCTTCCGGTCGCGGACTTCCACCACCCGATCCACCAGGCGGTCGAGGAAGTAGCGGTCGTGACTGATGACGAGCAACGTGCCCTCGAACTCGCCAAGCATTTCCTCGAGCACCTCGCAGGCCTCGATATCGAGGTGGTTGGTGGGCTCGTCGAGCAGCAGGAAGTTGACCTTCTCGTTCACGAGGCGCGCCAGTTGAACCCGGCTCTTCTCTCCGCCGGAGAGCGTCCCGATCGGTCGGGAGAGATCCTCACGCGAGAACAGGAACCGGTGCATCAACTCCGCCGCCGGGGTGCGCGTGAGCCCGGTGGTTTGCATGACGAAATCGAGCATCGGCGCTTCGTGGTCCAGGCAATCGTGAAGCTGCCGGTACTCTCCGACCTTCACCGATTTGCCGAGGCGGAGAACTGGATTCTCCCATCCGCCGTTATCGAGGACCTGGCGAAAGAACGTGGTCTTGCCGCTGCCGTTCGGCCCCACCAGGCAGACCCGGTCGCCGTACTCGATCTCGAGGTCCGTGTCGTGAAACAGGATGCGGTCGCCGTAGGCGAAGGAGAAACCGTCGACGGTGAGCGCGATGCGGCCGTGCCGGGCGCCACCGGCCAGCTTCGCGTGGAAGCGCCGGTCACTCCGGTCCGGAGCATCGAGCTTCTCCATCTGGTCGATCCGCTTGCGCATCGCCCTGGCCCGCTTCGCCTGCTTCGGATCGTCGTACGCGCTGGCCATGTCCCGGTAGCGCCGGGCCTGGAATTCCAGGCGCTTGATCAGTTGCTGCTGCACTTTGAAGTGGCGTTCCTGGAGGGCCAGTGCCTCTTCCTTCTGCCGGGTGAAGTCACCGTAGTTCCCGGTGAACCGGGTGACCCGGCGCCGGTCCAGTTCCCAGATCTCGTCCACCACGGTGTCGAGCAGATGGCGGTCGTGGCTGACCATGACAAAGGCCGCGGGGGACCTCCGCAGGAAACGGATGAACCACTCCACGCCGGCGATGTCGAGGTGGTTGCTCGGCTCGTCGAGCAGCATCAGGTCCGGCTCGGCGAGCAGGACCCGGGCCAGGCCGATGATGTTCCGTTCGCCTCCCGAAAAACCCTCCACGGACTGGTCGAGGGCGTGCTCCGGGAAGCCCAGGCTCACCAGCAGCGTTTCGATTTCCCGGTCGAGATCGTACAGACCGCGGGAGTCCCGTTCCGCGGTCAGTTGCTCGTATCTGGCGAGGATCCGGTCCCGTTCCTCCTCGGGCGGGTTGGCCCCGAGACGCTCCTCGAGGTGTCGGATCGCCTCCTCCCGCTCGGCGAGATCCGCGAAGGCGGCGCGCATCTCCTCGAGCACCGTGTTGCCGGGCGTGTGGTCGAGTTCCTGCGCCTGGTAGGCGATGCGGGTGCCGCGCTGCCGGGTCACGGCGCCGGCGGTGGGGTTCAACTGCCCGAGAAAGAGCTTGAGGAGCGTGCTCTTCCCGGTGCCGTTGCGACCGATCAGTCCGATCCGGGCGCCGGATTCGACGGCGACGGTCACGTCTTCGAGCAGGGTGGGGCCGCCGAAGTGCATGGAGACATGGGATGCGGTAACGAGGGACACTTGCTCTCAGTCGGTCTCTTTGGATTGGGCTGCCAGGATCATCTCCGCGACCTCGCGAACGCAGCCCTCTCCGCCGCCCCGCTCGCAGATGTAGTGGGCTGCGCGTTTCACGGTCGGTTCCGCCGTTCCGGGGCAAGCCGCAAATCCTACCGCCCGAAGTGCCGTCAGATCGCCGATATCGTCGCCGACATACGCGACCTCGCCGGGTTCGATCCCTTCCTGCTCGCAGATCTGAAGGACCATCGGCAGTTTGTCCCCGATGCCCTGGTGGAGGTGGTCGGCCTTGAGCTTCTTCGCCCGGCGGGCCACGATCTCGGTGTCCTCGCCGGTGATGATCCCGATTTTCAGTCCGCGTTGTCGGAGGAGGGCGAAGGCCATGCCGTCCCTGGTGCTGAACTTCTTCAACTCGTCGCCGCTCTCGCTCAGGTACATGCCGGCGTCGGTCAGAACGCCGTCGACGTCGGTGAGCAACATCCGGATGCCGCCGAGAGCCGGGTAGAGGTCGGGCAACGTGTTCCGGTGGGCGGCTTCGGCCGCGCCGAAGCCCTCCGGCGTGGAGAGGTCCAGCGCGGTGTGGTCCGCCATCCGGTAGAGGCGGGTCTCTTGCGGTGGGAGCAGAGCCTTGCCCACCGGACTCACGCGGAAGACTCCGTTCTCCACCAGTGCGCCGGCGTGAAGCAGACTGCCATCCGCGGAAAACACCCGTTTCGGCGACCGGCACACCGAGACCAGGCGATCCGCGCCACACATCTCAAACTCGGCGATTCCGAGATCGAGTTCTTTCCGGATGAGAAACGGCGAGGCCTTCGGCACGACGATCAGCCGATCCTTCGCATCGAGTTTCGCCTCGCGGAGAAAGGCGGTCAGCATCCGGTCGGGCCCCTCCGCGCCTCTGGTCAGATCCACCCCGGGGAGCTGGAATCCTTCCACCAGGCGGTGCATGGAATCATCAGCGGTCGATACCACGGTACGGTCCACCGCGTTGCAATCGGACAGTGCCCGGACACACCAATAGAGCAACGGCCGCCCGGAGAAGCTTCTCCGGAGCAGGGACCGATCCGCGGCGGGGACGAAGGCGATCGTGCTCATGGACATTCACCGGCCAGGGTCAGGGCTTGTTCCTTCACGCGGCGCCACAGGATACCACCTTCCACCGAGCGGGGAATGGGCCACCGGACTGGCCGCGCGGGGGGCTTCGAACCACCATCGGGGGGACGAGCTCCGGCTCGTCCGCGCATCACCGGGGCGGACGCGCCCACGATCGGCGCCCTCGGAAGGGTGACTACTCCGCTTCCTCGATCGAGCGAATCGAAACGATCTTCACCGCCTCTTTCGGCCGGGTGTTCACGGTCTCCACGGCGGCGATCTTTTCGACCACATCCATGCCGGCGACGACCTTGCCGAAGACGGTGTGCTTGCCGTTCAGATGCTGGTTCGGAACGAGGTTGATAAAGAACTGGGAGCCGTTGGTGTCAGGACCGGAGTTCGCCATGGCGATGGTGCCGGGCAGGTTACCGATGGATTTCAGGGAGTCGTCGTACTTGATGCCCATGTTCATGTACACGCCCATCAGGGACAACGCTTTCAAGGCCTTCTCCACTTCGTCCTTGCGTGCATCGAAGTCCGCCTGGCTGGTGATCCCCAGACTTCGAAGCAGGGGCTGCACGATCAGCCGCTGGAAGCTCTGCTGGTCACGGATCCGGAGAAGCTCCATGATCTTCGGATTCGGCCGGTCCCCGAGCAGAACCATCACCTTGTCAAGGCCCAGCGCCCTGGCGTTGATCTCATCCTCGAACTGGTAGCCGGGGCCGCCCATGCCGTTCCCGAGCGGACAGCCGCCCTGGATCATGAAGTTGGGAATGATGCGGTGGAAGTTCAGCCCGTCGAAAAAGGGGCGCTTCACCATCTCACCGCTCTTCGGGTCCTTCCACTCCTTCGTGCCGTTCGCCAGGCCGATGAAGTTCGCAACGGTCTTCGGAGCCGCGGCGGGAAGCAGTTCGATGGTGATGTCCCCCATCGAGGTCTTCATGAGGACCTTCGGGTTCGCCGGGGGCGGCGCGGCCGCGAGCTCCCCATCGGCGATGACCAGCGGCAGGAGACTTGCGGACAGGGTGGACAGCAGCAGGAACGTGGTGATCTTCGTCATGATCACCGGAAATTACACGAAGGAGCGGGACGGTTTAAGGAATTCGCCGAGGGATGCCCACCGCTTGCCGGGCTATACTCCCGTCCGGGCCGGCTCGGTCACGGAATGGAGGAACGACAGCACATGAAACTCAGGCTCTCCTTTCACGGCGCAGCGGGGACCGTTACCGGATCGCGCCACCTGGTCGAGACGGATCGTGCCAGCGTGATGATCGACGCCGGCCTCTTCCAGGGTCTGAAGAAGCTCAGACTGCGCAACTGGGAGCAGCCGGCCTTCGATCCGAAGACCCTCGATCACGTGATCCTGACCCACACCCACATCGACCACGCCGGTTTCCTGCCGCGCCTGGTCCGGATGGGGTTCTCCGGTCCGGTCCATTGCACCCGGGCAACGCTCGACCTCGCGGAATTGCTCCTGCTCGACTCCGCGAAGATCCAGGAAGAGGATGCCGCCTACGCGAACCGGAAGAAGTACAGCAAGCACAAGCCGGCGCTGCCGCTCTATACGGCCGAGGACGTGGAGCGGACGCTCGAACTGCTCCGGCCCTACGACTACGAGGAGTGGTTCAGCATCGCGGAAGGGATCGAGGCGCGGTTCCTGAACGCCGGGCACATTCTCGGGTCCGCCATGGTGGAGCTTCGGGTCGGCAAACGGACCATCGTCTTCACCGGCGACGTCGGCAAGTACGACATGCCCATCCACCCGGACCCGAAGCCGTGTCCCGCAGACGACATCCTGGTCATCGAATCGACCTACGGCGATCGGGTCCACGACGACGAGCCCTTCGTCGATCAGATCCGGAACGCCCTGCTCGATACGGTGAAGCGCGGCGGCACGATCCTGATCCCCTCCTTCGCGGTGGCCCGAGCTCAGGTGGTGACGTACCTGTTGCGCGAAGCCATGAAAGCGGGTGAGCTTCCGGAGCTTCCGGTACACATCGACAGCCCCATGGCGATTGACGCGACGAAGATCTACAGCCGCCACCTGGACCGCGAGAATCTCGACGAGGAGATCGTCCGGGACGGCCGCCGGAGGATGTTTCCGGGCGACGTGCGTTTCCACCGCACGGTGGAGCAGAGCAAGGCTCTGAACAAGATGAAGGGGCCGCGGATCATCATCTCCGCGTCGGGCATGCTCACGGCCGGACGCGTGGTGCATCACCTGCGTCGCCTGGTGTCCGACGAGAACAACCTGATCCTCCTCGTCGGCTACCAGGCGCTCGGCACGCGCGGCCGCTCCCTGATCGAGGGCGTGAAGACGATCCGGATGCATGGCCGGGACATCCCGGTCCGGGCGAGGCACTTCTCGGTCCACGGCCTCTCCGCCCACGCCGATCGCAACGAGCTCCTGCGTTTCGTCAAGACCGCCCCGGGCATCCCCAACCGGATCTTCGTGGTGCACGGCGAGCCGGACTCGGCAAGGTCGTTCGCGGCGTTGCTCGGGGACGAACTGGGCACGAGGGTGGACGTCCCGGACCTGGGCGACACCTACGACATCGAGTAGCCCCGTCCCCCGTCAATGCGGCGCCCGCCACCGACAGGCGGCGGCGGGCGACTGGGCACGCAGGGTACCGCGGTACAGCTGTGTGGTTTACTTCTCGGCCCGCAGCTTCTCCAGGTTCTTCACGAGTCGTTGCAGGGCGGCGCGCATCTCCGCCATTTCGGCACGGAGCTTCGCCATGTCCTGCTCGACATCGGTGTACTTCCGGTCTTGCTGCGGCATTACCATCACGCCGGTGGAGGGAGTGAAGACGCCCCCGAGGCTGGTCCGGTCAGCCTGGCCGGTGACGATCGCCATGGTGAGCGGCGGGGGTGGAGGTGGTTTCTGGCCGCACTCGCCCTCGGACTTCCCGCAGTTCGGCTTCTCGATAATGACTTTCGGGGCGGCGCCGGGGGCGCCACGGATGGTCCGCAGCATCATCCGACGGGGCGTATCAGGCTTCACCCGAGGCCTGAGAACCGGCGGCCGGCCCTGGTGCGTGGCACGCATCGCAGCCACCTCGGTGCGCAGGGCCCGCACCTCGTTGGTGAGGGCAACCAGAGCGCGAACGAGGGCGCCCTGGCGGCCGTCGCCACCGCCGTGCATCCGGTTGCCGCCACCACATCGCATGCGGTCACCGCCACCACCGTGCATCCGGTTGCCGCCACCACATCGCATCCGGTCACCGCCACCACCGTGCATCCGGTTGCCGCCACCACATCGCATCCGGCCTCCGGACTTCCGGCCGTGCCCCCTCGGAGCATTCCGGCTGCCGCAATCGGCTTTGCCCGGCATGGGCTGCGCGTGAAAGCCACCCGCGCGCATCGTTCCACCTTGCATGAGGGCCTTCAGGACATCGGCCATCTGCTCCTGGGGAACGGTCCGGCGAAGCGACTGCAGCACCTGCTTCCGCTTCTCGGGAGAGAGCTGCCTCCAGTCGCCGTTGCCGGTCCCCATCACCTTGACTTCGGTCTTCACGTCCTTCTCGCAATCGCGACAATCGCCGGACTTGCCGGGACGGGCTTGCAGAATCCTGACCGATCCATCGAGTTGCCCCCGGAGGGCGCCCTGCCTCTTCATCATTTCGAGCAGCTTCTTCCGGACCTCCTGGGGCATGTCGTCCATGCCGTCGATTTCGAGGACCTCGATCTCGAAGTCGCCGTCCTTCAGGCCGCGCACCGTGAGGGCGCCCTGGCCGGCAGCTCCGGGCTTGCCCGGCTGACCGGCCATGCCGCCGCCGCAACCGCCGCCCTTGCCTCCGGCGGCGGGCTTGCCCGGCTGACCGGCCATGCCGCCGCCACAACCGCCGCCCTTGCCTCCGGCACCGCCGAGCATGATCATCTTCTCCCCGGGGGCGCCCAGGCGGACGTAACCGCCCGGCTTCGTCCCGGTCGGCTTGACGGCGATCTTCTTCGCAGGGTAGACCGGCATGGCGGGCACCACCTTCACCATCGGGGTGGTCACGACGCGCTTCTTCTCCGGCGCCGCGGAGATCTCGATCTCGGTCTCGCCCCTGGCCAGGGCCAGCAGGGCCTTTTTCAGGGAGGCTTCCGGGAGCGCGGCCTTGAGTTTCGAGAGGACCTGCTTCCTGGTCGAGTCCGGCAGGTTCGACCACTCGTCGGAGAGCGTAAGCTTGATCTTCCGATTCGCTCCCTCTCCGTAATCCATCAGTTGGATGCTGACGTTCCGGTCAACAGCCTTCGCCGCGGGGGGCTCTTCATCCGGCGCGGCAAGGACGGCCCCCGTGATGCAAGTCAGCGATATCAGAAACGTTATGAAAATGACCCTCATGTGTATCTCCTTGACCAACTCCCATACCAGGCCCAGCCACTTAGACGATCCGGAAGGGCGTTTTGGGAAACGGTTTCCGCCATGATCCTTGGAGCCGGTTCGCCTTGACGCTTCACTTGCTCGAGTACTTCAACGAAGACACCCCCCGAACGGGGCGAACGACAGACAGGAGCAGTGATCAGGATCTGGAAACTCACCATCGTCGCGATGTTGCTGGTGGCCGCCACCGCGCTCGTGACGACAAGGGCCGTATCGCAGGAGCAGCCCTCTTCCGAGGAGATGGCGGAGGCGATGAAGAAGTGGATGGAGATGGGCACACCGGGGGACGAACACGCCTTCCTGATGAAGCGGGTCGGGAAGTGGACGACCCACTACCGGATGTGGATGGGCGGCCCCGGTTCCGAAGTCGTGGAATCGGACGGCAAGTCCGAGATCACGAGCATTCTCGGTGGTCGCTGGCTGCAGGAGAAGACGTCCGGCGTGATGATGGGGATGCCGCACGAGGGGTTCGGGCTGACCGGGTACGACAAGTTTCGCAAGCAGTTCCGCACGATCTGGCTCGACAACATGAGCACGACGATTTATGCGTTCAATGGCCACCTGGACAAGACCGGCAGGATCCTGACGACATATGGCGAGATGGACGAGCCGATGACCGGCCACATCGCCAAGATGGCGCGGTTCGTGACGACGATCAAGAGCGACGACGAATTCCTGATCGAGGCCTACGACATCGTCCTCGGCGACAACGCCAAGGTGATGGAGATCATCTACCAGCGGGTGAAGTAGGTGGAAGGGGCCCGCCTCCGACGGCGGGTGGTCCCACGGATCGGGAAGAGCAGAACGCCCCACCTGCCAGCCACAGGCGAGATTCGAGCGAAGCGAGAATCGAGGCGCGTGTTCCAGACAAACAGGGCACAACCTCCGGCCCCCGCCTTCAGGCGTCAGCGTGTGGGGTAGGCGCGCGCGGAGTGAGCACGGCCCGCCCCACCAGGAGCGAACAGCGAAGCGCATTCGCGAGGCCCGCCCCCACCACAAGCGAACAGCGAAGCGCATTCGCGAGGCCCGCCCCCACCACAAGCGAACAGCGAAGCGCCTTCGCGAGGCCCGCCCCCACCACAAG
>JAJSAM010000061.1 GCA_024274785.1 Planctomycetota bacterium | reverse complement strand
GGTCGGACCCCACCAGCCTCTCCTTCGTCGGGCTGGTGGGGTCCTCCCGGTGCATCACTCAGGGGGACCGTGGTCCCCCACGGCACGTGCTCGCTACGCTGCGCGCGCACCTCCCCTACACGCTGACGCCGGAGGCGGAGGTCTGCGATGGGGCGTGGCGGTTTGTTGCGGGCATCGCGAAGGCGCTTCGCTGTTCGCTTGTGGTGGGGGATGTCAGGGATGGCACGGCGACGACAGGGGCGGCGAGGGGCGATCTGAAACCTGGGACGGCAAAGAAATGTAAGAACCGCTCCCTCCTCAGCGACGGACTGTTGCAGAATCGCTCAGTGGAGGGACTATGATGGACCCACTTCCCGGCGGAAGGCGCCGTCGGGCCGTTGCCGGATACGCTTGTGATGCCGCGCCCCGGAGAGCTATCATTCTCCGGGGGCTTTGGAGAGCGAAGTGCCGAAACTCGTCGTCCTCGAACAGGGACAGAAGAAGGTCTACAACCTGACCCGCGACGTGACCCGGATCGGCCGTGCTCCGGATTCACACGTTCCTCTGCGCGACCCACGCACCTCCCGCTACCACGCCCGGATCGAACGCCACGAAGACGACTACGAAATCGTGGACGGCGGCAGCCAGAACGGGACCTCGGTGAACGGCTCCTTCATCGACCACCGTACCCTGAAGAAGGGCGACCTGATCGAAATCGGTGGCGTTCGACTCTTCTTCGACGAGGTGGACGAGGAAAAACTCAAACGGAAGAAGGGGGTCGACAAGGAGACCATCGATCTCCCGCGCATCAATGACGAAGACGCCGAGAAACTCCTGCGCGAACGGGAGAACCTCCGCCGCCTGCAACGCGTCACGATGGCCATCAACTCCACGCTGGAACTGGAGAAGCTCCTCGGGATCATCGTGGACCACGCGATCGAGCTGACCGAAGCGGAACGTGGTTTCCTCATCCTCGCCGAGGGTGGCGAACTCGCCTTCGAGGTGGCCCGCAACTTCGCGAAAGAGCAGGTCGCGGAGCCGGAATTCAACATCAGCCGCACCGTGGCCGAAAAAGTGCTCGCCACCGGCGAGCCGGTCCTGGCGGTGGACGCCCTCGAGGACAACCGGTTCAAGGAGATCCACTCGATCAGCGCGATCGGGCTTCGCAGCGTCCTCTGCCTGCCCTTCGCCTCGCGGGGGGAAGTCACCGGTGTGCTCTACATCGATAACCGTTTGCAGCGCGGCGTCTTCTCCCGGAAGCACCTGCGCATGCTCGAGGCCCTGGGCGCCCAGGCCGGCACCGCCATCGAACACGCGCGGATGTTCCTGGCTCTGGAAAAAAAGCAGGCCGAACTCCGGAAGGCCAACCAGCGCATCGAGAAACTGAATCGCGTGCTGAAAGTCCGCGTCGAGAAGCAACAGGTGGAACTGGGCCGGATCCGCACCGAACTGGACGAGAAGCAGAGCGAACTCGAGCACCGCTACGACTACGGAAACATCGTCGGGCGCAGCCCGGCCATGGAGTCATTATTCAAGCGCCTGGATCGCATCATTCCGACGCTGATGCCGGTGCTTATCGAGGGAGAGTCCGGTACCGGAAAGGAACTCGTGGCCCGGGCGATCCACTACATGGGCGCACGTAAGAAGCGGAAGTTCGTCACCGAGAACTGCGCGGCACTCCCTGAAACCCTCCTCGAATCTGAACTGTTCGGCTACGCGCGTGGCGCGTTTACCGGTGCGAACCAGGACAAGAAGGGACTGTTCGAGCAGGCCGACGGCGGCAGTCTCTTCCTCGACGAGGTGGGGGAGATGAGCCCGCAGATGCAGAAAAAACTGCTCCGGGTGCTGCAGGAGAAGGAGGTTCGGCCGGTGGGTGGGAAAGAGACCATCCCGGTGGATGTCCGGATCATCTGCGCCAGTAACCGCAACCTGATGCCACTGGTGGAGGCGGGGGAGTTTCGGGAGGACCTGCTCTACCGCCTGCGGGTGCTCACCGTGGAGCTACCCCCGCTGCGGGAGCGCAAGGAGGACATCCCCCTTCTCCTGACCCACTTCTTCGAGGGGCACGTCGGCCGCGAAGAGAAGGTCCCCGAGCGCCTGGATCCCGGTGTCATGAGCGCCCTGATGGAGTACGACTGGCCCGGTAACGTTCGCGAACTCGAGAACGAGGTCCGGCGGATGGTGGCCCTGTGCGACCAGGTGGTCGGGCTCGAGAATCTCTCCGCGCATATCAGGAAGAAGGACTCCCGGAGCGAGACTCCTCCCGATGACGGGGATATCCGCGAACTGGATATCCAGGTTCGTGAACTCGAGGTCCGGGAGATCGGTCGGGCGCTGCAGGCCACCTCCGGCAACAAGACCCGGGCGGCCGAACTCCTCGGCATCTCCCGCTTCACCCTCCAGCGAAAGCTGGAAAAGTACTCGCTCGAATCGAGTGATGAGCCGACTGACGAACAGCCATGACCGGCGGTCCACCCATCACCCGACCCTGAGGGTTATACTCAAGGGTTGGTCCGGCCCCCTTGAGCGCCGGGGCGTTGCGACTCGCGGAGAGACTGAATGAAGACTCCAGCCCGCATTTCTCACCATTGCCCACGATCTGAGGGGCGGTCGCTGCGCATCGCTGCGCAACAGCTCCTCTTGTGGTTTCAGAAGTTGCAGAAACGCGGCGCGCGCACTGGTGAGATATGCGGGCTGGTCCTGCTGGCCGTCCTGCTGCTCGCCGGTCCGCTGTTCGCCGACATCATCCACCTGAAGAACGGACGGACTCTCGAGGGTGTGATCCTCTCGGACGACGGTCGTGAGATACGCCTGAAGACCAACTTCGGCGCGGTCACCGTGAAACACGCCGATATCGCCCGCATCGAGAAGAAACTCACCCCGATCGACGAGGTCCGGACCCGAAAGGCGAAGCTCCGCGCGGACGACGCGGAAGGGCACTACCAACTCGCCCTGTTCTGCCGGGAGAACGGTCTGAAGAAGGACGAGAAGCAACTCTACCGCGAGACTCTCTCGATCGACGGGCAGCACCCCGGGGCGAACGAAGCCGTCGGCAACGTCGAGTACCTGGGCGAGTGGATGAGCCCCGCCGAACGGGATCGCCGGAAGGCTGCTTCCTCCGAGGCGGAGATGCGGGCGAAGGGCCTCGTCAGGCATGATGGCAAGTGGGTCACGCCCGAGGACAAGGCGCGGCTCGAAAAGGGCCTGGTGAAGCACGACGGACGCTGGATGACCCCGGACCAGGTGAAGGAGGAGCAAGGGTACGTCAAGTACAAGGGCGGCTGGATCAGGAAGGAAGAGCTGGAGCGCCGGAAGCTCAAGGACCTTTACGGGAAGATGCTGGGGATCGAGGTGGAGGTCGCCTTCAGTGAGCACTACGTCGCCGTGGGACCCTTCACCCCCGCCGAACTCGCATCGATCTGCGCCGGCGCCGAGCAGGTCTACGCGGAGTTCCTGCAGATCTTCGGTCTGAGTTCGAACACCAACCTCTTCGTCGGCTCCGAAGAGGACTCCGACCGCGGCCGCTGCCACCTGGTCTACGCGAAGAAGGCCTTCGACTACGCGAAGTTCGTTCAAGCGTTCTCGGAGAAGTACCCGCAGAACATGCCGCCGGCCCGAGCCAACCTGGTCAAGACGACGAAGGGGTTCTACGAGGTCTACCCCTCCTGCACCATCGTCGGGTACATGTTCCCGAACTCTTTCGACCAGGTGCGCGCCTCGGTGATTCACAAGGCCAGTCACGTTCTGCTCATGCGCTACAAGTATGTTTCGGGCTTCTTCCCCTGGTGGCTGATCGAGGGACTCGGCACCTACCAGGAGATCAACGCCATCCGCCGCTGCGATACCTACTGCATTACGGAGAAAGGCTACGCCGTCACTCCCGACGCGAACGGCGGGGCGAACCAGAAGTGGTCCGGGATGGGGGAGTGGAAGCAGATCGTCAAGATGCAGGTGGTCGGTATGGGCGACAAGGGGCTGATCCGACTCGGTCGCAGCGGGTTGAACGAACTCGACTACCGCGACCTGGCCAAGTGCTGGTCGCTCTGTGAGTGGCTCATCAGGACCGATCGGAAGAAGTTCGTGGCCCTGGTGGAGAAGTTGAAGGCCAAAGCGGACATCAAGAAGGCCGTCCAGCAGGCGTACGGAATGTCCGCTGAACAACTCGACAAGGAATGGCGGGAATACGTGAGGGCGAACTACTGAGGGTCAAGGCGACCATTTCTGTGCTGGCGCTGGCCTTTGCGGCTTTTGCGGTTTCAGCCCGGGGCGGCGACGCTCCCCCGGACCCGGTCTTCTTCAAGAGCCCGGACCCCGTCACCAGGAGACTGATCGACGACGCCCTGAAGCTCTTGAACAACCAGCCGATTTCCGACCACACCAGGGGCCGCGAGGAACTGGTGGCGATCGGCTACTGGACGGTACGCCCGTTGCTCGGCCTGCTGCGTGACGGCAGTTTCTCGGAACGGCGCAACGCGGCGCTCACCCTCGGCACCATCCTCGACCGCCGCGCGATCCTCCCGCTGCTGAAGACCGCCGAGAACGATCCCCACCTCTTCGTTCCCTCGTTCGCGGCCCTGGTCGTGGGGAAGTTCGAATCTCCTGATTCCATTTCCCGCCTGGACGACCTGGTCAAATTGCGCCGGAAGGACCACCGCCGCATCGCCGCGGTTCTCTCCATCGCGAAGCTGCATTCCGAGAAGAGCTACGACACCCTCGAGCGTGTCGCGCTCTCGCGGGACCTGACCATCATGAAGGAGACCGCGACCTTCTGCATGGGCTTCTATCGGGATCGGGCACTCGTGCGCGGCGAAGGTGGGGTGGCGGAGCCATGTCCCGCCCTGATGAAGGCGCTCGCATCGAGCCAGGTCGAGCTTCAGCGCTCGGCACTCCTGGCCGCGGCGCTGCTCGGGCATCGCGATCTGAAAGAGCTCTACCTGAAGTACGCGGACTGGCGCCAGGACCAGAGCCTCCAGCGGGTGGCGCTCCTTGCGCTGGGCCGGTTTCCGGACGAGGACGTCACCCGCCTCTACCTCTCCCGGCTCACCAGTCAGAGTTCGCCCAAGCGGGTGAAGCTCATGGCGGCCATGATGATGAAGGACCGGAAGGACGCGAAGATCCTGGATGAGTTACGCCGGCTGATCCCACAGGACAAGGGAGTGAAAGCCGCCCTGACTCTCACCCTCTCGAATTACCAGGACGAGGAGACGGTCAGGAAGCTGATCGTTCGCCTGACCGACAACAGCAACCAGGTGCGCGCGGCCGCGGCGATCGGCCTTTCGCGGCTGACGGACCCGGACCTGAAGCCGCTTGCCATCCGGGCGCTCACCGACATGCTGTCGGGGAAGGCCGGGACCGTCGACCGTGACGTTCGCTACAATATGGAACTGGCCCGGAAGATCCTCCGGACCGGCCGGAAGAAGGGTGAATTCATCTGGATCGGCAACCGGGAATTCGCCGATGCATTGCCGAAGGATGTCGAGGAACGCGTGCTCGATTATGTGAACAAGGAGGTGGAACGGGTGCTTGGAGTGACGAGCCTGCAGCCCCAGAAGGCCCTGCCCCGCCCCGGCGTGCGCCGCGCGGTGAATGACGAGGGATCCGACCTCCGGGATCTCAAGGACTGGCTCGAGCGATATCCCTACTTCGAGCCGTTCGACATTCCGGTGCCGAAGATCGCGATCACCCCGGAACCCGTGAAGCAGGAAGGGGACTGACGAGCCCATGCCCCAGAACGAAGACCTGATCTTCGTGGAGTTGGCCGTCAAGAACGGGCTGCTCACCGCCGAACAGGTGGATGAGTTGCTCGAGATGAAGGCCAGGCTCGAGAGTATGGGGCTCGACGAGGCCATCGCGGACCTCGCGTCCAAGAAGAAGATGCTCTCCGCCAGGGACGCGAATCTCCTGCGGATGAAGGTCAGCCCGCGCGGCGGCGGCCACCAGATCGAGGGCTATCGGCTCGTTTCCCGGCTCGGTCGCGGCGGCATGGGTGCGGTGTACAAGGCGATGCAGCTGTCCATGGATCGCCCGGTGGCGATCAAGGTGCTGAAACCATCGCTGGTGAAGGACGACCAGCAGGTGGCGCGCCTCAGGCGCGAGGCGCAACTCATCGGCCGCCTGCAGCATCGGAACATCGTCCGGGGCCTCGACTTCGGCGTCAGCAACGGCTTCCACTACTTCGCCATGGAGTACGTGGAAGGGAAGAGCGTCAAGGAAGTGCTGACCGATGATGGCCCGATGGCGGAAGAGGATGCCCTCCGCATCGTCCGGGCGATCGCCCTCGCCCTGAACCACGCTCACGAGCAGGGGGTCGTCCACCGCGACGTCAAGCCCGGAAACATCCTTCTCGGGAAGAACGATGCGGTGAAGCTGGCCGACTACGGCCTGGCCAAGGGCCCCCTCGAGGATCATCAGCTCACGCAGTCCGGTGTGACGGTGGGGACGCCGCAGTACATCTCCCCGGAGCAGGCCAGGGGCCCCTCCGAGGTGGACATCCGCACCGACCTCTACTCCCTTGGAGCCACCCTCTACCACATGGTCACCGGGCGGCCCCCCTTCGAGGGCGAGACGCTGGCCCACCTGATCCAGCAGGTGCTCTACGAGCGCTATGCGCCCCCGCGGACGCTCCGGCGGGACCTCTCCCCGAACGTGGACTTCCTGATCGAGAAGCTGATGGCGAGGCAGCCCCGCCATCGCTACCAGAATCCCGGCGAGCTCCTCGCGGACCTCGATCTGATCGAGGCGGGGAAGTCCATCGTGCCGGGGGGGTGGCAGGGTGACTTCGAGGTCTTCCACGAGAAGAAGCGGTTGCGGAAGCTGGTCCTGGCGCTGGTGGTGGTCCTGGTGCTCGGTTCCGGGCTCTTCACCTGGCTGACGATCACGACGAACCGGTCCAGGGAAGCTGCGCTCGATCTCGAGGCGGAGCAGACCCTCACCAACCTCCGAAAGGTGCAGCTCACGCGGGAGAATATCCAGAAGACCATCGCGGATGTGGAGGGCCTGATCGAAGATTTCGATGGTCGACCGGCCGCCGCGAGCGCCAGGGAGTACCTCGATCGCCTGAGACGGGAGCGAAAGCAGCTCCAGCGTCAGAACAACCTCCGTCTGCAGGTCTCGAAACTCCTTGAAAAGGACGAGTGGGCGGCCGCCCTGCGGGCCATCGAGTTGCACCGCATGCGACTGCCGAAGAAGGACGCGGACCTCGGCCGAAAGGAGGCCGACGAGTATTTCGTCGAGGTGAGCCTCTCTCGCGATGAGTGGGTGACGGAGGAGATCAGGAGCGAGCTTCAAACTCTGTTCGAGCGGAAGCCGCGAGACGCGAGGGATGCGCTCGACCGGTTCCTCATCGAACTCGAGAACAACTCCTACATCGAATCCGACGACCGGCAGGGTCTGGTGGAGACGACGAAGTTGAAGCGGAACCTGTCGGAGGCCATCCGGAAGATCGACGGATACCTGTCCAACCCGACCCGGCTTCTCGAAGCGGAGCAGGATCGGAACTTCCGGGAAATCAGCAAGTCCCTGGCGGAAGCCCTCGACATGTTCAGGAGCGAGGATGAGATGGAGAAGCTCCTCGCCGCCCTGCCGCGCTCCTGGGCGGAGGACCTGACCCGGGAGTTGGTGGATTTCGAGGATGAAATCGCCGAGGCCAATCTCGCGGAGGCGGGGACGCTCGAACTCAAGGCGGAGGCGCTCGGCGCCGTGGGCAAGTTCGACGAGGCCCTGAATCTCTACCAGGAACTCGCTGACCGCTCGGTGGAAGAGGTCTCCGCGGAACTGGCCCGGAAGCAGATGGCGATCGAGGAGGAGCGCCGGGCATTGGAAGTGGACGTGGAGGAAAGGTGGGCGGCCTTCCTCCCGGCCTACGCTCACCACATCTCCCGCCGGGAATGGTCCCAGGCCGGGACGCTGGTCATCGCCACGATGCAGGTGATGTCCAAACTCGACCCCAACCCGCGTATGGCGCAGATGGTCAGTGCCGAGCAGTGCGTCCACTTCGGGAGCGGCCTGGAGGGCGCGTTCCTCACCAGGGTGGACGGGATGGATTCCGTTCCCGGCGGGCTGAAATTCGGAGCGGTCTTCTACCCCGATGTGTTCGACGTGACCACTGATGCTCGCACCCGGACGGTGACGTTCCGCCTGGGCGGTTCGGGAGGGATGAAGACCCTTCCGGTGTCCCAGCTCTCCGCTGCGGACCTGATGCGATTTGTCGTTCGTGACCGGAGAGAGCCGCTCATCGGCGTACTGTCGGGGCTGCTCGCGTGGGGCGATCTGGAGGCCCGGGGCGATCCGAGGCAGATGCACGAAGCACTACCCGACATCGTTGAGCAGATCCTCTCCACGGCCGTTGATGGCGACCACCACGACTTCGTGGAGGAACTCGTCAACCTGATCCGGAAGGAACAGGAGAAGGTTGGAATCGAGATCGATGCGCGGGAAGCCGAGGCCGACCGGGAGTTTCGCCGGGCGCAGCTGGACTACGACCGGAAGAGCTACCAGGAGGCTTACGAGCGCTTTGAGCGGTTGCTCAGGAACAAGAGGCTGAGCGAGACGGACTTCGTCCGGGACAACAAGGCGGAGATCAAGAACTACCGGGACCGCGCGAAGGAGAAGCTCCCGTCGGTGAAGATCACGGAGTTCATGAAGTTCCCCTTCGATCACATTCGAGGGAGCAACGTCGAGCATGACCAGGTTCTGGCCGGATTCCTGGACATGGAGCGGCCGGAGGAGCTGACCCGGTTCCAGTTCACGCCCGGCCGGGTGGGCATCGTGCAGGTGGAGAGCCCGCCCATCGGCCCGCCGGCGCCGTGGGAGGCTCCGGGGAGCGACCGCAGTGTGACCGAGCACCATCTTCGTTTCTACCCACCCGAGAAGGAAGGCGACGAGTTGGACCGCCATCCGCTCCGCCTCGAATCGTTGTTTCGGTACAATCGTCGCATGTCGATCGAGTTCCGGGTGCGCTGGGACCGGCCGCTGGCGATGCTGATCTCCCTTTGCGGCACCAACGTCGTGGTTCTCTCCGATACGACCCGGATCGAAAACGGTCGAGGAGTGCATATCTGGCAGGGGACGGATCTCTCCCGTCCCGACCTGGTCCTGCCGATGGATTTGCGTACCACGTGGCTCGATCGCAACCCCCAGGCCTTGAAAGGTGAGAGCATTCACCATCGCTACTTCCAGTTCGAGCCCGGGCGCTGGTATCGGGTTCGTTTCGTGAAGGGAGACAAGCTGGCTGCGCTCTACGTCGATGACCGGTTGATTCTCGAGAAGAAGATCAAGCAGTACGGGGCCGATGGCAAGGACATCGTGTTTCGCACCTGGACCCCGTGTGACCTCGACGAGATGCGCATTCTCGGTACCCTGGATGGCGACTGGTACCGCCGCATGCCCCGGCGGATCAGGGAGGAAAACCGGAGGTGAATGGAAATGGAAACCACGACCAGGAACAGCTTCTGGAATTGATCGGCATCAACGGTCTGCTGAAGGGGCATCGCCTGTGGATCCGCCTCGGCGAATCGGTGGTGGTGGGAAGGAGCAGGAGCTGCGACCTGTCCACCCGCCGCAGCAGGACCTTCCTCCGCGCGACCGAAAAGATCCAGCGCCGGATCCTCGCCGATCGCTCGTTCCTGATGGTCTCGCGCCGCCACGTGCAGGTCACCTTTCACGACGAGGATCGGGTCGAGGTTCGCGACTTGTCGAAGAACGGCACCTTCGTCAACGACCGCCGGGTGGACCGGGCCATCCTCGATGGTGACGGGAACGAGGAAGTCGAGATCCGGCTGTCGCGATCGGAGACCTTCCGGCTTCGGCGTTCACGCGGTTCTTAAGAGCACCCGGAATACCGCTCCGCCGCCCTGGTTCTCCCGGATCTCGACCGCGCCGCCGATACCCTCCGCGAGTCGTTTCACGAGTGCCAGGCCGATGCCGGCGCCGGTGGTCTCCCGGGTCAACTCCTCACCGGTGCGGTAGAAGTCGGAGAAGATCCGCTGGCGCTCGCCCTCCGGGACGCCGGGGCCGTGATCCGCGACGGACAGCACCGTGTGGGCGCCGTCCGCCCGGGTGGAGAGCGTGATGCGGCGATCTTCCGCGTCCCGGGCGTACTTCACCGCGTTCTCGAGGAGGTTCAGGAGGATCTGCTTGACCGCGTCCGGATCGGCGAGGACCTTGCGCCGGTCTCTCAGGTCCACCTCGAGCGCGAAACCCTTCTCGTCGATGAACGGTCCGAAGTCGCGCTCCACGTCACGGATGGGCTCTTCGAGATCCATCGACGAAACCGGCCGGTTGCCCTGCTCGGTGCGGGCGAAGTCGAGGACGCGGTTGACCAGGCGCGCCAGGCGGTCGGTCTCCTCGGCCATGAACCCCACGTATTCGGAACGCGTTGCCTCGTCCCGGACCCATCCTTCCTTCAGCATGTCCGCGTACATCTTGATGCCCGTCAGTGGCGTTCTCAGTTCGTGCGTCACCGCGGAGACGAAGTCCGACTTCCGACGGGCGAGGCCCAATTCCGCCCGGACGGTGCGAATGGAGAAGACGAGCCCGGCGGTGATCACCAGGAGGAGCCCGCCGGCCACGACCGCGAAGAGCGCGGCTTGCTCCCTCACCCGGTTCGCTACCCAGGTCGGGTCGTCGTCGGTGACGATCAGCCGATAGCCGGGAAGCGGTGGAAGGGACTCCTCGAGGACGATTTCACCGGAGGGAGGAGTTGCGTTTTCGGGGACCAGCGCCGCGCGTCCGCCGGGCACGTCCAGGTAACGTGCACGGATGTCCGTGAACAGCGGCCCGGTGACGTACGCGGTGTCCAGCGTGAACCCCTGCACAAATCGCAGGAACGGGCTCTTGATGCCAAAGGCGCCGTTCAGATTCGGGATGTCCACGTAGCGGTAGGCGAGGACGCCGCCGTCCGGCGCGCTCTTCAGCAGGAAGGGGGAGGCGACCACATCGATCTCCTCCTCCTGGTTGGCGTCGTCGTCCGCGATCCGGACGATCTGCCCTTCGAGCATCTGGCCTGCATTCGTCCGGGCATCGAGGTTGGCGACGACCGATTTCTTCGAGACTCGTTGCTCCCGGTTCCGATCGGAGATGCCGAGGAACTGGCCCTTGCCGTTTCGGGGCAGGACCTGCTGCTCCCGCTTGATCTGCGGAAGGAAGTTCCGCTCGAAATTCTCCTTGGCCCGCCGGGTCCGGCCGCTCTGGGCGACGATCTGCCGATCCCGCTGCTGCGCCGCCCGATCGTCGCGGGCCGGAGTGCGGGAAGTGTCCTCCTGCTCGCTCGCGATGTGGGGCTGCTCAGGCTGCTCTTCGTCATGCGGCCCGGACTGAGCCGGCCCGTCCCCGGGCGCGGCTCGCTCCCCCTCAACGGAAACGCCGCCCTCCGAACTTTGCGCCAGTGGTTCATTCGCGCTCTGTATCGCACCGAGCGGATCATTCGGGCTCTGGACTTCACCGATGGGATTGAGCTGGAAGTAACCCTCGATCAACGGGCTCGGCGGCGTGTCCGAGATGGGGGACTTGACGTAGTTCAGCCCGAACCCCACCGAATTCGCATCGAAGAAGAACGGTTCATACTGGTAGTAGGGTCGCTCTTCCTCTTCGGCGCGCATCTTCTCCACGGAGCCGATCAACTCACGCCGGATGAGGATGGCCGCGCGCTGAAGACCGCTCCGTCGTTCCGCCAGAAGGGCCCGGCGCTCCTTCTCCACGCTGCGCCAGGCCAGCGCCGCGAGTGAGAGAGAGGGCAGGAGCACGGACAGTGCGAAGATCAGCACCAGACGCCCCGGGCCTCCGGTTCCGCTCCGACTGATCACCGCCGCTCCCATCCGAACCGGTAGCCCTTGCCCCGGACGGTGAGCACGACCCGCGGGTTCTCCGGGTCCGGCTCGACCTTCTGCCGCAGGCGGACCACGTAGTTGTCCACCGTGCGTGTCTCCACCCCGTCGGCGCTCGGGTACTCCCAGACCGTCTCGAGCAATTCCTTGCGGGAGACCACCCGGTCCTGATGCCGGATCAGGTACTTCAGAAGTTCCGTCTCGAGGCTCGGGAGGTCCTCCGGAGCTCCGTCCCGAGTCACCACCTGGCGGTTCAGGTCCACGGCGACGTTATCGAATTCGAGCTCGACCGGCGGCGCCCGGTCCATGTCGCGCCGCCTCAGGTTGGCCTGGACACGGGCCACGAGTTCGGTGATGGAGAACGGTTTCAGCACGTAGTCGTCCGCTCCGGCCATCAGGCCACGGACCCGGTCCTCCTCCTCGCCTCGCGCGGTGAGCATGATCGTCGGGGTGGTATCCCCTTCGGCCCGCAGTGTCTCCATGACTTCGAACCCGGAGCGCTTCGGCAGCATGATGTCCAGGATGATGGCGTCGAAGCGGCCGTCGCGGGCGGTATCGAGCGCGGCGTCTCCGTCCACCGCCACGGTCACCGTGAAGCCTCGGAACTCGAATGCATCCTTGAGCCCGCGCGCCACCGCGGGCTCGTCCTCGACGACCAGGAGACTGCGCATTTTCGTTGTGATGGTTGTGATCTCCTACCGCGGTGGCGTGATCCTGACGTTGCGTCCGTTCAACCGGCCCGGCACCGCCTTCACGATTTTCGCGGTCTCCCGCACGCCCACGGTGGGCAGGCCGTCGGTGAGGAAGACGGTAATGCTCGTGGTGCGCATATGCTCCTCCTGTCTATGGGAGAATACGCGAGCCGGCCTCCCTGAATCGTAAGAGGCGGGTAAAAAGAGGGCGGACCCTTCCTACCTCGTGCCGACGCTCACCTTCCGGATCACCGGCGGTTCGACCGGCACCGAGTCCCGGCCGTCGGGGGTGGGCTTCAACGCGACCTCCGCGATTCGATCCAGAACCGGCAGGCCTTCCACGACCCGTCCGAAGACGGCGTACTTGCCGTCCAGTGAGAGCGCGGTGCCGAGCGTGATGAAAAACTGGGAGCCGGCCGAATCCGGCGGGGCCGCCCGGGCCATGGACACCGTGCCTTTCACGTGTTTCAGCTCCGGGTCGAATTCCCCCGGAATGGTCCAGCCGGGTCCGCCGAGGCCGTTGCCCTTCGGATCGCCGCCCTGCACCAGGAAGTTCCTGAGGATCCGGTGGAAGGTCAATCCGTCGTAGCGTCCATCCCGCACCAGGGTCACGAAATTGAAGACCGTGTTGAAGGCCCGGTCCGGCATCAGCGACAGCGTCAGCGCTCCCTCCGAGGTGAGGAACCTGGCGGTGAGCTCCCGGTGCCCGGGCGGCGGCGTGACCTCGATGGTCACCGGTTCGGAGGCGAGTTCCATCGGCCCGGCGGCGCCGAATCCGCGGTAGAGGGCGCGCACGGAGAGGTGCCCCGTCTCGATCACGTGGAACGGAAACCGGAATTCGAGGGGCTTTCCACGTTTCAGATTGGCGCGCGGCGGCGACTTGTCCCGGACCACCCACTGGTCCGAACTATCCCGGACCAGGTCGCCGTAAATCCTGGTGATGCGGTGCGTCTCCTCTCCGATCGTCACTTCGAAGAAAAGCGAGTTCCGAGCGAGCCGGAGTGCATTGACCTCGCTCGGCTTCCCGGTGCGGCGGCTGAGCCGCACGGTCAGTTCCACGGTCTCCCCGAGGATCGCCCGGTCGGAGGGGGTGAGCAGCGTCAGGGAGTCCATCGGCCGATTGGCCCCGACGGCCTCCGGCGGTGCCGCTGGAATCAGACCGGGGACCGGACTGAGGATCAGGGCCAGAAAACAAAGGATGCGGATTCTGTGCATGAACCAATCATTATAGGTTCACTGGCCCGAACGCGCAGCAGGGCATTGGCGTTTCAGGAATGATCCGGTCAACTCGAATTGACACGGCTACCACCGGGGTTATGTTGGAGCCCGGTGAGGATCCGTCTGGAGATCGGTGCGACCGCTGCACCGAGAGCGCCGCCTGGCCCGAGAATGCAAGGCGCGAGGAGGGCGCAGCCTTACTGGTTTCAACCGGCGAGCAATGAAGCTCAGCGGAATGCGGCGGCCCTCGGGTGCGCAGTCTCTTGCGGACGGGCCCCAGGATGATGGGCGGAGGCCAAGACGGATGCGAAGGACAATCCTGTTCCTCTCCCTGCTGATCTTCTTCGTTCCCGGCCTGCACGCGATCTCCGCGGCACAGGGGCTGCCCGGACAATACCGGGGACCCGGCAGCGGCGGACCCGGAGGATCCGGCGATACCCCCGGACTCCCCGGAGCGCCGGACGGTCAGCCTCCGGCCCCGCCGGACAAGGGCGCTGCGAACGATGGCCCGGAAACGCCGGCCCCTGAACCGCCCGCGCCGCCGGATGAAGGTGACGACGATGCCCCGCCGGACGAGCCGGCGAGTGGTGGCGGCGGTGGTGGCGGTGGTGGCGGTGGCGGCACGCCCCCTGCCTCCGGCAAGGATACCCCCTCGACCGGCAGGGACGATGCTCCTCCTCCGGAGCCTGCCGACGCCCCCGATCCGGAGCCTGAGCCCGCCGAACCCACCGACCCCGGTGGTGGCGGCGGCGGTCCCGGAACCGGTGACGGCGGTGGTAACGGGGGCGGCGATGCGACCCCTCCCGACGACGCCGGTTCCCCTCCCCCCGAGCCCCCGCAGCCCTCTCCGCCCACGAGTGGTGGCGGTGGTGGCGGTGGTGCGGCTTCGCCGGAAGAGCCGTCACCCGATCCGGATGCACCCACCGAGGCGACCCCGGAACCGGACAAGGACCGTGAACGCCCGAAGCGCCTGCCGCGCGGCGGGGCCGGGGAGCGCAAGTCCCAGGGCGAACCGGATACCCCGGCAGAGTCGGGTTCCGCCGACGAGCCCCCGCCGGGTGACGGGCCCACCGAGAGGACTCCTCCGCCGGACAGGAACCGCGACCGTCCGAAACGCCTGCCGCGTGGCGACGCCGGACCCCGTGATTCCGGTAGCGACACGAGCCCCCCCGAAGAGCCGCCACCTCCGGCCACTCCCACCGAGCCGACGGAGCCAACCGACCCCGCGGACCATCCTGACCCTGCACCCGAGGAACCTTCGGAGCCGCCGCGGACCACGCCCGAGGACCCGTCGACTCCTCCCGGAGAAGAGCAGCCGCCCGAGGGAAACCCCGAGCAAACCCCGGAGGAGCCGGGGCAGCCCCCGGAGACTCGCCCGGGTGAGCGCCCGCCGGAGCCCCCCGAGGGAATGCCGGGGCCCACCCCTCCCGGAGGGGAGAATCCTCCGGACGAGGGGAGGCCGCCCGCACCTCCGCCCACCGACGCGCCTCCGGCCGGCCCGCCGGACGTGGACTCCGGCGGCGCGACGACGGAAGATCCCACCGTCGATGAAGGTGGAGCCGATGGAGAGCCTGGGTCGGATTCCGAATCCGGCGCCGACTCCGAATCCGGCAGCGGCCCGCGCGTTCCCCCGAGCGGGCCGCCCGCCGGAGGCATCGGCGGGACCGCGCCCGGCGCGTCCGGTGGCCCGCTCAGTCGGTCCGGCGGCGGCCCCGGTCGGCGACGCAATGCCGGCTACAAGGGCTTCGACCGTTGGGAGTACTGGTGGGAGTACAACAAGGATCGCTTCCTCTCACGAATCCCCGTCGGCATCGCATCCGGGACGCCGACCGGCGCCCGGTGGGTCGATCCCATGGAGGAACTGCGGAACGAGGTCCTGTTGCCCGCGCTGACGAAAGCGTCGCGGGATCGCCAGGTGGTGATCCGCGCCGTCTCCATGCTGGCCATGGGGCGCGCCGGTCGGCTGGCGAACTTCTCCGACCTCTATCGCGGTGCCCGGGATTCCAATCGCGAGGTCCGCAAGGCGGCGATGCTCGGGCTTGCCTTCCTCGAAACCGAGGACGTGGCACCCGTGCTGTTGCGGACCATGCATGACCGTGACGAGCACCAGGAAGTACGGGCTTTCGCGGCCGCGGGCCTTGGCCTGCTCGGCTCGGAGAGTTCGATCCCGTTCCTTGCGGAGATCCTTCGCGACCGCAGGCAGCCCCTCGATCTGCGCGCCGCCAGTGCGCTGTCCCTCGGCCTGCTGCCGGGCGAAGACTCGGCGCGCGCGCTGGCTCGCACCCTGACCGACCGGAACGTCGAGGACTCCATCCGGGCGCTCTCGGCCAACGCGCTGGGACGCCAGGGGCGCCTTGAAAACGTCACTGTCCTGGCGAACGCCCTCCGGGACAGGTCGGTCGATGTGCGCCGATCCGTGGCCCTGGCGCTCGGAGCGGTCCAGTATCGCAGTGACGCAAAGGACGCGCTTGACAATGCGCTCTTGAAGCACCGGGAGTGGCTGTCCGGCGACGCCCTGACCTATGAAGCGCGGAAGGAACTCGAGGCGACGATTGTCGACCTCACGGCACGGACGAAGAAGGAAGCGAGTCGCGTGCGCCGTATCCGGAACGGCGCGGTCCGCGTGCTGATGAGGCTCGTCGAGAAGGAGGCCGACCTCCAGACGCAGGCGTTTGCCCTGGTCAGTCTCGGAGAGATCGCCGCGCCGGAGGGACTGCCGGCCATTCACCGCATCCTCTCCCGGAAGGCCCATCGCCTGAAGGCCTGGGCCGGTATCGCCGCCGGCGTTTCCGGTGAGCAGTCCTTCATTCCCTACCTGCGCACGGCTTTCGACCGCAAGGGGGAGGATCCGAGCGTGCGCGCCGCGATGGCGATCGCGCTGGGTCTTCTGAAGGACCGCTCTTCCGCCCTGGCGTTCGAGCGGATCGCTCTCGATCGGGGCGAGGATCCCGACCTCCGCGGTTACGCCACGCTGTCGCTCGCGATGATGTGGCACCCGAGAGCACATCACGTGCTGGAGGAGATCCTCTCAACCAAGGGCAACCCGTCCCTTCACCGCACCGCGGCCATCGCGCTCGGCCTGGTCGGCCGTTCCGACTCGGGCTCACGCCTGGTGCTTGAGATGGAGGACACGAACGATCCCTGGATCAAGGCCGCCGCGACGATTTCGCTGGGCTACCTGAGAGACCGAAAGACCGCCGAGGCGCTGGCGCGGGAAGCCGCGGATCCGAACAAGCCGTTTCTGTCCCGGATCTACTCGGTCCTGGCCGTGGGCTACATCGCCGACCGCCGCGGCTACCCGCCGCAGCTCTCGAGGCTGGCGTGGTTTCATAACTATCGCATCAGGATTGCCGCCCTCGACCGGCTGACCGGTCTGCTTTAGGGCCCGCGCAAGAATATCTTCGGGTTCGAGGGCCGCTGCATCCCGCCCGGCTGCGTTGCTCGTCGGTTGAAACCAGCAAGGCGCAAGGGGTATCGGCGTCGCTCAGCTTGATATCCCTTGCCCGCATTTCTCACCGCCGTGCACGGCAACAACTCGCTACTCCGCGCGGAGCACCCCTTCGAACAGCTTCCGCGTGGCCTCCGTGTGATACCGGTACTCTTCGAGGAGCGCCGCCCCCGCGGGACAGGCCGCGCTGTCCTCGTAGCCGAGCCGGCGCGCCAGGCGGTTCCGTTCCTCCGGTTCCTCCGGGAGCCGGGCCTTCGCCATGTCGTAGACGATGCGCATTCGCGACTCCACCGACCGCAGGAACTGGATGGAGGTGAGCAGCCCCTCGAACTCCCGCACCGTCAGCAGCCCTTCCCGGCGCGCGGCGGCCAGCGCGTCGAGCGTGCCCGGCGTCCGGAGCGAGGGAAGCCGGTGGCCGTTCATCAGCTTCAGGTACTCCACCAGGAACTCGACGTCGATGATTCCGCCGAAACCCCGCTTCACGTCGTTTCCCCGGGCGGTCTTCTCGAGGCGGCGGCGCATGGAGAGGACCTGCTCCCGGATGTCCTTGCGGGGAGGATTGCCGTAGAGCACCCGGGTGACGATGCCCATCACTTCGGTCCCGAAGCCGGCGTCTCCGGCGACGACGCGGGCCTTGGTCAGCATCTGCAACTCGGCGACGTCGGCGCGCTCGCGGTAGTACTGTTCGAACCCCGTGAGGGCCGCGACGACCGGGCCCGACTTTCCGTACGGCCGCACGCGCGTGTCCACCTCGTAGATCCGCGGGTGCGTCCCGCCTCCGGAGAGCAGTCGCACCACACCCTGGGCCATGCGCGTAGCGACCTCGGACGCTGGTGCTCCCCTGGTGGTGTCTCCTTCGGCATCGCAGACGAAGAGCAGGTCGAGATCGGAGGCGTAGCTCATCTCTCCGGCGCCGAGCTTCCCGAGGCCGAGGACCGCCAGACGGAGCCGGGCGCCGGATTCAAGCGGGCCGTGCCGCCGCCGGGCCTCTCCCTCCTCCCGGCGCAGCGCCAGCCGAAGAACGTCCTCGGCCAGCTCCGTCAGGTCTTCGGCGGTGTTTTCCGTGTTCGCCTTTCTCTGGATGTCCCGCACGCCGATCCCGAGGAGCCGCAGGTCCTTCAGGTCGGCGAGCATCACCTCCGGATTGTCGGCGGACTCGATGGTCTCGAGCGGCAGGTCGTCGATCGGCTTTCGAACCGCACCGGGGGCGACGACCAGCGTGTCGGTGAAGGCATCGAACATCGCCGGGTTGCGGACGAGCAGATCCGCGAGGTGCTGCGACCAGCCGCAGAGATCGGTCACCACCGCCAGGATGTCTTCGCACTCTCCGAGCAACTGGTAGAAGGTCGCGGGGGCACCGATCGCGTCGACCAGACGCTCCAGGTTGCGCAGGCAGCGATCGGGTTCCGGAGTGGCGATGGCGTGCAGCAGGAGGTGGGGGGCCAGGCTCGCGAGGAACTTGCGTGCCCGCGGGTTCGGTCCGGAGGAGAGCCGGCGCAGGATCGCCACGGCCTGATCGGGCTCGGCGACTCCGTGGCGGGATAGCCAGTCGACCACTCCGCTCGCGTCCGAATCCGGTCTCAGAACGAGGTCGGTGATTCTCGCGGCGTCCTCGGATTGCTCCAGAAAGAGGCTGTGGAACAGACGCTCGAGGATCGCTCCCGCCGCCTGGGTGTGGCGGGCGTGCAGTTTTCTGAACTCCGCCAGCGGATCCCGGCCTTCGCCGCCGAGCCCCATGCGCAGGGCCAGGCGCCGAAGACCCTCCGCGTCGGCGGGGATGAGGTGGGTCTGCACCTCGTTTACGTTTTGCAGCCGGTGCTCCACGATTCGCAGAAAGAGATAGCTCTCCCTGAGGGCCTCGTGCTCCTCCGCGGTCAGCGCATCCGCCGCGGCCAGACGGGCCAGGGCCGGCAGGGTGCCGGGCTCGCGGACTTCCGGCAGACGGTGGCCGTTCAGCAGTTGCAGGAACTGGACCGTGAATTCCACGTCGCGGATTCCCCCCGGTCCGGCCTTGACCTGCCGCGCTCCGCCGCTTTGCCGCTCCATCTGCCGCTTCAGCTTCTTGATGCCGGCGATATCGCTGGTGGTCAGGGGGCTTCCGTAGACGAACTCCGCAAGCCGGCCGATGAAGTCTCGCTGTCCGAGTTCGAGGTCGCCGGCAATCGCCCGCGCCTTGATCAGCGCCTGCCGTTCCCAGGTTCGCCCCCGCTTCTCGTAGTAGTCGATGGCGCTCTCGACGGTGCGGGTCAGCGCTCCGGTGCTTCCATCCGGGCGGAGTCGGAGGTCGACCCGGTAACAATGGCCCTCCGGCGTGGCGTCGGCCAGGAGCTTTCTGGTTCGCTCCACCACGCGGACGAAGAAGTCCCGGTTGGTGAGAACTCGATCCGGGGCGTCGGCGTCGGTGCGGCCCTCCGCGGAGTAGAGAAAGATGACATCGATGTCGGAGGAGTAGTTGAGCTCGCTCCCGCCGAGCTTCCCGAGGGCGATGACGGTCATCGTCACCGGGGCGTCGCCGGCATCCCGCGGCGTGCCTCGAGTCTCCGTCAATTCAGAGATCGCGACCGAAAGCGCGCTCTCCACCGCCGTGTCGGCAATCCGGGAGATGGCTGCGGTGACCTCTTCGAGAGAGAGCCTCCCATCGAGGTCCGCCAGGAGCACCCGCAGCGTTTCCTGCCGGACGAAACGTCGGAGGGCTGGCCTCGGATCGTCGGCGCCTTCGGCGATCCAGCGATCACAGCGGGCCTCGAGAGTGCCGCGATCGGGGAGGTTTCGATCGGCCAGCACCCCCGTCAACAGCTCCGGATCCCGGATTGCCGCGGCACTCATGGACCGGGAGCCGGCGAAGAGGCTGATCGCGACCTCGATCGGTTGTGGAAGACCCCCGGTGGCCTCGGCGAACCCGTGCAGGTTGAGCAGTGCCATCCCCGGATCCGCGGAGTTCAAAGCCAGGGAAACCGCCCGCTCGCCGCCCTCGATCGCCCCGATCTTCTCAAGCGCTCCCGCCTCTCGTTCCATGGAGCGCCCTCACTCCTCGACAGGAAGCTTCCCGGATGAAAGACCGAGTTTCTCGAAGTGCCTGAACTCGTCGCCGATGGCTTCGATCGTGTATTGCTCGAGGGCATCGAGGAACGCCTCCTGGGCCCGGGCCAGCCGGCCGTAGATGCGACAGGATGGTTCGAAGTTGCAGGGGCCCCGCGCGAGCGTGCAGTCATCGGTCACCGGCCCCTCGAAGATCTCGATCACCTGGCGGAGCGTGATTTCGGCGGGCGGCCGCGCCAGGGAATACCCGCCCTTCGCACCACGAAAGGAACTGACGAGCCCCTCCCGGGCCAGCGCCTGGAACACCTTGGCCATGTAGGAGGAGGGGATACCGAAGTAATCGGAGATCTCCGAGAGGAAGGTCACTTCCCCCGGCTCTTTCGTCACGAGGTAGCCGAGGCCGTGAATGGCGTAGCTGCTCGATGCGGTCATCTGCATCGGGCCGCCCCGTACCGGTTTCATTCTGCGCTCTTGCTTCGGCTGCGTCATCTCGTCCCCTTCTCTATCCCTCGTCCCCGGCGAGGGAACGGGTGGGCAGAAGCCCTTCCGCCGCCGCGAGGACGTCGCTTGCTTCGATCGACTTCATGCAGATCGGGTCGTCGCACTTCCGGAGCGTGCACGGCGAACACTCGACGTCGGCAGTGACGACCTCCACCCTCTCTCCGCGAGGGCCGTAGATTTTCGGGTCCTTTGGTCCGAACAGCCCCACGGTGGGGGTGCCGAGCAGCGCCGCCAGGTGGGTGGCTCCGGTGTCGGCGCCGACGAACAGGCCGGCCGGCTCGATCAAGGCGCAGAGGGCGGTCAGGCGGCTGGTTCGCGGACCCTTCAAGGCCGCGTCGCCCGCCATCCCGGCGACCCTGCCCGCGAGGTCCTCTTCCCCCGGCCCCCAGGTGATCACGCTCGGCAGGCCCTGGTCCCGATGAAGCGCCCGCGCCAGTTCGGCGAACCGCTCCGGCATCCACCGCTTGTGCCTGCCGAATGCCGAGGTGGCGGGGTGCAGGACGGCGAAGCGGCCTGGCGTGAGGCCCTCGGCAGCGAGACATGCATCCATCTCCGCACGGTCCTCCTGTCGGATCGCCAGGCGGGGCGTCCCCGCCGGCCCGCTTACCCCGAGGGGGCCGAGCAGCTTGAAGACCCGATCCACGCGGTGCAGCGGTCCTTCCGGAAGGCTCACCAGTTCCGTCTGGAAGCGATGATTGCCTTCCTTGCCGAATGCGGCCGCGAGCCCGATTCGCCGGGGTGCTCCGGAAAGCCTCGAGAGCACGCCGCCCTTCAGATTCCCCTGCAGGTCCACCACGACATCGTAGCGTTCGTTGCGTACCTCGGAGAGGAACCTCGACGCCGATCCGACGACCGCAAGCGGCGAAGAGAGCAGGCCGGATTGCCAGTCCTTGCGTTGAAACACGTGGACCCGGTCGAGATCCGGATGTCCCGAAACGAGCGCCGCCGCCCGGTCCTCCACCAGAAATCCAAGGTGGGCACCCCGCCGGGACGCACGGAGGGCCGCCAGGCCGTGCAGGGCATGGATGACATCGCCGATGGCGGAAAGCCGTATGAGGAGGATACGTGAGGGCATGAAATCAGGTGTCCTCTGTCCAGTTTCCGAAACCGGACACGGAGAGTCAAGTTCGAAATGGGTCCCTGGGGTCCGAAATCGCCGCGGAGGAAACCATTGACCACCCCTTTGGCTTCTGCTAGTGTTCGCGACGATGGGATGCGCTATCTCTTTTGGTGGTAACGGGATAAGGCGGTCATGGGGCTTCTGACGCTGCCGGATGGATTCGGCTGGCTGCGGGCCGGCGCGTGGCAGGTGGCCGTTCGCGAGGACTGCCGCGAGATCCTCTTGCCGCTCGATCTCGCCCATCCGGAGGTCCTGGCCGAAGCCGGAGAGCGATGCTTTTCCGGCCGGGGGCGTCCCTCGCTCCTCACTCTCCCGGACGGATCGCAGGCGGTGCTCCGGCGTTACCTGCATGGAGGGATGCTCGGCCCGTTGATCGGCGGTTTCTTCATCCGCTCCTCACGGCCCATCGGTGAACTGAAGGCGACGGAGGCGGCTCGCACCGCCGGAGTCCGGGTGCCCGAGATTCTGGCGGCGCTGCACCGCCCGATCCGTCCCGGCCTCCACGAGGGTTACCTCCTCTCCCGGCTGATCCCGGATGCGACGGATCTCGCCACCCTGCTGCTCGACGGTGCGGGCGACGGTGCGGATCGATGGCTCTTCCGGACCGGTGTCGCGACGCGCCGCATGCACGAGGCCGGGATCTGGCACGCCGACCTCCACGTCAAGAACGTCCTCGTTGCCGCGGATGAGCTGACGCTGATCGACTTCGACCGCGCGCGCGTTCCCGGGACCGTTTCGATGCGGGACCGTCGGTTGAACCTCTTCCGATTCGACCGTTCGGTCGTCAAGCTCTCCCTGAAAGGCGTTGTCGTGCCCCGGGAATCCCGTCTCGGATTCTTCGCGGGCTACACGGACGGCGAGGATGATCCGGAGCGGCTTCTCGGGATGGGCGAGAGGAGCCAGATCTGGCATCGCCTGGCCTGGAGGCTGCACATCCGATGAGCGAACCGGTCACACTGTGCGTGATCACGCTGAATGAGGAGGATCGCCTGGCGGACTGCCTGCGCTCCGCCTCGTTCGCCGATCACACGGTCGTGGTGGATTCCTGCTCCACGGACCGAACCCGCGAGATCGCCGAGGAGTTCGGCGCCGAGGTCGTCGTCAGGCAGTTCGGAGGCCGCCTGGTCGAGCAGAAGGACCACGCGGTCGGCCTGGCGAAGACCGACTGGGTGCTGTGTCTCGATTGCGATGAGCGCCTCACCCCGGAACTGGTCAGGAGTGTGCGGGATGCCCTCGCCGGCCCCGGTGACACCGTCGCCTTCTCCATGAACCGGCGGACCTTCTATCTCGGCCGCTTCATCGATCATGGCGGCTGGTATCCCGACCGGAAGGTCCGGCTGTTCCGGCGCGACAAGGCCAGGTGGGGCGGTGTGAATCCCCATGATCACGTCGTGGTGGAATCCGGCCCGGTGGGACACCTCGAGGGCGACATTCACCACTACTCCTATCGCTCGGTTTCCGATCACCTCCGGCAGATCGATAACTTCACGACCACGTCGGCGCAGGCGTGGGTGGAGCGCGGACGGAAGTTCAGCTTCTTCAAGCTGGTCTTCAACCCGGTGGGCAAGTTCTTCCGCATGTACGTCCTGAAGGCCGGCTTCCTCGACGGCGCGGCGGGATTCTGCGTGGCGGCGCTCGGCGCCACCTACGTGTTCCTGAAGTACCTGAAGCACTGGGAACTGACGCGGAGGAACCGTGACTGACGGTCCCGAGAGCTACACGCATGACGGGTTTCGCTACCTTCTCGAGCCGTCGTCGGCGCGCTTTCTCAAGAAGCGGGTCATTCCCGATCTCGACACCATCGAGCGGATGCCCGGCGTCACCCTGATCAAGCGAAACAGCGTACGCACGGTGTTCCGGGTCCCGATGAAGGAGAGCGTGGTCTTCCTGAAGCGGTACCACGTCCGCACCTTCTTCGACCGGATGAAGTACCTGGTCGTTCCTTCCCGGGCGATGACCGAGTGGTTGGCCGCCCGCACCATGACCGCGGCGGGCCTGCCCACCATCCACGCGGTGATGATGGGGGAGAAGCGCTCCGGCCGGATCCTCCTGGACGGGACGCTCGCCACCATCGAGATCCCCGACGCGAACGACCTCGTCCCGGTGCTCCACTGGCGACTTCGCGAGCCGGGTCTCAAGGCGGCCCGGCGGAGGCTGCTCCGCGACCTCGCCGAACTGATCAGGCGGTTCCACGACGCGGGCTTCGTCCACAACGATTTGCACAGCGGCAACATCCTCGTCACCGGTGAGCCGGAGACGGCGAAGCTCCACCTGATCGATCTGCACACCGTGAAGATCGTGGCGAAGACCTCGCGCCGATCACGAATCGCCAACCTCTCGAAGATGCTGCACTCCCTCGTCACCGGTACGACGCGTTCGGAGCGTCGGCGAATCCTCTCGGAGTACGAGGGCGACGACCCGGTGCTCGGCGACATCGAAACCGTGAGCCGGAAGATCTTTGGCCGGATCTATGCCCTCGAGCGGCGCCGGTTGAAGAGCCGGGCGAGGCGTTGCCTCAGGTCCTCCTCATCCTTCGACCTGGCCCGGGTGGGGGAGTACTCGCTCTGGTTCCGCCGGGACATCCCGCCGGCCGGCGTGCTCCTCGCGATCGGCGACCACCTGCTCAGCATGCGAAAAGGCGGCCGGGATGTCCTGAAGGACTCCCGCCGCTCGGCGATCTCCCGCCAGATCCTGGCCGGGCCCCTTCTGTGGGGACGGACGGTGGTGAAGGAGACGCGCATCCCCGAAGCGCTGGAGATCCTGAAGAACGCGTTCCGGGATTCACGCGGGATGGCCTCCTGGAAGAACGGCAATGGTCTGGATCTGCACCAGGTCCGCGTCGGTCGGCCGGTGGCACTGGCGGTGAAGGGGCGCTGGCCCTTGATCCGCGAGAGCTACCTCCTGATGGAGGACCTTTCGGAATGCACGCGGCTCGATCTCTACGTGCTGAAGCGCTTCGCCGGGGAGCTCGATGCCGCGGGCCGGAGGGAGAAGCGCGACTTCGTCCGCCGCCTGGCCCATTTCGTGCGTCGCCTGCACCGCAAGGGCATCTATCACGGCGATCTCAAAGCCGTGAACATGTTCGTCAAGCCGAGCGAACTGGGAAACCCGATCTTCTTCCTCGTGGACTATGACCGCGTGACCTTCGGTGACTCCGTCTCGCCCCGGCGACGCATCAAGAACCTGGCTCAACTCGCGGCGTCGGTGGCGGTGCTGATCACGAAGACGGACCGGATGCGATTCTTCCGGGAGTGGGCGCCCGACCCCGAGGCGTTGGAGGCGATGCGTTCGATCAACGCCGGTGTGGAGAAGGCGCTTTCCCGGAAGATCGTCGTCGAGATGGAGCCGATCGAATGAAGATCGTCCACCTCTACGCCAACTGGAAGTGGACCGGCCCCGCCGAGCCCGCCGTGAACCTCGCGGCGGAACTGACCCGCCGCGGCCATGAGGTGGTGCTCTTCCCCGGGAAGCCCGGGAAGTTCCTGCCGAACCTGCTCGCCGCCGAAGCCCGGTCACGCGGCGTCGACGTCCGCGAGGAGCTCTTCCTCGAGAAGCACTGGAGCCCGATGAAGAACCGGGCCGATGCCGCGGCGCTCGGGGCATTCCTCCGGGAGTTCAGGCCCGACGTTCTGCACAGCCATCTCCTGAACGATCACCTGGTCGGGGCGGCGGCCGTGAAGCGGTCCGGGCTCTCGATCCCGGTGGTGCGGTCGCTCTACGATGGCGATGCTCCAACCGGTGGCCGCACGCGCGCTCTCTTCCGGAGGGCGACGGCGTTCCTGTTCTCCGCGAGTGGCCGCGTGCGCCGCGAGTCGATCGCCCGCTACGCCCTCCCGGAGGATCGCACCCGCACCCTCGAAGGCGCGGTGGATCTCACGCGCTTCGACCCCGACCGCGAGCTCCCCGACATGCGCGCCGAGTACGGTATCGAGGCCGGCGACTTCGTCCTCGGCATCGTCGCGCGCATGCAACCGCGACGCCGCTTCGATGTCTTCTTCGACGCTCTCGATCGCCTGGTCACCGATGTCCCCGGACTGCGCGTGCTGATGGTCGGGCGCGGCACCCACATGGAAAAGGTGGCGGTGGAGCGTGCGGAGAAGAGCCTGCTCGGCAAGCGCATCGTTTTCACCGGCTACCGCTCCGGCGACGACTACGTGGCGACCCTGAAGGCGCTCTCGGCGAAAGCGTTCCTGTGGCCCGGCTCCGACGGCTCCTGTCGCGCCGTCCGCGAGGCGATGGCGATGGGCGTCCCGGTTATCGCCGCGAACGTCGGCATGCTCGGCGAGATCGTCACCGACAACGAGAACGGCATCCTGATTTCGCACGATCCGGAGGCGCTGGCCCACGCGGTTCGGCGGTTGGCGCTGGGCCTCGCGGAGCGCGATGAGATGGCTGCCGCGGCGCAGCGGGCCGCCACGGAGCGCTTCGACCTTCGCACCCAGGCGGAAGCCGTCGAGGCGGTCTACCGATCCCTCTGAGGACGCCGCGCTGCGGGGGCGGCCCGGTCCCCTTCCGGATCGGCCGGCTCGCCGTCCGAATTGTCTCTTCAGATCGGGAAGGTTCAGATGACCCGATTTGTCTCCGAGGGTAGGATGGGCGCATGGCGAGAAAATGGCTCATCGTCGGCGTCATCCTCATCGTGGCCGGGCTGGTGGGGAGGTATGTGCCCCACGTCGTGACCGGGGTCAGCATCTGGTCCATCGCCGAGCTGGCCGGGATTGTGATTGTCTTCCGCTGGCTCTTTCCGCACCGCGATCGTATCCGGTCCTGGATCAGGGAAGCCCCGATCGGGAAGCAGATGGGTCTGCTCGGGGTATTCGCGATCTTCGTGCTGTTCCTCGATCTCGGGGCGGGAATCGTCCGCGAGGTGAAGACGGGCCGGAAGTACGCCCTCGTGGCGGCGGACCTCGAGAAGGAGGACCCGCTGGCGGCGATGAGCCTGGCGCGGCACTACTCCGGCGAGGAGAGTGCCCCCTTGCGGGAGCGGATCGTCATCCGGATGGGGGAACTCGGGAACTCATCGCCCCGGGTGACCGGCACCCTGCGGGAGGCGGTGATGATCGATGACAGCGCCGCCGTTCGCGCCGCCGCGGCGGACTCTCTCGTCAAGTTGATGACTCCCCTCGACGTGATGAACACCATCCTGCGCCTGCCCGATCTCAAGCCGGAATCCCGGGCGATGTTCGTCGATATCCTCTCCCGGCACATCGGGAAATCCATCGGGAAATCCATCGGCGATGACACCGCGCGGTGGCTCTCGTGGGTCACCTCGAACTGGGCCGGCGAGCGGGGCGATGCAGCGTATCAACTCGCCCTCACCGCCTTCAAGAGAGGCGCGGAACAACCGGTGGTTCGTGACGCCTGCCTGCTTCGATTAGAGGATCCGGACGGGGTTTCGGAGCAGACGCTCGCCGCAACCCTCCGTCACGAGAGTGCGCGTGTGCGGGGCGCCGCGGCGCGGGCGATGGGGCGGACGCACGCCAATCGGTGGCGAGCCGTGCTCGTGAACGCAGTGAAGATCGAGTCCGACTCCACCGCTGCGATGAGGATGGCGACGGCGCTGCTCGACCTGGATCCGGATGAAGCGGGAATGGCCCTGATCGAGGTGGCCCGCACCGCCCGTCATGACGCCGGAAGAAACGCCGCTCTCTCGGCTCTCTCCGGCGCTTATGCCACGGGTGGGGGCGCGGAACTCCCCGACATCGTCTATGCGGTGCGGCAGACCATGCCGACCGGACCGGATCGCCGCGAAGCACTCGATCTCCTCGTCAGGATGGCGAAGGAGTCAGGGGCTGCGGTGGGGCATCTGAAGAGCATCCTCGGCGACAAGGAGGAGAATTCCCGCGACCGCGGGCGCGCGCTGGACGGCATTCTCGGCGCCATCGAGGAGGAGTTCACCAGCCGGGCGCTGGTCGAACTGCTGGTGGACCCGCCGGGCACGGACTTCGCCCAGAAGGTTCGCGGAGAGCTCAAGCGCAGGACCGGAAAGGACGGTGGCCGGGACGCCGAGGCATGGAGGAAGATTATCAAGAACCTCGATGGACCCTCCCCGGGGGATTGAGTTCCATTCCGATCGTCGACGACGAAGAAAGGTGGCCGAAGAAAGGTGGCAGGATCCTTTCGCCGGAGTCTGCATGGTTTGTTCCGGGACAAATTGCCGGAGTTCGGTGAGCGGATCAGGTCGCTGCGGTCGCGAGCACTTCTCCGGCTGCGATCTCAGCTACACCACTGATGCTCTCGGCCGCTGGAGCGGGACCGAGGACGTCAGGGACACGCGCAGGGATGACTTCGGGATTTGAGGGCTGCTGCATCCCGCCCGGCTGCGTTGCTCGTCGGTTGAAACCGGGAAGGTTGCGCGCTCCTCGCGCCTTGCTTTCTCGGGCGCGGCGGCGCTCTCGGTGCAACTGGCGCACGTATTTCCAGACGAGCCCTTATCCCTCGGTTTCCGTGTTCGTGCTCATGATGTCAGCCATCATGCATCGCCCGTTTCTTCTGCATCCGTCGCTCGATGCGCCGCATCTTCCACGGGCGGAGGCGGTCGAGCATCAGGAGCTTCCGGTCCTCGTCGTCGATCAGGTGGGGGGCCAGCTTGCGCTTCAGCTTGGCGACCCCGGAGAGGTCGGTCCGCGCGAGGATACGCCCCACGGCGGTATCCCGGGGAACCCGCAGACCCGATGCGAAGTCGATGAGAAACGGCTGTTCGCCGGGACCGACCAGGATGTTCCGGCGCTGCCGGAGATCGCCGTGGAAGATGTTCCGGGCGTGCAGGGCGAGGACGGTATCGCGGAGCCTGCGGAAGAACTCGCCGGAGAGGGACTTCATGGGGACGTCGCCGCACTCCCGGCCCTCGACCCGCTCCATGGCGAAGGCCAGGGCGTCCAGCCGGCCGAGGTAGCGCGGGATTCCGGGCAGGCCGTCGATCTCGCGGAAGATTACCGTCTCCCGGGCGACCATGAACCGGCCCCAGGTCTCGCGGAACAGAAACGAACGTCGGCCATAGTCCTTGACCAGGGCGGTGACGCCCCGGATTTCGACCGGGCGGACTTCCGGCTTGTGCCAGGTGTCCTTCGCGATGTTCGGGCCGGCCCGGGAGAGGAACTCGTCGCGGGTGATCGCGGCGGCACGGCGGGTCATTTGAACGGAACGAAGCCCGGGAAGAAGAAGTACTTGAGCAGGATTACGGCGACACCGAAGGAGATCGCGATCGAGATCAGGTACTCGCGATTCTCGATGATGCCGTCGAAGGCGAACCGCCCCTCCCGGTCCTTGTAGGGGGTCAGGCGCGGGATGAATCCCGGCACCGCCGCCTTGTAGCGATCGAACTTCTCTCCGAATACACGCTGCAGACGGTTCGACTCCACCCGCTCCTTCTTCGGCGCATAGTAGAAGAGGAAGACGAGGACGCCAACCGGGAGGAGGCCGTAAAGCACCACTTTGCTCCCCGAGAGCATGGCGAGCCCGGTGATGACGAGGAACGTGCCGACGTAGAGCGGGTGCCGGACGAAGGAGTAAGGGCCGCCGGTGGCCAGCACCTTGTTCTTGTGCAGGTGTCCCGTGCCCCAGAGCCGCACGAACTGCCCGAGCAGCAGGCAGACCAGCCCCGGGATCATCAGGTAGGGGAACTCGGTCGGATCCGCAAATACGAGCAGCGCCACCGCAAAAGTGGATGCGATCAACATGCGCCCGGTCCACTTCTTCACGTCGAAGATGGGAATTGGCGGGGTGGATTTGCCTTCGCTCATCGGGCGGATGATAGGACTCCACGGGGCTTCGACGCAATCATTTACAGAACTTCGCGGAGGGAGTGCTCCGGAGAACGCCGGGATTCCCGCCGGCAGTTTTGGCTCCCACCCTCCGCCTCCCGGTGCGACACTCCGCACGTGAGAGTCGCCATCGACGCCACCCCCCTGATGAAACTCGCCCGGACCGGCGTGGGGCGGTACGTCTTCTGCCTGGTCAACGCGCTGGCCGAGGTGGAAGCCGATGATGACTTCGTGCTCTGCTACCGGCTCTCCCGGTTCTCCCGGCGTGAGCATCGCCTCGGACTGCCCGGGGCGAACTTCTCCGAACGCTGGGTGCAGGGGATTCTCCGGCCGCGGTCCGTCGATGTCGTGCACGGGCCCGACGGCCGGGTCTTCGATTGGGGCGGTGTCGGGTCGGTCGTCACGGTACATGACATCTTTTCGCTGGTTTCGGACGACTTCGCGGATCGCGATTTTCGGGAGAAGAAGCGGCGGCGTTACCGGGAGATCGCCGACCGGGCGGATCGGATCATCTGCGTCAGCGAGCACACCCGCGACAGCTGGCTCGAGCACTTTCCAATGAGCGCGGATCGGGTGCGGGTCGTCGGACACGGGGTGGAGGAGCATTTTCGTCCGGCATCGGAGGCCGAAGTCCAGGCGCTCCGGAAAGCGCGCGGGATCCCGGGTCCCTACGTCGCCTTCGTGGGCCAGCTCTCCACCCGCAAGAACATCCGCGGCATGATCGAGGCCGCCGCGCTGATGCCCGGAGATGGCCCGGCGTTCGTGCTCGCCGGCAACCCCTCCCACGGTCATGAGGACATCGCCGCCGAGATCGAACGCCGCGGACTCTCGGATCGCGTGCTCCTTCCCGGGTTCCTCACCGACGAGTTTCTGGCCCCGTTCCTCACCGGAGCGGAATGCCTGCTCTTTCCGAGTTTTCTCGAGGGCTTCGGGCTGCCGGTGCTCGAGGCCATGGCCTGTGGGACGCCGGTGGTGTCGAGCGATCGGGGGGCGCTGCCGGCGACGACCGG